>NZ_JBANCG010000001.1:0-713974 GCF_037026715.1 Breoghania sp. JC706
AGTAAAGCTCTCAGCGATACCCCCTATCTCCAGTTCCATCAGATTAAAGCCCACGACGCTTCGGTTGCACATTTGCGACGCAGACGTCGTATGCGTCACCTTGACCGTATGTTCACTTATTGGGGCGGCGGAATTGGGCGGCAGCACGGGAGCGGCACGGGGTCGGCTTCGATTGCTCGGCGCATGCCCTCTGGAGACAGCCAGTTCCGACCGGCCCGCTCGTATCATGCGGCTGCACGGGAAGCGCGAGCGCACGCAAAGATGGGATGCGACTTGCCGGTGCTTCAAAAGATTAGCTACCATATCGATATGATGCGGCCGGCGTGCGCGCGGGTGTGGTTTCGTCCAGGCCGTTACCCCGCACGAGCCGCGAGGTGTTGCCTGATCTGACGTCCGTGACGTTGCTTATCGTTCTTGCGAAAAAACGTACAAAAAATCCCGACACAGTGATCCACCCGCCCATGCACGACGTATTCACCCCAGGTGCAACCGGGTGCGGACATGCAAGCGGCTTTGAGCGTCATCAAGAAACCGGATGGTTCCGTGAGCTACGCGACAAAGGCTGACCATCAACGTCTCCTTGCACAGGTTGCCGCGGACCGGGACCGTGACGCGTTCCGCGCGCTGTTTGACTATTTCGGCCCCCGCGTGAAGACGTTGATGTTGAAGGCCGGAGCGGACCCGGCAATGGCGGACGATCTGGTGCAGGACGTGATGATGACCGTTTGGCGCAAGGTCGATCTCTATGCGCCGCACAAAGGGGCCGTCAGTACTTGGATCTACACAATCGCGCGTAATGCCCGGGTCGACTGGCACAGACGCGGCGCAGCGCAGCCCTACGACGATCTGGACGACCTGGAACTAGCTTCCGAGGAGCCAGACAGCGAAACAGAGGTGTTTGCTGCTCAACGCAGCGAATGCGTAGCCGCCGCGATCGCCGATCTGCCAAACGAGCAGCGCAGGATCATTGAATATGCCTTCGTGGAGGATCTGTCGCAGAACGAAATCGCCGAAAGGCTCGCCATCCCGCTCGGCACGGTGAAATCGAGAATGCGCCTCGCCTATGCGAAGCTGAAGGGACGACTGGAAACACTGAAATGACGGCCCGGCATCACATTGATGACAGCACGTTGCTGCGTTACGCGAGCGGCGATCTCGACGAGGCCTTCGCAGTTGTCGTGGCGTCGCATCTGGCCTTGTGTCCCCAGTGCCGCCGCTCCCTGCGCATTGCGGAAGATATCGGCGGCGAGCTGCTGAAGGGCGAAGATCCAGCCCCACTCGCAGACGATGCATTCGAGCGATTGATGTCAGGGCTCGAGAGGCCCGGCGGCGACACCCGTCGGCGGGTGGAGCAATCCGCCCCGGAAACGGATGTTCCGCTGCCATTGCGCCGTTTCGTAGGCGATCGGCTTGGCGACATTTCCTGGAGCAGGGTCGCCCCAGGCATTAGGCGTCACCGAATTGCCTTGGGGGGCGCATCCTCTCTTTTTCTCTTGCACATCGCACCCGGGAAGGCGGTTCCCGAACACGGCCACGGCGGCGCGGAGATGACGCTGATCCTGTCCGGTTCCTATCGGGATGCGCTCGGGCGGTTCGCTCCCGGCGACATCGCCGATCTGGACGAGCATGTGGAGCATCAGCCGAGGGTCGACTCAACAGGACCCTGCATCTGCCTCGTTGCGACCGAAATGCCTACGCGGTTCCGGGGATTTTTCAGTCGGCTATTGCAGCCGGTGGTCGGGATCTGATCGATGTCGGGGCTTCGCTGGAAAACGGTCTGGATTACCGGTGCGAGTTCCGGGATCGGACGCGCGCTTGCCCTTGCGATGGATGAAGAGGTGGCTACCGTCGCCGTATCGGCTCGCTCGGACGATCGTTTGGAGGCATTGCGCGAGCAGTGTGTGAACGTGTCGGCCCACCCGGTCGATGTCACGGACGGGGAAGCCGTGGCCCGTTGCGTGGACGCGATCGAGGCTTCCGCCGGGCCCATCGATCTCGCCGTACTCAATGCCGGAACTTGGGCGTTGATGGATGCGCCCAATCTGGACCTGACGGCCGTGCGATCTGGCGTTGAAGTCAACTACTTCGGTGTGATGAATGCGCTCGATGTGTTGATCCCGCGCATGCTTGAGCGGGGACGCGGGCATATCGCCATCGTCGCCTCCGTTGCGGGCTATCGCGGGTTGCCGCGTGCCGTCGCCTACGGTCCGACAAAGGCAGCCCTGATCAATCTTGCGGAAATATTGCGGCTGGAGCTCGAGCCCCGCGGCATCACGGTTTCGGTTATCAACCCGGGCTTTGTCGATACGCCCATGACTCGCGACAATCCGTTTCCGATGCCGGGCATCGTCAGTGCCGAGGAGGCTGCCGAGACGATCCTGACGGGGCTGAAGAAACGCAAGTACGAGATCGCGTTTCCACGTGGCTTTGCCTTGGTCATGAAATTGCTGCGGCTGATGCCGAACGCGCTTTATTTCCGGCTGATACGCAAGTTCGTCATGCGTCGAGCCGCCTGACGGGCGCAAAAAGTCCTTGCCATCTTTCGATCACAGATTACCGGATCTACCTCGCACGAATGGGCTCAAAATATCGAGCCGTCGCAATGTTCCGCCGCCCCGGCAACGTTGCCCGGGCGATGAAAGCGTTATTTCTTTCGCAATCTGTAAAAGCCGACATCTATCGAGCCTTCGTCGAAACCTGCTTCGCAATACGCCAGGTAATAGCGCCACCGGCGGCGGAAATTCTCGTCGAACCCGAGGCGTGCGATATCTGGCCATGCGGCTTCGAAGCGTCGGTACCATTCGCGCAGCGTGTGCGCATAGGACGGGCCGAAACTCTCGACATGGTCGAGCCTCAATCCTGACGCTGCGGCGTATCGTTCGATGATCCGTGGCGTGGGCAGCATGCCGCCGGGAAAGACGTAGCGCTGGATGAAGTCGGCGGAGCGGCGATACGTGTCAAAGCGGCGCTCGTCGATGGTGATGGCCTGGATGACGGCCGTGCCCTCCGGGGCCAGCCTGTCGTGCAGCACCTGAAAATAGTCAGACCAGTAGGCTTCTCCCACGGCCTCGATCATCTCGATCGAAACGATGCGATCGTAGCAGCCACGGATGTCACGGTAGTCTTCGAGCCGGAAGCGGCATAAGCTTGAAAGCCCGCGCTCCTTCGCAGCCTTGCACGCATGGTCTAGCTGTTCGTGCGAAAGGGTCACCCCGTCGACCTGTACCTGGTATTGTTCCGCGGCCCGCAGCGCAAACGCGCCCCAGCCGCATCCGATTTCCAGAACGCTCTCGCCGCCCTGAAGTTCGAGCAGATCGTTGATCTTTTGCAGCTTCGCAGCCTGGGCTGCTTCCAGGGTTTCGGTGCCTTTGCGGTAGTACCCGCTGGAGTACAGCATCTCCGGATCGAGCCATAGCCGGTAGAAGGCGTTGCCGAGGTCGTAGTGTTCGGGAATGTTGCGCCGGCTGCCGCGCCTTGAATTGTGGCGTCTGCCATGAGCGATGCGGTCGCGCAATCGTGCGCTCAGGACAACCTTGCCCGAGGTGCCCAGACGGTGGCGATTGCGCAAAACGAAGCGGAACAATCCGGGCAGATCCGAGCAGTCGATATCCCCGTTCATGTAGCCCTCGGCGAAGCCGATCGCGCCACGACGCACGATTCCGGCGACGGCGCGATACGTGCGCAGCCGTACGATCGGCTCCGCCGTTTCCCCAGCGCTGCCGAAGTGCATGCTTTCTCCCTGAGGCAGAACAACGCGGATCGCCCCATCGAGCTTGCGGTCCAACAGCCTTTTGAGGGCCCAGCGCGTGGCTGAGGTCAGAGGATTGGTCCAGCGCCGGCGAAGCGGTTCAGTGTCTGCTGTCAAATCGTCTTGCATGGGTCAGTCACCGGTAGGATCGACGTAGGTTACGGAGTTTGTTGGCGCCGACGGGCGCTTGACCAGGCGCAAGCCCTTGAGCCAGAGGCGCGCGGCTTCGAAATGGATTGCCATAGTGACCTTGAGGGTCAGCCAGCCGGTGCGCGCGAGGGCGCTCAACAGCGTCGCGTCGGTGAAGGGCCGCCTCTGCCCGCGAAAATAGGCCTTGAGCAGAGGTCCGTCCGCATTCCTGAGCGCCACGCCCACGGTGAGGCTTTCTCCGGGAGGGGTGACGTGGAAGCTGTAGGTGCCCGACACGTCGTTGAACGGGGACACATAGAGTTCCTTCGCGCAGCTTTGGGAGATCGCCTGGCCCTGTTCCTGGGCGACGACGGGCAGGACATATGTCTTGCGTTGCCCGAACGTGTTGTTCACCTCGTAGATCAGGAGGCGAACCGCGCCGGCTTGATCGAGGCCGTAGTAGACGGTCAGGGGATTGAAGACGTAGCCGAGGACGCGCGGATAGCACAGCATCAGAAACCGATGCACCTCGCCGCGCATCGGCGAGGCGTCCGCGAGCGAGCGGAGATAGGATGCGACCGGGGAGCCGTCGCCATGGTCACGGTCGCTCAGGCTCAGCAGATTGAAGCGGTTGTAAGAGAAGAGCCGCGAGCGCTTGTCCAGTGCGTCGAGGGTGTCGCAATCGAGCAGCAACGCGAAGACGCGGTATTTCAGCCGGTGGTTGACGGGCCGCAGGCGCGTGTGGACCACCGTTCCGGGATAGATCGCGTTGAGGTTCATTCCGCGGCCTCGCTCTTGGCCGGGTGAAGAGACGATATGCGGGCAGACTCCCCGTCGACGGTCCAGGGACGACGCTCCCCGCCCAGCGCTTCGGCCACAGCCAGGCCGCTCTGTATTCCGTCCTCGTGGAAGCCGTAGCCGAAATAGCTGCCGCAGAACCATGTTCTGCGGGTCCCCTGCAAGGACCAAAGGTCGCTTTGCGCGGCAGTGGCGCGCCTATCGAAGACCGGATGATGATACTTGATATCGGCATCGACGGCCTTGGGATGAATCTCGTCGTGCGGATTTAGGGTGAGGAAGAAATCGACACTGGTCGGCAGAGACTGGAGGCGGTTCATCCAGTAGCTGACGCATAGGTCCGTATCTGCGCCCTTGTGCGTCTTGAGGTAGTTCCAGCTCGACCACAGCCGACGGCGACGGGGCATCCAGCGCGGATCGCGATGCAGGATGGCGCGGTTCGCCTGGTAGGAAAATGATCCGAGCAGCTTCTCTTCCCGCACACTGGGCGTGTCCAGCATCCTGAGCGCCTGATCCGCATGTGTCGCGATCACGACATGATCGAACGGACGGATGACGCCTTGCGCGTCGGCGACATGGACATAGTCCTGATGGCGGACGATGCGCTCGACGCCATTGCCGACATGAAACTCGAACCCTGCGTCCTTCGCTAGTTTTTCGACATAGCGCCGGCTGCCTCCGGAAACCGTGCGCCAGGCGGGTCTGTCGCGAAACTGCAGCATGCCGTGATTGGCGTAGAAGTCGACGAAGCTGCGGGCCGGGAAGTCAAGCATCTCGTTCATCGAGGTCGACCAGATGGCCGCGCCCATCGGCACGATGTGATCCTCGATGAAAGCGCGGGAGTAATCCTCCTGTTCGAGGAAAGCCCCCAGGGTCATCTCTTCGCTTGCGTTCGCCACACGGACCTGTGCGGTGTCGAAGAAGCGGGCGACGTCTCGCAGAAGACGCCAATGGCGTGGCCTCAACAGGTTGCTGCGCTGGCCAAAAAAGCCGCCGAGACCCGATCCGGCATATTCGTATGCGCCGTTTTCCAATGAAAGCGCGAAGCTCATCTCCGTCGGATCCGTGGCGACGGAGAGGTGCCGGAAGAGAGCTGTGAGGTTGGGGTAGTTCATCTCGTTGTAAACGATGAACCCCGTATCCACGGCGACGGGCCCGTGGGGCGTCTCCACGTCGACCGTATTGGCGTGGCCACCCAGATGGTCGTCTGCCTCATAGACGGTCACGTGATGGCGCATCGACAGGAGCCATGCTGCGGAGAGGCCGGCGATGCCGGATCCAATAACGGCGATTTTGCTCGGTTCCATGGGTTTTTCCGGTTTCGCTTTGTCCTTGTACGCAGCAGACGGGAGAACGGATCACCCGCAAGGGCAACAAGGGGGGGCCGGATAATCGTGAGGATATGTGATCCGAGAAGGCGTGCGGAGCGTACCAAGCCAAACCTTTCCAGGAAGGATCGGCATGTTCCAATACGTGATCGCTTACATAGCCACGGCCGTCGTCTTTCTCGGCGTCGATTTTCTTTGGCTCTCACGCATCGCCAAGTCGTTTTATTATGGCAGGCTGGGAGATATTTTGCTGGAGACACCCCGAATGGGGGCGGCGGTAGCGTTCTACGCCGCGTATGTCGTGGGCATCGTTCTGTTCGCAATCGCTCCGGCGTTGCGCGCCGACAGTGCCGGAACGGCGTTCCTGTACGGCGCGCTGTTCGGGCTGTTCGCCTACGGAACCTATGACATGACCAATTACGCGACGCTGCGACACTGGTCGTTGACCGTTTCGCTTGTCGATATGGCGTGGGGCGCGTTCCTGACCGGCCTGTCCGCCTTGATCGGCATGTGGGTGGCGCGCGCGGTGTCGGGCTGACCAAGGTCGCGTCTTCGTGCCGGAAGGCGCGCGGAAGCGAAGCTTATCAAAGCCGCGGAGTAACGGGAAAAAGGCGCCGGCGATGGCCGGCCCGTTCCTTCTAGGTAAATTGCAATCCGCGCCGGGCAGGTTGAAAAAGGGCCGGCGCGAGTTGCCTCGATAGGGGCAGAGCCGATCGGCTCAGATATCGAAATTCGTCGGCAGCACGATCATGTCGCGGATCGTGACGTTGCGCGGCCGCGAGAGCATGTAGATCGCCGCATCGGCGATTTCCGCCGGCTCAAGCAGGCTGCCCGTTTCCTTCGCCTTGCGGAGATTTTCTTCCGGCCAGTCGGCGAGCAGTGCGCTGGCGACCGGGCCGGGCGATACCTGAGCCACCCGAATCCCGTGCCCCTTCAACTGGCGCCGCATGGTCTGCACGAAGCAGGTTATGGCCCATTTCGATCCGGAATAGACCGGTTCCCACTGGATCGGCATGTGACCGGCGACAGATGCCGTCACGAGGATGTCCCCCGTTTTTCGTTCGATCATGTGGGGGAGCACGTCGCGGACGTTCTTCATGACGGCGTTGACGTTCAGATTGAGCATGCGGTCGATCGCTGCCGTATCGGTGTCGATCAGGTCGCCACCGATGTAGCTTCCGGCATTGCAATGCAGAATGTCGATATGGCCAACCAGATCCAGGGCGTTCGGGATCATCCGGGCGCAGCTTTCGACATCGAGCAGATCGGTGACAAGGGGGTACGCAGTGTCGCCTAAGCGTCCACAGACGGTCTTGAGCGCGTCCTCGTCGCGATCGGCGAGAACGACGATGGCGCCCGTGGCGATCAATGCTTCCGTCGTGGCCAGGCCGATGCCGGAGGCGGCACCGGTGATCAACGCCACCTTTCCTTTCAAGCTCTCTGCCAACCTATTTCCTCCCTCGCTGTGATGGTGCAAGCAGGCGCTCGTCGCCCGCATGCGTTCGATATCCCTTGTTTTCAGGAAAGCGCTGCCAGCATTTCACGGGCCCGCACATAGCGGGCATAGCCGGCCTCGAAGGCGCTGCCGAGTTCCGCCACCGGCTCGATCGTGCGTGCGATTTTCGGGCGGGTCGCTATGTCTGCCTCCGCACCGGTTGCGGCCATCATGCCAAGCCGGGCGCATCCGAGCGCGGCGCCGTACTCGCCACCGGCCGGCACATCGATCGGGATGCCGAGGACGCAGGCCAGCACCTGCAGCCAGTAGTCCGATCGGCTTCCCCCGCCGATGGCCACCAGACTGGTAACGTCGGTGCCGGTTTCCCTGATGGCTTCCAGGCTGTCGCGCAAGGCAAAGGCGACGCCTTCCAGAACCGCGCGTGTGGTCGTTGTCCGGTCGCTGGAATGCTCCAGTCCGAGAAACGCCGCGCGCACGCTGGCATTGTTGATCGGCGTGCGCTCACCGCCAAGATAGGGCAGGAAGAGCGCGCGTCCGGGCGCGCTCAGATCGCCCAGAGTGCCGGCCAGGAAGGAAGGATCAGCCTCAAGGAGGCGGGCGAACCAGGCCAGCGCGTCACTTGCCGACAACACGACGCCCATCTGGTGCCAACGGTCGGGCAATGCGTGACAGAAGGTGTGAACCGCGGTTTCCGGGGCCGGCGCATAGGCATCATTGGCGACGAACACCACTCCGGAGGTCCCCAGCGAGACAAAACCCTCGCCCGCTTTCGTAAGCCCGGCGCCGACGGCGGATGCCGCGTTGTCGCCGGCGCCGCCGGCCACGACGGTGTCTTTCGCAAAACCCCAACGCGCCGCGATGTCGGCCTTCAGGCAGGCCGAGGCTTCGGAACCCTCCACCAGTCGCGGCATCTGACTGCGGTCCATTCCGCAGGCGCCCAGTAGCGCGTCCGACCAGTCCCGCTTGCCCGTATCGAGCCAGCTCGTGCCGGCCGCGTCCGACATCTCGCTCACGAATTCTCCCGTCAGCCAGAACCGCAGATAGTCCTTGGGCAGCAGGACCATCCGCGTCGCTTCGAACCGGTGCGGTTCGTGTTCCCTCATCCAGGCCAGTTTCGGAGCGGTAAATCCCGGGAAGACGATATTGCCCGATACGGATCGCCAGAGCGGATCAACGTCCATCCGCGCGGCTTCGGCTTCTGCCCGGGTGTCGTTCCAGAGAATGGAAGGACGAAGCACGTTTCCCGTGTGATCGAGCGGCGTGGCGCCGTGCATCTGTCCCGACAGGCCGATCCCGGAAATCCCGTCGAACGAAATCTGGGCCCTGAGCGCATCGAGTACGGCTATCAGCGCGTCAACCCAGTCCTGCGGATCCTGCTCCGACCATCCCGATTGCGGACGTGAGATCTCAAGCGGCGCCGTCGCGGAGGCGACGACGGATTGGTCGTCGCGAATGACGAGCCCCTTCAGTCCGCTCGTGCCGAGATCAAGACCCAGAAACATGTGCCGTTCCCCGTTTCACGACGACGCATCCATGATCTGAAGAAGATCGTCGAAACGCGCTACCACATCTGCCGCGCCTGCTGTCCTGAGACGTGCCGCGTGTTCCTCTCGATGATCGGTGAGGTGTCGCCCGCCGACGAAGCCGACGACCCGCATGCCGGCACGGATTGCCGCCGATACCCCGGCGCCGGCATCTTCAACGACAAGGCAGTCCTCCGGCCGGGCGTTCATCTTCATGGCGGCAAAGAGGAAAAGGTCCGGGGCGGGCTTTCCGTGTTCGACCGAATCCGCGCTGTAGGCCCGGCCGGCGAAGCGCTCGCTCAGGCCGACGGCCCGCAGCGCGAAGTCCAGGCGTCGGTAGGAGCTGCCGGAGGCGATGCAATAGGGGAATTCGCGGCGATCCAGTCGATCGAGGATGGTCAGGACGCCAGGCATGATGCGCAATTCGCGGGAATAGCGCTCAAACAGCCGCGCGTACCACCCCTCCCGAAAGGAGGCGTCCGGCATGCGGCCGGTAGCGCCGTGCACGAATGCCTCGATGTCCTCGAACGAGGCACCCAGAAATCGTGCGATCATCTCGCCGAGCTGCAATTTGATGCCGAACGCCGCCAGACAGGCTTGCAGCTCGGCCAGGGCGATGACCTCGCTGTCGACCACAACGCCGTCGAAGTCGAGGATGAGAGCCTTGCTTTTCTCATTCACCATCAATCGACCTTGAGCAACAGCTGGGCGGTGACATCGTCGGTAATCAGTGTGTTGACGAGCCCGCGCTTCATCGCGGCGCGGATGATGGAGATCTTGTGATGTCCCGCCGCGGCGAGGATCTTTTCCGGAATACGCTTTACCGTTTCCAGATCGACACCGATCGTTCGATCGTTGAGGGGATGCGTGATCGTATTGCCCTCGCGGTCGAGGAACCGTCCGAGCACGTCGCCGACGGCGCCATGAGCTATGAGCTCTTCCTGGCTGACTTCACCCGGAACACCCGTGGAGACCAGATAGGAGCGGTCCGAAACGTCGCCGGCGACCAGCACGGCGGCGTCGAGATGGCGTAGCTTGCGGAAATGATCACCGAATATCTCGGGCGCCAGAAACACATTGGGATCGATATCACGCGACAGATAGATCGGGGCCGCCAGGATCGAATAGTTCGCCCCGAAGCGTTCCGCAAAGCCGGAGGCGATCGCGAAGGAGTTGAATGAAGCGCCCTTGGTGCTGCCGCCGATCATCGAGACGATCTCGAGATCGGGGCGCGACTGTTTCGGCAGGCGGCGGATCGCGCTTTGCAGGGTCATGCCCCAGGAGACGCCGACGAGCCTCCAGTCGCTGGCGGTGACGCGTTCGCTCAGATAGCTGGCGAGCGCGGCCCCGACCGAGTTGTGATAGTCGTAGGCTTCGCGGTTAGCCGGCGCCACCAGTGCCTTTTCGAGGCCGAAGCGGGCCTTGATTTCCTCTTGCAGCTCGATGCGCGCCAGGAAGGGGGACTCGATGCTAACCTTCACCATGCCGAGCGACTTGGCGCGCTGGATCGCCTGATTGACGCGCAGCCGCGTCAGCCCGAGCGTCTTGGCGACCTCGGCCTGGGTCATTTCGTTGACATAGTAATGCCAGCAAACCTCGCTCACGAGAGCCTCGCTCTCGTCCCGCCCGTCCTGGGGCATCCGCTTGTCCCTTGAAGTCACCCTCTGCCCGCCTCCCGACGGTTTGGACGTTGTCGCCCGATTGTTTTGCGCGAAGTTCGGCCCTTGCGCGGAGCCGGTCGCCTCGCTCAATCTTACATTTGTAAACCCGGGCACACAAATGGATAAAACAGTTGCATTGATTATTATACATTTGTAATCTCATGGGAGACGGATCTGGAGGAGAGCGCCACAGGCGCCGCCGTCTTGCAGAAAAATCCGGGAGGAATCACATGAATTTATCTGTCAAGCTCGGCGCATCCGCGCTGGCGCTCATGCTTGCGGCGGGCTCTGCCTTCGCGCAGGATATCAAGGTTGAACATCCCGACTGGTGGAAGAACGCCGGTGCCAAGTTCGAGGGCGTGACGTTGCGTGGCGTGACCGAGGCGACGCCGCCGTCCAACTACATCTCCGATGTCCTCGCCCCGGCATTCGAGGACCTGACGGGCATTCGGGTGGAGATCGAGACCACTTCCTGGGATCAGATGTACGACAAGGCCATCAAGGACATGGAGGCCAAGACCGGCATCTATGACATGGTCTTCATCGAGCAGGATATCGTCTACGCCTATCTCGCCCGTGATTTTCTGGTTGATTTCACGGCCGAGTTGAAGGCGCACCCGGAGCTGAAGGCCGCGAATTTCGACGAGGCCAACCTGACCTCCTTTGCCGACAATTTCCGCGGCAAGAACGGCGACCTCTTCGGCATGCCGATGGAGGCCTTCATCAAGGTCTACCTCTATCGCACGGATCTCTTCAACGACCCGGAGGTCAAGGCCGCCTTCAAGAAGGAGACAGGTCACGATCTCGTCCCCGCCAAGACCCACGCCGAATATGCCGAGATCGCCCGCTTCTTCACCACGTGGGGCAAGGATCACGACATGAAGCTGTGGGGCACCACGGCGCAGGCCCATACCGGCCATCCGGCTTCCTGGTACGAGTTCTTTGAATCCGTCGCGCCCACCTACGGCGTCTACAACTGGGGCATCAACCCGGACAAGAACTACGCGGCGACCGTTGCCCACGGCGGTTCGATGAATTCGCCCGAAGCCAAGGCCGCGCTCAAGTGGTGGCTTGAGATGCGTGATCTGGCGCCGCCGGAATCGGTCCAGTCCACTTGGACGGAGGTCGCCACCACCTTCGCCGCCGGTCGTGCCGCGCAAGGGCTGGTCTACGGCGAGAACGCCGCCTGGATCGCGTCCGACAAGAACAAGTCGCGCGTCGTCGGCAAGGTGGGTGTCGCCCTGCCGCCGCTGGAAGATGGCGTGATGGCGGATGCCGAAAGCGGCAAGGGATATATCGGCTACTACGATGGTGGTGCCTTCGGCACTCCGGTCACCTCCAAGAACAAGGAAGCGGCGCTGCTGTTCCTGCAGTTCCTCGCGTTGCCCGAAATCCAGGAAGACTGGGCGGCGGCCGCATCGCGTATCACCCTGACCTCCACGTACGACACGCCGAAGGTCAAGGCGCTGGATAAGGAGTTGGGCGGCTACTACACGATGATGCGCGAGGACGGAAAGCTCTTCCGCGGCGCGCCCCCGTATCCCTTCCATGCCCAGGTGCGCGAGGCGACCGCGCAGATCCTCTACAAGGTCCTCACCGGCGATCTTGGCCCGGATGAAGGCCTCGACCAGATGGCCGCGAAGGCAGAGGAAGAACTTCAGACCCTCGGCTACCGCGAGTAGGCCGAACGCTTGCGGGCCGCGCCTTTGTTCCTGGCGCGGCCCGTGACCCCAGCTTCAATCTCAATCAGAACAAGCATCTGCCGTCGCGAACGTACTTTCGCGATGTGGGAGGATCAATCGATGCATTCGAACAGGCTGGGCTGGCTTCTGCTCGCCCCGACGCTGCTCGTCCTCGGTCTCTTCGGTGTCGTGCCGTTCTTCTACGTGGTCTGGGTTTCCTTCCACCAGTGGAACCCCTTCGCCGCCAACCCGGACATGATCTTCAACGGCGCGGAAAACTTCCGCCACCTCGTCTTTGACGAGGCCTTCCTGGCCTCGCTCGGCGCGACTGTGAGTTTTGTTTTTTTCGCGGTCGTTTCCGAACTGGTGCTTGGATACATGCTTGCCCAGGCCTTCATGAAGGACTTTCCCGGCAAGGGTTTCTTCCGCACGATCCACACTCTGCCTCTCATCATGGCGCCGATCATCGTCGGTTCGGTGTGGAAGCTGATGACGACGCCGTCCATCGGCATCATCCCGAACCTGCTCGACAGCTGGTTCGGCTTCGATCTCAACATCGGGCAGAGCGCGGCGGCCGCCTTCATCGTCACCGTGGTCATGGATGTCTGGCACTGGACCCCGCTCGTGACGCTGAGCCTCATCGCGGCCCTCGTCTCGCTGCCGCAAGATCCCTTCGAGCAGGCGCAGATCGATGGCGCCGGAAAACGGCAGATTTTCTGGCACGTTACCCTGCCGATGATCGCGCCCGCCGTGCTCGCCACGGTCTTCATCCGCCTGATGGATGCGCTGCGCACCGTCGACGAGGTGTTGATGCTCACCGGCGGCGGTCCGGGAGCGGCCACCCGCTATGTGGGCGTCCACATCTTCAAGGAAGTTTTCCCGCGCACGAACTACGGCTACGGCTCGGCCATTTCCGTCATCGTGCTCTACCTGACCATCGTGGTGTGCTGGCTGCTCTATGTGGGCATGCTCGCCCCGCGCAACACCGGGAAGGGGTGATGCGATGAAACGCCGGCACCCTTGGCTCTATCTCCTGTTCTGGATCGCAGTGAGTTTCCTCACGCTCTTTCCGATCTACTGGCTGTTCGTCATCTCGGTGAAACCGGCTGTGGATCTCTTCTCCACCCCGGACATCATCCTGAAAAGCTTCTACTGGCAGAACTACATCGACGTCCTGAACGACCGCACCCTGCGCGGCTACATGGTCAACTCGCTGGTGATCTCGTCGGGAAATGCGGTTCTGTGCACGACGCTCGGCTTTCTCGCCTGCTATGCGCTCTCGCGCTTCGACCTGCCGGGCAAGGAGAGCATCTTCTTCTGGACGATCACCAACCGCATGGCGCCGCCGGCAGTGTTCCTGCTTCCGCTGTTCCTGCTGATGACGCAGGTCTACCGGATCGGCGACTTCACGCTCCTCGATACGCGCATCGGCATGATCCTGGTCTATTGCACCTTCAACCTGCCCTTCGCGATCTGGACGTTGCGGCCCACCCTGGACGGTATCCCGAAGGAGCTGGACGAGGCTGCCTACATGGACGGGGCGAGCCCCTTCAAGGTGATCACCGAGGTGGTTTTCCCGCTGTGCCGGCCGGGCCTTGCGGTGACGCTGATCCTCACCTGGGTTTTTGCCTGGAACGAATACCTGCTCGCCGCCACGCTCACCAATTTCAGCGCACGCACCCTGACGACGGGCCTGTCGGAATACGTCACCACCACCGGCACGGAATGGGGAATCATGGCCGCGATCTCGGTCTTCACCCTTATCCCGGCGCTCATCGTCTTCGGCCTGGTGCAGCGCCACATCGTCACCGGCCTGACCTTCGGCGCGGTGAAGGGATAGCGCGATGAACCACAAACTCGACGATATCGACACGCCCATCGACGTGCTTGAGGACAACACGGCGCCGCCATCGGGATCCCGCGGATTCCTGCCGATCGAGACCAACGCCTTCGACCGCTGTTTCATCTCGGTCGTGATCTGGATCGCGCTGTCGCTCTTCTGGTTCCGCTTTATGGAGCCGGCCGGCCTCTCGATCTGGATTTCCAATGTCATCGCGATGGCGATCGCTGCCATCGTCATCGCGAAAGGGTAATGCAATGAAATCACTGGTTCTTGAAAAGAAAGACGAGCTTTCGCTGCGCGACTTCCCCGCCATCGACCGCGAGGAAGACGTGCTCGGTCCCCTCGACGTGCGCATCAAGCTGCACACGGTGGGCATCTGCGGATCGGACATCCACTATTACACCCATGGCCGCATCGGCCATTTCGTCGTCAACGAACCGATGATCCTCGGTCACGAGGCTTCCGGCACCGTGATTGAGACCGGTGCCGGGGTGAAAAGCGTCAAGGTCGGCGACCGGGTCTGCATGGAGCCGGGCATTCCCGATCCCAATTCAAAGGCGACGCGGCTCGGCATCTACAATGTGGATCCGGCGGTGCGCTTCTGGGCGACCCCGCCGGTCCACGGCATTTTGCGGCCCACCTGCGTCCACCCGGAAGCCTTCACTTTCAAGCTGCCCGACGCGGTCTCGTTTGCGGAAGCGGCGATGGTCGAGCCGCTCGCGGTCGGCGTTCACGCCGCCACCAAGGCCCGCATCAAACCGGGCGACATCGCGGTGGTGATGGGCGCTGGCCCGATCGGCCTCGTCACGGTTCTCTCCGCGCTCGCAGCCGGCTGCGCTCGTGTCTTCGTCAGCGACTTGTCGGACAAGAAGCTGGAGATCGCGGAAAGCCTCAACCCGGCCATCACCGGCGTCAACGCCGTGACGGGGGATCTCGTTGCCCGCGTCATGAAGGAGACGGACGGCTGGGGTGCGGACGTGGTGTTCGAGGCGACGGGCTCGCCCAAGGCGGCGGCGCAGATCTTCCAGCCGCTGGCGCCTGGCGGTTGCGTGGTCATGATCGGCGGCCAGCCCGATCCCATCTCCTATGATGCGGGTGCCGCGATGGTGCGCGAAGCGCGGGTGGAGAATATTTTCCGCTACGCCCACGTCTTCCCGCGTTGCGTCGCCATGCTCGCGTCGGGGGCAATCGACGTGAAGCCGCTCATCACCCGCACCTTCGACTTCGAGGAAAGCGTGCGCGCCTTCGAGGTCGCGGCCTCCGCGCCGCCGGCCGATGTGAAGATGCAGATCGTGATGCCCAGTTAAGGAGCCCTCTCGTGGCCGACGTGCAGATCAACAATGTCATCAAGCGCTACGGCGCCCACCAGGTGATGCATGGCGTGAGCGTCGATATCGAGGATGGCGAGTTCGT
The DNA here is from genome assembly GCF_037026715.1 of Breoghania sp. JC706. Lineage (NCBI taxonomy): Bacteria > Pseudomonadati > Pseudomonadota > Alphaproteobacteria > Hyphomicrobiales > Stappiaceae > Breoghania > Breoghania sp. JC706. The sequence goes on from NZ_JBANCG010000001.1 coordinate 15,582, forward strand.
CGTCCTCGTCGGCCCTTCCGGTTGCGGCAAGTCCACGTTGTTGCGCATGCTCGCGGGGCTGGAGGTCATTTCGGGAGGGGAGATCTCCATCGGCGGGCGCGTCGTCAACGACGTGGCGCCGAAGGAGCGCGACATCGCGATGGTGTTCCAGTCCTACGCGCTCTACCCGCACAAGACCGTCTTCGACAATATCGGCTTTCCGCTCAAGATGGCGAAGCGCCCCGCCGCCGAGATCCGGGAGAAGGTCCAGAAGGCGGCCGAGATTCTCGATCTCACCCATCTGCTCGACCGCTTTCCCAAGCAGCTTTCCGGCGGCCAGCGCCAGCGCGTCGCCATGGGGCGCGCCATCGTGCGCGATCCGCGCGTCTTTCTCTTCGACGAACCCCTGTCAAACCTCGACGCCAAGCTGCGCGTCACCATGCGCGTGGAGATCAAGGAGCTGCACCAGCGCCTGAAGACCACCATCGTCTATGTCACCCACGACCAGATCGAGGCCATGACCATGGCCGACAAGATCGTGGTGATGCGCGACGGCCGGGTGGAGCAGATCGGCGCCCCGCTCGATCTCTATGACAATCCGGACAACGTTTTCGTCGCCGGTTTCATCGGGTCTCCCTCGATGAACTTCATCCATGGCCGGATCGCGGTGGATGCGGGAAAGCCGCGCTTTGTCTCCGACAGCGGCCTGGAGCTGCCGATCCCCGGTGTCGATGTCAGCGACGGTCAGGAGGTCACCTGCGGCATCCGCCCCGAGCACATTTCCATTGGATCTCGGGGCATCCCGGTTAACGTCGTCGTTGTCGAACCGACGGGCGCCGAGACGCAGGTTTTCGCCAGAGCCGGCAAGGATCTGATCGATGCGGTGGTCAAGGATCGCATCCGGGCGAAGCCGGGCGAGGAAATCGGCTTCGTCATCGATCCGGTCAACGTTCACCTCTTTGACCGGACCAGTGAAGAGCGCATTCGCGCCCGTTGAGCGCCCGGTTCAACAACGCGCATCGCATCATCTCAGGAGACCGGCGATGAACTTCTCAGGCACATCGGTCATCATTACCGGCGCGGGCAAGGGGATCGGCCGGGCGACGGCCCTCATGCTGGCGGAACGCGGGGCCGACGTTGTCGCTCTCAGTCGGACGCAAGCCGATCTGGACAGCCTGCATGCAGAAGCCGGCTGCCGTGGCATTGCCGTCGATCTTGCCGACACGGCGGCCGCGCGCACGGCGATGCGTACGGCGGGGTGTTGTGACCACCTCGTCAATTGCGCCGGCACAAACGTGCTGGAAAGCGTTCTCGACATGACGGAGGAGGGATACGAGGCCGTCATGGGGATCAACCTGCGCGCCGCGCTGGTGTGTGCCCAGGAATTCGCGAAAGCGCGGATTGCGGCCGGAGGGGGCGGCGCGATCGTCAATGTCACCAGCATCGCCGGTCATCGCGGCTTCCCCGACCACGTCTGTTACGCGGCCTCAAAAGCGGGGCTTGAGGGCGCGACACGCGTGATGGCCAAGGAACTGGGGCTTCATGGCATCCGGGTGAATGCGCTCGCGCCGACCGTAACAATGACGGAACTCGCTGCTGCCGCCTGGAGCGATCCGTCGAAGAGCGAGCCGATGTTGGTGCGTCACCCAAGCGGCCGCTTTGCCGAAGTCGAGGATGTGGCCCGGGCGATCTGCGTTCTCCTTTCCGCTGATGCGGGCTTTGTTTCAGGCGCGGTGCTGCCGGTCGATGGCGGTTTCCTGGCCGTATGAAAAGGGGCCCATGCTGGCGCACGGACCCCGTTTCCCATTCTCGTAGTCGGCCCCATCCAGACGGACCGGGGAGCGACAGGGTCGGCAACTCAGGCCGCTGACCGCAGCTTCTCTTCGGAGGCGCTGTGTTCTGTGGCGCCCCATGCGGCGCCGTCAGTTGCCTCGACGAGGGCACCGTGCAGCGCCCGGATCGCATCCTGCTTCTGGTCGGAGGCGACGACGAACTGAACATCGACAGCACGCCCGCTCTGTTGAACGGCAATCGGGGTGATCCCCGCGGCATCCAGTGCCGTGAGGCCGCGCAAGCCGACCGAAATGTCCTTCAGATTGCGACCCACGGCACTGACGAGTGCCGCTTTCTGGATGTGAATGCGCGCCGAAGGGTAGGCTTCCGTGATTTCATGCTCGACACGGCGTGCCGTTTTCAGGGACGCGTCGACATAGTGCGTGATGGTGTTGGCGTTCGAGTGCTTGGAGACAATGCGCGCCGAGTGGCGCGTCAGTGCCTTCAGGATGGTGGCGTCGTAGCCCTTTACCCCGACCATGTCCTGCTCGAACACCTCCAGCGCCAGAACGTCGAGACCAGTGACGATCTCGACGCGGGCCTCGCCGCTGAGATCGGCATCGATCAATGTGCCCGGATCGGCCGGTTCGAAAGCGTTTGCCACCCGAAGGGGAATGTCGGCCTGGCGCAGTGTCTTTGCCGCGCGCGGATGGATCGCTTCCATGCCGAGGTTGGACAGTTGGTCGGCGACGTCGAAGTTGGTTTGTCCGATCTTGCGCACGGCGTCGGTGCCGACGATCTTCGGATCGGCGCTGGAGAGATGAAACTCCTTGTGGATCACCGCCTCCTTCGCCTTCGTTGCCGAGGCGATGCGCGCGAACGTGACTTCGGAATAGCCGCGGTCATAGAGGCGGATCAGGCCTTCGCGGCATTGGGCATAACCCGTGACGATGGGCAGTTCGCTCGAAAGATCGACATCGCGCATGCCTTCCTCAATGCGTTCCTCAAGCGTCGGCTGGCGCTCGTCGCGCCATCCGGTGAGATCGATGAAGCGGGCGTTGACGCCGCGCCGCTGCAGCATGAGCGATGTCGTATGAGCGGAATGCGTTTCACCGAGGCCGGAAAGCAACTCGCGGATCGTCATCATGTGCTCGTCGAGCTGGAAATGACCATAGGAGCACAGCCGCTGCAGGTCGATCAGGCAGCTGCGAGCGCCTTCGATCCGCTCGCGCGTGAAATCGTCCGCCGTGCGTCGGTCTGCCGGATGTTCCAGAAGGCGGTTATGCACCTCCGTCATCGCATGAAGGGTCCGGTCGAGAGCGTCGCTCCAGGCGATGTTGCTGTCGGAGGCGGCGAACAGGCCGTAGACGCCGGGCGCTCCTGTCTTCTTGTCTTCAAGCAGGAGGTTGGTGATGCCGCCATAGGCGGATACCACGAAGACGCGATTGTAGATTTCAGCGTCTTTGCGCCCGCCTAGAAACAGGGTGTCGATCAATTCGTCAGACCGGCTCATGGAGGTGCCACCGATCTTTTCGACTGTATGCGTACTCATGAAATGCCTTCGTAGGGCGCGCCTGGAGGCGCGCCATTTCCTGATCTTTGTCGGTGGGGTTGCTTGACCCCGGTCTGTGGACGGATCGAACTATGCGACCGCTTCAGGTGCAGGGGCATAGGATCCGTCGGCCTGATGCACTTCCGTGCCCGTGACAGGCGGATTGAAGCAGCAGGCCAACACCAGTTCCTCCTTGGCCCGCAGCGTGTGCCGGTCATGCTGGTCGAGCGCGTACATCACGCCGGGCCGGATCTCGTGCGTCTTGCCGTTGTCGAGTTCCTCGATCGAACCGGTTCCGGAGATGCAGTAGACGCTCTCGAAATGGTTCTTGTAGTGGAACGTGTGTTCGGATCCCGCCTCGATCACCGTGATGTGGAAGCTGAAACCCATCGCATCGCCGGCGAGAAGCAGGCGTGTGGATGTCCAGCGTGCATCGGCAACGGTGCGATCGGTGTTCTTGAGCTCGTGAAAATCGCGAACGATCATGGTGTCTCCTTACTCGGCAGCGACGCGCATGGGCGCGATGCTGGCGGCGATTGAGTTTTCGAGAATGTCGAGACCGGCGGAGAACTGCTCCATCGGAATGGTCAGCGGCGCGAGGACCTTGACGACCTCGTCATGCGCGCCGGACGTCTCGATGATCAGGCCGTTACGGAAGCATTCCGCACAGATCTTGCCGGCAAGCTCGCCCGAGCCCACATCGATGCCGCGCATCATGCCGCGACCCTTGAGGCTGGCGCCCGACAGCAGCTCATCGGCCATTGCCGTGAGGCGCTTTTCCAGAAAGTCGCCTTTTTTGCGCACGCTGGCCGCGAAGCTGTCATCCGACCAGAATTTCTCCAGCGCCACGCGCGCCGTGACGAAAGCATGGTTGTTGCCGCGGAAGGTGCCGTTGTGCTCGGCCGGTTTCCAGATGTCGTGCTCCGGCTTGATCAGCAGAACGGCCATGGGCAGCCCCATGCCCGACAGCGACTTGGCCATCGGGATCATGTCCGGCACGATGCCGTAATCATCGAAGCTGAAGAACGTGCCGGTGCGCCCGACACCCGCCTGGATGTCGTCGACGATGAGCAGGGCGCCATGCTTGCGGGCAATACGCGCAATGCCCTGCATCCACTTTTTCGAAGCCGCGTTCAGGCCACCTTCGCCCTGAACCGGCTCGACGATGAAGGCGGCAGGAGCGTCGATGCCGCTGGAGGGATTGTCGAGCATGGTCTCGATCTGGGCCAACGTGTCGGCGTCCGCGCCGAACGCGCCCTCATAGGGCATGCGCGCAGTGCCGGCCAGCGATGCGCCGCCGGCGCCCGCCCGCTTGGCCGCGTTGCCTGTCGCGCTGAGCGCGCCCATCGTCATGCCGTGAAAGCCGTTGGTGAACGCGATGATCGTCTGGCGCCCGGTGACCTTGCGAGCGAGCTTCATCGCCGCCTCCACGGCATTGGTGCCGGTGGGACCGGTGAACATGATCCTGTGGTCCATCCCGCGCGGCTTCAACACAAGCCGTTCGAACGCCTCGATGAAGGCGGCCTTGGCGTCCGTGTGCATGTCGAGACCGTGCGCGACGCCGTCGGCGGCAATGTAGTCGATCAGCGCGGCCTTCATGTCGGGATCGTTGTGGCCGTAATTGAGGGTCGAACAGCCCGCCAGAAAGTCGGTGTAGTCGCGGCCGTCGCTGGTGGTCAGCGTCGCATTGCGGGCACTGGTGAAGACGGCAGGGAAGCTGCGGCAGTAGCTGCGCGCTTCCGACTCGCGCCTGTTGAATACGGCTGTAGCATCCGTCGGGAAGGTGGTCATGAAAACCTCGATGAATATGGAATTAAGGGGAAGGGGCGCGTGGCAGGAGCGTCAGGCGGCGGCAACCTTGCGGTCGCCGAAAGCGCCGATCGTCACCATGTATTCGGTGGCGTGACGTCCTTCGAAGTGCTCGTCGCGCTCGAAATGCGCGGTGGAGGCGAGCGGTGCGTCCATCTTGTCCGCGAAGCCGTTGAACAACGCCCAGCTGGCCTTGTTGTCGCGGGTAATGGTGGTTTTCAGGCTCGAGACGTCGGCGCAGCAGGCGCGTGCCAGCAGATGCGACAGCATCTTCTTGGCGACGCCCATCCCGCGCGCCTTCTCGGCCACGGCCACTTGCCACACGAAAAGCGTGTCCGGTTCTGCCGGCAGCAGGTAGGCGGACACCCACCCCACGATCTCGTTGCCGAGTTCGGCCACGACACAGGTGTCAGCGAAATGGTCGCATTGCAGGAGATTGCAGTACATCGAGTTGTCGTCGAGCGGTCCGCAATCCCGGATCAATTGCCAGATATTCGACCCATCCTGTGGTTCCGGTGTCCTCAGGGTGAGCGTTTCGGATCTCCGCCTGGATGTGTCGCTACCGATAATGTTCAAGCTCATGGCATCCTCAGTTCCTATGCGCGACTAACAATAGGGATTGGGAGAATGTTTTCAATAGCGAAGTAATTTAATTTCTGTCGGATGGTGGCCGTGTAATAACATATTGAAAATAATGGATAAAAACTAAAAGTTGGCAATTCGACCTACAATTATAATTTAAAATCGGAATGATTTTTTCCGTCGACTCTGGTGGGATAGTTCAGAATCCGAAAAATCGTTTGCGCCTGTCCATTGGATGGAGGAAAATCGCGTATTATGGCGAAATGGTTGGATTGACATGGAAGATCGCGCGCTAAGCTGCCTGCTGGCCCTGCGTCGCGTGTTAGGCGCGGCGGAACGCAACGACCGTGCGCTGGCGCGCGCCACGGGACTGACCACGGCACAGTTGCTGGTCCTGCGGATTATCGAGGATGCGAAGGAGATCACGCCCAAGGGGATTTCCACGCGCGCAGGCGTCGCCCCGGCGAGTGCAACTGCGCTGATCGAAAAGCTGGCCCAGCTTGGTTATCTGCGGCGCCGGCGCAGCGAGAGTGACCGTCGCAAATACTGGGTGTCGTTGACAGAAGCAGGCGTGGCCGCGTTGCATTCCGCGCCCGATCCGCTGCACCAGCGCTTTTCAAGCGCGTTTGACACGATTTCAAACTGGGAACAGGCGATGATCCTCTCGGCGTTGGAGCGCGTCGCCGCCCTGGTGGCGGATGAGGGGCCTGATCAGAAGCCGGCCGGTGTCGGGGTTCACGATATTTCCAGTGCGCTTTCGTTTCCGCCCGAACCCGAGCCTGCGGACCCGCAGCCCGCAGATCCGGTTGCAACTTGAGCCTGCTTGCGTTGATCGCTGCGGCAATGGTTGCGGAGGTCAAAGCCAAGACGCTGCTCGCACCGGGGTTTTCCAAAGTTGGCATGCCAAGCGGTAGCGCGTTGGCGTGTCGCTCGTTCTTCGCCGAGCAGAAGGCTCCGCGTTGAATGTGACAGCCTGCGTCCGCGCTCACCTGATCGGGCGCCGGAGCTATCGAGGCGGATTGGCGAGCCGCCTGCTTCCTCACAATTTCTGGGCAGGGAACTCGCCAACGATTGCGTACATGATTTGCATTCTATCACTGGACTGAGTGATCGCGCGGGAGGGGGCGAAGCGTCTCCTGTAACCATCAGAAAGCCTTTGACATTGCTCGGGGATGCGGTTGCCGCTCGCGCGAAATAGCTTTGCGAATGGAATCGGAATCTGGGCTTTGCGTCGGTGATTTCGGTGCCGTTGCAATAAACCTTTTGGTCACTGTCCGAAGGACGGACAGGTTTTGGACAGGTGAACAACCTTATTGTTCGGGCCCGAACGGGCACCGCGCCTTCAGCCTTGCGGCCGAATGAGTGGAGCCGACTGGAGGAGCCAGCACTGCCCGTTGGAAACAAGCAATAATTGGGAGGTTCATCTGTGATGATGTTCAAATCAGTCGCCGTGACCGGCGCGGCCGTGCTTTTCACCATTGCCAGCGCCGTGGGTGCGGCGGCGGCGGACAAGCCGGCCAACTATCCGACCCGCCCCATCAATCTTGTCGTTCCCTATCCGGCCGGCGGCGGCGTTGATCTGACGGCGCGGACCCTGGCCGCCCAACTCGAGCGCACGACCGGGTTGCAGTTCCGCGTGGAAAACCGTGCCGGTGGCGGCAGCACCATCGGCAACGCCTATGTTGCCAAGCAGGCGAAGGCAGACGGCTACACGGTCGGCGTGCTCGCTAACCCCACAATGGCGATCAGTGTTGTTCAGGGCCGGGCCCCCTTCGCGAAGGACGATCTGGAGCCTCTGGCGGGCATCACCTTCGCTCCCGCCATCTGGCTTTCCGGCACCAAGTCGAAGATCGCCGGCAAGAGCTTCCAGGAAGTGATCGCCTACGCCAAGGAACATCCGGGCGAGCTGAAGGTCGGCGTCATTCCCAATGGTGCCTTCGATATCGCCACCCGTATCCTTGAAAAGCAGCTTGGTGTGAAATTCACCATCGTGCCGTTCCAGGGCGGAAAACCGGCCGCCGTGGCGCTTCTCGGCGGCAATGTCGATATCGCCGCCAACTACTATGACGAAGTTGCCCAGTTCATCGACGCCGGGCAGATGAAGTTGCTGGCGGTTGCCGACAACACGCCGCTCTCGCAGGTGCCTGATGCGCCGACCATGAAGGAACTGGGCGTGAAGATCCCGTCCGGAACCTGGGGGGCCGACCGCCTCGTTGCCGTCAGCCCGAAGGTGCCTGCGGAGATCAAGGCCTACCTCGCCGCGATCATCAATGACACGTTGAAGCAAGAGGAAACGCGCGAAGCCTTCGAGAAAGTCGGCATCGAGCTTATCCCTCTGACCGCTGAAGAAGAGCAGGCGCGCTACAACGCCTCATTCGAGGCCGTCAGCGAGTATTTCAAGAACGCCGCGCACTGACGTCGATCTCACGAAAGCGAACGAGGGGCACCGTGTCGGCCAATGGCTGGCGCGGTGCCTGTCGGTGAGCGCGTGCGCCCGGTTTTGCGAAACCCGGCCTCAGTGACCACAGGATCCGGCATCAAAGGATAGGGAAAATGCTCGAAGGTTTCCTGAACGCCATCACTTACCAGAGCGTGGCGGCAGAAATCGGCGGCGTCATCATTGGCATCATCTTTGGTGCCATCCCCGGTTTGACGGCGACGCTTGGCATCGCGTTGTTCGTTCCGGTGACGTTCCTCATGAGCCCCGAGCACGGCATGATCATGCTCGGCGGCATCTATTCCGGCGGCATATTCGGCGGCAGCATCTCCGCCATTCTCATCAACATTCCCGGCACGCCCGCCTCGATCGTGACGAGTTGGGAGGGCCATGCCATGGCGCGGGCCGGCAAGGCGCCTTTTGCGCTTGCGCTGGCGGCCATGAGTTCGGGCATCGGCGGCATCCTGGCGGCCATCGCGGTGCTGTTCCTGACGCCGATCCTCTCTTCTTTCGCGCTGAGCTTCGGTTCGCCGGAATATTGCGCGTTGCTGATTTTCAGCTTCACCATCGTGATCGTGATGCTGGAGACGCCGCTCGCCTCCAATCTTTTCGGCTGCTTTGTCGGGTTGCTCATCGTGACGATCGGGCTCGATCCGGTCATCGGCACGCCGCGTTTCACATTCGGTGTTGTCGAACTGTATTCCGGCTTCAATCTCGTCGCCGTGCTGATCGGGTTCTTCTGCATGAGCCAGGCCGTTGTACTGGCCCTCAATTCGTTGAGGCCCGACAAGGGCGGCGAGATCATCTTCGACGGCAAGAGCCCGTATGCCGAACTCCTGCGCGTGGTGCCAACACGCATCGTCACCTATCTGCGTTCTGCCGTGACAGGGGTCTTTCTCGGCATCCTGCCGGCCCTTGGGCCGGTGGAAACGCCGTTCATTTCCTATGCGCTCGAAAAGCGCTTCAACAAGCGCAACGAGAAGTTCGGCAAAGGATCGGTCTCGGGGCTGATCGCGTCGGAAACCTCCATCAGCGCCAATGTCGGCGGATCGTTGATCCCGCTCATTTCGCTGGGTATTCCAGGCTCCGGCGCGGCGGCCGTGTTCATCGGTGCGCTGACGCTGCATGGCCTGCAGCCTGGCCCGATGCTCTTCGCCAACCAGCCGACCCTCATCTACAGCTTCTTCTGGGGCTTCCTGATTCTCAACATCTTCATGCTTTTCTTCGGCGTCTTCGCGGCGCGCTACTGCGCCTTCGTTCTCAAGATCCCGAAATTCGTTCTGGCGACCTTCGTCGCAGCGTTCTCGATCCTCGGGACCTTCGCCATCCAGAACAACATGTTCGATGTGTTCGTCATGCTCGGCGCAACCGCCTTCGCGCTCTGGTTCCAGGCGTTGCGGATCTCGCTGTTGCCGGTGGTGATGGCCGTCATTCTCGGGCCGTTGTTCGAGCAGCAGATCGCCGTTCTCAACACCTCCTACAGTTCCGTAGGGGAGGTGCTCCAGCGCCCTGCCGCCGTGGTGTTTCTGGCCGTGTCCGTGCTCATGCTGGGCTTCCGTCTCGTTCGCGGAACCTCGCGTAGCGGCATGCCCGAACAGACCGAAGTTTGAGGAGGCTCGGCATGTTTGTCTTCAGGCTGTTTTCATTCGCGCTGATCGCCGCCTTCGCGCTCGTGCTCGGCAAGCAGGCAATGGGCATATCCGGCATGGCCAGCACCTATCCGCTTACGCTGGTGACGGTAGTGCTGGCGGGAACGCTGTACATGATCGCCACGGCCGTCGCGCAACGTCGCGAACCGCCTGTCCTGACCGGGGATGTGTCTCATCTGGTTGCGGCCACGGGGCCCGAGCGGTTGCGGCTTTTCGCGTTCGTGATCCTTTGGGTTGCCTATCCGTGGCTTCTCGGCATGCTGGGCTTCATCGTCACGACGACGCTTGCGATTACCGTTTCGCTCTGCATGCTCGGCCAGAAGCGGATCCTGCTGGCCTTTGCCTGTGCCGCGGTCTTCTCGGTGGTCTTCGCGGTTCTGTTCACGACGGTCTTTTATGTGCCGGTTCCCGCGGGAATTCTGGACGACTGGCTCACCACCTTCATCTTCCGGCTTCAAAGCTAGAAGCTTCAGGCTCGGCAGGCCGCAAGGGTCTGTCGGGCCTCCTCCTCGGACGCCTTTGTCAGGGGCGCAGGTTCAACGGGAACCAGGATCCCGCATCGGGCCTGTCCATGCCGGGCGGGCGCCGGATCATTTGCTCAGGTTTACGCCATAGTCTGCGAGAATGCGGGTGATGCTCTTGCGGTCCGCATTGCGGATCGTCGTGCCCCTGTGAAACAGCGCCTCCGCCTCCTTGCCGATGGTCAGTTGGTAGTCGCCGAGAACGTTCGCGACCTTAGCCTTGTAATCGGGATCTTCCGTAATCGCCTTGAGCGCGGCCTCGTAGGTCTCGACGATTTCATCGGGCGTGTCCTTGGGGACGAACACCATCTTCTGCGCCAGAAACTCGGTGGTGAAGATGGACATGTAGGTGTCGTATTCGGGGCCAGAGGGAGGCTTGCCTCTCAGCGTCTCATAGACCTCATCGAAATTAGGTAGATCAGGGAATGTGGGGTCGCGTTCAAGTTTGCCGTCCTTGCCCAGGACACCCCAAGAGAAGAGGGGAACCGCTGTTCCGCTTTCGACCATCGGCCGGACGCCTTTGAGAAAGGCGGGGGTCGTCTGGTAGTCGATGTTCACGTCGCCGCGCTCGAAGGCGAGGCGACCATCGGCGCGGGCGCGATAGCCGAAGACATGCTCCACTTTCAGCCCCAACAGCCTGAACGCCAGCAAGGGGATCAGATCAAGCGACGTCGCGCCCTGATTGGCATAGATCAGTCGCTTGTTAGCGAGTTTGGCAATGTCGGAGGGGCCATGGATTCCAAGCTTTGGCGTGGTGTAGACGACGCCGCCCGTCGGCATCACCATGATGATGCGCCAGTCCTTGTAGTCGTATTTCACCCGCGGGTCGCCGAGCAGGAATGGCAGCTGGGTGGAGCCGGTAGTGATCAGCAGGTGCAGTCCGTCGGACTTTGCGTGCGAGGCGAACTGGTTGGCGCCACGGATCGAACCGCCTCCGGGCTGGTACGAAATCGAGATGGCGGGGTGTCCCGGCAGGTGCTTTGTCAGGAAAGGTGCAAGGAACTGGGCGATCCGGCCCGAGCCGCCGCCAGGGGAGTTGGGGACGGTCCATATGATCGTCTTTCCCGCAAAGCTGGTTTCGGCCCGCGCACCGGCGCTGGTGCCAAACAGCGTCACAATGGCTGCGAGCGCAAGTGTCGCAAGCCGCATACCATTTGTGGCATTCACAGTGTTGGCCTCCCCAGACTGGCTTATCATTGTCGCATATGGATGGATAACACTGGAACATGAATTGCCGATACCCGCCTGTGGCGGTTCGGCGGTATCGTCCGGCCTGTTTTCTTGTGAGTTACGGGACAAGTGCATGCGTATCGCGATACTTGAGGACAACGAGATTCTCGCCAGAGCCATTCGAAGCGCACTTGAAGATCTTGGCTTCGGTGTCGACTGGATCGAAGATGGTCTGTCCGGCGAGGCTTTCCTCAGGGATGCCGATGCCGACGTTGCCATCATAGACATCAACCTTCCCGGTCAGAACGGCTTCGAGGTGATCCGCGCGTTGCGCAGAGCAGGCTGGTCGACGCCCATCCTCATCCTCACGGCACGTGGAAAGACCTCGGAGCGTGTTCAGGGGCTGGAACTTGGCGCTGACGACTATTTGGTCAAACCGTTTGAAATGGCGGAACTGGTGGCGCGCCTGCGCGCGCTCGCCCGCCGCAGGCCGGTGCTGCGCAGCGAGTGGGAGGAACTGGGCGGGCTGAAGTTCAACCGGGGGCGCCGGGAGCTGTTCCACCTCGGTAAGGTGATCGAGCTTCCCAGGCGCGAACTCGCCCTTTTCGAATGCCTTCTCGAGCATCGCGGCCGCATCGTCTCGCGTACGCTCATATCGGACACCCTTTATGGAACGGGCGCGGAGATCGAGGACAACGCGATCGATCTTCTGATCTCCCGTCTGCGGCGCAAGATCGATGGGACGGGCGTCGCGATCAGGACGGCGCGCGGGCTCGGCTACATGCTGGATGGGGAACGCGCTTGAATACGGGCTCGCTCAAGAACCGGTTGTTCGTTTTCATCGTCGTTCCGCTCTTCGCCGCCGCGTGCGTGGCATCGGTCGCCCGCTACAGCCAGTTCACGAAACTTTCGCGCGATCTTTACGACAACACCCTCTACACGATCGCGCTCACCATTTCGCGTGACGTAACCACGAACGAGGGGGATCTGCTGACGCGGGCCGTGCTCAATGCCCTGGTGGAAACGTTGGGCGATCAGATCTTCTACCGGATCACCGGTCCCGGCGGGGCCTATGTGACCGGCATGTCCGATGCACCCAATGTGCCGAATGCCGGCGCGAAGCCTCCCGGCGAACCCGTCTACTTTGATGCCGTCTATCACGGTCAGCCCGTTCGCGGGCTGTTCATGACAGAGGTCGTCACCGACCGTCCGATGAGTGGCACGGTGACTGTCGAGGTGTGGCAGACCATCCGGCAGCGCCAGGAGCTCAGTCTGAGCCTGCTTGGTCAAACGGCCGTCTATTTTGGCGGGTTGCTCGCCGTTGCCGGGCTGCTTGTCTGGTTCGGCATTCGAAACGGCCTGAAACCGCTCAAGGATCTGGAGGCGGCGCTCGTGTCGCGTACCGCGAACGACCTGCGTCCGATCGAGCAGGTGGTGCCGCGGGAAATCGGAGCACTCGTGGCTGCGATGAATTCGCTGTTCGAGCGGCTCAGGAGGGCGTTCGAAATCCGCGATGCCTTCATTTCAGATGCTGCGCACCAGGTCCGCACGCCCATCGCCGGAATTCAGGCGCAAGCAGAGGCGGCACTGACCGCGAGGGATGAGACGGCGTTGAGGGCTCGGGTGGAGGAGGTCGCGGTCGCCGCCAGGCGCGCCGGACGGTTGACCAATCAGTTGCTCTCGATGGAACGGGTGCGCGGGCGCGACCTGAAGGGGCTGGCGGTTCGCTTCGATCTGGAGGCCACGGTTCAGGAGGTCACCCGCCATTTCGCCGAACGTGTTCTGCCGAAAGGCATCGAGATCAACTATCAGCTTCGCGGAGAGCCGCGAAGCTTTGCAGGAGATCCGGTTCTGTTGGGTGAAATGCTTCTCAACCTGCTCGAGAATGCCGAGCGATATGGTATCGCGGTGCAGCCCGTTATCGACGTGATCCTCACTTTCGCGGCGGAGCATGTCGAGCTGGACGTGCGTGACAACGGTCCCGGCATTCCTCCCGCCTCAAGGGAACGGGTCTTTGACCGCTTTTATCGTGTGGCTCCGGAGGGCGCGATTGGCTGCGGCCTCGGACTGTCGATCGTGCGTGACATTGCCCAACTGCATCACGGAGATGCGCAGGTGATGGCCACGGAGGCCGGCTGTCATGTCCGGGTCGTCCTTGTCGGCAGTTCCTGACGCCATCGGGTTGGCGCCGCTTTGGCCCACATTTTCTTCACGATGCGGTCCAAAGTCGGACAGATGAGCTCCGCCGGATACTTGCCTGGCGGAGCTCCTGCGCTTTTCGGTGTCGCCGGTTCAACAAAGCGTGGCTGAACTGCCGGCCGATCGGCTGGTTGCGGATGCCGTTGGCATCGAAGCCGATCGAACAGTCCTGCGCCTCAGATGACCAGCCCGCCATCAACCTTCAGCAACTGGCCGGTGATGAAACGGGCGCGATCGCTGGCCAGAAAAAGAACGGCCTGAGCGATGTCTTCCGCCTCGCCCATGTGGCCGAGCGGGGTCTTGCTTTCCATGTAGGCGATGACCTTCTCCGGCAGGTCCTTGGTCATCGGAGTTCTGATGAAACCCGGGGCAACGCAGTTGGCGCGAACCTGGGCGCCCTTTCGGGTGAATTCCTTGGCCCAGCTCTTGGTCATGGCGATCACGCCGGCCTTGGTTGCGGCATAGTTGGTCTGGCCGATGTTGCCGTCCGTGCCGACGACGGAAGACATGGTGACGATGGAGCCGGCACCGTTCTCGATCATGACCGGGGAGACGTACTGTGTCATGTTGAACACGCCCTTCAAGTTCACATCGAGCACCATGTCCCAATCCTGCTCGCTCATCTTCGCGAGCAGATTGTCTCGGGTGATGCCGGCATTGTTCACCAGGACGTCGATCCGTCCGAACCGGTCTTTGACACCGGAAACGAAATCTGAAATCGCATCACGATCACATACGTTGAGCTCAATAGATTCCACGTTTGCGAACTTGTCTTTGTAATCGGCCATGGCGTCCAGCTTCATGTCGCAAGCGAATACCTTTGCAGCACCTTCGGTTGCAAATTCTTCTACTATACAACGGCCGATGCCCTGGGCGCCGCCGGTTACGATGCAGATTTTGTCCTTGAGCATGATTAAGTCTTCTATTCTTGCTGTTGCTGGTGGGTATACGTGCACACATGCCGCAGGTCGAATTATTGACATGAAAGGGGGCAGGGTGGTTATAGGCGGTTCAACAAAACACTAATGACGAAATGGGATTGGCCCTCGGATGCAATCCGGCTCCCCGGGGGAATTGTTCCTGATGGCCATGCCGAGCTCCGTACCCTGCCTTAGCCCCACCGCCCGCGCTCACCCTTTTCGGATAGTGGTCCTGACCGTTCAGGACTTTCATCGGCCCACTCGCCCGAAAGGGAGATGTCACAATGCTCGACAAGATGGTCTATTTTCTCAATGTGGTGCGTACCGGTTCTTTTTCCGACGCCGCGCGCCTTTATGGCATTTCCCCCAGCGCGGGCAGCCGGTGGATCATCGAGCTTGAGGAGAAGCTGGGCGTAAGCCTGCTCAAGCGGTCGACCCGCAAGGTGGTTGCGACCGAGCCCGGCCAGCATCTCTACGACCGGTTCAATAATGTTAACGCAGAGATCGAGGATATCTTCTCGGAGCTGCAACGCTTTGGACAGGAAGAGCGCGGCACGATCGTCATCGCTTCGACCCCGCTGTTTGCCAAACGGTTCTTGTGCCGCATCGTCGGAGAGTATCTGCTTGCCCATCCGCAGGTAAATTTCCGTGTGATCGAGACGGCGTATGATGTCGACATGGTCGAAAAGGTGGATTTCGTCATTCGCGCGAAGGCGACCTATGACGGGTTCCAGGAGAAGGACAGCCTTCTGATACGCCGGTCTTTGCTGCGCTATCCGCTGGTGGCCTGCTGTTCCCCGGAGTATGCCAGCCGTTACGGCATGCCGGTCGTGCCGCAGGATCTCAGCCGCCACAACTGTCTGTTTGCCAGCACGCTGGTGGGGGGCAACAAGTGGGTGTTTCATGCGGATGGCGAATACTCGGCGGTGAGCATCGCGCAGACGGTCGAGGTCGAGGACAGCGAGTTTATCAAGGAAGTGGCGCTGAAAGGCGGCGGGGTGGCCTACCTGCCGCTCAACATCCTGCGTCAGGAACTGGCGGACGGGCGTTTGATCGCCATTCTCAGTGACTATCTCGATGCTGAATTCGAGCTCAATCTCTACTATCGCCGGCGGCGCCAGATGCCTCTGCCATGCTCCAATTTCAAGGACTTTCTGATCCGTCGGACCCGCGAACTCGATCAGGAAGGTATCTGAGGGCCAGTGCAAGCATTGTTGTTGTCGTGGGATAATTGTCCCGTTTGCGGAATTCTCTTTTGGATGATTGGCTGTTTCCTCGTCTGACGAAGGTACCTAGCATTGCAATGAAAATGGCGGGGCGCTGGTAGAATAAACAGTTCGCCCATTACTAAGTGGCCGTGCAATGCAAGTAAAAATATTGACGCCGGAACAGGCTGCCGATCTTCTTGCGGATAATGATCGCGTTATCCTTGGAGGCTTCATCGGAGCCGTAGTCCCGGAGACGGTTGAAGTCGCGATCAAGGATCGCTTTCTTAGAACGGGTTCTCCTAAGAATCTTGATTTGTATTTCACGGCGGGACAGGGCGACGGCAAGGACAGGGCGAACAATCATTTTGCCCATCCCGGTCTCGTTCGGCGTGCGATCGGCGGACACTGGGGGCTTATCCCGAAACTGCAGGAACTGGCTGTCCGCGAGGAAATTGAGGCTTACAATTTCCCGCAAGGCGTGATCGCCCACATGATCCGCGACAGTGCTGCAGGCAAGCCTGGCACGTTAACCCATGTCGGCCTTGGCACCTTTGTCGATCCTCGCATCGAGGGTGGCAAGATCAACTCGGTCACCAGAGAAGATCTGGTGTCTGTGGTGAAGATCGCGGGTGAGGAATATCTCTTCTACAACCGGATCGATGCCAACGTGGCGCTATTGCGCGGAACCACCGCCGATACGCATGGCAATATCACGATGGAGGATGAATGCCTCATCCTCGAGAATCTGGCCGCTGCCCAGTTGGTGACCAACATGGGCGGCAAGGTCATCGTGCAGGTCAAGAGGGTCGTCGAACACGGCGAGCTCGACCCGCAGAAGGTGCGCATCCCGGGCATTCTGGTGGATGCTGTGGTCATTGCTGATGGCGAGGATCACATGCAGACCTTCTCCGAACTCTACAATCCTGCCTATTGCGGGCGGGGCAAACGCAGTTTCAAGGCGCCCATTGCCCGAAAGCTCGACGCCAGGAAGATCATCGCCCGCCGGGCCGCGCTCGAATTGCGCGAGGGGGCCGTGCTCAATTACGGGATTGGCGTGCCGGAGGGGATCGCCGAGGTAACCGACGAGGAAGGCGTGACCAGCCGGATGATTGCCACGGTCGAACCGGGGGCAGTCGGTGGCACTCCTGCAGGCGGGTTGAGCTTCGGCGCTTCGGCCTTTCCCGATGCGATCATCACCCAGGACCAGATGTTCGACTTCTATGACGGGGGCGGTGTCGATCTGGCCTTCCTGGGGCTGGCTGAAGCAGATGAGAAGGGCAATATCAATGTGTCCCGGTTTGGACCGAAGATTGCCGGCTGCGGTGGCTTTATCAACATCACCCAGAATGCCAAGGAAGTCTTCTTCTGCGGAACCTTTACGGCTGCGGGCCTGAAACTCGAAATCGGGGGTGGTAAACTTGCCATTATTCAGGAAGGCAAGATCCGCAAGTTCCTATCTTGCGTTCAGCAGATCACGTTTTCTGGAGATCGCGCCCGTCAAACGGGAAAGCCGGTGATCTACATTACCGAGCGGGCCGTGTTCCGATTGGCCGAGACGGGTCTCGAACTCATCGAAATCGCTCCGGGAGTGGATCTGCACAAGGATGTGCTCGGGCAGATGGAGTTTGCCCCGCAAGTCAGTCCTACACTCACTGAAATGGATGCCCGCTTGTTCCGCGACGAGCCTCTGGAACTGGTGCTGCGCCCCGCGGTCGGCAGCTGAAGCTTCTCACTGTAGAGGCATCGTCTTCCCCAATGCTCCGGCGGGGGAGTGATATTCCCGATATTCAATCAATGACGATTGGCGAGGTTCCAATGAGTTACACGTTGGAAGAACTGCAGATTGGCCAGAAGGCGTGGTTTGAGAAAACCATCGGCGAAGCGGATATTGGGCTGTTCTGCGGTATAAGCGGTGACATAAATCCTGTCCATGTCAGTAATATCGCGGCCGAAAACAGTATTTTCGGCAAGCGGGTTGCACATGGAATTCTTGTCGCCGGTCTGACATCCGCAGTGCTGGGCATGCAGTTGCCCGGACCGGGAACCATCTACCTGGGACAGGAGCTGCGGTTCGTTGCCCCCGTCTATATTGGCGATACGGTGCGCGCTGAAGTCGAGGTGGCCGAGATCAACAAGCAAAAGAAAATCGTACGCCTGAAGACGACAAGCAAAAATCAGGATGGAAAGGTCGTTATCGAAGGAATGGCGACCGTTCGTCCACCGGTTAATTCGTAACGCCAATCACGAGCAGATCGGGACGATCTGCTCGAAGAGTAAAGCGACCAGGCATCAAGCTGGAGAGGCCTTGTCGAGCAAGACGTCGCGCTTGGTCGAAACGCGCTCGGATATCTCGTCTCCCGAGAGGGCAAACAGCTCCTCAAATCAGAGCAGATCATGATTATAGAACCCATCATCAAGGGGCAGGTCGCCAAGTCCTGCCATCCCGTCGGCTGCGGCAAGGCGGTCAAGGACCAGATCAACTATGTTCGTCAGGCCAAACAGATTGCGAGGGGGCCGAAGAAGGTTCTCGTACTCGGCGCATCTTCGGGCTTCGGCTTGGCTTCCCGTATCTCCTTGGCTTTCGGCGGTGCGCGCGCCGATAGCATCGGTGTCGCTTTTGAACGCGGGCCCTCGGAAAACGGTGTCGGAACCGCAGGTTGGTACAACCTGATCAACTTCGCCCGGCAGGCCGAGCAGGAGGGCCTGATTGCCAAGAATTTCGTCGGCGATGCGTTTGGGGAGGAGATGCGTCGCGAGGTCGTTGACTATATCAAGGCCGAATTCGGTGGCAGCGTCGACCTTGTAATCTACTCTCTTGCAACGGGTGTCCGGCCGGATCCTGAAACTGGCGAGAAGATCCGATCTTCGATCAAGACGGTCGGGGAGCCACTTAAAGGCTATACTGTCAATCTCGAGCAGGATTGCCTTGAGGAGGCGACGCTCGAGCCCGCGACCGAAAAAGAGATTCACGACACCGTCAAGGTGATGGGGGGAGAGGATTGGGAAGAGTGGATTTCCTTCCTGATGGAAGAAGGCGTCCTTGGCGAGGGCTGCCAGACGTTTGCCTATTCCTATATCGGGTCAGAGATTACGTATCGTATCTACCATGAAGGAACCTTGGGCCAGGCAAAGCAACATTTGCACTCAACGGCCGACAGGCTTGATGCAAGGATGAAGTCCTTTGGCGGGCAGGCCCATGTGGCTGTCTGCAAGGCGCTGGTGACCAAGGCCAGTGTCTTTATTCCGGCCTTCTCGCCGTACATCCTGGCACTGTTCAAGGTGATGAAAGAGATGGGGTTGCATGAGGGGTGCATCGAGCAGATGCAGCGGCTCTATGCTGATCGCGTTTACAATGAAAACGGTATCGTCGAAACCGATGACAGCCGGCTGGTGCGCGTCGACGACTGGGAGCTGCGTGCCGATGTTCAGGAAAAAGTTCGCTCGATCATTGATCGGATGACGCCGGAAAATTTCCGCGAGCTGGGCGATTACGAAGGCTACAAGACGGAATTTCTCAAGCTCAACGGTTTTTTCCTCGAAGGGGTCGACTACGATGAGGATCTGGATTTGGCAGACCTTTCCTCCAATTAGTTCGTCAAATCCCTTTGCGTGACCCGGGCCAAGGAAGCCCTCGCCTTTGGTGTTGTATCGGCTTCCTTGCATCCGTGTGCGGAGCCTTGGCTGTCTGGTTGTATGCGCCTGCCGTAGGCTGGTCTTGCAGCGAAGCGCCCCAGCCGACTGCCGATGCCACGTCGTGGGCAGTCTGGAGCGTGAGACTGCGGGTCAGCTCACGGAACCATCTGTAGTCCCCGAACGCACGGGATATTGCATCGCACCGTTAGCCTCGTGGAAAAGGCCCCCGCGAGGGCGTCCGCGCTGCCCGGGCAGCGATATCATGGGGGCAGCCGATCCGGATCCAGTTCGGCTCGTCGTGCTGTCAGCGCTTTGCTTCCGTGGTGATTTGGGCCCGCTGTCCGCGATTTTTCCTCTATTGAACATGGGGGGATCTAGGCTTGACCTGGATTACAGCTAAGGTCCATAAGCCGATTCCAAGGAAAGATTCCGATGATTTTTGTATTTCTGTCAATTCTTCTTCCCGGAAACGGGAAAATGGAAGGGCTTCAAATCATATAAGAATCATTGCTGGAACTAGAAAAACCGAACCTAGATTGGAGAGGTTCCAGCAATGCTCAGAAAGACGATTATCGAATTCGTGGTCTTCATGACATATGCGTTGTTCGCGATGTCGTGGGTCGCGGGCAACATGATGACCAAGGACATCATGTCCTTCTACAACGTTGATGGAATTGCTGCAGCCACGTGGATGACCAATGCGATCACGATCGCCAAGATCATCGGGAACCTGGTAGCTGCGTGGTTCCTGGTCAAACTCGGGCCCAAGAAGGCGTTTGCCTTCGCATCCGTTCTGATCGTTGCGGGCATACTGGGGGCTCTTGCTACGAACTATCCGTTGTATGTTTGCACGCGCCTGATCATGGGATTCGGTGGCGCGTTCATCATCGTCTACATGAACCCGGTCGTGATGAACTATTTTACGGCGGGCGAACGTCCAATAGTCAACGGTATCAACGCAGCCGCCTTCAATATGGGTAACCTGTTGGCGATCCTGTTTACCGGCGCTCTTCTGTCACGTCTTGGTACCTGGCAGAACGTGGTCATTGGAATTTCCGCAGTCAGTTTCGTCCTGCTTGTGCTCTGGATGCTCGTGTCTGAAGATTTCGCGCTGTCCGGCAACAAGGAGGACCAGAAGGCGCCCGAGACCTACGGTTTCAAGGAGGGCGTCAAGGAGCCGGTCAATTGGCTGCTGCCATTTGCCTACTCCGGCATCCTGTTTTGCTACATCTCCGTGTTCGCGATATTTCCATTGGTCCCGAACTTCGCGGCAGAAGCGAAATACCTGTCTTCCATCATGATCTCCGCAGGCATGGTTGGGACCGTTGTCGGTATTATCGTCGCCAAGCGCTTCACCTTGCGTGTACCGGTGCTCCGCTGGTCAGGACTGTTCATGACTTTGTTTGCGGCGGCTATGGCTTTTACAAGCAATGCAACTGTCGCTTACGTTTGCGCGTTTCTTGCCGGCTTCCTGATGTTTGTCCCGATGACCAGCCTCGTTACGCTACCGTATGAAATGCCGGGAATGACACCGGGGCGCATTTCTGTTGTCTTCGCGATGTTCTGGTCCATCTCCTATCTCGTAGAGACGGTCCTGATGTACATTTCCGGAATTATCGCGGATAGCACCGGTACCGTCATGAGTTCCGCAGTTTTCGCTATCGTGTTTTCTTCAACATTGTTCGTGGCGAGTTTCCTTTTGCCAGAGCCGAGCCGCAAGCAGGCACAATTGGAACTCTCTGAAAAGCAGGCATAGCGGAGTATAAGAAAATGCGCGAAGTAAATCCGAAGCTAAAGGCCTATCTGAAAGAATTCAATGCGACGGTTGCCGAACTGGTGGCTGCAGGTTTCAAGCCAAATGCGACCAACGCTCGGGAGGGGCTCGCAAATCTCACCAAGACCTTTATCACCAACGTGCCGGATGTGGCGCTGATCCAGGACGACATCGTCCCTGCGGAAGGCTATCAAGTTCCGGTGCGCATATACAATCCGGCGCCGGAAGAAGAACTGCCTGTTCTGATCTACTATCACGGTGGTGGCGGTATGGCGGGCAGCGTGACGGTTTATGATCCGATCTGCCGCAAGATCGCGCTGGCGACACGACACATCGTCATTGCCCCGGAGTATCGGCTCGCACCCGAATGCCCCTATCCTGCTGGCGTGAATGATGCCTACGCAACACTCAAGGGTGCATTTGGCGTGCTTGCTGCCCGCCAAATGAAATTCAAGCGCGAACTGTCAATTGCCGGAGATTCAGGCGGTGGTGCGTTGTGTGGAAGCGTTTCCGGTCTGGCCCAGTTTGACGCCAGCATCGAGATCAAGAAGCAGTTCATGATCTATCCCAGTGTGGACTACACCATGGATTCCGGGTCTATGGTGGAAAACTCTGTCGGATATCTGCTTCAGGCAAGCAAGATTGCCTGGTATTTCGACAGTTACTTCAAGAATGGAGAGTGCAGAAAAGCGGCGTCTCCGCTTTATGGAGACTTCACAAAAAGGCTACCGGCAACCTATGTCGTGACAGCAGAGTTTTGCCCGTTGCGCGATGAAGGCAGAGACTATTGCGAAAAGGTCGCCGCTGCCGGAGTTCCCGCCTTTCATGTGAATATGGATGGCATGATCCACACCTTCATGAACATGGAAGACTTGGTGGAAGAAGAGTGCGCGTTCGTCTACGACAAGATGAGCGAGTTCCTCAACAGCTAAACGAACTGTAGAAGATTTTTCGTCGAATCGTATTGCTGAATTTCGTAATTTCGGCGATCCGGGGCATGAATCTCGCGCTTCATGAGGCCTTTGCAAGGCCAGGTGCGAATGGTCCGGGTCGCCTACCGCTCGACGCATTATTCCTGAGACTTGCGCGATGGGGAGCGGGTGAGGAGCGCGGCCGATATTGCCGCCCGAGCCAGGCGGCTGCCTGGACAAGGCTGTTTCCGCTTTTTGATACGCGACGGCAGGACCGTTAGCGGTGACTGTTGGGCCTGGGGTGAACCGCGTGGGCATGGTTGCCGGTAACCGGTCGATCAAGGCACCGCAGGCCGAGCCTGGGGCTATGACGCGTGCCGAAGCTCGTAAGGCCCCGCCGCCGCATTGAGGGCGACGCCGACGACCGGTTCCGGACATTTGGTCTTTCGGCCAGAGGTCGGCCATGTACCAACGTGCAAAACAGGCGCTTCGCATGGAAAATGACCTGCCCCGAAAGTCCGCACGGATCGGAGCGCGCCTGGAGAAGAAACCGTCAGGACCAGGTTGAGAAGTGTTGGTAGCGGAGGAGGGACTTGAACCCCCGACACGCGGATTATGATTCCGCTGCTCTAACCAGCTGAGCTACTCCGCCATCCGGCGCGGTTTCCGCGGACGTCGAACGTGCCACGGGCGCTTCGTGCGCTGCCGGGTGGGCCGGCAGTGACGTGCATATAGGGGAGCCGTGGTTTGCCTGTCAAGCGTTGGAGACGCTTGATCGGGTATTGTTCACGACAACCCTGTCCCGGCATGAGATGCGCGGTGGAAGAACCCGCCAAAACCCGGGAATCCCGGTTCGGCGTGCCTCGGTGATTTTTCCGCATCCGGCAACCAGAAAAGGGTCTGGCCGCGGGGGCGAAGGCTTCGACTCGTGCGGCAGGGGCCGGTGCGCAGAAAGGCGGACTCAGACTTCGGGCTTGCGGAAGGTCAGCATGGTGAACAGACCAAACGGCGCGACCGACTGATCCTCTTCCAGAACGAGGCGCGTGCGCCCAAGAATGCGTGCTTTGGGAAAGACGGGATTCCAGCCGACCCGGCTCGCGTACCGCTCAAGCCATTGCTCAGCGGCAGCGCGCAGGCCCTGTTCGGCGGAAAAGTGGTTGACCAGAATGACGTGTCCGCCCGGTTTGGTCACGCGTTCGAGTTCGCTCATCACCTTTACGGGGTCCGGAACCACCGTGATCACGTACATCGCGATCGTCACGTCGAAATGGTTATCCGGAAAGGCCAGGTTGCCCGCGTCCATGGCGAGCAGGCCGTCCACATTTGCCAGTCCGCCCCCGCGCACGCGACGCTCGGCCTTGGCCAGCATCTCCTGCGAAAGGTCGATGCCTGTGACCTTCAGGCGCTTGTCATAGTGCGGTAGGGCCATGCCGGTGCCGACACCCGCTTCCAGAACGTTGCCGGAAAACTCGTTGACGCGCTTTACGCCCACGCGCCGCCCCCAATAGAGCGGCGCGCGAAAGACCATGTCGTAGATCGGGGCCCAGCGAGCATACGCGGCCCGTACGGCAGCGTCGTCGAGACCGCCATCCCTTGTGTCGAAAGGTCTCTTGATTCGTTCGCGCAACCTGCGCAGACGGTCGGGGAGGGTTTCGCTTCTCATCATCCGTTGGCGGCCGCGGCCGGAACGTCGTTCAGGGCGGCAAGGGCGCTCTCTGCATCGCGGGCGCGCTCCGTCCGGTCGATCCAGCCGCCGCCGAACACGCGGGCGGCATCGCCGTCGCTGTCATAGAAGACGCATGCCTGACCCGGGGCGATACCGTGCTCTCCGCCGTCGAGCTCAACGACAATGTCGTGACCGTCGCGGATGAGGCGTGCCGGACGCGGCGGTCGGGTGGAGCGAACCTTCGCGTAGATCGCAAGCCCCTCGACGGGCAGGCTGTCGAGCGGTTCGTCTCCAAGCCAGTTCACTTCGCGCAGGCGCATGCGGTGCGTCATCAACGCCTCGCGCGGGCCGACGATAACGCGGCTGTTGTCCGCATCGAGATGGATGACGTAAAGCGGCTCGCCTGCGGCGATGCCGATGCCGCGGCGCTGGCCGATCGTGTAATTGATGATGCCCTCGTGCTGGCCGAGCACGCGCCCGTCGACGTGAACGATCTCGCCCTTTTCCGCAGCGCCCGGCTTCAGCTTGTTGATGAGATCGGAATAGCGGCCGGTGGGTA
This sequence comes from Breoghania sp. JC706, assembly GCF_037026715.1. Classification (NCBI taxonomy): domain Bacteria; kingdom Pseudomonadati; phylum Pseudomonadota; class Alphaproteobacteria; order Hyphomicrobiales; family Stappiaceae; genus Breoghania; species Breoghania sp. JC706. The sequence continues at coordinate 39,924 of NZ_JBANCG010000001.1, forward strand.
CGAAGCAGATGTCCTGGCTGTCCTGCTTGTCGGCAATCTCGAGGCCCAGTTCGCGGGCAAGTTCGCGGGTTTCGGGCTTGGTAAGCCCGCCCAGCGGAAAGCGCAGAAATTCAAGCTGCTCGGGCGTGGTGGCGAACAGGAAGTAGCTCTGATCCCTCTCCAGGTCGACCGGGCGGAACAGAGCCCGGCGTCCGTTCACCTGGCGGGTGCGGACATAGTGCCCGGTGGCCAGCACGTCTGCTCCAAGCTCGCGGGCGGTATCGAGAAGATCATGGAACTTGACAGTCTGGTTGCAGGCGACACACGGAATCGGCGTCTCGCCGGCGATGTAGCTTGCGGCAAACGGATCGATCACCGCCTCGCGGAACCGCTGCTCATAGTCCAGCACATAATGGGGAATGCCGATGGTTTCGGCGACGCGGCGGGCGTCATGGATGTCCTGCCCGGCGCAGCATGCGCCCTTGCGGTGAATGGCTTCACCGTGGTCGTAAAGCTGCAGCGTCACGCCGACGACATCGTATCCCTGACGCTTGAGCAGCCCGGCGACAACGGAGGAATCGACGCCGCCGGACATTGCGACGACGACCCGCGTGTCCTTCGGTCGGCTGGGAAGATCCAGGCTGTTGAGCATCCGTGGCCACTCCCTGAGTTTTCGGCCGATATGACGAGAGCGGCCGTTGTGGCGGCGCGACAGGCTGGCACTCTCTCGCTGGCGGTCGCTTGATGTTGTTGCGCGTTCATTTACGCGCCTGCCGACCATTTAGGAAAGGAAAACGCTTTCTCAATGGGGCGGTTTGTTCGCCGGCACTATATCGAATGATGCCGCGCTCGCCAATTCCGACCTTGGCCACTCGGCAAGCTTTGCCGCCCCGGCAAACATTTCTCGCAGGGAACGCCGGCCTTCCCACGTCCCGCGGATGTATTTCCTGAGATTTCTGCCGTTCTTCGGCTTGGCCCCCAGCTTGCTAGAAGGAGGCGGGTCTTTCCGTCCGTCGGCAGGTGCAGGCGGGGCCGGAGTGTACGAGGTTGCCGTGCTGACATTCGAGTCGATGATTTCGCTGGATCCGACCATGGGCGGTTTCACCGCCGGTGCGGGCGGCGTTTCGGGTTTCGGTGCAGGTTCTGCCGGCGCGGGTCAGTCTGCCGCAGCGACCGGGCAGTTCGCGGCCGAGCTCTCTGGGGTCATGTCGGGTTCCGCTTCGGTAGACGAAGCTGCTGCTGCGGTCTCGGGTGCCTCTGCGGCACAAGCGCCGGCCAATGCGGCCGTGTCGGTCGCCAATATGGGTGTGTTTGGTGTGCCCGGCCTGATACCGACCGACATCGACGTTGGCGTGAAAACGGAATCCTCGGAGCTGGGCGACCTTTCCGCATCGGTTTCGGACGCCGCTGCCACACTCGCGGATAGCCTTGGCGATCTCGCGGGCGCCCCGACAGATGGGGAGGCCGGAGACGGCGCCAGCGAGGCGCCGGATGACGGCACCGCGGCGTTGAAGGCCGGCATGGCCGTCGCATCGGGAATGATCGCCGCGCTGGACGGAGCGCCTTCGACTGCCGGTGCGGGCGCACAGGCCGCGGCAGGGGCCGCGGCGGCTGGACTTTCGCCGGGCGGAGAGGCAGCGGGGGACAATATAGATCAATCTCTACCGACGTTTTTTCCCCAAAAGGCAGGAGCGGCCTCGGCGGGCGATGCCGCGCAGGCTAATGGCGACATCGATCTGAGTGCGCAGAAGCCCGCGGCCTCGTCTGACGAGGCCATGGCCAAGGCAGCTGCGGCGCTGAGGGCGCTGACGGACGGTCAGGCTGCGGGTTCTGCTGTTGGGGATGCTTCTGGAACGACGGGCGATAGCGCCGGCTTTGCCACGACGACCGGTGCCGCAAAGGTCGCGGCCTCCGCGGGCGGGATCGCTGCGGAGGCAAATGCGAAGACCGCACAAACGGCACAATCGTCTGCGATCTCGTCTGAAAAGATGCAGAATGGGACATCCTCGGCGCCTGCGCAGACGGTTGCCAAGGCAACGTCTTCTGCGGCGACATCCGGCCTCGCCGAGGCGATTGACGGCGACGGTGCCGGCGATGACGCGATCATCTCGATCAAGGCGGTACGTGCTGACCCGTCAACGGCTGCTGATACGCCCTCGGGCGGCAAGGGGGACGACACTGCCATGACCCGGCCGGCGGCAAGCCAAGGCGCGGCAAGGGTGCAGGCCGTCGATCCGGAGCGCGCGGAAGCGTCGGATGGGATTGATCCCGCCACTGCCGAGACCGTGAAGGACACGAAAAAGTCACAGGCCGCCGCCTCGTCAGCGACCGCCTCGCGCACCGTCGATCAGGCGGCTTCCCTTGGCCTCAAGGAGGCCGCGGGGGGCACGCAGGCCGGCCGCGATGGCGATCCCCGGCTGGTCAATCTGTCCTCGACCTCTGAGGTATCCGCAGAGGGAGAGGTTTCCGCAGACGCTGAGACATTGAACCAGAAGGTGGACGCGGCTGGTGTGAGCAAGCAGGCCGCCCGAGCGAAGGCGCATATGTCTGCCGGCAGCGCTTCGCTGGCGGCAGGCGCGGCCGCGGTCCTTTCCGATACCGGCGCCGACGATACGAGCCAGGACGGGTTGGACCCGCTGACCTTGGGCGCCACCATCGATGCCGGCTCCGCGACGGCGCGCGGTGCCGACGGGCAGGCGGTCAGGATGGCGCAGGCGGGTCAGGGAACGACGGCCGCGCTGCCGACGGCCATGGTCGCCGCCGAGATCGCGCGCAACGTGCAACGCGGGGTGAGCAAGTTCGAGATCCGGCTTGATCCGCCGGAACTCGGCCGGGTCGATGTGCACCTCAAGATCAGCGACGATGGCAAGGTACAGGCGCACCTCGTGGTCGAGCGGCGCGACACGCTCGACATGTTCATGCGCGACCAGCGCGGGATGGAACGGGCGCTGGAGAACGCAGGTCTCAAGACCAACGCTGACGGCGGCCTTCAGTTTTCGTTGAAGGACCAGGGCCAGGGGCAGCGCTTTGGCAACGGCGACGGCGATCAGAACGGGGCCGGCGCCCAGACCGGGGCCCTTGCCGGCGGCGCGGCGGGGGGCGAGGCAGCGGACCAGCCGCAGATGCTGGAGCGCATCGCGGCCTACAGCCGCCGGGGGGCCGGTGGTGTCGATATCAGGATCTAGCCGGGACGGGCAGATAGAACGCGGTCACGCGTAAAGGAGACAAGTCGATGGTTTCGGGTATTTCGGGTTCGTCATCTGCCAGCGGAACGTCCACGCCGTCGTCGGGCACCAATGCCTTGACGGCAAACTACGAGATGTTTCTGACGCTGCTCACCACGCAGCTGCAGGTCCAGGACCCTCTCGATCCTATGAAGGCACAGGAGTTCACGAACCAGCTTGTTCAGTATTCGTCGGTTGAACAGCAGGTGAAGATGAATGCCTCGATGGATACCTTGATTTCAAAGGTAAATATATCTAATGCCACAAATCTTGTAAATTATATTGGCAAGCAAATCACGGCTACCGGTGAGCAAAGCGTTCTGACTGATGGTTTTGCGACCTGGAAATTCGATGCGGCCGCTGCCGCGGACGATGTCGAGGTCACCATTAGCAATTCTCAGGGCGCGGTTCTCTATACCGACAAGATTGATGTGGCAAAGGGCGCCGGCGCTTACGTCTGGGACGGACGGACGACGTCCGGTGTCACGGCACCGGATGGCGCCTATTCGATCTCCTTCACGGCAAAAGACGCCAAGGGCGCCAAGGTGGAGGTGACGACGGAGTCGACAGGTGTCGTCGACGGGATCGACTTCAGCGGCAGTGATCTTGTGCTCAAGATGGGGGATGTTTCCGTTCCCTTGACGACGGTCACTTCGGTTTCCGGCAGTCTCTGATTTATCGGGAAGTCGAGGAACACTCCCTCCGGTGTTCCCGAGGAATGCCGTGCTGAAAGCTTGCCGTTTATATCAGGCGCTTGCAGCATCCGCCGGGAGCCTTCTCCTCGTTTCTGCCAGCCAGCAAGATGCTCAAGGTCTCGTGTTACTTCCAGGTAGCGCGGGGCCTCGGCTTTTGGCGCGTGTCGCGATGCCTGTCACAGCGACGCTCGGGGCCGGCCTCCATTGGGACGGGACGTCGCATCGTCCTCATTTGCAGTGGCAGTGGGCGCGGTATGGGAATGTGCAACCAAAGCGTGCGGCGGGAGCCTCCATTTTCGACTGCTCTGGAAAACGGTTTGACCCGGTAAGGCTCGCGATCTTCCCGAATTGCCAAGATCGTCGCTGGTTGGAAAATGGCAAAAATCTGCCATTTCGTCCCTGTGCGCCCGGCTGGCAATAGCGCCTGGTGCCGGCGTCGGGGCGGTAGTGCTAACTCTTACCGAATTGTTGCTAATGGCTTAGGTAAATTTTAAATCCGGCCGCGTATTGTCACCTCGTGTCTGAGGCGATTTCCGTTGAACTTGGTGTATGCAAGGCATCGGAAGCCGTCTGGGAATATTTGTTGAAGCAAAGTCCTGTTTTCCGGCCGGAGACGACCGGGTGGGCCAAGCTTCGCAGGTCACGTTTAGTGTGAGAGTACGATGACCGAACAAGTGCGTTCTCGGGTCAAATATGTCATCGGGCCCGACGGCAGTCCGTTGACGGTTGCCGATCTGCCGCCGACCAATACCAAGCGCTGGGTCATCCGCCGCAAAGCGGAAGTCGTAGCTGCGGTGCGCGGTGGACTATTGTCGCTGGACGAGGCCTGTCAGCGCTATACCTTGACTGTCGAGGAATTTCTCTCTTGGCAGAGTTCCATCGACAAGCATGGGCTTGCGGGCCTGCGAGCGACGCGGGTTCAGCAGTATCGTCCCTGAGGGACTTCGCATTCGATCGCGGCGTCCTTTTCGCCCTTTGCACAGGCGATCCCGATCGGTTTTCGATCGTGGCAGTCAATTGATGCGGGCCGGTCATGCCGGCCCGCTTTTCGTATTTGATCCGTGAATATTTTGTTTCCAGCCCGGCCGGTTCGGCGGACATCCGCGTGATCGCGTGCGCGATCGCACGCACTTCGTTAACCAAAGCGGCGAAATTTGCCGCTTTTGCGCGCAAGCCACGCCGCACGACGCCGGTGTTTTCCACGGCCGTTAACGGCTCGGCAAGATTCTGTTAACGGGTTGTTTACCATGACGGGGGCAATTTTTGCCTAGCGGGTCGTCTGGAAGGAAACCGCACATCCTAATTCCTCATACTTCCAGGCGACCCGCAGAATTTTGCGCAAACAGTCCGATGGGTTGCATCTCGTGAATGGCATGCTCGAATTCTTGCGTACCCTGGGCGCCGGCCGGCTGGCCGCGATGGGCGCGGTTGCGGCCATTCTGATCGGCATGTTCACGGTCATCATCCTGAGGGTGACGACCCCGACCATGTCGCCGCTCTATACCGACCTGAGTTTCGATGATTCCGCGGCCATCATCCGCCAGCTCGAAAGCATGGGCGTGGAGTACGAGACGCGCAACGAGGGGGCGGCGATTCTCATCCCGCAGGACAAGGTCCTGCGCACGCGCATGACGCTTGCCGAGCAGGGTTTGCCCACCGGCGGGTCCGTCGGCTACGAGATCTTCGACCGCACCGACACGCTCGGCACGACGAGTTTTGTCCAGAACATCAATCAGCTGCGTGCGCTGGAAGGCGAACTGGCGCGTACGATCCAGTCGATTTCGCGCATCGTCAGTGCGCGGGTGCATCTGGTCATCCCGAAGCGCGAGCTTTTTCAGCGCGATCGCGAAAGCCCGACCGCGTCGATCGTTCTGAAGGTGCGGGGCACGCTGGACAGCGGGCAGATCCGTGCGATCCAGCACCTGGTCGCCTCCGCCGTTGAGGGGCTCTCGCCCGAGCGCGTCTCGATCGTCGACGAGCGCGGCACGCTGCTGGCAAGCGGCATGGAGGAAGACAAGGAAGGCGTGGTCTCCTCCTCGTTGCAGCAGCGCGCCAACGAGGTTGAGCGCAAACTGCGCCAACAGGTGGAGGAGATCGTCTCCTCCGTCGTTGGCCAGGGGCGTGCAAGGGTGCGCGTCGCAGCCGACATCGATTTCAACCGCACGACGGAGACCTCAGAGACCTACGATCCGGACGGGCAGGTCGCGCGCTCTACGCAGACACGCGAGGAAAATTCGACCAGCACCTCGAACGAAGGCGGAGTGACAGCTGGCAACCAGTTGCCGAATGCTCCCGCCAATCAGGACGGTGCAGGCAACCGCGACGCCTCCAGCACGACCGAAGAGACCATCAATTACGAGATTTCCCATTCCACCCGTACGACCGTGGAGGAGGCCGGGGCGATCAAGCGGCTGTCCGTCGCGGTGCTGGTCGATGGCGTGTATCAGACGAACGATACCGGCGATCTCGTCTATGCTCCGCGTCCGCAGGAGGAACTCGACCGGATCTCGACGCTGGTCCGTTCCGCCGTCGGCTTCGACGAGCAGCGCGGGGACAAGGTCGAGGTCGTTAATCTGCGTTTCGCGCAAGGGCCTGTCGCCGATCTTCCGGCCAGTGAAGTCGGCCTGTTCGACTTCACCAAGGAGGATATCCTCTATATGGCCGAACTCGGCGTGATCGTGGTGATTTCGATCCTGCTTCTGTTCTTCGTGGTTCGCCCGCTGGTGCGCACGGTCGTCGCGGAAGAGGAAAAGAAGGAAAGCGAGCAGCTCGAGAATGCCGAGCAGCAGATGATGATCGCAGCCGATGGATCTCTGGTGCCGGTGCCTTCGGAAGGCGGCGAACACGAAGAGGAGCATGGAATGCAATGGCTCCTTGACGCACAGAAGGCTGGCAAGGACCACATGAAGTCCGTGGAGAAGATCGGCGAGATCGTCAGCGAATATCCCAACGAGGCCGTGTCCATTGTGCGCGGTTGGTTGAACGAGGCCGCCTAGATGGCTATCGGCAACGAACTCAAGGTCGTCGATGACCAGAACGAACGCCAGCTCGGAGGCGCGGAGCGGGCGGCCGTTCTGCTGCTTGCGCTGGGCGAGGAGCACGGGCGTCACATCTGGGAACGGCTCGACGAGATCGAGGTCCGCCAGATCTCCTCGGCGATGGCGAGGCTCGGTGCGATCACACCGCTGATGCTGGAGCAGTTGCTCGGCGAGTTCGTGCACAAGCTGACGTCCACCGGAGCGCTGACCGGCAACGTCGATGCGACGGAACGGCTGCTTTCGACATTTCTCTCGGAAGACCGCGTCTCCATCATCATGGAGGAAATTCGGGGGCCGGCCGGGCGCAACATGTGGGAAAAGCTCTCCAACGTTCAGGAGAACATTCTCGCCAACTACCTGAAGAACGAATATCCGCAGACTGTCGCTGTGGTAATGTCGAAAATCCGTTCCGATCACGCGGCGCGCGTCCTCTCCATCCTGCCGGAGGAATTCGCGCTTGAGGTTGTCAACCGCATGCTGCGCATGGAGGCGGTGCAGAAGGACGTGCTGGAGAAGGTCGAGCAGACGTTGCGGGTGGAGTTCATGTCGAACCTCTCCCACACCAGCCGGCGCGACTCGCACGAACTGATGGCCGATATCTTCAACAATTTCGACCGCCAGACGGAAGCCCGGTTTCTCTCGGCTCTCGAGGAGGAGAACCGGGAATCCGCGGAGCGCATCAAGACGCTCATGTTCACCTTCGACGATTTGGCCAAACTCGATGCGGCCAGTGCCCAGACGCTGCTGCGCAACGTGGAGAAAGACAAGCTGGCGGTCGCGCTCAAGGGCTCGAACGAGGCGGTGCGCGAGTTCTTCTTCGGCAACATGACGGCGCGTGCGGCCAAGATGCTGCGCGACGACATGGAGGCGCTCGGCCCCGTGCGGCTGCGCGACGTCGACGAAGTGCAGTCCGAGATGGTCAACGTGGCCAAGGACCTGGCCGCGCGTGGCGAGATCATGATCACCAAGAACAAGGGCGACGACGAGCTCGTCTACTAGTGGAGTAATGATGGCCCATCCGGCTCGTTTCCTGTTCGACCGCGATTTTGCGGCTCCCGTGGCGCCGGAGCCTGCGGAGAAGGAAGAGGTCCATGTCGAGCCGACGATCCTGAAGTCGGAGCATGACCGGCTGGTCAGGGACGCGGAGGCGCGTGGCTACGAACGCGGCAAGGCTGAGGAGCGGGCCAAGGTGGGCGAAGAGGGGCAGCATGTGCTGGCGAAGGAGGCTGCCAAGCTCGCCAACAGTGCGGCGGAACTGCTTCTGCGTGTCGACGGGGAGCTCGACAAGGTCGAGAAGGACTCGGTCGGGCTGGCCTTTCTGATTGCGCGGCGTTTTGCCGGACATCTGATCGCCCGGCAGCCATTGGGTGAGGTGGTTGCGCTGATCTCGGAGTGTCTTGGACCGTTGCGTCGCTCGCCTCATGTGGTGATCCGGGTTTGCGAGCGCGACAGCGAGACATTGCGCCAGCACATCGACAAGATCGCCTACGAGCGGGGCTTCGAGGGGCGGATCGTCATTCTGGGCGAACCCGACATAGAGCGCGGCGACTGTCGTCTGGAATGGGCCGACGGCGGTCTCGTGCGGGACCGCAAGGCGCTTGAGAAGCAGATAGAGAGTTCCATCCGCCGCTATTTCGCCGCGCGCCAGCCGGCGGCCGATACCACGGAGCGTGACGCATGAGCGACAATGACGAGATTGAGAACGATCCGGGCCCGGGCGGCATGCAGTTCGAGGAACTGAAGCCCGGCGAAGCGCGGCGCGAGGAAGACGACTCACCCCATGCCCGCACCGCCGCGGATCTGGAGGCCGTCTTCGACGTGCCCGTGCGCGTCGCGGCTGTTCTTGGACATTCGCGGATGCAGGTCTCGGATTTGCTGGCCCTGTCGTCCGGCACGGTGCTGGAGCTTGACCGCAAGGTCGGCGAGGCGATCGACATCTATGTGAACGACCGGCTGGTCGCGCGTGGTGAAGTCGTGCTTGTGGAAGACAAGCTCGGCGTGACCATGACGGAAATCATCAAGACCGACCGCTAGCGGTCGGCAGGACGAGAGAAACGACATGCGCCTTCTGATCATTGGCACGCTCGGCGGACAGCTTACCGTGGCTTCCAAGATCGCCATGGAAAGCGGCGCAAGCGTCACTTTCGCGGAGACCGTCGACAATGGTCTCAAGACCCTGCGCTCCGGCAAGGGCGCGGATCTGATCATGATCGATGTGGGGTTGGATATCACGACCCTGATCGAACGGCTGCAGCACGAACGCATCCATGTGCCTGTGGTCGCCTGTGGCACCCAGTCGGACGCGCGTGCGGCCGTCGATGCCATCCGGGCCGGCGCGAAGGAATACATCCCGCTGCCGCCCGATCCCGATCTGATCGCCGCTGTGCTGAGCGCCGTTGCCGCGGACCAGTCGGACCTGATCTACCGCGACGAGGCGATGGCGCTTGTCGTGAAGCTCGCAGAACAGATCGCGCCGTCAGAGGCATCTGTCCTGATCACGGGCGAGTCCGGCACCGGCAAGGAGGTCCTTGCCCGTCACGTGCACCGCAAGTCGCAGCGGGCGAACAAGACCTTCGTTTCCATCAATTGCGCGGCCATTCCCGACAATCTCCTTGAATCCGAACTCTTCGGCCACGAGAAAGGTGCCTTCACCGGCGCCATTGCCCGCCGCGTCGGCAAGTTCGAGGAAGCCGATGGCGGTACGCTGCTGCTCGACGAAATCTCCGAGATGGACATTCGTCTGCAGGCCAAGCTCCTCAGGGCGCTGCAGGAACGCGTCATCGACCGGGTGGGCGGCACGCGTCCCGTGCCTGTCAACATCCGCGTCATCGCGACCTCAAATCGCGATCTGGCGGAAGAAGTGCGGGCAGGGCGCTTCCGCGAGGATCTTCTTTACCGCCTGAACGTGGTCAACCTTAAGATCCCGCCGTTGCGGGAGCGTCCGGCGGACGTCCTGGAACTGGCGCAGCATTTCGTTCGCAAGTACGCCGAGATCAACGGCGTGCCGGCACGTCCGATCGGCGCGGACGCCCGCCGCGCGCTGACGGCCAATCCATGGCCCGGCAATGTCCGCGAGCTGGAAAACACGATGCACCGTGCGGTGCTGTTGGCCCAGGACGAGGAAATCTCGGCAGCAGCCATCCTGATGCCGGACGGCAGCCCGGTGCGCAGCGGTGGTGGGACCGCGGAACAGGCCGCGATGACGGCGGAGGCGGTCAGTCGCTCGATGGTGGGCCGGACCGTCGCCGACGTGGAAAAGCAGCTCATCCTCGACACGCTCGAGCATTGCCTCGGCAACAGGACGCACGCGGCGAAGATCCTGGGCATTTCCATTCGCACGCTGCGCAACAAGCTCAATCTCTATGCCGGCGAGGGCACCGAGATACCGTCTCCCGGAGAACCGCGTGCCGCGGCTTACTGAGGGCACCGGACGCCGTCCGATCCTGCGCGCATGAGCGCGTTCCGTAGTCAATTCGAGGCCTGTTGATGAGCGACGTTCCGAGTGTTGCAGGGGGAGCTGTGGAGGCCGGCGGGGCGGGACCGTCCGGCGGTGGCGGCGGCTTCGGCCTCATGGATATCCTCGGTGTCCTGAAGCGCGGGGACCTGGGGCTTGCGTTCGCGGTGATGACCATCCTCGTGGTGCTCATCCTGCCGATGCCGTCGTTCCTGCTCGATCTGTTTCTTGCCCTGTCGATCACCCTGTCGGTTCTGATCCTGATGACGTCCCTGTTCATTCAGACGCCATTGGAGTTTTCCTCGTTCCCGACGGTGCTGCTGATCGCGACCATGTTGCGGCTGGCGCTCAATCTCGCGTCCACGCGCCTCATCCTTGCCAACGGACATGAAGGCACCGACGCTGCCGGCCACGTGATCCAGGCCTTCGGCAGCTTCGTCATGGGTGGCAATTTCGTCATCGGGATGATCGTCTTCGGCATCCTGGTGATCGTGAATTTCGTGGTGATCACGAAAGGCTCCGGCCGTATTGCAGAAGTCGCGGCGCGCTTCACCCTCGATGCGATGCCCGGCAAGCAGATGGCGATCGATGCGGATCTTTCCGCCGGTCTCATCGACGAGTCGGAGGCACGCCGCCGGCGCACCGAGCTGGAGGACGAGTCCTCGTTCTTCGGCGCCATGGACGGCGCGTCCAAGTTCGTGCGCGGCGATGCCATCGCCGGCCTGCTCATCACCTTCATCAACGTCATCGGCGGCATCATCATCGGCGTGGTGCAGAACGATCTCTCGTTCGCGGATGCCGGGCGTTCGTATACGCTACTGACGGTTGGTGACGGCCTCGTTTCCCAGATCCCGGCGCTGATCGTCTCCACCGCGGCGGGCCTGCTGGTTTCAAAGGCGGGCGTCAAGGGAGCCGCCGACAAGGCGCTTATTTCGCAGCTTTCGGGCTACCCCAAGGCGCTTGGCATGTCCTCCGGTGTCATGGTGGTGATGTCGCTGCTGCCGGGCATGCCGATGATTCCGTTCCTGGCGCTCGGCGGATTGGCCGGCTGGCTGGCGAGCCAGGGCAACAAGGTCCAGAAGCGTCAGGAAGTCGAGAAGGTCGCCGCCCAGGTGGAGGCCGCCAAGCCGGCACCGGCCCCCGAGCCGCCGATCACCGACGCCCTGAAGATGGACGATCTGCGTATCGAACTCGGCTACGCCCTGTTGCCTCTGATCAATTCCGAAAGCAGCACCGGCGACCAGCTCACCGAGCAGATCAAGGCGCTGCGCCGCCAGCTCGCCTTCGATCTCGGTGTCCTGATGCCGCCGGTACGCATTCTCGACAACGTGCAGCTGGGTGCCAACGAATACGTGATCAAGGTCAAGGAGGTGGAAGCCGGCAAGGGCGAGATCCACGCCAACCAGTTCATGGTCATGGATCCGCAGGGCAAGCAGGTGAAGCTGCCCGGCACCCATACGATCGAGCCGACTTTCGGGCTTCCTGCGACGTGGGTCGATCCGTCCCTGCGCGAGGATGCCACCCTCAAGGGCTATACGGTGGTCGATCCGGCGACGGTGATGTCCACGCACCTCACGGAAATCTTGCGGTCAAACGTTTCCGAACTTCTGTCCTATGCCGATGTGCAGAAGCTGCTGCAGGAGTTGCCCGAGGGACAGTCGAAGCTGGTGGACGACATCGTCCCGGGTCAGATCACGATATCCGGGATCCAGCGCGTGCTGCAGATGCTGCTGGCCGAGCGTGTTTCGGTGCGCGATCTCTCTACCATTCTGGAAGGTATCGCCGAGGCGGTCGGCTTCACGCGCAACCCGCAAGTCATCACGGAACACGTGCGTGTCCGGCTCGCGCGCCAGATCTGCTCCGCGAACCAGGCGCCGGGCGGGTACCTTCCGCTCATCAGCCTGTCGCCGAAATGGGAGCAGGCCTTTGCGGAGTCGATCGTCGGGGAGGGGGACGAGCGGCATCTTGCGATGGCCCCCAGCAAGCTTCAGGAATTCGTCGCACAGGTCCGCGATGCCTTCGAAAAGGCCGCACTCGTCGGGGAGGCTCCGGTGTTGCTGACATCCGCCTCGGCAAGGCCTTTCGTTCGCTCCATCGTGGAGCGTTTCCGCGCGCATACCACCGTCATGAGCCAGAGCGAGGTTCACACCCGCGCGAGGTTGAAGACCATCGGATCGGTCTGAGCCGCAGGGCATCCACACGGCCCGGCAGACACGGAAACGCCGCCGGTTCCAAAAGGGGCCGGCGGCGTTTCCTTATCGATACCGTCGACAGACCGGCGCTGTGCGGATTATGCAGCCGGATGCGGCCGGCATGCGCAGTCCTGTCCGGCGGGTGCGGAGTTGTGGTCGCTGGCCGCGGCGTCGATTGACAGGGCCGGCTGGGCATCGGCCGCAGCGACCGGCGGCGGCAGAGGCGCGCCGCGAATGCGCTCGCGCATCAATGTGAGCAATCCGGAAATGATGATGAGCGCGATGCCGGCGAGCATCACCGCATCCACCGTCTCGCGGGCGATCAGCCAGCCGAGCAACAGCGCCCACAGCATCTGGCTGTACTGAGCGGGGGCCAGCGCATTGGCCGGCGCGTGATGGGCGGCGCGCATCAGCAGCACGTTTGCAAGTCCCGCCAGAAGGCCGTAGCCGGCGATGAACACCCATTGTTCGGCGTCGGGCCAGCTGAAATGCGGGATCATCAGGATCGCACACAGCACGATGGGACCGAAGAAGCCTGCGCCATAGAGGGAAATGCGCTTCTCCGAAGGGCCCATCGCCCGGAAGAGAATGACCGAGACCGCGCCAGCGAGGCCGCCGAAAAGTGCGCCGAGATGACCGATGGAGAGTTCCCGAAAGCCCGGGCGCAGCACGATCAGCACGCCGAGGAAACCGATGATCACTGCCGCCCAGCGCCGCCATCCGACCCGTTCCTTGAGAAAGAGGATCGACAGGATCGTGACGAACGAAGGAAGCAGGAAGATCAGTGCGAAGGCTTCGGCCATGGGAAGCGTGGAAAAGGCGGCGACACTACCGGCGGAACCGAGCGTCGCGGTTCCAGCCCGCACCATCCACAGCGTCCGGTTCGTGGTGCGGAAAACGTCGGTCCAGCGGTCGCCGGGGGCTTTCACGAATGGAAGCGCCATCAGGCTGAAAACCGACCCGATGCTGGTGATCAGGAACGGATCGAGCTGGTTGTCCAGCAGCTTCACCGAGGCGTCGGAAAACGAAAACGTCGCGAAACTGAGAAAGGCGAGGGCAATGCCCTTTCCGAGACCGGTCTGGGAAGACATGGGATGCTCGTCGTGTTCGGAAATGGATACGCGCCGCGTTCGTCGCCCTCCTCGTTAAAGGGAAGCAGCGCGAAACGGGCGTGTGAGTTGAGGCAATATCCCTGCCGACGCGGGCTCGCAAGCGCGTTGGCGGCATGACTGGTCTGCAGGGTGCGGATGGTATCGGAATGGGGCGCGAGCGTCAGACGGTCTTGTCGAAGCCGGCGTAAAGGGCGTCGAGCTTTTCCTGCCGCTCTTTGACCTGAGCGTTGATCTCGTCCTGGAGCCTGGACTGCACGAGCTGCGTGGTAAGATCGACCTGGCCGGCCACCGCGCTCACGCCCGTTGAAAAGAGATTGGTCGTGGCCTGTTGCTGCGCGTAGAACTTTTCGTTCGCCGCCTGTCGCCGGGCTTTCCATTCGGCATTGTTGCTCGCGAACGAGAATTTCTTCACGCTCGTCAGGGCATATCGTTTCTGATAGCCGACACTGTCAACCACGACGGGCTCCCGAAAGCCTCTCTAGAGCGCTTATCCTTCAGACGGAATCGTCTGAACGACAAGAAACCGCTCCAGATCAATACCTAGAGCATATTCCAATCAGATTGCCTCAATCTGATTGGAATATGCTCTGAGATACTGCCGCTGCGACGGCAGATGCACGCCTCAAACATCGGCGCAATTTCTTAACGAAATCTGAATGACGTCGTGTCCGCAAGCTCTTTGCTCAGGCTGTCCCCACTTGCGGCTCCCGCGCCTGCGCGCTCTGCACGCGTTCGGGGAACATGGCGGCAATCGCGTTCTTGTCGGCAGCGACGACGCCCCGTTCGGTAATCAGCGCCGTCACGAGACGGGCCGGCGTGACGTCGAAGGCGTGGTTGGCCACCGGGGAGCCGCTGGCGACAATCGAAACCGTCTCGATCCGGCCCTCCCGGGTCAGTCCGCAGATCCGCGAGACCTCCTCCCCCGCTCGCTCCTCGATCGGTATTTCGCGCAAGCCGTCATCTATCGTGAAATCGATGGTGGGCGAGGGAAGGGCGACGTAGAAGGGCACGCAATTGTCGCTTGCCGCCAGTGCCTTCAGGTAGGTGCCGATCTTGTTGCAGACATCGCCGGAGGCAGTGGTCCGATCCGTGCCGACGATCACCATGTCCACCTGCCCGTGTTGCATGAGGTGACCGCCGGAATTGTCGGGAATGACCGTGTGGGGCACGCCGTGTCGACCAAGCTCCCAGGCGGTCAGGGCGGCGCCCTGATTGCGCGGGCGTGTCTCGTCAACCCAGACATGCACGGGGATGCCCGCATCGTGCGCCATGTAGATCGGGGCGGTGGCGGTGCCCCAGTCGACGGTGGCAAGCCAGCCGGCATTGCAGTGGGTGAGGATGTTGACGGTCGCGCCCTGGCCTTTGCGATGGGCGATATCGCGAATGATCTCAAGGCCGTTGCGCCCGATCGCGGCGCAGATCTCCACATCCTCGTCGCAGATTTCGGCTGCGCGCAGGTAGGCGCGGGCCGATCTTTCCCCGAGAGGCAATTCGCGCAGAAGCTCTCGCATCTCATCAAGGGCCCAACGCAGATTGACTGCCGTCGGGCGGGTGGCCATCAGCGTGCGGTAAGCGTGGTCGAGACCGGCGTCGCCGGGGTCTTCCGCCATCTGCAGGGCCATTCCATAGGCGGCCGTCGCGCCGATCAGCGGCGCGCCGCGCACCTGCATCGTGCGGATGGCGACAGCGGCCGCTTTCATGGTCTTGAGCGTCACGACGGAGAAGACGTGCGGAAACCGGGTCTGGTCGATGATATCGACCGAGCGCCCATCGTCGTTGAGCCAGATCGTGCGATAGGGCTTCCCATCGACCAGCATCGCGCCTTCTCCTGTTCCCGGCAGTGCCTGCTCGGTCGCTTTCCGTGCCGCGCGTCAAGTCCCTTGCGCGGCGCAATGTGCCATTCTGGCGTGCGGCGGCCGCCAAGACCAGCCCATCTCAGCCTTTCACATTGATCACCGTTGCGCCGGTGGCGTCGCGCAATGCCTGCGGATTTGTCGCGAACACGCAGCGCGGCGTGCCCGCCGCTGCCCAGATCTCGTCCTTGGCGAGAAGATCCTCGTCCATGTAGATCGCCATCGGTTGCGCATGGCCAAGCGGCGGAATGCCCCCGATCGCAAAGCCGGTCACTTCGCGCACATAGGCGGCATCGGGGCGCTGAAGCGGTTCGCCGAGGTCGCGTGCAACCGCCTTCTCGTTCACGCGGTTGTCGCCGGAAACCAGAAGAAGGTAAGGCTTGCCCGAATCGCTGCCCCTGAAAACCAGCGATTTGACGATCTGGCCGACGGTGCTACCCACCGAATCTGCTGCATCCTGCGCCGTCCGCGCGGTTCCCGGAACCTCGACGATGCGAACTGAGAGGCCGGCGGCTTCCGCTGCGTTCCTTACGATTTCCGCGCTTGCAGGCAGCACTGTCATTTTCTCGCCTCGTGAATGTTTACCATGAACGACAGATTACCCGGGGAAGACTCGCGATCAAGTTGTCGCGAAGCTGAAACGGGGCTCTCGCCGTGTTACTTAATGACGTATTAATATAGCGAGACATTCACGCCGATGGTTGCGCCTGCGGAACTCCTTCATATCCGCCCGCGACCGAAGCCCGGAGAAGTGACGGCGATGAGCGATCAGGCGGATAACGTTGTGCCGCATGCCAAGGTTCGCAGCCTGCGCGAGGCGATGCGCAAGGTCCGCTTGGCCGAGGCCGAGCGAACCGACGTCATCATCGAGTTGCAAGAAACCGAAAGAGCCCGCCTCGATATCCTGCGCGAGGAGCTGGAAGGCGTCTCAAAGGAGCTCCCCGAGGATGACGAGCAGTTCATGCTGCAGGTCGTGCCGGGAAATCCGCCGCGAATGTGGGTGGATGTCACGAGCCATGTCGTCATCGCGCGCGATCGGCGGACATATCGCTTCGTGAAGGACACGCGTCTGGGACGAACGGTGCTGCTGGAAACCGATTCTGCGCACGCGATGGCCGATTGCATCACCGAATATGTCGCCGAACGCATGATCGACCGCGAGCGGGCGCTCGAATCGGACTGGCTTCTGAAGCGGCTGCGCGCCGACGCGGACAAGGCGTTGATCGAGGCGGAATCGCGGCGCAATGCCAAGCCGCAGCGCGGCGGTTTCGGCATCGGTACGGCGATCGGCGTGTTCCTGATCGGCCTTGCGATTGGTGTCGCGGGTCTTGTCGGCTACGCCTGGTTCTTCAACACGCTCGGCTGACCGATTGATCTGCTTGCAGGTGCGGGGCTATTCGGCTGCGGCGAGCAGGGCGGCTCCGAGGTCGCGCTCGCGAATGTCCACCACCCCTGCGCCGGGCGTCTCGTATCCGCGCTCGCGCCAGTGACAACGCCAGTCGTTGTCGACCTTTTCGATCTCGAAAATATTGTAGCGTGCCCCGGGCTTCTTGCCTCCCGGTGCGTTCGAGGCTGCCGGAACGCCGACCACAGGCACGGGCCTGTCCGGGCCCTTCAGCCAGTGAAGGCTGTCAACGTGCGTGTGTCCGTGAAGCACCAGCTCGGCGCCGGCCTGCTGGATGGCGGCACGCACGCGCGACCCCGCGACGAGGCGCTTGTGCCAGTCGGTGGAGCCGCGCACGGGCGGATGATGGATCATCACGACACGGAACAGGCCTTCCCGGCCCAACGCTTCCAGGTGTTGGCAGAGGAGTTTGGCCTGACCTGTGCTGACGTGGCCTGTCGCCAGAAACGGAGCGGAGGCGCGCGCGCTGGAAACGCCGACAAGGGCGATATCGTCGCGGCGTCGCACATAGGGATACGTCCCGGCGAGATTTTCCTGATCGCCGCGCATGTACGGCCCCCAGGCATCGCTTGCCTTGCGCAGGGCTCCGGGGACATAGGCATCGTGATTGCCGGGCACCACGGACACGTCTTCGGGCGCGCCAAGCGCATCGAGCCAGCGCCTTGCCGGACCGAGTTCCGCGTCGATCGCGATATTGACGAGATCGCCGGTCAGGGCGATGTGGTCGGGCTCCTGCACCTTGAGGTCGGCGACCAGTCCATCGAGATGTGCGGTGGTGAACTTGGAGGCGCGGTTGCGCTGCCAGTTCAGGTAGCCGATCGCTCGCTTGGACGCGAGTTCCCGCAGCGTCGGGCTCGGCAGCGGGCCAAGATGCGGATCGGAAAGATGAACAAGCTTGAAGGTCATGCCACCATCATCGCTTCCTCGGCGCGCAGGTCAAGGAGAACGGGACGGCGATCGAGCGAAATGGCGCGAACCGGATTCGCCCGCCGGGCAACGGCCTCGGGCCGCCTCAATTGAGCGGGAAGGTCGTCAATGCGATCGAATGGCGGGCGTGATCGCTGGCCAGAGCGGGCTTCCAGTGGAAGCGACGACGACGCGTGCGGGAGAACAGCGAGGTGAACATGACGAACTCGAATTTCTGGATCGGGGTTTTCGCCAGTCCGCGCCTTTCTCCGGGCGCGATATTTCCTGACGGTGCGGAATTGAAATGGCATCGTCGCGGCTAATAGGGAAGCGCATAAATCGCGTGTCCGGCATGCATTCGGCGCATGGTCGCAAAGGCTAATTCTTCATGAATCAGCTCCTATCCTTCAATACAGCCGCACAAATGCCTGCGTATGGGGCGTGATTATAAAATGACCACGAAAATTGTACGGTGGCTCAAGCCCCTGACCCGAACCGTCATTGCGTGGGGAGCGCTGCTTGCGCGCCCGATGACGGTCGGCGTCCGCGGCGCGGTCTTCGACGGGAAGGGGAGGGTCTTTCTGGTTCGGCACACATATCTGCCGGGGTGGTACTTGCCGGGCGGCGGCGTCGATCCGGGCGAAACGTCTCAGACGGCCGTGATCCGCGAGTTGCGCGAGGAAGGCAATATCGAGGTGGAGGACAGGCCGGAGCTGTTCGGCCTTTATCTGAACGCCCGCCTTTCGCGTCGAGATCATGTGGCGCTCTACGTGATCCGGCGTTGGCGGCAGCCGGAGCCGCCGCGCGTGCCGAACCGCGAGATTGTGGAAGCCGGGTTCTTTCCCCTCGACGATTTGCCCGCCGAGACGACTCCGGCCACGTGCCGGCGCCTGCAGGAAATCGGCACCGGCGTGCAGCTCGACGAGATCTGGTAGGCGGGAAGTCCGGTTCAGGCGGCGAGCCTGCCCCGGTCATGCGAGCGCATGAAATCGAGTTCCGGACCCACCGGCACGATCCCCGTTGGATTGATGGTCTTGTGGCTTCCGTAGTAGTGCCGCTTGATGTGATCCATGTTCACCGTCTCCGCCACACCCGGCACCTGATAGAGTTCGCGCAGGTAGTTGGAGAGATGCGGATAGTCGGCGATACGGCGCAGGTTGCACTTGAAGTGGCCGACATAGACCGCATCGAAACGCACCAGCGTCGTAAACAGGCGCCAGTCGGCCTCGGTCAGCCGGTCGCCCACGAGATAGCGCTGGCGCGACAGGCGGTCGTCCAGTTCGTCGAGGGTTGCGAACAGCGCCTTGAAGGGCTTTTCGTAGGCCTCCTGGCTGGTCGCGAAACCGGCCTTGTAGACCCCGTTGTTGACCGTGTCGTAGACCTTCGCGTTGATCGCATCGATCTCGGCCCGCAGTTCTTGCGGATAGAAGTCGTCCTTGCGGGCGCCCAAGCCGTCGAACGCGCTGTTGAGCATGCGGATGATCTCCGCACTCTCGTTGGAAACAATGGTCTTGCGCTTCTTGTCCCACAGCACAGGCACGGTGACCCGGCCGGTGTAGGTGGGATCGGCCGCGAGATAGACTTCGTAGAGCCGCGTCGCGCCGTTGACAGGATCCGGTTGTGCGAAGGTCCAGCCTTCCTCGAGCATCAGCGGCTCCACCACCGAAACCGAGATCATGTCCTCAAGCTTCTTGAGCTTGCGGAAGATGAGCGTGCGATGCGCCCAGGGGCAGGCATAGGCCACGTAAAGGTGGTAGCGGCCCGCCTCGGCTTCGAAACCGCCCTCGCCGGAAGGTCCGGGGGCGCCGTCGGCAGTCACCCAGTTGCGGAACTGCGATTTTTCGCGTTCGAACGAACCACCGGTCTTGTCGGTGTCGTACCAGCGATCCTGCCACTTTCCGTCGACCAGAAGTCCCATGGCCAGATCCTTTCGGTTGTATCGCGCCACCTGTTGCGGCGCATGATCGTCATGGAGGTCAACCGCATCGAGGGCTTTCGGGTTCCCCGAAGATGCGATCCTCATCGTCGAGGCAAGGTAACAGTCCGGCGAGCGGCCTGCATGCATGTGGACGCAGCGTTCACCGCCGACGAACGGACAGCGATGAAGTTTCGTCAGGTCGCTCGCGCAATCGTACTGGACGCCGTGAAGCCGGCATGGTATCGGCACTGCCTCGCAAATGTGCGAGCGTGTTTTTCGGAACAGTACCCGTCATCCGGGTACATGCAGGACGGGCATTCACAGTGATCCAGCAGCGACGACGAATGGGCTGACCGCGCTTTAAGCGCATCCAACGCCTTTGCCTTGTCCGCTGCCTGTCGATCCCGACAATTTCTCTGCTCCGTCCAACTGCGCGCTGCCGCGCGCCGTACGGCAGGCCGGACTGCTTGAACCACCTTTCCAAGCAGGATCACGTTATGCCCACCCTCGCCTACGATATCCGGCCCGAGATGCCGGAAGATGACGCCGCAATCGAAGCCCTCCACGCAGATGCTTTTGGTCCCGGCCGGTTTGCGCGCACCGCGTTCCGGATCCGCGAAGGCGTGCCGCACGATCCGCGCCTGAGTTTCGTGGCGGAGCTGGACGGCGAACTTCTCGGCGCCGTCCGCCTGACACCGATCCGCATCGGCGTCACCCCGGCCCAGCTTCTGGGGCCGCTTGCGGTCGTGCCCACCCACAAGGGCGTAGGCATCGGGCGCGCGCTGATGCGCCGGACGCTCGAAGAGGGCGCAAGGCTTGGCGAAGGGCTCGTGTTGTTGGTGGGGGATCTGCCGTATTACGGGCCGTTCGGGTTCAATCGCGTGCCGCAGGGCCGGATCCTGCTGCCCGGTCCGGTCGATCCCGCGCGGTTGCTGATCGCGGAACTTGCCGAGGGGGCAATGGACACGGCCCATGGCATGGTCCACGGCGGACGCACCAGGGCGGAGCTTGTCGCGGGAACCGTCGGCGCTAGTTCCTGACAGTCGGGTGCGATCCCGCAAGCGTCACGGCCGGATTGAAGGATGGGCAGCGGCAGAAATACCCACGACCGAGTTCCGCCAAACCGTGAAACGACCTGAGCGCCTGTTTTCTGGTGGGATCGTCTGAACGACAGGAAACCATCCCAGATCAATACGCGGCAGGAGAGGTATAGCGATGAGCGACAAGGATTTCACGCTGGAGGAAACCGAAACCCGGGGCCGCGTTGTCTATCGCGAGCCGGGGATGGGCGAGGCGGAAAGCACCTTTTCGAAGGCGGGCGCCAACCTTCTTATCATCGACCACACAGAAGTGCCGGAAGACTACCGCGGACAGGGGGTAGCTCTGCAACTCGTCACGCGCCTCATTGAGCATGCGCGTGCCACGGGCCGCAAGATCACCCCGCTTTGCCCCTATGCCGCCGCCCAGTTCGCCCGTCATCCCGACTGGAACGACGTTCTGGCCTCCTGAGGCTCGACAATCGGCCTTATCGTCCTTCGCGGTACCAGGTCGCCGAGATGAGGCCCAGCAGGATCGCAAGACCGAGGAAGCCGATGAAGAGCGGCAGGCGGTCAACTCCCTTCAACACGCTCGATTCCGTCATCTTCAGCCCAAGCCAGCCCGATCCCGCATAGGAGGTCGCGCGATTGAGCGCGACGACGCGGGGAATATCGGGCTCCTCGCCGCGCCCTTCCAGCCGACGCACGCTGCCACCGGTCGCCTCCGCAAGCGGCGTGAGCGGTTTGGGCGATGACAGGACATCGGCGAACTCGCGCGGGTTCGCGGGGCCGATATTGGCAAGGGCCGTGCGCTCGCCGTCGCTCACCGAATAAAGGCCGATATCATCCGTCCGGATGGTCGTTCGCCACAGCCCCGGCTCGGCCTGCTGCAAGGTGACGGTCCGCTTTTCGCCGGTCGGCCCGGTGATCTCCACCGGATCCACCGTATCGCCGAGCGTCTGGCGTTCCACGGTCAGTTCGTGGCCGCGGCTTGTCGCTCTCAGCGCCTCTTCCTCCAGATCCGGCTCCTTCATTAGCCAGTGAGCTAGCCGGCGCAGCAATTGCACATGCGGCCCGCCGCCCTCGTAGCCGCGTGCCCACAGCCACACGTGATCGGACAGAAGCAGCGCGACCCGGCCCTTGCCCTGTCGGTCGAGGATCAGGAGAGGCTTGTCCTCAGGCCCGTTCATGACGACCTCGCCCTGGTGATCGACGGTGTCGATCAGACGGAACCAGTGGCTCCAGTCAGGGGTCTCGCCGCGGCTGCCCGGCAGGCCGCGGGTGACCGGGTGGCGCTGGCCGAGAGCGGAGATTCGCGGCAGGAACGGTTCTTCCAGGATCCGGCCGGACGGTTCCGCCGGCATGACGGTGGCCAGCGGCGTGCGATAGAGGCTGCCGGCCTCGGCATATTCCGGACCGGTTGCCATCAGCAGCGCGCCGCCGTCGCGCACGTAGCGGGCGATGTTGTCGAAGTAGAGGATCGGCAGCACGCGCCGGCGCTTGTAGCGGTCGAAGATGATCAGGTCGAAATCGTCGATCTTGACCGAGAACAGCTCGCGCGTGGGAAAGGCGATCAGCGAGAGCTGGCTGATCGGCGTGCCGTCCTGCTTTTCCGGCGGGCGCAGGATCGTGAAGTGGACCAGATCGACCGCCGCATCCGATTTCAGGAGGTTGCGCCAGGTGCGCTCGCCCGCGTGCGGTTCGCCGGAAACAAGCAACACGCGCAGGTTCTCGCGCACGCCATCGACCGTGATGACGGCGCGGTTGTTCAGTGTGGTGAGCTCGCCTTCCAGGGGCTCCACCTCGAACTCGAAGATGTTCTGCCCGCCATGGGTGATCTCGACGGGAATGTCGACCGTCACGCCCGGCGCGACCATGCGGCTGTCGATCTCTTCTCCGTCGCGCCGCACGGTCATGCGCGCGGGCGCAGCGTCGAGGCCCTGACCTGCCTGCGCCACCCGCAGCCGGACTTGCTGTTGTTTGCCGACCAGACCGAAGCGGGGCGCCCGCTCGATGACCACCCGACGGTCGCGCTCGTTCGCATGCCCGGTGATCAGCGCGTGGAGGGGAGCGTTGAAGCCCAGCGCGCCCGCATTCTCGGGAATGTCGTGCACCTGGCCGTCGGTGACCACGATGGCGCCGGCGATGCGGTCCGGGGGAACGTCGGCCAGTTCCTGGTTGAGGGGTCCGAAAAGCGCGGTTCCGTCATTTTGAAGGTCGCTGCGGGCACGCCCCGCATCGATGACGCGGACCTCGACGTTGGGGAGCGCTTCAAGGCGGGTCTTGAGCGCGGCGACCGTCTTGTCGGTCGTCTCGCGGCGTCCGTCGAGGTCCTGGCTCTGGCTGTGATCGGCAACGAGGGCCACGACGCTGGAAAGCGGTTCGCGTTCCTCGCGTTCCACGGCGGGGTTGAGCAGGGCGAGCAGAAGGGCGGCGAAGGCGCAGGTGCGCACGAGCGTGCCGCGCTGGCGCCGCCAAAGGGCAAGGCCCATCAGAACGGCGGCGACACAGGCAAGCGCAATGATCAGCCACAGCGGCACGAGCGGCGCGAAGTCGAGGCTCCAGGTCATGTTCATCGCGCCGCCTCCTATTGGCCGAGCCGCTCGAGCAGGGCAGGGACATGCACCTGGTCGGCCTTGTAGTTGCCGGTGAGCGTGTACATGACGATGTTGACGCCGGAGCGATACGCCAGTTCACGTTGCATCGGATCGGCCGGCACCGTCGCGTAGAGCGGATTGCCCGCTTCATCGATCGCCCAGGCGCCGGCAAAGTCGTTCGCGCTGATCAGGATCGGAGAGACGCCGTCGCCGGCCCTGACGGGGCGGCCGCTGACGTCGTCCGTCTCCGGCGTCGCCTCCACCCAGAGCTGACCGCCGCTCCACCGGCCGGGGAACTCGTCGAGCAGGTAGAAGGCCTTGGTCAGAACATGGTCAGGCGGCACCGGCTCCAGAGCCGGTATGTCCAGTCCGGCGAGAATTTCCCGCAGCTTGCGGGTTGCCGGCGAAGCCCCGAAGCCGCCGGTTGCCGCTGTTCCGCCGATCTCGTCGCGCGTGTCGAACAAGATCGTTCCGCCGCCGCGCATGTAGGCATCGATGCGGGCCGTGGTCTGCGCGTCCGGTTGCGGGGCGTTTTCATCCACGGGCCAGTAGAGCAGAGGAAAGAAAGACAGTTCGTCCTGATCGATACGCACGCCGATCGGCGGTCCGGGTTCCAGCGCGGTGCGGTTTTCAAGGTAGCGCGACAGACCGTAAAGGCCTGCCCGGCTGGTCTCGTCGATTTGCGCATTGCCCGTTACCACATAGGCGAGCCGCGTGGTCAACACGGCATCGAGCGCCCAGGCTTCATCCGAGACGGTGCGTTCGGACCCGGTGGATGTCAGGCTCTGGGCGTGACCATTGCCCGGCATCGCGACGACGAGGCCCGCCGCCAGCAAGACTGCCGCGGCACCGACCGGGCGCTGCAACAACCGCCAGCCGCCGCCAAGCACGAGAACGGCAAGCGCGTCGGCGATCAGCAGCAGCAACGCGGCAACGAAAAGGCCGGCTCGCATGTCCAGCGGCCCCGCTGTCCGGAAGCTCTCGACAGAGACACCGGAGCCGAGAACCTTCGGATCGAAGCGAAGGATCTCCGCATCGGGCTTCAGCAGATTGAGGGCGCGGAACGCGTCGTCCGCTCCGTAGAGCCCCGGCGGGTGTTCCCGGCCCGCGTCAAGGCCGTCGATGTCTGCGACGGGTACGGGCTTTGCCGTTGCGCCGGGAGTGACGAAATGGCCGAAACCATCGAGCAGCCGCATGGGTGCAAGCACCGCCTGACCGGCGCCCTGTCCGTCGCCCGGCTTGGACGCCCGGGCTGCCGAAAAGGAGAGAATCCGCCTCAGCATCTCGACGAAGGTTCCTGAGATGGGAAGGTTGGACCAGGTCGTATCGGCGGTGACGTGAAAGAGCACCACCCAGCCGCGGTCGATCGGCATCGCGGTGACAAGCGGTGTGCCGTCCGCCAGGCTCGCCCAGGTCTTGTCGGGCAGCGTCGCATCGGGTTCGGCCAGCACCTGCCGACGGACGGTCACGTCGTCGGGAACGGCCAGCCCCGCAAAGGGACCGTTTTCGGAAAAGCTGCCGAGCGGTTGCGGCTGCTCCCAGGAAAGGCTGCCGCCGAGCGCCCTCCCGCCGGAGCGCAGATCCACCGGAACGAGGTCGTCGGTACGCGAGGCCATGTGGGGGCCAGCAAATCGCACCAGAACACCACCTGCCGCGACCCAGCGGCGCAAATCGTCAAGGGAATCGGCGGGAACGTTGCCGATATCGGCCATCAGCAGGACCGAGACGTTCTGTTCGATCAGGTCCGGCAGGGCTTCGGCGAGGTCGAGCGAGCGGGGTTCGCGCAGGTCGGCATAGGGCGTCAGGGCGCGACGGAGATAGTAGAGAGGCGCCAGAAGCGGTTGCGCGCGCTGCGCAGAATCGCCGGAAAGCAGGCCGATGGTGCGCCGCCGCCAGCGCTCGTCGACGAGCTGGACGGCTCCAGCAGCCCGTTCGCCCTCGATCTGCAGCCGGGCGATCTCGTTTCGCAGTTCCACCGGCAGCTCGAACCGCGCCTCGGCGTCCCGCGCGCCGGCCTCGAATTGCGCCTGGGCTTCGGCGATGACGAGCCCCTTCATGTCGAGAGCCTGCACGGATATTTCGCGGGCGGTGGCAGCCCCGTCCCGAACAACGGTGGCCGTCAGGGCATTGGCGTCATTGCGCACGGCCTTCAGCCCTGCCGGCAAGGTCTCGGACATGTAGACGCTCAGCCGCGCATTGCCGGCGATACCGGGAAGCGATTCGGCGAAGTGGGTTGTGGCCTCTTCGCCGAGGCCGTCCTGAAGCCATGTGACGGATCCGGGCGCGGCATTGGTCGCCTCATCGCGCAGACCGGCGAGGAGCTCGTCCGGACGGGAAGCCCATGAGCGCGGCTCCAGGGCCCGCAGCCGGTCTCTGGCCTCGTTGGCCCCCGTCGGGGTCAATGCCTGGCCCGGACCATCGGCGCTTGCGGCGATCAGCACCGGCCGCCCGTCGCTTTCCGCTCCGTCGATCAGGCGCTCGGCCGTCGTGATCCGGGCGTCCCAGTCGGGGGCCGCCGTCCAGCCATTGTCGAGGATGAGCCAGAGCGGGCCGGTTCCGCTGCCGGTATCGGCGAGCGGACGCCAGACGGGGCCGGCCAGCGCCAGAATGAGGATGGCCGCCATGAGCAGCCGCAGGAGCGTCAGCCACCACGGGCTGCGCGCGGGCGTCTCTTCGTTCTTCTCCACGTCGAGCAGCAGGCGCGTTGGCGGAAAGGCGACCTCTCTTGGCCGTGGCGGCGTGAAGCGGAGCAGCCACCAGATGACCGGGAGGCTCACAAGGGCGGCCAGGACGAAAGGGCTGGTGAAGGCGAGCGGCAATCCAAACATCACGCGCCCCCTGCTGCCATGGGGCGCCGCGTCGCCGCATCGGCGTTGTCGGCAAGGCGCGCATGCAGCGCAAGCAGGGGCTCGCTTGCCGGTCGGTCGGTATGATGGACGAGGAACGTCCAACCGGCCTTGCGGGCAAGCTCGTCAAGCTCGGCGCGATGATCGGCGAGGCGCTTGCGATAGGCATCGCGCCAGGATTCCGCCCGCCCGGCGGTCAGCCTGGTGCCGGTTTCCGGATCGCGGAACTCGGTCCGGCCGGCGAAGGGGAACGTTTCTTCCACCGGATCCATCACCTGCACCAGATGGCCGCGTGCACCCGATGCGACCACGCGTCGGACCCAGTTTGCCGTCTCGGCTATGGGATCGAGCAGATCGCCGATGAGGATCACCTCCGAAAACCTGCCGATCGCGTGGGTATCCGGCAGAGACAGGGTGGGCGCGGAATGACTGAGCGCGGCCGCAAGCTTCTCGGCAGCGTTTCGGTGCGACAGGGGCCGCGTCATCCCCGTCAGCCCGATGCGTTCACCGCCGCGCGCAAGCAGATCGGCAAGGCCGAGCAGGATCACCAGCGCGCGATCCCGTTTGGAGGTGGCCGCCAGCCTGGAGCGAAACGTCATGGACGAAGAAAGGTCGGCCCACAGCCAGATGGTATGCGCCGCCTCCCATTCGCGTTCGCGCACGAAGAGATGGTCGTCGCGCGCGGAGCGGCGCCAGTCGATGCGCTTGACCGGTTCGCCCATGGTGAAGGGACGGAATTGCCAGAAGGTCTCGCCCGGACCGGCGCGGCGGCGGCCGTGCCAGCCGGCGGCGACGGTGTTGGCGACGTGTTTGGCCTCCACGAGCAGATCCGGCAGCGCCTCGGACAGGGCGCGCGCTTCGCCTATGACGTTCAGCAAGGCCTCCTGGGAGGGGGTGTCGTGATCTGGTGTCGCCTGCATCTTGCGTCCGTATCAGGCCCGGCAACCGGCTGTCCGGGCAGCGCGAAAAAGCGCCGAAATCAGCCGATCCTGGCCTTGAGCTCGGCAATGACGCCGCGCACGGTATGGCCATCGGCGCGGGCGGCGAAGGTGAGCGCCATGCGGTGCTGCAATACCGGCTCGGCCAGCGCCATCACGTCGTCGATCGAGGGCGACAGCCGGCCCTGCAGCAGGGCGCGGGCCCTGACGGTCAGCATCAGGGCCTGCGAAGCCCGCGGGCCGGGGCCCCAGGCGATACGCTCGGTGACCGGGTCGGCTCCCTCACCGGGGCGCGCGGAGCGCACCAGCGTCAGGATGGCTCCCACGACCGAATCTCCGACAGGAATGCGCCGCACGAGATTCTGGTACGCGGTGAGTTCGGCCGCATTGAGCACGGCGGTCGCGTGGGAATCGTGCGCGCCCGTCGTTTGCAGCACGATCTTACGTTCCGCTTCGAGGTCGGGATAATAGACATCGATCTGCATCAGGAAGCGGTCGAGCTGTGCTTCCGGCAGGGGATAGGTTCCTTCCTGCTCCAGCGGATTCTGCGTCGCGAGCACATGGAAGGGGCGCGGGACCTCGTGCGTCGAGCCGGCCACCGTCACGTGGTATTCCTGCATGGCTTGCAGGAGGGCGGACTGGGTGCGCGGGCTGGCACGGTTGATCTCGTCGGCCATCAGCAACTGGGCGAATATCGGGCCGGGAATGAAACGGAAAGACCGAGTGCCGTCCTCCGCCTGTTCGAGGACTTCCGCACCCAGAATGTCGGAGGGCATGAGGTCGGGCGTGAACTGGATGCGGTTCGCCTCAAGGCCGATCACCGTGCCGAGCGTCTCGACCAGCTTTGTCTTGGCAAGGCCAGGCACGCCGACGAGAAGGCCATGACCGCCGGCCAGTATGGTGATCAGCGAATTGTCGACGACCGACTGCTGACCGAAGATCACGCGGCCTATCTCCTCGCGGGCCGCGGCCAGACGGTTCACGGCGGCTTCCGTTTCGGCAACGATAGCGTCGGATTCGGTGGCTTGGTAGGCGCTCATTCGTTTCCCCGTCCCTGAGCCGCAATGCCACCCGCGGGTGGCCGGTCCTGTGTGAAAGTCTATCAGGCAATCGCTCGGCGCTCATGCGTTATCCGGCACCGCGATCCGTAAGAGAGGCAGACTCAACCACTCTTCACAATGCGGTGCTGGGGCCACGCGTCAAGCGCGGTATTCCTACCGCAAGGACCGATTTTTACGTCTTACAAATGCGCCGGGCGAGCATCGGTTGGCCCTGTCCCCCGGTTCCGCTGCAACACCGAGACTGGATTTGAGAGAGCAATACTGACAGAAAGAAGGCAAGCACGTCCGCTGTATTGCTTATGAATTGGGGAAATATGAGCACGAAAAAAGACGAAGGCTCGTCTCATCACTTTGATGTGACCCCGATCTCATTGCAGGAACTCATCCGCCGCGCGGCTCCCTCCGGCAAGGGGCTGCCGCCGGTGGACCGCTGGGAGCCCGATTACTGCGGCGCCATCGACATGCGCATCGCGGCCGATGGTTCGTGGCACTACATGGGTACGCCGATCAACCGGGAAGCGCTCGTGCGGCTCTTTTCGACGGTACTGCGGCACGACGCGGATGGGGCGTACTATCTCGTCACCCCCGTCGAGAAGATCGGCATTAAGGTGGAGGATGCGCCCTTCCTGGCGGTGGAGATGCATGCCCGGGGCGAGGGCGAGAACCAGGTACTCACCTTCCGGACCAATGTCGGCGACGTGGTGGAGGCCGATGCGGCGCATCCCATCCGTTTCGTAGAGGAGGAGGCAACGGGAGGGCTGAAGCCCTATATCCTTGTTCGTGGCCGGCTCGAGGCGAAGCTCGCGCGACCCCTGCTTTACGAGCTGGCGGAACTTGCGGTGGCGCTGGGTGGCGAAGCAGACGGGAGGCTGGGCGTGTGGAGCGGCGGGAGCTTTTTCGTGATGGAACCAGAATCCGCGCCGAAGGGCGGACAAGACGGAGAGTGAGGGGAGGCGCATCGCAAAGATGAAGATTGAGACGCCTGAGGTCGGGCAGCCGACGACGCGCTCGCAGGAGGTCGAATTCGGTCCGGGATCCAATGTGTCAGACTTCTCAGCCCGCGCATTCCGAGAACGCGCGCTGGAAAGGCTCCACGCGAGCGAACGGGAGACGGGCGATCACGTTCTCAATCCGGCGTTGTATCCCTCCGCCGCGCAGCGGTCCCTGCGCGATGCGGCCGTGCTCATTCCCGTCGTCGACCGCGGGGTGGATGCGAGCGTGCTCCTGACGCTTCGCACCGACCACCTGTCGAGCCACGCCGGCCAGATCGCCTTTCCCGGCGGGAAGATCGACGAGGGCGACCGCGACGCAACCGAGGCGGCGCTGCGCGAGGCCCGCGAGGAAATCGGCCTGGCTCCCGATTTCGTGGAACCGATAGGTCGGCTCGGCCCCTATCTCACCGGCTCCGGCTTCCGAATCGTGCCGATCGTGGGGCTTGTGCGCGAAGGCTTCAGCCTGCGCCCGGAACCGGGCGAAGTGGCGGATATTTTCGAGGTCCCTCTGCGGTTCCTGATGTCGCCCGCGAACCATCAGAAGCGGTCCAGGGAATGGCAGGGCGCGCGTCGCTACTTCTACGCCATGCCCTACGAAAGCCGGTATATCTGGGGTGTGACCGCAGGGATCTTGCGCAGCCTCTACGATACGATGTACGGCTGAGACATGGTTCGTGTCATTTTCGTCCATCTGCTGCTCTTCGCCTTGCCGTTCATCGCCTACGGGGTATGGCTGATGGTCGTCCG
Organism: Breoghania sp. JC706; assembly: GCF_037026715.1. Lineage (NCBI taxonomy): Bacteria > Pseudomonadati > Pseudomonadota > Alphaproteobacteria > Hyphomicrobiales > Stappiaceae > Breoghania > Breoghania sp. JC706. The sequence continues at coordinate 69,918 of NZ_JBANCG010000001.1, forward strand.
GCGCTCGGCATCCGCGGAAAATTGGCGGGATGCGCCGGTGCTTTGGCTGTCACTTACCGGTGGCGTCATCGTGATCGTCAGCCTCATCATGCTGGCCTCGTTTCAGGATCAAAACGCAAACGCGACGTACACGCCGATGCAGTATCGAGACGGCCAGCTCGTGCCCGGCAAGCTGGAATAGTCCCTTGCCCACCATGCTCACCGACGCGCCGTGGCTTACGAGCGCCAGCATTCGCCGCGTCTTCGAAGCGGTCGCGATGGAGGGCGACGAGGCGCGGGTCGTCGGCGGGGCGGTGCGCAACACGCTGATGGGCGAGCCCGTCGGCGATGTCGATATCGCGACCACGGCCTTGCCCGAAATCGTTGTGAAACGGGCGAAGGCCGCGGGGCTCAAGCCCGTTCCCACCGGCATGGAGCATGGCACGATCACCGTGGTCAGCGACGGCACGCCCTATGAGGTGACGACGCTGCGCGAGGACATCGAGACATTCGGTCGGCACGCCGTGGTGCGGTTCTCGCGGGACTGGCGGGCGGATGCTGCACGGCGCGACTTCACGATGAATGCGCTTTACGCCGATGTTGATGGTGCCGTTCATGATCCAACCGGCGAGGGCTATGCGGATTGTCTCGCCCGGCGCGTGCGATTCATCGGCGATCCGCATGCCCGCATTCGCGAGGACTATCTGCGCATCCTGCGGTTCTTCCGCTTTCACGCGCATTACGGGGCGGGCGCCATTGACGCTTCCGGGCTTTCTGCCGTGGTTGCCGCACGTGACGGGCTGCGCCGGCTTTCGGCGGAGCGGGTGGGGCACGAACTCCGCCGCATTCTGCCGGCCCCCCACGCGGTGGAAACGGTGGCGACGATGGCGGAGAGCGGCATCATCGAGATCGCGCTTGGCGGCGTGGTGCGGCTGGAGGATTTCGCCCATCTTCATCATCTGAAGGACTTCGCTGTGGAAGCCGGCAACGGTATTCTGCAACTGGCTGCGCTGGCGTGCTTCGTGGCGGAAGATGTCGACCGGTTGACGGACCGGCTCCGGCTGTCCAATGCCGAGGCAAAGCGCATGGCCAGTGCGCTGGCTGCCTCTCAGACATTCCATTCAACGCTGGATTGGCTTGCGGCGCGCGAACGGCTTTATCGGCTCGGGCACGAGACGGCAATCGAGGCGGCCCTGCTCGCCTGGTGCCGCAGCGCGGCCGGGCCGGACGATCAGGCCTGGCGCCGGCTGCTCGTCACCCTGCGCTCGCAGGAGGTTCCCGTCTTTCCGGTCGCCGGCCGCGATCTTCTGGCGTTAGGGCATAAGCCCGGTCCGGCGATCGGCGTGGCGTTGCAGGCGCTGGAGGCACGCTGGATCGCCTCGGGGTTCGCATTGGGCAGGGACGACCTGCTCCGTGATGCCGGCGGCGACGCGCAGACGCCCTGAACGTCGGGGCTTACGGCCATCTGACGAGCGGCGGCATGGACGACAGGATCGAGGCGACGTTGCCGCCGGTCTTGAGGCCGAAGATCGTGCCGCGATCGTAGAGCAGGTTGTACTCCACGTAGCGGCCGCGGCGCACGAGTTGTTCCTCGCGCTGCTCTTCCGTCCAGGGTTTCAGGTAATTGTTGCGCACGATCTCGGCATAGACGCCGAGAAACGCCAGCCCGACATCTTTCGTGAAGGCGAAGTCGGCCGCCCAGTCCCCGGAATTCAGATAGTCGTAGAAGATGCCGCCGACGCCGCGCGGCTCGTTGCGGTGGGCGAGATGGAAATACTCGTCACACCAGGCCTTGTAGCGGTCATAGTCGATGCCGGCATGGTCCTCGCAGGCCGCTTCCATGGCGGCATGGAAGGCCTTCGTGTCGGGATCTTGCTGGGTGCGGCGTGCCTCCAGCATCGGCGTCAGGTCCGCGCCGCCGCCGAACCATTGCCGGGTGGTGACCACCATGCGCGTGTTCATGTGGACCGTTGGCACATTCGGATTGTGCGGATGGGCGATCAGCGAGATGCCGGCGGCCCAGAAGCGCGGATCCTCCGACGCGCCGGGGATCTGATCGCGGAATTCGGGCGAAAACTCGCCGTGAACGGTCGAGATGTGGATGCCGGCCTTTTCGAAGATACGGCCGCCGGTCATCATCGACATCTCGCCGCCGCCACCCTTTTCGCCCGAATGATCGGTGCGCTCCCAGGGCTCGCGCCTGAAGCGCGCGGCAGGCTTGTCGGCACGCGGTCCGCCGCGGGGACCGATCTCGTCCTCCAGTTCCTCGAAAAGCGCGCAGGTCTTGTCGCGCAAGGTACGGAACCAGTCCGCCGCCTCGATTTTCTTTTCCTCGATCCCCTCCGGGATCGGCCCGCCCCGATCGCTCATAGATCCTCCTGTTTCTCCCTGCAGAAGATTTAGGGGAACCGAGCGGTCTGCCGCAAGGCTTCTCCCGTAATCATTGCCGCAGCCAGGGCGATGTTGAGAGAGCGTGTCTCCGCCCGCATGAGGATTTTCAGCCGCGCATCGGCCGCCGCATGGACCTCGGGCGGTGCGCCGGCGCTTTCGCGCCCGAGGAGCAGGATGTCATCGGTCGCGAACGCGAAGTCCGTATAATTTTCCTCCGCCCTGGTGGTGAGCAGCAGCAGCCTGCGACCCGCACCCGTCTGCCATTCCCGAAAGGCGGCCCAGTCGATGTGACGCCGCATGGCGGCCTGATCGAGATAGTCGAGGCCGGCGCGCCGGAGATTGCGGTCGGAGAGCGCGAAGCCGGCCGGCTCGATCAGGTGAACGGTCAGGCCAAGGCAGGCCGCCATGCGCAGGATCGTGCCCGTGTTCTGGGGAATGTCCGGCTGGTAGAGAGCTATGTCCGGCATGCGGTCGTCGTTTGTCCTGTCTTTTGCCATAGCGCGCGGCGGCCTTTGCGGATTTGATCCGGGATGTTCCCGGCCTATCTTGGGGGTACGCCAAGCCGAGGCCGATTCGGCCGCAGGGCCGTCAGTCACGGGATAGCGATGTTCGCCTGGTTCGAAAACCTGCTCAATCCGTTCGAGGAAAGCCCGGTCGAGCGTCCTCCGGCAACCGTGCGCGGTTTCTACGTCTACCACCTGCGGCGCTGGTGGCGGCTGCTTGCCGTGACGCTGTTCGTGTCGCTGCTTGCGGCGCTTGCGGAAATGGCCCTCTTCGTCTTCGTGGGCGATCTGGTCGATCTGATGAACGCGAGCGGCCCCGATGCGTTCTTCCGCACCAACGGACCGGTTCTCGCCGCGATGGCGTTCGTCGTGCTGATCCTCAGGCCCGTGCTGACGCTGTTTGCGCGCGGCCTGATCAATCTTGCCATCGTGCCCGGGCTCACCGCCATCGTGCGCTGGCGCTGCTATCGCTACGTGCAGCGCCAGAGCCTTGCGTTTTTTCAGGACGATTTCGCCGGGCGGGTGGCGCAGAAGGTGATGCAGACCGGAATGGCGCTGCGCGAAAGCGTCGTGAATGTCGTTGACGGCGTATGGTTCCTGTTCATCTATCTCGCCGGAACGCTGGCGCTGTTTGCCGGGCTCGACTGGCGGATGATCCTGCCGCTGGCGCTGTGGACGGTCGGCTACGGCGCCACGATCCTCTATCTCGTGCCGCCCGTGCGGTCCCGTTCCGCGGCGGTGGCGGAGGCCAATTCCGCGCTGTCCGGGCGCATCGTCGACAGCTTCACCAACATCCAGGCGGTGAAGCTCTTTTCCGATCCCGAACAGGCCGAGGGCTTCGTGCTGGAAGGGCTGCAACGCCAGCTCGCGGCGATGCGGCGCCTGCTGCGCGCCATCGTGTCGATGACCGTCGTGCTCACCGTGCTCAACAGCCTGCTGATCTTCGGCGTCGGCGCTCTCTCGCTGTGGCTGTGGCACACCGGGTCCATCACGGTCGGTGCCGTGGCGCTCGCGAATGGCCTGTCTATCCGCCTCAATCAGATGTCCGGCTGGATCCTGCGCACGGTGACCGCGCTTTTCGAGAATGTCGGCACGGTCCAGAACGGCATCGACACGCTGGCGCGGCCGACGAGCGTCGTCGACAAGCCCGGTGCGAGCGCGCTTGCCGTTCCACGGGGAGAGATCCGGTTTGAGCGAATCGGATTTCACTACGGCAAGGAAGGCGGCGTCATCGACGATCTCTCGCTGACGATCGCGGCGGGGGAGAAGGTCGGCGTGGTGGGGCGTTCGGGGGCGGGCAAGTCGACGCTCGCAAACCTCCTGCTCCGGTTTTACGACCTGGAACGGGGGCGCATTCTCATTGACGGGCAGGATATTTCCGAAGTGACGCAGGAGTCGCTGCGTCATCATATCGGCATGGTCACGCAGGACACCGCGCTTCTTCACCGCTCGGTGCACGACAACATCGTGTATGGCCAGCCCGATGCCGACAGCGAGGACGTTCTCAACGCCGTCCAGCGCGCCCAGGCCGACGGCTTCATTCCCGAATTGCGCGACCGGGCCGGACGCACCGGTTACGACGCGCTTGTGGGCGAGCGCGGGGTGAAGCTCTCCGGCGGGCAGCGCCAGCGTATCGCCATTGCTCGGGTGCTCCTCAAGAATGCCCCGATCCTGGTGCTGGACGAGGCGACGTCCGCGCTTGATTCGGAGGTGGAGGCTGCCATCCACGAGCAGCTGGATGTGCTTATGAAGGGTAAGACGGTGCTGGCGATCGCGCATCGGCTGTCCACGATCGCCGCGATGGACCGGCTCGTCGTGATGGATGCCGGCGGCATCATCGAGCAGGGCACGCATGGCGAACTTCTCAAGGCCGGCGGACTTTATGCCAGCCTTTGGGAGCGCCAGTCCGGCGGCTTTCTGGCCCGGACAGTGGCGGCATAGTTCCTGCGACACAGTGTCCGTTGCGGATTTCGTGCTCGACGTGCCGCACATTCTTGAATTGTTATAAACTCTCGCAGCCGGACTGAAACAGTCTGGTGACCGCACGTGCCCTTCAGGCAACAAATGGGCCTTAAACCGAAGGCCCATCTGGACAACTGCTGGGAAGGGTGCAAAAAGACCAACCGCTTGGGAATGTGCGGTCTAGCCGCAGATTGCGCCAATAGAGTGCCCGTGAATCGCGCGTGTTCCATCAACGGAACGGTGCGAGGAACGAGGTAATTGCCGGCGCGGCGACATGATTGGAGAGGATCAGACCTTGGCTACGACGGAAATGGGAGAGGCAACCCGTCGCGATTTCCTCTATATCGCGACCGGTGCCGTAGGTGCGGTCGGTGTGGGGGCGTTGGCATGGCCGTTCATCAGTCAGATGAACCCCGATGCGTCCGCCCTGGCCCTGGCCTCCATCGAGGTCGACGTCTCGAACGTCGCCGAGGGCCAGCAGATCAAGGTGATGTGGCGCGGCAAGCCCCTCTTCATCCGCAACCGGACGGACAAGGAAGTCGAAGAGGCAAAGGCCGTCGACATCTCGGAGCTGCGTGATCCGCTCGCGCGCAACCTGAACCTTCCCGCCGATGCCCAGGCCACCGACGAGAACCGGGCCGCCGGCGGTGCGGAAGGAGGCTCCGCGGAGCTTGGCGAAAAGCTCCTCATCATGGTTGGCGTGTGCACGCATCTGGGCTGCATCCCGATTGGCGAGTCGGGCGATTTCGACGGCTGGTTCTGCCCTTGTCACGGCTCGCACTACGATACCGCCGGCCGCATCCGGAAGGGGCCCGCCCCGGAGAACCTTCTGATCCCGCCCTACAAGTTTACCTCAGATACGGTCGTGACGATCGGCTGACGCGCACCTGAGCTAGGAGGAAGCACCATGGCCGGACATTCGACCTATGTGCCGCAGAACACGGCTGCCCGGTGGCTGGAAAAACGCCTGCCGGTCATCAGCCTTGTGCGCGGCAGTTTCGTTGATTTCCCGACGCCCAAGAACCTGAACTACTGGTGGACGTTTGGCGGTATCGCCTTTTTCGTCCTGGTCGCGCAGATCGTCACCGGTGTCGTGCTGGTGATGCACTACACGCCGCATGTGGATCTCGCCTTCAATTCCGTCGAACACATCATGCGCGACGTGAACTACGGCTGGCTTATGCGCTATCTGCACGCCAACGGCGCGTCGATGTTCTTCATCGCCGTCTACATCCACATCTTCCGCGGCCTCTACTACGGTTCCTACAAGGACCCGCGCGAGATCTCGTGGATCCTCGGCGTGATCATCTTCCTGTTGATGATGGCGACCGCCTTCATGGGCTACGTGCTGCCCTGGGGCCAGATGTCCTTCTGGGGCGCGACGGTCATTACCAACCTGTTCTCGGCCATCCCGCTTGTGGGCGAGACGATCACCCACTGGCTGTGGGGCGGCTTCGCGGTCGGCAACCCGACACTCAACCGCTTCTTCTCGCTGCACTACCTGCTGCCGTTCATGATCGTCGGCGTGGTGCTCTTGCACATCTGGGCGTTCCACACCTCGGGCAACAACAACCCGACCGGCGTCGATCCGAAGTCCGACAAGGACACGGTGCCCTTCCATCCGTACTATACGATGAAGGACCTGTTCGCGATCGTGGTGTTCATGATCCTGTTCGCCTGGTTCGCCTTCTACGTGCCGAACTACATGGGGCACCCGGACAACTACACCGAGGCCAACCCGCTGGTGACGCCGGCGCACATCGTGCCGGAATGGTACTTCCTGCCGTTCTACGCGATCCTGCGCGCCATTCCCGACAAGCTCGGCGGCGTGATCGCGATGTTCGGCGCCATCGCGGTGCTGTTCGTCCTGCCCTGGCTCGATACGTCCCGCGTGCGCTCGGCCACCTATCGTCCGATCTACAAGCAGTTCTTCTGGATCTTCGCGATCGTATGCGTTGTCCTCGGTTGGCTCGGCTCCAAGCCGCCGGAAGGCGGCTACGTGCTCGCCTCGCGGATCTGCACCGCATATTACTTCATCCATTTCCTGGTCATCCTGCCGTTGCTCGGCTTCCTGGAGAAGCCGAAGCCCCTGCCTGCCTCGATCAACGAGGCGGTGCTGGAAAAGAGCGGCGGCGGCCAGCCCTCCGGTGCGGTTGCCGCGCCCGAGACCAAGGCCTGATGGGCGGAAGAGAGGAGAGCAAGACATGAAGACCCTCATCTCGACGTCTGTCCGCGCGGTCATGGCCGTGGCAGTGGTGGCGATCGCCGCACCTGCCCTCGCCGCGGGCGAAGGTCCCCACGTCGAACGGCAGCACTGGAGCTTCTCCGGACCGTTTGGCCATTACGACAAGCAGCAGCTGCAGCGCGGCTTCAAGGTCTACAAGGAAGTCTGTTCCAGCTGCCACAGCATGAGCCTCGTCGCCTTCCGAACCCTTGGCCAGGAAGGTGCGCTCGGTTATTCCGAAGACCAGATCAAGGCGCTTGCCGCGGAATACACCGTTCAGGACGGGCCGAACGACGATGGCGACATGTATGAACGCGAGGCCAAGCCCTCCGATCACTTCCCCGCGCCGTTCCCCAACAAGCAGGCGGCGATGGTTGCCAATGGCGGCGCCTATCCGCCCGATCTGTCGCTGATCGCCAAGGGTCGCGCCGTGGAGCGCGGCTTCCCGTGGTTCGTCTTCGATGCCTTCACCCAGTACCAGGAGCAGGGGCCGGACTACATCCATGGCCTGCTGACGGGCTACGAGGAGAACGTGCCCGAGGACGTCGAGATTCCCGACGGCAAGTACTACAATCCGCATTTCATCGCGGGCCCCGCCATCGGCATGCCGCCGCCGCTGATGGACGATCTCGTCGAGTACCCCGACGGGTCGCCGACGACGGTGGACCAATATGCGACCGACGTCTCCGCCTTCCTGATGTGGGCGGCCGAGCCCAAGCTTGAGGAACGCAAGAAGATGGGCTTCCGGGTGATGATCTTCCTGCTGATCTTCGCCAGCCTGCTCTACTTCACGAAGAAGAAGATCTGGCGCAACGTCGCGCACTGAGTGTGCGATGGCTGCGAGAGAATTCACGCCGCGCGAGCGATCGCGCGGCGTTTTCGTATGCGCGCGGTATCGGTCGCGTTGACAAATGGCGCGCACCGGACATGCTGGCGTTTGTGATGACAAACGGGGATCCGTGATGGCGAAATCTGTGCTGGGGGTGATCGGCGGCTCGGGCATCTACGAGTTGCCCGGCCTTGAAAATGCCGAGTGGATCAAGGTCGAGAGCCCCTGGGGCGAGCCGTCGGACGAGCTGCGGATCGGGGAGATGGACGGCCTGACGGTCGTTTTCCTGCCGCGCCACGGCCGTGGACACCGCCTTTCGCCGAGCGACATCAACTACCGGGCCAATATCGATGTTCTGAAGCGGGCCGGCGTCACCGACCTCATTTCCGTTTCCGCCTGCGGCTCGCTCAAGGAAGAGCTGGCGCCAGGCACCTTCCTGCTGGTGGAACAGTTCATCGACCGCACCTTCGCCCGCCACAAGAGCTTCTTCGGCGCGGGCTGCGTGGCCCATGTCTCCATGGCCTATCCGGTGAGCCCGAAGCTCGTCGATGCGATCGAGGCGGCGGCGCAGGCCGAGGCCATCCGCCATCGGCGCGGCGGGACCTATCTCGCCATGGAGGGGCCGCAGTTTTCCTCGCTGGCGGAAAGCCACCTGTACCGGTCCTGGGGCTGCGATGTTATCGGCATGACCAACATGCCGGAGGCCAAGCTCGCGCGTGAGGCGGAAATCTGCTACGCAACCGTTGCCATGGTCACCGACTACGACAGCTGGCATCCCGAGCACGGGGAGGTCGACATCACCATGATCATTCGCGTGCTCAAGGACAATGCGGAGAATGCTCAGCGTCTCGTTGCGCGCGTAGCCCGCGATTTCCCGCGCGAGCATCCGGTTTGTCCAGTCGGATCGGACACCGCGCTCGATTATGCGCTGATGACGGCTCCGGACATGCGCGATCCCGCGCTTCTGGAAAAGCTCGGCGCGGTCGCCGGTCGTGTGTTGAACCGGAACGACGCCTGAAAACCCGGACCTGCCCGTATGAATATCCCGCATCCGCACGAAGCGCGTGGCTCCTGCCCGTTGAACAGAGGATTTGATCTATGACCGAGGCCAGCGTGTCGGACGAACTCGCCGCCGCGATCCGAACCATCCCGGACTATCCGGCGCCGGGGGTTCTGTTTCGCGACATCACGACCCTTCTTGGCAATGCCAAGGCGTTCCGGCGTGCCGTCGATGCGCTCGTGCAGCCGTGGGCGGGGTCCAAGATCGACCAGATCGCCGGCATCGAGGCGCGCGGCTTCATCCTCGGCGGCGCCGTCGCGCATCAGCTCTCGGCCGGTTTCGTGCCGATCCGCAAGGCGGGCAAGCTGCCTTACAAGACGGTGTCCATGTCCTATTCGCTGGAATACGGTCTCGACGAGATCGAGATCCACAAGGACGCGATCGCGCCGGGGCAGAAGGTGATCCTGGTGGACGATCTCATCGCCACGGGCGGAACGGCGGAAGCGTCCATCAATCTGCTGCGCAGCGTCGGCGCGGACATCGTCGCTGCCTGTTTCATCATCGACCTGCCGGATCTCGGCGGCCGCGCCAAGATCGAAGCGCAGGGCGTTCCCGTCCGCACCCTGGTGGAATTCCCGGGTCATTGAGGCGATCGCCGTCCGGGCGGGCATGTTGGCCTGCGACCGGACGGACAAGCGCTCTAACGCGATGTGGCCGTGGCGCGGGTCCCGACAAGGACCCGCGAGCGGAATGAGAACACCTTTTCGCCGTTCTGATTGATGCCCCAGTTGACGTGGGACACCATTCCCCATCCCGGGCGCGTGGCGAGCAGGCGCTTGTCCTCGATCATGGAGGTGTAGCTGATCGTATCGCCGGCGTAGACCGGCCTGATCCATTTCAGGTCCTCGAAGCCGGGGGAGGGACCCAGATGACCGCGCTCGCCGTTCATCGTCTCCTCGATCTGGCTTGCGCGGTAGGCGATCATCAGCTTCATCCAGACGGCTGCGGTGTGCCAGCCGGATGCGCACAGCCGTCCGAAATGGCTCCGTCGCGCCGCTTCCTCGTCCATGTGGAAGGGCTGGGGATCGAACTTGGCGGCAAACGCCTTGATCTCTTGTGCCGTGAACGTGTAGCTGCCCACGGGTTCTTCAACGCCGGTCTCGATATCCTCGAAAAACTTCACGCGGAAGCCTCCCGACAGCCGATGAAGATCGGGTTTTCCTGAACCATGACCGTCTCGCCCTTCTGGTTGGCGAGGGTGATGCGGAAGGTCACGATGCCCATGTCAGGCCTGGATGAGGAACGGCGGGCGGACAGGACCTCGGCGACGCCGGAGAGCGTGTCGCCGGCCAGAACCGGACGCCGCCAGTTGACGCTCGTGACGCCCGGAGATCCCATCGACGCGGTTTGCAGAAGGAACGCGTCACAGATCATCCGCATGGTCAGGGCGGCCGTGTGCCATCCGGATGCGGCCAGGCCACCCAGAATCGAGCGCCGGCCGGCCTCTTCGTCCAGATGGAAGGGCTGAGGATCGAATTCGGCTGCGAATTCGACGATTTCCCCGGCGCCGACGGTGCGCGGGCCGAGGGTGATGATTTCTCCGGAAGAAAAATCCTCGAAGTATCGCTCTGTTCTCATGTTGCCGTTTCTAGGCGAAATCCAGCAGGTCTGTCGAGCCGGCAAATCCGCAAATGACCCTGAGCAAGTGCTGTCTTCGGGAAAGCTTGCGAAGGATTTTGAAAGCAACTTCCGTCGCAAAATTTTGCAATCCTGTGAAATGGCCATATGATGCCTCCAAGCTGGAAATTCACCGGAACGTCCTGCATTCGTTTACAGCGGATGTGTGATGGATTTTTGTGCAACAAGACTTGAGGAGATACGTCGCAATGATCAGTCCAAGGCCGCTGGAGACGGCGGAGCAGATTTCGGATATTGCGTTCGCCTTTATGGGATCGAAAGCGTTGTTTACCGCCCTGCATGTAGGACTGTTCACGGCATTGGCGGACGATGGGGCTGAACTCGATGCCGTTGCCGAGAAGACGGGGCTGGATCCAGACCGGGCGACAACCCTTCTGACCGCGCTGACAAGCCTCGGCCTCGTTGAGCGCGAGGGCAGCACCTACCGCAACTCGCCTGCCGCCGAAGCCTTCCTGGTCAACGGCCGCAAGTACGATTTCGGCGACTATCTTCGCCTGCAGATCGACAAGCAGATGTATCCGTTCCTGACGCAGCTCGAAGGCGCGCTGACGGGCGAACTCGATCCCGAGCAGGTCTCTTCCTATGCGGACTGGTTCTCCGATCCCAAGGAGGCCCGGCTCTATTCGGAATCCCAGCATGCCGGTTCGCTCGGCCCCGGCCGCTCGCTGGCGCGCATGGTCGATCTGTCAGCGGCCCGCAAGATGCTCGATGTCGGCGGCGGGACGGGGGCCTTTTCCATTTCGCTGTGCAAGGCCTATCCCGAGCTTTCCTCCACGGTGCTCGATTTCCCCAACGTGGTGAAGGTGGGCGAGGACTTCGTGAAGGCTGCGGGCCTGTCGGACCGCGTCCGCTTCAAGGGCGGCAATGCCCTGGAAGGCGAATGGCCTTCACCCGTCGACGTGGTGCTGATGTCCTATCTCTTCTCCGGCGTTCCGGGAGAGAGCATTCCGGGCCTGGTGCGAAAGGCGATGGACGTGCTTTCGCCGGGCGGTCACTTCATCGTCCACGATTTCATGGTTGAGGACGAACGCACCGGGCCGAAGCTGGCCGCCTTGTGGCAGCTCCAGCATGTGGCTTTCAATCCGAAAGCCAAGTCGATCACGGGCGGCTACGTCAGCCAGCTGATGAAGGATGCGGGCTTTGCGGGGATCGAGGTTTCGGAGATGATCCCCGGCATGACGATGATGGTCCGCGGCGTGAAGCCGGCCGCCTGACTGCGAGCCTGAGCGCCTGAGCAAATTGCGGCCTCGTCCCGGGACAGGGGCGGGCCGTGCAACGTTTGCGCGTTGGTCGGCGTACAGAACATGCGGCCCATCCTTCGAGATGGACGCTGCGCGTCCTCCTCAGGATGACGTTGTGTTTGTTGAAGCCTTCGGTGAACCAGCAACACGGACAACGTCATCCTGAGGAGGCCCGTAGGGCCGTCTCGAAGGATGGGCCGCCGGCTCGGATCTCGCAACGCCTCCGGCTTGCGCGGACGAGCCGGTGCGTTTTCGAAAGCCCGCGCCTGCTCAGGTATTGAACTTGAACAGCATCACGTCGCCGTCATGGACGACGTACTCCTTGCCTTCGTCGCGCGCCTTGCCGGCTTCCTTGGCGCCCACCTCGCCCTTGCAGGCGATGTAGTCGTCATAGGCGATGGTCTGGGCACGGATGAATCCGCGTTCGAAGTCGGTGTGGATGACGCCCGCCGCGGCCGGAGCCTTGGTGCCTTGCGTGATCGTCCAGGCGCGCGTTTCCTTCGGGCCGGCCGTGAAGTAGGTGATCAGGCCCAGAAGGTCGTAGCCTGCGCGGATCAGGCGGTCGAGGCCGGGCTCTTCCAGCCCCATCGTTTCCATGTATTCGCGCGCTTCCTCGTCGTCGAGCTGGGCGATTTCCGCCTCGATGGCCGCGGAAATGATGACCGCGCCGGCCCCTTCGGCGTCCGCCTTGGCCTTCACCGCGTCGGAATAGGCATTGCCGGTCGCAGCCGATGCCTCATCGACATTGCAGACATAGAGAACAGGCTTGGAGGTCAGCAGGTTCAGCGCCTCGAAGGCGGGGCGGTCTTCCTTGGAGACCTCGAGCATGCGGGCGGGCTTGCCGTCGCGCAGCAGCTCCAGCACGGCATCCATCAGCGCGACCTGGGTCTTGGCTTCCTTCTCGCCGCTGTTCGCCTTCTTGCGCAGCGGCACGACACGGCGCTCCAGGCTTTCCAGATCCGAAAGCATCAGCTCGGTCTCAACCGTATCTGCGTCGGCCACCGGATCGATACGGCCCTCGACATGCGTGATGTCGCCATCATCGAAACAGCGCAGCACATGGGCGATGGCATCCACCTCGCGGATGTTGGCGAGGAACTGGTTGCCGAGGCCTTCGCCCTTGGAGGCACCGCGCACCAGACCGGCGATGTCGACGAACAGCAGCCGGGTCGGGATGATATTGGCGGAGCCTGCGATCTTCGCGATGGCGTTCATGCGCGGGTCGGGGACGGCAACATCGCCGGTGTTCGGCTCGATGGTGCAGAAGGGATAGTTGGCCGCCTGCGCCGCCGCCGTCTTGGTCAGCGCGTTGAACAGGGTGGACTTGCCCACATTCGGAAGCCCGACGATACCGCACTTGAAGCCCATCGTTGTCGTCTTTCTCTAATTGCTGTCCTTGGGGCCCAGCAGGCCCTTGAGCATCGCCGCGAGCGGGCCTTCCTTCGGCAGGTCCGGTTTCGCCTTCGGGCGCGCCTGGCGGATGTGGCTGCGTCCCGGGGCGCCCGATTTCGATCCCGGGCGGGCGGGGGAGGCGGGGCCTGCGTCCGCGGCGCCGTCCTTGCCGGTCACGGCCTTGTGGATGCGGTTCATGAACTCGCCGTCATTGCCCTTGACGAGGAGGTCCGCATTGTCCGCGACCGTGTCGAGCAGCGGATCCAGCCAGTCCTGATCGATCTTGGCGAAATCCCCCAGCACGTAGCCCGTGACATGCTCCTTGGAGCCGGGATGGCCGATGCCGAGGCGGACGCGGCGGTAGTCCTTGCCGATATGCGCGTCGATCGACTTGATGCCGTTGTGGCCCCCCGAGCCGCCCGCCACCTTTATCTTGACCTTGCCGGGCACGAGATCGAGCTCATCGTAGAGCACGGTAATATCGGAGGGCTCGAGTTTGAAGAAGCGCATGGCGGCACCGACTGCCTGCCCGCTCTCGTTCATGTAAGTCTGAGGTTTCAGCAGGATCACCTTCTCGTCGGCGATCGTGCCTTCGGAGGTTTCGGCCTGGAAACGCTTGCGCCACGGGGAGAAGGAGGAATGACGGCGGTGGATCGCGTCGACCGCCATGAAGCCGATGTTGTGGCGGTTCTTCTCGTATTTCGTTCCGGGATTGCCGAGCCCGACAATGACAAGCATGGCTGTCTCCCTGGATCGGTGGATGTCCGGTGCCGTCCGGCTGCAACGGGGCTGTCTGAAAACGGGAACGAGGGGCGGCGGGCCGCCCCTCGAAATGTGTTTTTCGTCGTCCGGGAAGAAGGGTGGAGAAGCCTATTCGGCTTCGGCGCCGCCTTCTTCACCTTCGCCTTCACCCTTCAGCTCTTCCTTGAGGCCGGCAGGTGCTGCGATGGTGGCGATCGTGAAATCGCGGTCGGTGATGGCCGGCGTCACGTTCGCCGGCAGCGTGACCAGCGAGATGTGCGCGGAATCGCCGAGGTCCAGGCCGGCGAGATCGACGACGATCGACTCCGGAATGGAGGTCGCCGGGCATTCCAGCTCGACCGTGTGGCGCACGACGTTGAGAACGCCGCCGCGCTTGATGCCGGGCGAGGTTTCTTCGTTGATGAAGTGCACCGGCACGTCAACCGTCAGGCGCGTGCTTTCGCTGATGCGCAGAAAATCGACGTGGACCAGAAAGTCGCGGACCGGATCCAGCTGGTAGTCGCGCGCCAGGACGCGTTCCTGCTTGCCGTCGACGTTGATCGTGGCGATCTGCGTCAGGAAACCGCCGGCGTGCAGCTTCAGCGTCGTTTCCTTGGAGTTGATCGCGATCGGAAGGGGATCCTTGTTTCCGCCGTAGATCACGGCCGGAATCTTACCGTCGCGGCGAAGTGCCCGTGCGGACCCCTTTCCCACACGCTCGCGCAACGTGGCCTCAAGCTCATAGGTGTGAGCCATGGCTCGTCTCCTCAAGTGGTTCTGTCAAGAAAAAGAGGCCGATCGATCGGCCTCCGTTCCGCGCTTCCTCCAGGGGGGTAGGCGCGTGGCCGCTGCTATACAGGAGCGCGGCCGAAAGGGCAAGCATCCGCCGGTTCTGTCCCCGCGGATGCTTCTCGCCGGTCGATCAGTTGAATAGGCTCGACACCGACTTCTCCAGCGCGGTGCGGTTGACGGCTTCGCCCATCAGTGGGGCGATGGAGATGACGCGGATGTTCGGGGCCGATTCCACAGCCGCCGTCGGCTCGATGGAATTGGTGATGACCAGTTCCTTCAGCCGGGAGGCGGCGACGCGGGCAACCGCTCCGCCGGAAAGAACGCCGTGGGTGATATAGGCGGTGACCGAGGTCGCGCCCTTGGCGAGCAAAGCGTCCGCGGCGTTGCACAGGGTGCCGCCGGAATCGACGATGTCGTCGACGAGGATGCAGTCGCGGCCGGCGACGTCACCGATGATGTTCATGACTTCCGACTCGCCCGGCCGCTCGCGGCGCTTGTCGACGATGGCGAGCGGCGCGTCGATGCGCTTGGCCAGCGCGCGCGCGCGAACCACGCCGCCGACGTCCGGGGAAACCACCATCAGGTTGCCCTGCACGTAGCGCTCCTTGATGTCGCGGGTCATCACGGGAGCCGCGAACAGGTTGTCCGTCGGGATGTCGAAGAAGCCCTGGATCTGGCCGGCGTGGAGATCGAGGGTCAGGACGCGGTCGGCGCCGGCGTGCGTGATCAGGTTGGAGACGAGCTTGGCGGAGATCGGGGTGCGGGGACCGGGCTTGCGATCCTGGCGGGCGTAGCCGAAATAGGGCAGCACCGCCGTGATGCGGCGCGCGGAGGAGCGGCGCAGCGCATCGATGAGGATCAGAAGTTCCATCAGATGATCGTTGGCCGGATAGCTTGTCGACTGCAGAATGAACACATCCTCGCCGCGCATGTTTTCCTGGATCTCGATGAAGATCTCCTGGTCGGCAAAGCGCCTCACCTGGCACTGCGCCAGCGGGACGTCGAGATAGCCGGAAATCTCTTCCGCCAGTGCCCGGTTGGAGTTGCCCGCGACGAGTTTCATTGCTCGCGTTCCTTCTTGTTGCGCAGATACGAGGTCCAGGGCGCCTGTAGTCGGTCAGGCGTCAAATACGAATAGGGTTCCGAGCGGCATGCACTCGGACGGATCGGGGTCGACGGTCCGGCGTCGGTCCGGATGAGGTCGGGCGGCGGCGTTTTAGCAACGCGCAGGCGCCGCGACAACTGCCGGATGGCCGTTCGCGGCGGATTCTGAATGAGCGAGCGCCATATCCCGGTGCGGACGCCCTGCAACGCGTTTCGGCAAACGCGGCCAGCGCCTCGTCAGTCGCAGGCCTTCCGTCAGTCGGGCGCTCTCGTGAGCCAGGATTGCAGCGCCATGACCGTGCGCTTGGCAATCAGGTCGAGGGCATCGCCTTCGACGCCGGTCCACGGATCGCCGCTGGTCTTGCTGGAGGTTTCCTGGCCGGAGAAGCGGTGGAGCCGATTGCCGTTGGCGTCGTAGACGTCGAAAACGTATATGATCGTCGAAGAGGAATTGTCGCCAACCGCCGAGAGGTGACCCTTGACCCGGTATGTCGCCGGGGCGCCGATGCGGCGCACGATCGTCAGCCCCTGTGCCTTGGCTTCTTCCCCGATGCGGCGGGAAAGCGAATCGGCCGTGTTGCCGGGAACGCCGACGAAGGGCTCAAACGCAAAGGTCGCCTGGCTTGCCGGCACCGAAGGGGCCGGAGGCCGGCTCGTCTGCGATGCGCTGTTGCCGGGAGCAGGTCCGTCGCCGACGAGCGCCGGCGGGACGGTGCCGCTACATCCGGCGAGCGCCAGAAAACCGGCAAACAGCGCCGCAGCGCGCAGGGACGGAAAGAAACGTCGCTCGGTCATACCAGCTCGCAGCCTGTCGTGTGTCGGTCCTGTCGCCATCTTCTCGAATGTGCCGCCCGGCGTTCGCCGAGCCCACACGCCCTGGCGCCCTTGATGGCAGGAAACGGTTGAGCAACCG
Source organism: Breoghania sp. JC706 (assembly GCF_037026715.1). NCBI lineage: Bacteria > Pseudomonadati > Pseudomonadota > Alphaproteobacteria > Hyphomicrobiales > Stappiaceae > Breoghania > Breoghania sp. JC706. The sequence goes on from NZ_JBANCG010000001.1 coordinate 86,687, forward strand.
TTTCCCATCACCCGGACCGATCCTCTTGGTGGGTCTGCTCTAGCCGGATTTGGGGAAGGAATCCAGCCAAGGCTTCTCTATCGCACCACAAGATCGCGGGAGAGCTCGGAAAGCGGGCGCGGCTCGGCCTCGCTCGTCAGGTAGGTGCAGCCCAGCGTCATGGCGGTGTTCGTTTCCGAATCCATCAGGATCATGTGTGCAAACAGCACCATATTGGGCTCGATCCCGACCTTGTTGCCCCGGTAGAACATCGGCCAGTCCATCCAGGACGGTGCGAACCGTGCGCCGAGCGAATAGCCGCAGGCGTTAAGTCGGTGAGGCATCAGGTTTCGGCGGTCCATCTCGCCGGCATGGGCATCGAAAACGTCGCCGAAGGTGTTGCCTGGCCGCATGACCTCTTCCACAGCCGCAAGCGCGGCGGTGGCCGCCTCGTGCAGCTCGATGTGGCGCGGGGTCGCCTCGCCGGTCAGCACGGTGCGCATCAGCGCGACGTGGTAATGGCGATAGACGCCGGCGAATTCCAGCGTGAGCTGGTCCTTCGCGCCGAGTTGCCGGCGGCCGCTCTTGTAGCGGCAAAGGAGGGCATCCATGCCGGAGCCGATGATGAACTCGTTTCCGGGATAGTCGCCGCCGCCGGCCAGAACCGCGCCCTGCATGGCGGCCAGAATACGGCCTTCGTCGGCGCCGGCCCTGATTTCAGCCTCGCCCGCCCGGTAGGCCTCGTCTGCGAGTTCGGCCGCTTTGCGGACATAGGCGATCTCCGCCGGGCTCTTGACGACGCGCCGACGGGGAATGAGGTCGGAGGCGTCCTGGAGTTCGGCGAAAGAGCGCAAAGCCTCGTCGAGCAGTCGCGAATTGCGGCCCGACAGGCCATGTGTGTCGTATTCGACGCCCAGCTGCGAGCCCAGCAGATCCAGATCGAACAGCAGGTCCTTCAACTGACCGATGGGCGAGCCTTCGCCGCGATCCACCCAGATACGGATGTCCTCGATGATCGAGGTGTGGTGCGCCTGCCGGAGATCCGGCGCGCGGGTAAAGAGCACATAGCTTCCGTCCTTCTTCAGGATCAGGCACTGGAAGAAACAGAAGCCGAACGTGTCGTAGCCTGTCAGCCAGAAGTGACTTTCGGGCGCGAACAGCAGCATGGCATCGAGCTTGCGATCCTTCATGTCGGCGAGCACCTTCTGGAGGCGTTCATCGAATTCGCTTCGCTCGAAATGCAGTGCCATTGTCTAGTCCTCCCGAATGCAGATCGCGGATATCTGGCGGCCGTAATCACCTTCTCCACGATGGGTCATGCGGCGGTAGGAAAAGAAATTTTCTTCTTCTCCATAGGTGCAGCGGCCAAGCGATGAAGCTCGCGCGATGCCTGCGCGCCCGAGCCGGTCGACGATATAGGCCGGCAGGTCGAATTGGGCGTGGCCGGGCTTGTCGTTCGGCTTGAAATAGATGGCATTGCCCTCGTGATCCTCGCGGAACCGCTCGACGAACTCGGCGCTGACTTCGTAAGCAGCCGCCGAAATGGTGGGGCCGAGGACGGCGATGATGCGGTCGCGTTCCGCATTGAGCGCCACCATCGCCTCGATGGTCGCTTCCAGCACGCCGGTCAGGGCGCCGCGCCATCCGGCATGGGCTGCTCCGACGACGCGTGCCTCGGGATCGGCAAACAGCACAGGCCCGCAATCGGCGGTGGCGATGCCAAGCAGAATGCCGGGTTCGTCGGTGACCATCGCATCCGCCTTCGGTCCCTCGCCGGGTGCCCAGGGCTCGCGCACGGTCACGGCATCGGCGGAATGGTGCTGGTAGAGGCTGACGAGCCGGTCCGGTGCGAGCTCGAAGGATCTCGCTATTCGGCTGCGGTTTTCCTGAACGCGGGAGCGTTCGTCATCGGAGCCAAGGCCGATGTTGAGGCTCGCGTAAACGCCCTCGGAAACCCCGCCATTGCGGGTGAAAAAGCCGTGTCCGATGCCTGGCAAGGCGGCAAGATCGGTTGCGGAAATCATCGATGGCCTCTCGATTATCGAAAAAACCGCGGCCCGCGATCCTGCTGCGCAAGGCGGGCACTGTCAAACGCCGCGGTTGTGGAAGGAAGGTATCAGCCCGGAAAGGGGCGCGGGGCGGGGCAGCGGGAGGAAAACGCCAGCACCTTGAACAGGGTTCCCATCTGATCCGGTGCCGCAAGCCGCTCGACGTCGTCGCGGATGCGCTCCTGAACCGCGACGTCCTTTCCCGAGCCGAGGCTGCCGGCGCGTTCCAGCAGGCCGAGTGCGACGAGGAAATCCCCCTGGGTCATCGGTCCGTGGATTGCCGCGCCCTCCTCGCGCGCCGCACGTGCCAAGGCCTCGAAGTTCACATGGGCGGTGATGTCCGCCTCGCCCGGATTGGCGAACGGATCGGCGAAGGCATGCCGTTCCAGGGCCTGAAGGGTGTCGCCGATCGCCGTGCGTTCGTAGCCGTAGTCGATCACCAGCGCCGCGCCGCCGTGGCGTGTCAGCCGGGCGGCGATATCGCCGGCGATCGCGTTGGCAACCGGCTGGGTTTCGAGGATTGCGCCGTCGCCGATGCCGCGCGCCTTCGGGTTCGCGATGTCTTCCGGCAGGCCGGCGGTGTCCAGCCGGGCCGGTCCGGCCGCGAACATGAGATCGCCGCTCCCGCGATCCAGACCGACCACGCGCTCGTGCCAGTTGCCGGAGGCAAGCACATACTGGCGGATCGGCAGGGCATCGAAGAATTCGTTGGCGACGAGGATGGTCGGGCCCTCCGGCACGCTTTCGAGGGTTTCGTGCCAGGTCCGCGGCAGGGGAGCTGCGGCAAGGGTTTGTTCCTGCGCGGATCTGAGGCGCGGGCTGGTTTCCACCAGATGCACATGCGCCGCCGCGCAGAAACCCGGGTCCAGGCGGGCGACCCGCAGCACGTCCGCCATCAGCGTGCCTCGTCCGGGCCCGAGTTCGACGAGGTTGAGCTTCTCCGGGCGGCCGAGACCGCTCCAGACCTCAAGGCACCAGGCGCCGATGAGTTCGCCGAACATCTGGCTGACTTCCGGCGCCGTGGTGAAATCGCCGGAGGTGCCGAACGGTTCGCGGCGCATGTAGTAGCCGTGTTGGGGGTCGGCGAGGCACAGGCCCATGTAGTCGGCGACGCTGATCGGTCCCGCCGTCTCGATCAGCGCCTTGATGCGGGTCTTCAGTGCGGTCTCGCTCACGCCTTGCGCCCCTTGTCGGTCTCGCCGCCGTTCGCGTGCTTGCGCACGGCCCAAACCATCAGAAACGCGCCCGCGACGATCATGGGCAGGGAGAGCTGCATGCCCATGGTGGTGCCGAAGGAGAGAAAGCCGATCTGCTCGTCCGGCATGCGGAAGCGCTCGCCGATGAGGCGGGCGATGCCGTATCCCGCCGCAAAGGCGCCGGCAATGAAGCCGGGCTTTCGCAGCATTTCGAAGCGATGGCTCAGGAGGCGCATGGCGAGAAACAGGACGACACCCTCAAGGGCTGCTTCGTAGAGCTGGCTCGGGTGGCGGGGAAGGGGGCCGCCCCCGGGAAAGACCATCGCCCAGGGAACATCGGTGACACGCCCCCAAAGCTCGCCATTGATGAAATTGGCGATACGGCCAAAGAAGAGGCCGATGGGGGCCGCCGTGCCGGCAAGATCGAACAGCGTGAGCATCGAAATGCGGCGCAGCCGCGCGAAGATCACCATCGCGAGCACGGTGCCGAGGAAGCCGCCGTGGAAGGACATGCCGCCCTGCCAGACATGAAAGATCTCGGCCGGATGCTCGGTGAAATAGGGCAGATTGTAGATGAGCACGTAGCCGAGCCGTCCGCCGAGGACGATGCCCAGCGTGGCCCAGAGGACGAAATCGTCAATATCGGCGGCCGAGGGACGCGGCGTTGCCTGCCAGAGCCGGTCGGTGCGCACCAGGCGTGTCATGTACCGCCACGCGAGCAGGATGCCGACGATATAGGCCAGCGCATACCAGCGGATCGCGAAGGGACCCAGTTCGATCAGGACGGGGTCGATGGCGGGGTAGGGAAGGACGAAAAGGGGCATCGGGCGTCATCTGCCTTGTGGCATCCGGGGCGAAGATCCGGCGGGAACCCGTCCGGTTTGCGCGGGACGTTGGTCATTCGGGGCGGCCTAGTCAAGACGGCTTGCCGTCGGTCGCATCCGGGAGATGTCTCCTGCCGCCCGGGGATATGGGGCTGTCTGCGGCGTGATGGATATGGGCCTGTTGCAGTGCGATGCAAACGGACTTACCTATTGCAGGAGGAATTAGGTCCGGCGCGCCCGATCCAGAGATCTCCGCCCGGAGATCCGGGTCCGAGGCCCGGACAGGATCGCCGATGGCCAAGGAGCCCGCCATGACCCAGTCCAACAATCGTCTGTTCGACGATTTCGCCAAGATGATGACGGATGCCGCAGGCGTCGCCCAGGGAATGCGGCGGGAGGTGGAGACGGCTTTCCGCGCCCAGGCCGAACGCTTCCTCGCCGATATGGATGTCGTTTCGCGCGAGGAATTCGAGGCCGTGAAGGAAATGGCCGCCCGCGCCCGCGATGACGCCGATGCGCTTTCCGCCCGCGTGGCCGCTCTGGAAGAGGCCCTATCAGTGGGCAAGACGGATGGCAAGCCGGCCGGCAAGGCTGCCAAGGCCGGCTCGAGCAGGCGTCCGGCAGACAAGGCGAGCGACGCTTCCTGAACGTCACTCCGGTTACGGCGGAGCTTCTCCACAAGTTATCCCGCGCACTTTCGAAATGAATGATTTCGTGGTGCGTCAATATCGATCTATACTGATTTAAAAGGTAGATTCGCAGATATAGTCGTACGAATGTCATAATTCGCACGTCGAAAGCGATGCGGGATCACCCGGAACGATTTCGATCTCCTTGATCGGGATCCTTCCAAACTCAGCCTGACTGGGCACTCAAGCCCGCTATGGCGGCACGAGCGGACCCTTTCAGACGCCAGGCGCGAGGACCGCTCATGAGCCTGATCGAAATCGAAGCCGACCGGCAATCCAATCCCGTCGACACAATCGAGCAGATCGCCGCAATCAATGATTGGGCGTTCGAGCGTTCCGGTGAAGACGAGATCACGATTTCCGTCGCAGCTCACTGGTGCGACTATCACGTCTCGTTCTCCTGGATGGAGGACGTTGAGGCCCTGCATCTGGCCTGCGCCTTCGATCTCAAGGTCGTGGAGGCGCGGCGCACGGAGGTGGTCCGGCTGCTCGCGCTCGTCAACGAACAGCTCTGGATGGGGCATTTCGATCTTTGGAACCGCGAAGGTGTTGTGATCTTCCGCCAGTCGCTGCTGCTTGCGGGCGGCGCGGAGGCGACTGCGGAGCAGATCGAGGGTCTTCTTACCAATGCACTTGAGTCCTGCGAACGCTACTACCAGGCGTTCCAGTTTGTTGTCTGGGCCGGCAAGAGCGCTGGTGAGGCGCTGGAGTCGGTCATGTTCGAGACTGTCGGCGAAGCATGAAACTTGAAAAATCCAGTCCGTTGCTTCTTGTCGGTGCCGGCAAGATGGGCGGCGCCATGCTTGCGGGATGGGTCGAGCAGGGCATCGACCCTGCCGCCATCGTCGTGTGCGATCCCCGGCCCTCCGAAGAAATGGCGGCGCTTCTTGCCGCCAAGGGTATCCGCCATGTCACGGCCGTGCCGGGCGATCTGACGCCGGCCGTTGTGCTCATCGCAGTCAAGCCGCAGATGATGGCGGAGGCGCTGGAGTCGCTGAAGCCGGTCGTCGGCACCGGGACACTCGTCGTCTCGATTGCCGCGGGCAAGACGATCGGGACATTCGAGGCGGCTTTCGGGGGCGTGCCCGTGGTGCGCGCCATGCCCAACACCCCGGCACAAGTTGGACGCGGCATGACGGCCGTCTTCGCCAATGCCGCCGTTTCCTCTGATCAGAAGCATCTCGTCGAGGACCTGCTGTCCGGCATCGGCGCGGTTGCCTGGCTCGACGACGAGGGCGAAATGGACGCGGTGACGGCCGTCTCCGGGTCCGGTCCGGCCTATGTCTTCCTTTTGGCAGAATGTCTGGCGGAAGCGGGACGCAAGGCAGGACTTTCTCCCGAACTTGCCGAAACGCTCGCGCGCCAGACCGTGGCGGGTGCCGGAGAGCTTCTCTACCGGTCCGATCTCGATGCGGCAACGCTGCGCAAGAACGTGACGTCTCCGGGCGGCACGACGGCGGCGGCGCTGTCGGTGCTGATGGCGGACGACGGCTTCCAGCCGCTGCTTGATGCTGCGGTCAAGGCAGCGGCGGATCGTTCGCGCGAACTCGGCTGATGCGGTGTTTCCGCCTCCACGGCTTTGAAAAGTCACGCTGCAGGCCTATCTCTCGCTAAACGGAGGTGACCTGCGATGACGACCGAAAAGACCCGCAAATCCATTCTCGATGCCTTCATGGGGCTTGTCGCTGAACGGTCGTGGCCGGACGTGACCATGGCGGCGGTGGCGGAGCGCGCCGGCGTCAAGCCCTCCGCCTTGCGCAAGGTCTATGATGGCCGCATGGCGATCCTCGCCGATTTCTATCGCCGTATCGATGCCGAAGTCCTGGATGGTACCGAAGCCGAACTGGCCGAGGAGCCGGCGCTGGACCGCCTGTTCGATGTGCTGATGCGCCGGCTCGATGCGCTGGAGCCGCACAAGCCCGCGCTTGAGGCGATCTATCGCGCCGCTCGCACCGATCCGGTCTTTGCCGCCGAACTCAATTCGCTTGCTTTGACCTCCCTGCGCTGGATGCTGACGGCCGCTGGCATCAATGCCGGCGGAGTGCGCGGGTTGGCGCTGACGCAAGCTCTTGTCGTGGCTTACATCAAGGTCATGCGGGTCTGGTTCAAGGACGAGGATCCGGGCAAGGCCCGCACAATGGCGGCGCTCGACCGCGAGTTGAAACGCGGATCGGATCTGCTTGATCGCCTCGATCGGGCGGAGCGCTGGTTTGCGCCGTTCAAGCGCGTCTTTGCCGACCGCCGTCGTCGGGGAGCGGATGTGCCGGACAACGGACCGGTGGCTGCGGCCGAGGTCTAGTCTTCGCGTTCGCGCTTCTCCCGCACTCCAAAAGGTTGCGCGTTTCCCACCGTCAATCCGGAATGCGCACCACAGCGCGCAGGCCGCCCAGCGGGCTGTCCTCCAGTACCAGATCGCCGCCATGACCGCGGGCGATGTCGCGGGCGATGGTCAGGCCCAGTCCCGTGCCCGTGGAATCGAGATTGCGGGCATCGTCGAAGCGGTGGAACGGGCGGAAGGCGTCTTCGCGATCTTCTGCCGGGATGCCGGGACCGTCGTCATCCACCGTGATCGTCAGCCAGCCACGCTCGTGCCGGCCGGATATCTCCACGCATTTGCCGTGCCGGGCTGCATTGGCGACGAGGTTGGTCAGACAGCGGCGGAAGGCGCTTGCCTTCACGCGCACGACCGGGGCGCCCCTGTAGCTGGAAGAGGCCTTGGCGCCGGCGGTTTCAGCATCTGCCTCCAGATCCTCCACCATCAGCGCAATGTCGATATCGGAGGGGATCTCGTCGCCGTCGCCTCGGGCGAAGGCGAGATAGGCCTCCAGCATCGAGTTCATCTCCTCGATGTCGCGTTTGAGCCCCTCGGTTTCCTCGTTGTCACCGATCAGCGCCAGTTCCAGCCGGAAACGGGTGAGGATGGTGCGCAGGTCGTGGCTGACGCCCGCAAGCATGATCGTGCGCTGCTCGATCTGGCGCTCGATGCGCCGGCTCATGCGTTGGAAGGCGGCGGATGCGCGCCGGACCTCTTCCGCGCCACGTGGCCTGAAGCCTTCGACCGGATGTCCCTTGCCGAAGCTTTCCATGGAATCGGCCAGTTTCTGGATCGGGCGGATCTGGTTGCGCAGGAACAACAGCGCCACACCAAGAAGGACCAACGACGTGGAGACCATCCAGACCAGGAAGATATGCGAATTCGATGCGTAGGTCTGGCTACGCCGCGTGATCACCCTGAGCACATTGTGCTTCATCTGGATGCGGATCTCGACGAATTGCGACTTGCCGACGGTATCGATCCAGAAGGGGCGGCCAATCTGCGTGCGGATTTCCTCGCTGAGCGCCCTGTCGAGCAGCGAGAAGAAGGGCTTCGGCCGCGGCGAGGGCAGGGGGGAGGGAGGCAACACCGAAATCGAGAGCTTCAGATCCTGGCTTGCGATGCGCGTGATCGTCTCGAAATCGGGGTCCTGCGGATAGGCCTCAATGACCGAGATGACTGAGGCGATCTCGCCGACGACCGCCTGCGAAAGTCGCCTGGTCACCGTTTCCCAGTGCTTCTGCATGAACAGGAACGCCATGAGGGACTGCAGCAGCAGCATCGGGATGACGATGATCAGGATCGTGCGGGGAAAGAGGCCTTTCGGCATGTGCCGGCGCAGCCACTGCGCGAAGATGCGGTAAAAACGGATCACGGGTGCCAGAATGTTCATGCGGCCAGCCGCGGCGGCCAGGGAGCTCAATCGCTGCGATAACTTCGTGCGAATCTCGGCCAGGATCATCGCCCGCTCAATCGATCAGGAGGCGGTAGCCGATTCCGCGCACCGTCTGGAGGTAGATCGGGTTGGAGGGATCCGCCTCGATCTTTCGGCGCAGCCGATTGATCTGGACGTCAGCGGTGCGTTCTCCCTTGCCCATGTCTCCGCCGACGATCATGTGCCGCGGAACGGTTTCTCCCCCGCTCGCGGCAAAGATCGCAAGGATCTGCTTTTCGCGATCGGTCAGGCGCACGGTCTCGTCGCCGCGCTTGAGTTCGCCACGCTCGGTCAGGAAGACATAAGGCCCGAACCGGATCTCCGGCAGCGGCGCCGGTTCGCTCGAACGCCCGCGCTTCAGGATGTTGTTGATGCGCAGTAGAAGTTCGCGCGGCTCGAAGGGCTTGGCGAGGTAGTCGTCCGCCCCCAGTTCCAGGCCGTGGATACGGTCGTCCGAATCCGTGCGCGCCGTCAGCATCAGGATGGGGACCTGGGACTTCTGCCGGATATCCTGCGCGAGGTCGAAACCGCTTTCGCCGGGCATCATCACGTCGAGGATGAGCAGGTCGAAATCAAGCCCGCGCAGGCGCCCGCGCGCCTCGGCCGCTGATGCCGCCAGGCTGACCCGGTATCCGTGCTCGCCCAGGAACCGGGACAGGAGGGTGCGGATGCGGTTGTCGTCGTCCACGATCAGCAGATGGGCGGCATCGTCGGCCGGAACGGTGCGGGGGTGCGCTTGCATCGTCTTTCGGTTCTCTCGCGCGCCGGGCGGCTCACTTCTTGCCGGCGAGGCGGGCGACGTGGGGACGTTCTGCATCGTTGATGATGCGGTACAGGAACTGGCGGGCAATCTCGCGCCCACCTTCGGGAAGCTCGCTCAGCGCCTTTTCCAGCCGCACCGATTGCGGAACGGACAACTGGTGGCTCAGCGCCTCGCCCTTCGCGGTCGGATAAAGTAACCGCTGTCGCCTGTCCTGCAAGCCCGTGCGCTGGTCGATGAAACCCTCGTCGACCAGCTGCTTCAGGACACGCCCCAGACTCTGCTTGGTGATCTTCAGGATGTCGAGCAGTTCGGTCACCCGGATACCCGGATTTCGAGAGACGAAATGAAGCACGCGGTGGTGGGCGCGGCCGAAATCGTATTCGGCCAGGATCGCGTCCGGGTCCGAAATGAAGTCGCGATAGGCGAAGAACAGGAGCTCGATCAGCTCGTAGTGCAGCTTTTCCGGTTCCTGCGGGCCGCCATCGGTGCCTGCATTCGAGGCGGCATCCGCCCAATTTCGCGTCGCGTTGAAATTTACGTCAGCCATATTGACTTATTTCGGACCGATTGTTACACAGAATGCAGCTTCGACGAAAGGAAAGAACATTTTCCCCGCGTCCAGGTTCGATCCGTTGCTTTCGGGCGGATCAGGATGGGGAGAAGATACCGGTACTTTCGCTGCGACGCAAAGCCGCCACCTAGGGGGACGCCTTTAGCGCCGATATCGGGGCGGACATTGCAACGCAGTCGGGTCCGTGGGGGCCCGAACAACCAAAAATGTTGGAGAAGAGGAAATGGCCGGGCCTGCATTCGACCAAATGGACGGTGAGATCTGGTTCGACGGGCAATTTGTCCCGTTTGCGGACGCGAAAATCCACGTGCTGACGCATGGGCTTCACTATGCGAGCGCTGTGTTCGAGGGTGAACGGGCCTACTCCGGCCACGTGTTCAAGCTCGAAGAGCACACCGAGCGACTGATCCAGTCGGCCCGGATCCTGGATTTCGAGATTCCCTTCACCGCCGAAGAGATCAACGACGCCACCAACGAGCTCCTGAAGCGCGAGAAGCTGACGGAGGCCTATGTGCGTCCGATCGCATGGCGTGGCTCCGAGGCGTTGGGCGTGTCGGCCCAGCACAACAAGATCCACACCGCGATCGCCGTGTGGCAGTGGCCGAGCTACTTCAAGCCTGAAGAGAAGCTGAAGGGCATCCGTCTCGATATCGCCGAGTATCGCCGGCCGGATCCCCGCACGATTCCGTGCAAGGCCAAGGCCGCCGGGCTCTACATGATCTGCACGCTGTCCAAGCATGCGGCCGAGCACAAGGGCTATGCCGATGCGGTGATGCTCGACTGGCAGGGCAACGTCGCCGAGGCAACCGGCGCCAACATCTTCTTCGTGAAGGATGGCGTCATTCACACGCCGACGCCGCACTGCTTCCTCGATGGCATCACCCGCCGCACTGTGATCGGGCTTGCCCGCGACCGTGGCCTTGAGGTGAACGAGCGCACGATCGCGCCGGAGGAAATGGAAGGCTTCGAGGAATGCTTCCTGACCGGCACGGCAGCAGAGGTGACGCCGGTCTCCGAGGTCGGCCCCTATCACTTCGTGCCGGGCAAGATCTCCGAGCAGCTGATGCACGACTACGAGGCGTGCGTGCGCGCTCCGGGTGCCGCTGCGATAGCGGCTGAATAGGGCCTCTGGCGAGAGGCCGAGGGGACGTCAGCAAAGAAAAGGCCGCCCAAGGGAAACCCGGGCGGCCTTTTTCTATTGGGCGGTTCTCGATCGCCAGCCTCACGAATGGGGCGTGTCGCCCGGGCGGAACATGCGCCCGCGTTCCGTGATCATGACGACGATGAAGGCCAGGATCGAGAGGATCGCGAATCCGGTCGTGAAGGGGATGACCGTGCCGTCGAAGGCCTGTCCGATGAAATACCCCGGAATGGTGCCGCCGGTGGTGCCGACGAAGCCGATGATGGCGGCGGCTGAGCCGGCGATGTGGCCGACGGGGACCATGGCAAGCGCATTGAGGTTGGCCATCAGCAGGCCGAAGCAGCACATGCAGGCCGCCATCAGGGGGGCGAACGTCCAGATGGAATCGAGCCCCAGGTTCGCGATCAGGGAATGGATCACGTAGATGATTGCCATGCAGGCCAGCGCGTAGTGGGCGATGACCCGCATGCCGAGGCGCACGACCAGGCGCGAGTTGAGCGTGGAGGCGACGGCGATCGACAGGGCGATGCCGGCGAAGACCAGCGGGAAGGCCGTACCCATGCCGTAGACATCAACCATGATCTGCTGGGCGGAGTTGAGAAAGCCGAACATGCCGCCGAACATCAGCGCCACCGCGATCATGTAGCCGAGCGTCTGTCGCGTCGTCAGCGTGATGCGATAGTTGGTCAGGATCGAGCCTATGGACAGCCGGCCGCGGTCTTCCGGATGCAGCGTCTCGGGAATGCGCAGAGCGGTCCAGGCAAAAACGATGGCGCTGCCGATGGTCAGCAGGCCGAAGATCCAGCGCCAGTGCCCTGCGAGGATCATCAGCTGTCCGATGCTGGGGGCGATGACGGGAACAAGAATGAAGACCATCATGGTCAGCGACATCACCCGGGCCATGTGCCGGCCCTCGAAACAGTCGCGCACGATGGCGAAGGCGAGCACACGCGGGGCGGCCGCGCCCATACCCTGGACGAAGCGGGCCAGCAGCAGCAGCTCGAAGGTCGGGGCCATAGCCGCGCCGACGCTCGCCAGCATGTAGACGGCGAGCCCCACCAGGAGCACGGGCTTGCGCCCGAAACGATCGGCAAGCGGACCGTAGACGAGCTGGGTGAAGCCGAAGCTGATGAGATAGGCGGAAAGGATGACCTGCCGGTCGTTCTCGTCGGTCACGCCCAGATCCCTGCCAATGTCGGGCAAGGCGGGGAGCATGATGTCGATGGCAAGCGCATTCAGCATCATCAGCGATGCGATGAACACGATGAATTCGGCATAAGGGATACCGAGGCGCGCATAGGCGTCCGAGCGTGTCGAACTCATCTGAAAGTCCTTACTGGTACGGATGTCGGTCCGCTGGCGGGAACGTCAAAACGCCGGACGGCGACGCGTCACGCCGACCGGCCGGAAACACGAAAAACAATCCGGATCATCGCCCGCAAACGCGAGCGCGGATACGATGCTCCGGCACCCTGAAAGCACGTTGCTTTCGGCCATCCGGAAGGTCGCTCACCGGAGAGGCGCCGCCTGACTTATAACAGCCTGCGTCGTTGCGACCATAGACCGCAGCGAAAGAAAAAGGACCGGACCTTCAAGACGACGATATCAGGCCTTCTGCCAGCGCTCGGCCGCGGTGTCGTCGTGGTCGCGGGCCTCGACCCAGTCGCCCGACGTGCCGTCGGCAAGCCACTCTTTCTTCCAGAAGGGAGCGCGGGTCTTGAGGTAGTCCATCAGGAATTCAGCGGCCTCGAAAGCGGCAGCCCGGTGGGAGGAGGTCGTCACCACCAGAACGATGTTGGCCCCAGGCGCCAGCTTGCCGTGGCGGTGAATGACCGTGATGCCGTGGAGCGGCCAGCGGCTGCTCGCCTCTTCCGCGATGCGCCGGATCTCGGCTTCCGCCATTCCCGGGTAGTGTTCGAGTTCCAGAGCCGCGAGCCGACCATCCTCGTTGCGGCAGAGCCCGGTAAAGGTCACGACCGCGCCGACATCTTCGCGTCCATCGCTCAACCGGGCGATTTCCGCGGCCTGATCGAAATCGTCGGGCTGGATGCGAACCGTTATCGACATGGGATCAACCACCCGTCATCGGCGGGAAGAGGGCGATTTCGCGGGCGTCACCGATGGGCATGTCGTGCTCGACGTGCGTCTGGTCGACGGCAACCCGGATGACCTCGGGGCGTTCGAAGGCGGATTCGTATTCGGGGCCGCGCTTGCTCAGGAAGGCGAGCAGATCCGCCGGTGTGGTGACCTCGGCCGGCAGAGCGATTTCCTCCTCGGGCATGCCGATGCGTTCGCGCACCCAGGCGAAATAGAGGATCTTCATCACGGTTCCTCGATCAGATGGCCGATGCCGGCCTTGAAGTAGTCGTACCCGGTATAAAGCGTCAGCAACCCGGAAATCCAGAGCAGGCCAAGCCCGATGAGCGAGGTGCCGGGCAGCACCTCATCGCCTGCCGGACCCGCGAGCAGGAAGCCGATCGCCACGAGCTGCGCCGTCGTCTTGTATTTCGCAAGCTTCGTCACCGGCACGCTGACCTGCAGCTCCGCCAGGAACTCGCGCAGTCCCGAGACGAGGATCTCCCGGCACAGGATCACGATGGCCGGGATGAGCGACCAGTTGCCGACCGTGCCCTCGGCGGCGAGGATCAGCAGACAGACGGAGACAAGCAGCTTGTCCGCGATCGGATCGAGCATCCGGCCGAGCGCCGATTGCTGCTTCCACATGCGGGCAAGATAGCCGTCGAAAAAATCGGTGATCGCGGCCGCAACGAAAATTCCCAAAGCCGTCCATCGCGCGGCATTGCCGGGAACGTAGAAGCAGGCTGCCACCGCAGGCACGGCAAGAATGCGGCCGTAGGTCAGCAGGTTGGGAAGGGAAAAGGCAACGGAAGCGGACATTTCGGCTCGTCGGACTGGACAGGCGGCGCGCACCGTCCTGCGGGCGCCGTGTCGCGTGGAGCTTTGGGGCCTGGAGCGGAGATGCGACCGGTCACCCCGTTTGCTACAGGAAGGACACGGCACTTGCAACGGGACAATACTGCACTGCGAGACAAGCACGGGGCGGACCCGTTCGTCAATTCGGCCGGGAGCATGCCGTCTCGGGGAAGGAAGGCGCACCGGTCTTCGGCTGTCCGATTTCGCTGTAGGCGGACACGACCCGGTTCCGCCCTTCATGCTTTGCCGCGTAGAGACGGGCATCAGCGCAGGCGAACAGGGCATCATAGCTCGTCGCCTCGACAGGGGCCGTGGCGACGCCGACGGAAATCGTCGATCCATGGAGATCGGATGCGGAATGGCTCTCGACCGCCTCGCGCAGGCGTTCGCCCAGCAGGGCGGCCGCAGCCGGGCCGAGGTTGGGACTGAGAACGACGAACTCTTCTCCGCCATAACGGAAGAGCTGGTCGTCGGGCCTCAGGGTCCGGGCCAAGATCTTCGCCAGCGCCTTCAGCACGTCGTCGCCGACCTTGTGCCCGAACCGGTCGTTGACGGACTTGAACCTGTCGATGTCGATGGCGAGCAGGCTCAGGGGCTCGGCGGCGGAAACTTCACGCTGAAAGGAATCAAACGCCAGAAGTTCAAGCTTGCGGCGGTTGAAAACGCCTGTCAGCGCGTCCCGGCCGGTCTGCTGGAGAAGATCTTCGTACCGTTCACGATAGGTCAGGGTATAGAAAATGTCGGAAACCTGGCGCCCTTGCGTGGGGTGTTCCGCGGCCGGTCGTTCGCGTTCCACGAAGCGCAGATAGCCGACGATCAGCGCGCTGAAGACGAACGCGGCGCAGACCTTGGCCATCCAGCCGCCGATCATCGCCGCGTAGGGCGCACCGGAATAAAAATGCAGCGCGGTGAAGAAGCCGGCCTGGTCGAAGGTTAGCACGGTGGCGCCGCAGGCAAACAGGCGCAGGAAGGGAACCCGTTTGAGCCAGGCGCCGAGCCGTTCGTAGAGCAGGATGATGGCGATGGAATCGATGAAGAGCAGCACCGTGCCCCACACCATCAGCCACCCCATTTCGTCGACGAACCGCATGTCGGGCACGCGGCCCGGCGCGATCGGCGCGATGTCGTGATTGCGCAGGATCATCACGAGCCCGACGATCAGGAAATTGCCGATCAGAAGGCCGTAGATGGGCTGGCGGACGACGACGGCATCCTCCTTGATGTAGAGCATCAGGATCATCATCAGCTTGCCGGAGAAGAGGACGGTCGAGCCCGGCGAAAGCTGGCCGAAGGGAAGCTGAATGTAGAAGACGCTGGCCAGATACGTTTCCAGGAAATGCATCACGCCGATGGCGCAGACGAATAGACCGATACCGAAACGTCGGCGGCCGTAGAGCAGGCCCGCCATCACTACGAAATAGAGCAGCGCCTCGCCGAGCAGCAGAAGAACGTTCTTGTCGACCAAAATGCCTCCCCCGCGTCACGCGGCCATCGCGTGCTGCCGGCCTTGTTCACCCCGCAACGGCATCTTCTCTTAGGTCTCTGACCGTCCCGAAAGGCAATGCCAACTGTCACCCGATACGCCGTTGCCTAGCACGAAAGCCATAAGTTTTCATACTGAATTCAATGAACTCGGAAGCTTTCCCGAACAGGGCCGACTGGTCGTGATGTGCGCGGTGGAGTTCGCAATTGCGTCGCCGGGCTCAGCTCTTTGGTGACAGGTCGCCGAGCGCGGTCAGCAGTGGTCCGATATGCGGTTCGTAACGCTTCCAGCGAGCGATCGAACTGGAGTAGATCGGTTGGCGCACCTGTTCCTTGGAAAAAGTGCGCACCTGCCTGTCGCCCTTGTAGAATTCAAGGCAGGCATCGTCCCATTCGAGCCCCGCATGGGCGATCAGCGCCCGGCTTTGACCTTCCTGGTCGGCGACCATGGCCTCGTAGGATTGCTCATGAATGGTGACGGGGAGCACCGCCTTCCAGTGCTCCATGAGTTCCCTGTAGAGACGGTAGTAGAGGCCCAGTGTGGTCTGGCTGCGATTGTAGTCGTGCGCGGCGTTCAGCGCCTTTGTGTAGATGGAGATGCAGCAGTCGACCGGTTCGCGCGTGCAATGGATGAAGGTCGCCTCTGGAAAGAGGAGCGCCATCAGCCAGAGCATTTCGAAGTTGTGGGGCATCTTGTCGGCGACGCGGTCCACCTTTGGTGCAAGCCTGTCCAGAAGCGCCAGATACTTGCGTCCGAGGCGCTTGTAGTCCTTGTCGTCGAGCGCCAGCACGTTTCTTGAGAATGTTCTGGGGTTGCGGGAGCCGTCGCGCAACGTCTGGCCCTGCCGGCTGAAGAACTTCAGTTCGCCGACACCGGCCGCCCGCGGGTGCCGGTTGAGGATCTGTTCTGTCAGCGTCGTGCCCGAGCGCGGCATTCCGAAAATGAAGACCGGTTTCTGACTGTCGGTCCCCACGGCCTTGCGCTGTTCGAAGAATTCGCGCGTGAACAGCTGCTTCATCGCCTCCACGCGGGCCTTGTACGTGTTCACGTCGTATTCGGCATAGGTCAGTTGGTGCGCGCGTTCGTAGTGCTCGAAGGCCCTTGCCGGATCGTCAGCATCGTCCCACATCGCGCCTGCCGCGAAATGCAGTCGTCCCTGCACCTTCTGAGTGCGGCTCTCGTCTTTGGCGATCTCTGCTTCCAGCCGGGGAATGTCCTCCGGATCACGGGTGCGTCCGCGCAGTTCGGAGAGCGGGATATAGGCGTCGGACGGGTCGCCATTGTCGGATGCAGTCGCCTTGCGGAACCAGGCCTCGGCTTCGGCGGTGTTGCCGAGGGCGAGTTCCAGTTCGCCGTATTCTGACAGCGCGCCGATGTGGTCGCCGGCGAGCGCAAGTGCACGATCGAGACATTGCCGGGCCATCCGGTCGCGGCCGGTGAGGCGATAGACCTCGCCCAGAACCACATGCATGTCCGGGTTCTTCGGCTCCAGTGTCACCGCCTTGCGCGCGGCGGCGATGGCCTCCTCGTCTTCATCGAAGACCGTGTGTGCACGGGCCAGTTCCTCGAAGACGATTGCCTTCTTCTTTGCGACCTGGGCCGCCTTCTTCAGAAGCGCCAGTCGTCGGGAATCGTCGCCGGCATCGCGGGCCGCCATCGCCAGGGCGAAATTCACCCGCGCATCGCGCGGCTCTGCCCTGTGCAACTCATTCAGGAGCGGCAACGCATCGTCGATCCGGTTGACCTCCAGCAGATCGAGCGCGCGTTGAAACATCGTCTCCGCATGCATGCCGTGCATCGTTCTCGCCTGCGGGACGTCCGCAGCTCCTCTTCGCTTATGTCGGATCTCGCTTCCGGGAGCCGGACTGTAGAGCACGTCCCGCAGCGTTTGAAGGGCGATTGAGCCTGCCCGGGCTCATCCTATTCGTGGAAATGGTCGTAGATCGCCTGGGCGGTGGCTTCGGAAATGCCGTCCACCGCCGTCAGGTCCTCCACGCCGGCCTTGGAGACGGCCTTGGCGGTGCCGAAATGGCGCAACAGCGCGCGCTTTCGGGTCGGGCCGATACCGGCGATCTCGTCCAGCGGGTTCGTGCCCATCTCCTTCTTGCGCCGTGCCCGGTGGGTTCCGATGGCGAAGCGGTGCGCCTCGTCGCGCAGGCGCTGGACGAAATAGAGCACCGGGTCGCGTTCCGGCAGCATGAAGGAGGGCTTGCCCTCCACGAAGAACTTCTCGCGCCCAGCGTCGCGGTCCGGGCCCTTGGCGATGCCGACGAGCGGCACGTCGGTCACGCCGAGTTCCTCCAGCGTCTCGCGCACGGCGCGAAGCTGTCCCTGCCCGCCGTCGATGAGCACGAGGTCGGGCCACGCCGGCACGGTCATCGCCGTCTCTGCGTTCTCTTCGCTGTCGCCGGGTCCCTCCGCAGCCTCGCGCGCCTCCGCCATGCCGGGGCGCTCGTCGGCATGTTCCTTCAAGAGGCGCTGGAACCTGCGGGTCAACACCTCGCGCATCATGCCGTAGTCGTCGCCGGGCACCAGATCCTGTGAGCGGATGTTGAACTTGCGATAGTGGTTCTTGGCAAATCCCTCGGGGCCGGCGACGATCATCCCGCCGACCGCATTGGTGCCCATGATGTGGGAGTTGTCGTAGACCTCGATGCGGCGGGGAACGCGCGGCAGATCGAAGGCCTCGGCGACCCCGGCGAGCAGCCGCGCCTGGCTGGATGTCTCCGCCAGCTTGCGGCCCAGCGCCTCGCGTGCGTTGGTGAGCGCGTGCTCGACAAGGTCGCGCTTTTCGCCGCGCTTGGGCACCGCGATCTCGATGCGGCGGCCGGCGCGCTCGGAAAACGCCTCGGCCAGCAGCTCGCGTTCCTCCGGCTCGTGCGACAGCAGCAGAAGCTTCGGCGTTTCCTTGTTGTCGTAGAACTGGGCAAGGAAGGAACTGAGCACCTCCTCCGCCTCCAATGCCTTGTCGGCCTTGGGGAAGTAGGCGCGGTTACCCCAGTTCTGGCCCGTGCGGAAGAAGAAGACCTGGATGCAGGTCTGTCCGCCTTCCTGATGCACGGCGAAGACGTCGGCCTCATCGACGTTCTGCGGGTTGATGCCCTGATGCTGCTGGACATGCGAAAGGGCGGTGAGCCTGTCGCGGTAGATGGCGGCGGTTTCGAACTCTAGCGCCTCGGAGGCCTTCTCCATCGCCTCCGCCAGTTCGTTGTGGACCGTCTGGCTCTTGCCGGAGAGAAACGCCTTGGCTTCCTTCACCAGCTGCGCATAGCCGGCCATATCGATCTCGCCGGTGCATGGCGCCGCGCACCGCTTGATCTGGAACAGCAGGCAGGGCCGCGTGCGGTTCTCGTAATAGCTGTCGGAGCAGGTCCTGAGCAGGAAGGCCTTCTGCAGCGCGTTGATCGTGCGGTTGACGGCGCCTGCGGAGGCGAAGGGACCGAAATAGTCGCCCTTGCGGGTCCGCGCGCCGCGATGCTTGGTGATCGCGGGGGCCTCGTGATCGCCGGTGATCAAAATATGCGGGAAGGATTTGTCGTCGCGCAGCAGCACGTTGAAACGCGGCCGCAGGCGCTTGATGAGGTTCGCTTCAAGAAGCAGCGCTTCGGCCTCGGTGCGGGTGGTGACGAATTCCATCGTCACGGTCGCCTGCACCATCCGCGCGATGCGGTTGGAAAGTCCGACGAGCCGGGTGTAGTTCGTCACCCGCTTCTTCAGGTTGCGCGCCTTGCCGACATAGAGCACGTCGCCGCCCACATCTATCATGCGGTAGACGCCGGGCGCATTGGGCAATTGGCGCACGAAGGCCGCAATGACTTCGACGCCGCGCGGCACGCGCGCCGCGGTCTCTTCCGCTGGTCCCGCCTCTGGGGCCGCCGCGGTGTTCCTGTCTTCGCCTTCGGTGTCACTCATGGACGCTATCTGGTCAGAGTCGTGCCAACATGCAAACGCGCAACGGCTTGCCCGGCGTTATTCCACGATCCCGGTGACGTCCGGCGTCTGCCAGGCGACATGCTGGCCGCCGTCGAGTGCGATCATCTGCCCGGTGATCGATGGCGTGTCGATCAGAAAGCGGATGGTGCGGCCGAATTCCTCCAGCGCCGGCCCGCGGCCGAGCGGCAACGCCGCGCATTGCGCCTCGAAATCGGCCTGTTGCTGGCGGGGACTGGCAAGTGCGGGGCCCGGTCCGATCGCATTGACGCGAATGCGCGGGGCGAGCGCCTGGGCAAGCGTGACCGTCGCCGTCCACAGAGCCGACTTGGAGAGCTGATAGGAAAAGAAATTGGGGGTCGGCTTCAGTACCCGCTGATCGATCACATTGACGATATTTCCCGTCGCCCCGTCATCCAGAACGCGGGCCATCGCCTCGGCTAGCAGGCACGGCGCGCGCACGTGAACCGCAAAATGGTCGTCGAAACGGGTGGGATCGAGCGTGCCGATCTCGTCGCGCTCGAAGATGGAGGCGTTGTTGACGAGAAGCCGGAGCGGGCCGAGCGTGCGAACGGTTTCGCCGGCGAGCGCGGCCGGCGCCTTGGGGTCGCGCAGATCGGCCAGCACCACATGCGCCTTGCCGCCGGCGGCGCGGATCTCTTCGGCCACCGCCTCGGCCTGCTCGCCGGAGGTGTTGGCGTGAATGGCGACGCGCCAGCCATGGCGCGCCAGATCGAGGGCAATGGCGCGACCGATGCGTCTTGCGGCTCCGGTCACGAGCGCCGCGGCGTCCCGTTCATTCCTCACCGGTTTCTCCTCCACACGGTTCCTTCGGTATCAGGCCACCGATCCGGATGCGAAAACGAAGAAGATGTAGAGGCAATAGCCGGTGACAAGGGCCAGGCCCAGCGGCCAGCGCAGATGGCTGTGCATGAAGGCGAAAATTGCCAGCAGCACCGTTGTCGCCAGCATGACCCAGATATCGTAGCGCATGATGGCTTCGGGAACATCGAGCGGGGAGATGACCGACGTGATGCCGAGGATGGCGACGATGTTGAAGACGTTCGAGCCCAGCACGTTGCCGAGCGCCACTGCCGATTCCTTGCGAATGGCCGCCATCACCGTGGTGGCGAGTTCCGGCAGCGAGGTGCCGAGCGCGATCACCGTCAGGCCGATTGCGGTATCCGTGACGCCCCAGCTGCGGGCGATCTCCACCGCGCCCTGGATGGCGAGCTGGCCGCCGAGCGGCAGGCCGATCAGGCCCGCGACAACGAGCGCGAAGGCGACCGGCCTGCCGCCGGGCGCATCGTCGAATTCCTCCAGCTCGGCGATCTGGGCATCGTCCAGCGCCGTGCAGTCTCCGTTCTGATAGTCCTTGCAGCGGCGCTGGTGGCGGCGCATCTCGCGATAGGAATCGAACAGGAACAGCCCGAGCAGGGAAAGAAGCACGATACCCATCGCCCGGTTGAGCGTATCGAACGTGCACATCGCGGTGAAGATCACGGTGACCGCAAGCAGGAAGGCGGCGTTCTTGCGCACACCCTTATCGGTGCACACCGTCGTTGCGATCAGCGCCGGGACGCCCAGGACCAGCAGCACATTGGCGATGTTGGAGCCGACGACATTGCCGACCGCAATGCCCGATACGCCGTCGAGGGCGGAGCGCAGCGATATGACGAGTTCGGGAGCGGACGTGCCGAAGGCGACGATGGTCAGGCCGATGACAAGCGATGGGATGCCGAACGAGCGGGCAAGCGTTACCGAGCCGCGCACCAGCACATCGCCGGCCACGAGCAGGATTGCGAGCCCGCCGGCCAGGCTGATGTAGTCGAGCATGCTTTTGTTTTTCCGTTCAGCCGGTCTTTTGGTTATCCGGCGTGGAGCGCGCTCTCCCGATGCGGCCGGATACGGTCACGCGCTATATAGGTATTCGATTTCGCCGGCGAAACCCGCGGGCGACAAGTTGTGTCAGCGGGGCTTTCAGGACCGTTAGCGCCACCGTCGCTCCAGGTGTTTGGCGATACGCATGTGGCGGTAGATGGCGTGGTTCATGGCCGTAAGAAAGCCGTAGCGTCCGCGCAGGAAATGGCGGCGCAAGAAATAGGCCTTCAGGAAGGCGAAGGGAAATTCGCTCACCATGCGCCACGCCGGCAGCGCCTTGCCGCGCGCCTCCAAATCCGCGACCTGCATGTCGGAATAGGCGTTGAGCTTGCGCAGTTCGTCGCTGAGCGAGCGGATCGAGCGATGATGGATCCGTTGCCGCAGGCGGCCGACGGACACACCTTGCGCAAGATCCACCCGGTCATGGACGGTGCTTGCCGAATACCGCCCGGCATCGCGGTGGTAGAGACGGACGGGCGCGATCGTGTAGCTCCAGCGGTGCGGGGCGCCTTCGCCGGGAAACTGTTCGGCGATGGGCACGCGATAGGCCCGGTGCGGAGGCTCCCCCGCCTCGAAAAGACTTCTCATTTCGCTGACCAGCGCGGGCGGACAAATCTCGTCGGCATCAATGTTGAGCAGCCACGGCTCATGGCACTGATCCTCCGCGAACCGTTTCTGCGGGCCATAGCCGGCGAAGGCGTTCACCACCACCCGCGCGCCTCTGGCCTGCGCGATCGCGCGGGTGTCGTCGTCTGAGCCGGAATCCACGACGACGATGTCGTGGGAGAGGTCGCGCACCGCGTCGAGCGTCGCGCCGATGCGATCGGCCTCGTTCTTTGTGATGATGAAGATCGACAGAGGTATTCGGTTCATCGCCGCTCGCGCTGTGTGGCAGGCTGAAAGAAAAGGTTACTGTCCGATAGTCGCCGCAACGGCCGTGAGGAGGGAACCTTGTCCGGCCGAAAGGTGTTTTACCCGTGTGGCGGTCAGCGGTCGAGGGGACCCTAGCGGGTGCTGCATCCGGTTACGGGGGGAGACGTTTACATCCTCCTAACCATGCGCGGAAATACCTTC
Organism: Breoghania sp. JC706; assembly: GCF_037026715.1. Lineage (NCBI taxonomy): Bacteria > Pseudomonadati > Pseudomonadota > Alphaproteobacteria > Hyphomicrobiales > Stappiaceae > Breoghania > Breoghania sp. JC706. The sequence goes on from NZ_JBANCG010000001.1 coordinate 108,949, forward strand.
GATTTGACGCGATTTTTCCTCAATTGCCGTCTTCTCCCGCCACAATCCGCGACCACCTTGAGGTCGTATCGCAAGCGCAAACGATCCTTATCCTTCGCGAAAACGCGTACAATTCGGAGTACTCTTGATGAAACGCCTTCTTGGAACTCTTCTTGCCGGCGCTGTGATCGGCGGTGGGGTTGCGCCCGTCCTGGCAGCCGATTTGCCGGAGCCCGCCGCGCCGGAGGCATATTCCGCTCCGGCGCCGGTGCCGCAGGAACGGTTCTACTGGACCGGCTTCTATTTCGGCGGCACGCTGGGCTACGGCTGGGGTGATCGGGATGCGAACGGGCCTGCCACGGGCAGCTTCGACCTCGATTCCAACGGTGTGAATGCCGGTGTCCACGCCGGTTACAACTACATGTTCACGCCGAACTGGCTGCTCGGCATGGAAGCGGATATCGCCTACACGGATCAGTCCGACAGCGCCTCGCCGAACGGTGTCGGCGTCAAGGCGACGTCCAACTGGCTGTCCACCGTCCGCGCGCGTGCGGGCTATGTCTTCGACAACAACGTGCTCGTCTACGGTACGGGCGGTCTGGCTCTGGCCGATCGCAAGTGGTCCGGCGGCGGCTCCGACGACAGCGACGTGACCGCGGGCTGGACCGTCGGCGGTGGCGTGGAAACCGCGCTCACCGATCACCTGACGGCGCGTGCCGAATACCTCTATGCCGATTTCGGCAAGGAGAACTACAATTTCGGCGGAACGTCGGTGAAGTCCGACCTCAGCGAGCACATCGCCCGCGTCGGCATGAGCTACAAGTTCTAGAGCGCTTTTCGTTCAACCGGAATTGCGTTCGGACGGAACAAAGCGGCGCGGCCTCAGGAAGGCCGTGCCGCTTTTTCGTCTCCGGGCTACGGCTTGGTCCTCTCGAAGGCCGGCAGGCGGGCCGAAAAATCGTCGAGCCACGCGACGAGGCGCGGATGCGTTGTGCGCCAGGCGCCTTCGAAGCGCAGATCGAGATAGCCGAGCGAGCAGGCGAGCGCGATCGCGCCGGCATCGAGCGTCGAGCCCAGGCGCGGCGGTGCGGCCTCCAGCACTGCGAGCGTGCGATCGACCTTCTCCTGCTGGCGCTTGAGCCAGGGCTCGTAGCGCATGTCCTCGGGCCTGAACCGCTTTTCATAGACCATCAGCAGCGCCGCATCCGCCATGCCGTCCGCCATGGCCTGCATCCGCAACACATCGAAGCGGCCCGCATCGACCGGGATGATCCGGCCGCCGCCGGCCCGGTGATCGAGATATTCGAGGATGACGCGGGAATCGAAGATAGCCTGCCCGTCCTCGGTGATCAGAACCGGAATTTTTCCCAGTGGGTTCTGTTTGAGGAACCTGTCGTCCGGCTCGTTGGTGTCGGTCGGCTCCACGAGAAGGATCGCATCGAGGCCGAGCACGCTCGCGGCGAGAAGCACCTTGCGCCCAAAGGGCGAGGAGGGGGACGAATGAAGCACGATCATGAGAGTCACTCCGGGGAGCCGGTGCCAGCCTGTCGTGTCGAAAAGGTGGGGGGCTAGCTAAACCGGACTATGCGGGCAGGGGGGAGGCGACGGGGAACGACGATGCGGACGGAGCTGCGCGGCCCGCCGTCACACCGGCGTTGCATCACGGCGATCACAGCCTTCGCGCCGACGGACGTTCAACGGCGCACGACCCGGCAGTTTCCATCATTGACGCGCCAACGGTCGAAGCCGGGCAGGCAGGCTTCCACATTCCATGAAACCCCGACAAAGCCGGAATAGGCCTCGATCATGTAGTAGACCGGATGCAGGCGCCCATTGGAGAGGTAGGCCCTGGCGCGGCAGTAGCGGCGGGCGACCGGGCTGGGCGTGTCGAGCGCGTAACCCGTCTGGCCGACGAGATCCATCTTCTCGATCGAGATGCCACCGCGGTAATCGGTATCGGCACGGGCAATGGTGCGGCGCACTGCGCTCTGCACCGAAGGTGCATCGCAAAGGGGAAGGGACGTCGGGCCTCCTGTCAGGCCGAAATAGACGCCCTCGGCATGTGCGGGGGCGAAAAGGAGGCAAACCAGGGTTGCTGTCAGCGCAAAAACGCGGGGCAGGGCGGACATCGCGTCCTCCGGTTGAAGTTGCTCGGTACGCGAAGACTGGCGGCAGGCATTGCAGGATATGCGGAAACGCTGGCGTTCGAATCCCGGACGCTGCATCCGCACTCATGCGGATGCACGATGTGTTAGCGCGTCCCTTCAGTCAAGCCTCGCCCGGTCGGCCAAGTCCCGTCCGGCCGCAGGGTCATTCGGGCACCAGCCAGTCGACGGTGCCGGAGGCGCCCGGCCCTTGCGCCAGGATCTTCGCCAGCCACGGCAGGGCGCCGCGCAACTGGGCTTCCAGCGTGAAGGGCGGATTGAGGATCAGCATGCCGCACGCCTTCAACGTCCCGTCCTTCGTGGGACGGGCGACCTGGAATTCCGTGCGCAGCATCTTGCGCAGACCCGTGTCGATCATCATCCGGTAGAAATGCTCGAGCGCCTTTGTGTCCTTGATCGGATACCAGGCGACGTAGGTTCCGGTCATCCAGCGCCGGGTCGCCTTGAAGATGCCGGCCGCAAGCGTGCGGTATTCGTCCGGTTCCTCGAACGCGGGGTCGACGATGACCATTCCGCGCTTTTCCTTGAACGGCACGAAGCCGCCCAGCGCCAGCCAGGCGTCGAGTTCGACGACGCGGACCTGATGGTCGCCGGCGAAGCGTTCGGCGAGGGCCGCGTGGTCCTCGTGGTGCAACTCGGTCAGCGTCAGTCGGTCCTGGGCGCGCAGGAGGCGTCGCGCGATCTCGGGCGAGCCGGGATATTGCGTCAGCGGACCCGCTCCGTTCGCTTCGCGCACGAGTTCGAGATAGGGCGCCAGCAGCGGGGCGGCCTGATGCGACGGGGTGATGTCGATAAGCCTGCCGATGCCGTCGCGCCATTCCCCGGTCTTCTGGGCCTGCTCGCCGGACAGGTCGTAGTGGCCGATCCCGGCGTGCGTGTCGAGCACCCGGAAGGCCTTGTCCTTCTTCTTCAGATGGTCGATGACGGCGATCAGTACGGCGTGCTTCAGCACATCCGCGAAGTTGCCGGCGTGATAGGCGTGACGATAGTTCATCGGATCCGTCGAAAAGTCTCTGCGTCCGCGCGGCGGGCTGCAGAGCGATTGCGCAAGTTTCACCGTGTATCGGAATTCGGCGGCGAAAGGAATGCGCGAGAGCGAGAGTGCGGGAAGGAGACGGGGAAGGTGCCCACGCGGCCGGTGCCGGCTTGTGTCGGCTTGTGCACGCATGCCGTGCCTCCGCCGGCTTGGGCGTCCTGCGATCCGCAGTTTCGCGAAAAAAGCAGTCGCTGCGACGAAAACAAGAACGGCGCGCCCGGTCTCATCCGAACGCGCCGTCGATGTCATGTCATCCGGCCCCGCAGCATTCAGTGCTGTGCGCCGGAAAGGCCTGTTCGGGGATCAGGCGTCTTCGAGCCTGAGTTCCACCGCCTTGGGGCCCTTGCCGCGCCGGTCGGGCTCGGTCTCGAAAGACAGGCGCTGCCCGCTCTCCAGTTCGCTCAGGCCGGACCGTTCGACCGCGGAGATATGGACGAATACGTCGATCCCGCCTTCGTCAGGGGTGATGAAACCAAAGCCCTTGTCGGCCTTGAAGAACTTCACCGTCCCCGTCTGTCGCGGGCCCCGTTCGACGGGGGCGCGATCGGCTGCCGGGCGTTCGGGACGCGGTCCGTCGGGGCGCGGGCGATAGCCGCCGCCGGGACGGTCTTCCGCAGGGCGGCCGCCGCCGAAGCTGCGTTCGCCGCCCCGGTCTCCACCTCTGTCTCCGCGTTGTTCGCCCCCGCGCGCAAAATCACCGCGCCCCGGGCCCCGGTCCGCACCCCTGTCGCCACCGCCGCTGTAACCGCGCCGGTCGCCATAGCCTCCCGTATCGCCGCTCCGGTCGCGACTGAAGTCGTCACGCGGAGCGAAGGTCCGTTCGGGCGGCTCGCTGCCATAAACAGGGCCCCCGAAATCGGCGGGGTATCCGAAATCTTCCGGACCGCCAAAGTCCGGTCGGCTGTCAAAACCGCGGGACCCGCGGCCGTGCCCGCGTCGTCCTTTGCTGCGGCGTTCCGGCTCGTCATCCATGTCCGGATCGCCACCCTTGCGGCTGCGCCAATCAGCCATCGTATTCCTGCCTCTTCCCAGTCACTTTCGACCCTTCACCATCGCGTCGTCGAATTGACGCGCCGCTCCGTCGCGGGTCATCCGGCGTTCATGCCGGAAAAGCCGCAAGCCGTAACGGAAACGACCATGCCTCCCAGAGGGTGCCCAAAAGGCGCCCCTTTCCGGAAACGTCCTGCCTGGTCGGGCTGATGGACCGTGAAGCGGCAACGCATTCTGCGCCGTTTCGGCCTCCATTCGCGCTCCGGATTCCACGTCCGCACCTGGCCGTCGCCATTTAAGATTAAGTTCCCCCACAGAGCAAGTCATAGCTCAGCAATTGCGACAATTTCGGCGGAGCTCGCCTGGCTGGTCTTGTCCCGGGGGCGATTATTGTTTGATCCGTTAAAAACAATTATTCGCCCCCTAATCGTTCTTGCGCGTCGGGGGCGATGTAGAGGAATTCGCGAACGTATTTCCCACCGTATCGTGGCTGGCGGCGCAACGGCACCGGCCGGCGCGTTAAGTATGCGCGGCAAAACATCGAGACAAAGTTTAAAGGTCGAGGTAAGGACTCGTTAATATTCATTGATTGTCGACTGCCGATTTGCAGGGAGCTCCCGCCATGAAGAGTTTCGACGACCGTCTTGCGGCCGCCGTGATCGCCGGTCTGGTTGCGGGAACCGTCACCGGGCTGGAGCCGCAAGCGCACGAGCAGCTCATGGAAAACACGCGCTGGGCCGCTCGGCAGGCGCGGGACGTGGGCGACGATTTGTCGGAGGGCTATCGCCAGCTCGGGCGGGACGTGGAAAGAACCCGGGACATGATGGCGCGCGCAAGGCGCGGATTTCGCGACGTCTCCGATGCGCTGGGCGGCTGAAGGCCGGTCGCGACGCACGCCCCTATCCGGTGACCCGACGGGTTTTCGAGCGACTTTTTGATGTCGGGTGGTTTCCCCGGACGGCGGAGTATTCTAGTTCTGCCCGGTCAGCGTTTTTCCAGCCCGGCAGGATCCCATGACCCAGCTCAAGGTGGCGATCATTCCCGTCACGCCCTTCGCCCAGAACTGCACGCTTCTTTGGGACGACGAGACCAAGGCCGGCGTCGTCGTCGATCCGGGCGGCGATGTCGAGGCCATTCTCGACGCGCTGAAGTCGGAAGGCATCAAGGTCGAACGCATCCTGATTACCCACGGCCATATCGATCATATCGGCGGGGCCGCGGAGCTGGCCGAAACGCTGGGCGTGCCGATCGAGGGGCCACATCAGGCGGACAAGCCGCTGATCGAGCGGGTGAAGGATCAGGCGCGCCAGTTCGGCTTGCCCGACGTGCGCGCGATGACGCCCGACCGCTGGCTCGTCGAGGGCGATACGGTCGATGTCGCGGGAGTGGAGTTCCAGGTTCTGCACTGTCCAGGACATGCGCCCGGACACGTGGTGTTCTTCCACGAACCGTCGCGCTTCGCGCTCGTCGGCGATGTTCTGTTCAAGGGCTCGGTCGGGCGCACGGATCTGCCGGGCGGGGACCACGCTGCTCTCATCCGTTCCATCAAGGAAAAGCTGTTCCCGCTCGGCGACGACGTCACCTTCCTGTGCGGACACGGGCCTCATTCCACCATCGGCGCGGAACGCGCGAGCAACCCCTTCCTTCAGGACTGAATGCACCGGGTGCGGCCCGATCCGTCGCGAGCGGGAAAGAGCTCAGTCCGGGCAGCCGGGAACGGGCTTGCCGGCCGGATCGTCGGCGAGGATCAGGGACACCGGCGCGGTGCCTGAATTGATGTAGCCGAGCTTGCGGGCCGCTGCCCGGGTCAGATCTATCACGCGTCCGCGCGTATAGGGGCCACGGTCGTTGATCCGCACTGTCACGCTCTTGCCGTTGCGCAGGTTCGTGACCTTGACCTTCGTTCCGAATGGCAAGGTGCGGTGGGCGGCGGTCATGGCATTGGGATTTGCCATTTCGCCGCTGGCCGTGCGGGTCGTGTATTCGTACCAGGCGGCCTTGCCGCAGGCGGAGGGAGCGGCCTGCGCGAGCGAGCAGGCGCCGAAAAACGCGGCGGCCGCGATGATCAGGTGCTGTCTCATGGTGTATCCCCGATAGGGCGTCGCTTCGGGCGGTCGAGCGCGCCTGGAAAGGTCCGCCCTTAGGGGCATAATGGGGCAAAGCTGCGGCACGGCCGGTTTTTGACGTATTTTGTTCGCCGGGAGACGCAGAGTTGCCGTTAACCGTTGCGTAGAGGTCTGCCGCTCCGGCGCCGCCGGGTGGTCGGCCTCAGGTATTTTCGCAAGGCTGTCCGGCGTGCTATTGGAATAGTTCTTTCCAGAACCGGCCACGCCGGGATCTTTCAGAAATTCAGGAGGACAGGCGGATGCGCATTGCGGCCGCACAATACCCGATCGACTGGCTCGACAGCCTGGACGACTGGAAGACGAAGACGCGCGACTGGGTGGACCGCGCGCGCTCCCGGGGGGCGGAGCTGCTGGTCTTTCCCGAATACGGCTCGATGGAGCTGGCCTCGCTGTTCGGCCGGGAGGTCGCCGGCGATATCCATGCGTCGGTGACCGCGATGGGCGACCTGCTGCCCGACGTGAACACGCATTGGCGCGAACTTGCGGCAAGCTCCGGCGCGCACATTCTCGCCCCGAGTTTCCCCGAACGCGACGCGGTGGGCGCGGTACGCAACGTCGCGCGCCTGTTCACGCCGGCCGGCGCATGCGGCGAGCAGGCGAAGATCGTCATGACCCGTTTCGAGGGCGAGCGCTGGGGCTTTGTCGGTGGCGGGCCGATCCGCGTGTTCGAGACGACGCTCGGCCGCATCGCCATCGATATCTGCTACGACGTGGAATTTCCCGCCATCGCCCGCGCCCAGGCCGAAGCGGGGGCCTGGTTGATCCTGGCGCCGAGCGCGACGGAGGGGGTGATGGGCGCAAGTCGGGTCGCCATCGGGGCCGCCGCACGGGCGCTTGAAAACCAATGCTATGTGGCAACGGCCCCGACATCGGGCCGGGCGTCGTGGTCTGCGGCGGTCGATGTCAATCGCGGTGCGGCGCGCGTCGTCTGCCCGCCGGATATCGGGTTTGCGGAGACAGGGCTTCTTGCGGTTGGAGAGATGGATGCGGCGCAATGGGTGTACGCGGAGGTCGATCCCGGGCTCGTGACCTCGGCGCGCGCCGACGGCGACGTGCTGATCTTCGCCGACCGGAACAAGCCCGGCGGCACCGCACCGAAGGCGGAAGTCATAGATCTCACGACGGGCTGAGCGTCGGCCATCGCGAAAGCGGCAAGGGAAAGGGCGCGCCGGGATGGCCCGATCCTCTCCCTCGCCGTGTCCTGCGTCCTTAGCGCGGGCGCTATTGCTCGAGCTGCCAGGTGATGGTGACGTTGACGCTCAGCGTCTCCTCGCCGGCTTCCACGGGAACCGCGGCCGCGTCCTCCTTCATCGCCCGCATCATCATCACCGGTTGCGGGCGGCTGACGTTGCCCTCGTCGATGGAGAGGATCCGGCCGAGGCGCACGCCGGCGGCCTTGGCATACAGTTCCGCCTTGCGCTTCACGTCGGCGACCGCGGCCGTGCGGGCCTCGTCGCGCCGCTTGTCGGCATCGGAGACGATGAAATTGATTCCGCCGATATTGTTGGCGCCCTTGGTCACCATCGCATCGAGCAGCGCACCGAGCCTGGAGAGGTCGCGCACCCGCACCACGACGCCGTTGTTGACCTGATAGCCGACGATCTTGCGGTCTTCCAGCCAGTTGCCGTTGCTATCCCGTCTCTCGGCATAGCGCGGCGAGATGGAAAAGCCGTTGGTCTGGATGTCGCGCGCCTCGATGCCCGCGGACTTGATCTCCGTGATCAGCCCCGTCATCGCGTCGGTGTTGGCCGTAAGCGCCTCACGCGCGGTCTTGGCCTGGGAAACGACGCCGGAGGTCACCACGGCCATGTCCGGGGTGGCGGTCACCTCGCCGGTGCCCGTCAGGCTCATGGTCGCGATCTTGTCCTGGCTCTGGGCGGAGGCCGGCATCGCGAATGCGCAAAGCGCGGCGACCAGCATGGCGGCGGTGGCCTTGCCGAGGGCAGGGCTGATGGCCGGGAGGTGCGAGCGCGTCATGGTGTTTCCTTTGATCTGCAGTCGGTGTTTGCGGGTCATGCGGTATCGGGTGACCCGTTCGCAGTCATCGCCGCCGATTGCGGCACCCTTGCGGCATTCGCGCAACGAGGCGTGCGTGTGCCGTGCGTTACCGCATCGCGGCTCTTGTGCCGACGCTGTCTGCTGGTATAGGAAACGTCAAGAGCCGGCCCCGTGAATTCGGGGCACTGCTGTCGGGAATGCCCTGGCGACGGGGCGTTCGGGGGCCTGTAGCTCAATGGTTAGAGCCGACCGCTCATAACGGTCTGGTTGCAGGTTCGAGTCCTGCCGGGCCCACCACCCCCTTCCGCCGAGCATTGATATTTCAAGAGAATTCTCTCGAATTGTCTCACCGACGGAACGAGGGGTGAAAAGTGGGACATTTTTGTGGGCCCGCTTGTCTTGTGGGTCGGCCTGTAGGCGGTCCGCCTGGATCGAATTTTCCTTGTTCAAATGGTCGAACGCGGAAGCTGCCAGACGGCGTTGTCGGGCTTTGAGGGTGTAGATACGGGCAGTCTTTGGACGCTCCATCCGAACACGGCCATCAACTGGTATTCGGTGGCTCCGACCTCTGCGAGCACGGTTGTGGCTGCTTTTTTGAGTCCCTGGGAAGAGCAGTCGAATAGCTGGGCCCGATCGCACCTATCTCGCATTTTGTCTGACCTGCCGCGGTCCTTTCATCCAACGGAGACTGGAGCCCGATTGTTGTTACGCCGCTCTCCAAGCTCGGACCGCCGGATCTCGATGGACGGCCAGGGAAGCTCCTGCGACAACGCGATGTGGTCGAGGCATTCTTCAAGACCATCAGTCGGAGCTTATCTTGCTGGTTGCTTGGCAAGCCCGCTAGCAAGTCGAAAACGCCATCGTCAGACACAAAGCGCACGCGTGCATTCAAGCTTGTCCTTCGCGGTCGCGCGGAGGTCCGTCAGTAGCGGGCGGTAAAGCTCGCTTGGATCGCCCAGTCGCCGGATCGCGTCGCGCCGACGTTGGTCAGTGCGTAGGCGGCGCTGAGGCTGGTGGAGACGCTTTTGCCAATATCGTAATCCGCCCCAAGCCCGACACTGGCAAGCGTCGATGAGTCATCATTCGCCTTGTCGACGCCGTATCCCGCATCGGCGAACAGATACGGCGAAAGGCGATCGGACAGACCGGTGAACCGGCCGAGAAGGGCGAAGGCCGGCAGGCGCAGCTCGTTGCGCCAGGTGAAGCCGCTGTCGACGCTGACATCATCGTAGCCGTAGCCACGAACGGCGTAGCGACCGCCCAGCGACATGCGTTCGGTATCCGGTAGCGGCTGGCCTGAGAGAATGCCCGAAAACGCAGAGACCCAGGTGAGATGTGCCGGCAACGGCGTGATGCGGCTGATGTCGAGCGCCGCGTAGGCGTAGGTCACGTCATCGACGCGGTTGTTGGAAAAGAGAGACCAGGCGGCCGCGTCATTGTCGCCCAGAACGCCGCCGGGATCGGCCTTCACGCGCGCATCGATGGCCGTGCGCCCCAGTCGGTCGTTGACGGTGCGCGTCCAGCCGAGCACGAGTTGGAAAAGATCCGCGCCGCCATTGGCAACGGGAATGCCGGCGAAATAAGTCGTGCGTTCCAGCCGCTTGAACTCCACGCCGCCATAGATTTCGCCCCAGTAATGGCCGGGCAGCAGATTGGAGACGGCAGAGCGGTAGATGATCGGCAACTCGAATGTGCGGTTCTCGAAAGCGATAAAGGGGTTCGGCTCCTGCCGGCTCGCCACGAAGGCGGGGGCGATTTCGAGTTCCTGGCGGGCGAAAGTCGGGATGGTGATGCGCGCGGAATGGCTGAGATAGTCGGGATAGTCGCCATCCTGCGGCACCAGCCGCCCGGGATCGGCGAAGGCCGTATCGCTGCCGGTGAGCTGGTAAGAAACGACCGTGCCGCCGAGCGCCGCCAGATAGGCGTTGGCGCCGACGAAGTAGCGGTCTCGGCCCGTATCCTTCGAACCGGAATTCGACCAGCCGGCAAAGACCTGCCACGGGCGCTCCATGCGCACGGTCAGATCGAGATTGCTCAGTCCCGTTTGCTCACCCGGCCTGAAAGCCCCTTGCGCCCGTCGGTAGGGCGTGCGGTTGAGCCAGGAGAGATCTTCTTCGAGCTGGGCGGCATCGATCGGTTCGCCGGGCTTTGCGCGTAGCTGCGAACTGATGGCGCTCTCGGCCGGTTCGCCATTGACGGCGACGGTTCCCAGTTGGAACTCGATCACGCGCACCTGCAGAACGCCGGAGGTGATTTCCTGCGGCGGCAGGGTGACGGAGACGAAAGGAAAGCCGGCCGTTTTGTAGACACGGGCGATCGCCGCCTGGACGTCGCGCGCAAGCGCCAGGGAAAGGGGCTTGCCGAGGAAGGGGGACAGGGCTGCGCGGATCGACGTCGGATCGACCGTCTTGCCGGCCTCGCCAACCGCAGCGATACCCGTGATACCTGATGCGGGATGCGCGGCGACGGCGTCGCTTTGGCCGATGATGTGGATGCCGGCGAGGTTTACTCCGAGCGGCGCTTCGCTCGCCCTGCCGAAATCCTGCTCCGCGATCGAGACGGAGGACGTCGGCACATCGGGCCGCTTCGGAGGATGACGCTCGATCGCAGACTGCGCCAGGGCCGGCGAGCCAGCCAGGAAAAGTCCCAGGGCCATGGCCGCACTGACAGCCGGCAGGGTGACGCGGAAAGACGTTACGCTACACATCATGCTCGCCATTCTTGTCCGCATCCGGTTCATTGGGCGGCCGCCGAAAGCCAGGACCCGAACGACCGGTTGCAGGGATAGACCACGTTCGCGGCATCCGATCCGACCACGCCGACACTGCAGAAGCGCAGTTCCGTGCCGCCGGTATCCGGCGTATCAAGCCGTGGTGCATTGCTCTCGAAGGTCTGCGGTGGCGCCGGATATTCCGGGCCCGTCGGCGGGAGGGCCTTGGCGTTGACGGTCAACGTGCCGGCATCGAAGCTCAGATCATAGTTCGAGGTCGCGGCCAACGTGCCCTGGGTGATGTCGTAGTCTCCTGCGGCGGAATTCATGTCTGCCACGGTTTCCAGCGTGCCGCTGAGAGTATCGCCGTTGACGAGATCGCCACTCGTCATCGTCCAGGTCAGGGGCGGATTGGGGTCGCCTTGCAGACGCGCGATATCATCAGCTTTTACGGTGATGGCGCGCGCGTTCACCGTCAGGTTCGCGCCGGTGTAATCGATCGTATAGTTGCCGCCGGCCGAGAGGGTGCCTTGCGTGATGGCGTAGGCACCGATGCCTGTCGTCTTGTCGACCAACGTGTCCAAGGCTCCGGAAAACACGGAAGCGTCGTCGCCGCCGGCAAGGCCGCTGTAGCCGAAGGTGAGCGTCGGGTTGGCATCGCCATAGGTCTTGCTCAGGGCGTTCGCGTTAACCGTCAACACTGCCTTGTTGATAGTGAAGTTGGCGCCGGTAAAGCTGATCGCATAGTTGCCGCCGGCCGAAAGATCGCCTTGGGAGATGGCGTATGTCCTGGCGTTCTCGCCGCTGTCGCGTGTCAACGCTCCGGAGAAGACCGAGGCGTCGTCACCGCCAACGAGGCCGGAATAGGTGTAGGTCAGCGCCGGGTCGCTCTGGCCATAGGTCTTGGACAGGGCGTGGGCCGTGACCGAAAGGCTCGCCTTGTTCACGGTCAACGCGCCGGCGTCCAGCGTCAGATCGTAGCCGAACTGGGTCGAATAAAGCCCGCTGAGCGTGAGGTTGGCGCCGGAGTAGCTGTCGGCATCGGCACTCGATGCGGTGTAGAACGCGCTGCCGAGCAACAGGCTGCTGTCGTAGCTCGTCGGATCATAAGTGAGCGTGCCGACGTCTGTGCTCGTCGCGCTGCCGTCATAGGTCTTGGTACCTTCGCCGCCGGTAACCGTCAGACCGGTCATGAAGGTGCGCAGCAGCGGTGCCGTATACCCATCGTAAATGCGCCAGACCGCGCCCGTTCCGCCCGCGTCGTCGATGTCGAAGCCAGCATCGGCAAAGGTCGAAAGCGAATGAAGCTGAGCCGTGGTCAGCCCCGTCCCGTAGCCGCTCGACGTGCCCGAGGTCTCCGTGTTCCAGAAGGCTGCCGTGATCGTTCCGGAATTGTAGGGCGTCAGGCCGCCCTTGGTGCCGGCGCCAGACACAAGGCCGGTGGAATAGACGTGCTCCAGCGTCCCCCGATTGCCGCCTGCGAAGCCGCCGGCATAGTTGTCGGCGATGACGGCGCCCGTCGCGTAGGAATTGGAGATGGTCCCCTCATTCACCCCGACAAAGCCGCCGGCCGACGACGCCGTGCTGGTAACGGCGCCGGAGGCAAACGAGAGCGAGATCGAACCGTAATTATGCCCGACGAGCCCACCGATGAAGTTGTCGCTGCCGGAGACCGCGGCGCTTGAGTAGCTGCGCGTCACAACGCCCGAAGCATTGACGGTTCCGACAAGCGCGCCACTGTCGCCACCGCCTTCGATGTCGCCGCCGAGGAGGCCGATATCGGACACTGTTCCGGACAACAGGCTGAAGAGACCGACGGAATTTTCCGCGTCGCGATGTATCGTCAGGCCGGAAATCGTGTGCCCCTGGCCATCAAGGACGCCACTGAACGTGCCGATCGGGTCAAAGCCGGCGCCACTGTTCCAGCCGGACGTGCCTGAGGCGTCGATGTCGTTGGCAAGCACGAAGGAATTGGCGAGAAGGCCACTCGATCCCATGCCCTGCAAGCCGTAGACATCGGTGAGCTGATAGGGATCTGCCGACGAACCGTCGCCGCCGAGCGCGCGGATGAATTGTGCACCGTCGATCCGGAAATCGCCGGCGTAGAAGGCCGGAAGATTACTGCCGATCTGCGTCCAGTTCGTATCGGTAACGAACCTTCCGACATTGATGGCACCGGTCGCCGTTGCGGCAACGTTCCCGGCAGCACCCGTCCGCTCGACGTCGAGCGTGCCGTTGGCGGCCGTCACCGATCCGTTGATCGTGATCGACGTGTTGCTGGTATCTGCATAGAGGTTGAGGGCATAGCTGTTGCCCCAGGCCACGTCACCATTCACTGTCAGGTCGCCATTCACGGCCCACAGGGTCATCAGGCTTTTGTCAACGGAGAAGGTGCCGCCGGTGGAAACCGTCAGCCCACCACCGGCATACATGTTCAAGTCGAGCGAGAGATCGGAGCTGGCATCCAGAACGATGTCGAGGCTCTTGCCGTTTCCATCCGACCTCAGCACGGAGCCCGGTATATTGTTGATGAAATCCAGATCAACGTCGCTGAGAGAGCCGATCGTCGTCTGCAGCGCCGTGGAAACGCTGCTCAAGGTGGCAGCGTCCGTCGCAATCCGGAAGGTGTTGTTCCAGATGTCCGCGCCGGAGACCCCGGTCGCGGTCACCCGGTCGCTATAGGTTGCTGCCTGGCTGCTCTCGCCATCGAAGTAGGCAAGCGCCCCGGCAGCGTCGATGGAGCCCGGCGCGGAGAGGATGTAGTAGTAGCCGTTGGCCCCGGTGGTGGCGGTTCCCAGCAGGCTGCCGCCAGAGATCGCGCTGACGTCCACGCCGGCCAGAACCGTGCTGCCGGCATCGCTGTAGGCCTTGCCCGAGACCGCGACAGGCGTCGAAGCGAACTGCCACTTCAGGTACGGATAGAGGTTCTCGCCGATCCCCCAGATCGCGTTGTCGAACCCCGTCGGCAAGGTGCCCTGGAGTTCCGCGGTCGTCGCAGCCGTACCTCCGGCGTCGGTCGGCGTGCCAGTCGTTTCCTTGTCCCAGTAGCTGTTCGTGACGTTGCTCGGGTTGGCGCCCACGAGCCCCCCGCGATCGTTCGCCCCACTGACATAGCCGGTGGCGAAGGAACTGGTGATGGAACCGCCCGCCTGGATGCCGACCAGCGCTCCGATCGCCTGTGCCGGCGAGCCGCCGCTGGCGACGCCGGTGACCGAGCCCATGGCATAGGCATTGGAAATTGCACCCTGGCTTGTGCCGACCAGACCGCCGAGATTCTTGTTGCCGCGCACGTTCGCCGTGGAGAAGACCTGATCGAGTGTCGCGGTCGAGCTGAGCTGACCGACCAGCCCACCGGCATTGCCTGCCGTATCCAGCGCCGTGACCGAGCCCGAGGACGACGAATAGGCCATGCTGCTGCCGGCCAGCAATCCGACCAGCATTCCGGTGTAGCCGCCCGACGCGGTGACGCTGCCGCTGGCGTGGACATTGGTGAAGGTGGAACCGCCACGCGCGTATCCGGCCAGCGCGCCCACATAGCCCCCGCCGGTGACCGTCGCGTTGACAAGGCTGAGATTGGAGAAGGCTGCTCCGTTGACGGAACCGAAGAGCCCCTTGTAGGTGCCCCCACCACCGTCGACAGTGAGGCCGATGATCTCATGGTCAAGACCGTCGAGCGAACCCGTGAACGGATCGACGCCGGTTCCGATCGTCACGAAACCCGCGCTGTCCCAGACGTCGCCGTAATATCCGCCGTCATTGGCGACGAAAGCACTGGTCATATCGACGTCGCCGACGAGCGTGTAGTCGGCGCTGAGGTCCAGCGATATCAGCTGCAGCTGATGCGCCGTGGCAATCGAGGTCGAATACTCGCTTCGCAGCATCGGCCGCGACCCGCCGGGAACGATCACCCAGGTGTTGGTGAAGTCGAACCCGGAATAGGTCGATTGGGTGTAAGCATTGGCATTGCTAATGCTGGTGCCGGCATAACTCGTGCTTTGTCCCGTGGAATCGGCATCCCAATAGGCGTTGGTTGCTGTGACCGTGCCGGCGAAGGCAGCGCCGCCGACGAGGCCGCCGACATTGGTCGTTCCGGTCACGTTGCCGCTGGCATAGACGTTGGTGAGCGTTCCGCCCTGATAGGAGCTGCCGACGAGCCCGCCGACATAGTCGGTCGTTCCGGTGACGGCCCCCGTCGCGTAGGAATTGGTGATGCTGCCCGCACGCAGACGCCCGACGAGGCCGCCGACCTCGCCGAAGCCGGTCACCGTCGCCGCCGAGGAACTGCCGGAAATCGGGGTCTGATCGATCCAGCCGATCAGGCCGCCGACCTGGCCACCGCCGCCAACGGAAGTGACGCTGCCGGTGACATGGACATTGCTCACGCCTTTGCCCCCCTCGATCCGGTAGGCCAGAGCGCCGGCGCTTCCGCCGCCCAAGATCGAGACGTTGGACAGAGTGAAATCGCGGAAGCGACCAGAGGCTGAGCTGAACATCCCGACCGAGGTATCCCACGGACGATTGAGAGTCAGCCCGTCGATCTTGTTGCCCAAGCCCGCGAGGATGCCGGAAAAGCCGCCGATCGTCTCCCAGCCGGCACCGGCGTTCCAGGATACGGTTCCGGTCGCATCAATGTTTTCCGCAAGCGCATAATTGCCGGCGCCGTTGATTGCCTGGAGGTCGTCGACGTCGTGGATCAGCGTATAGGCCGTGCCGCCAATGTCGAGGCTGGCGGAGGCGCCGGACAGGGTCACCGTCCCGCCGCCGAAGCTGTAGTCCCCGCCATAAGTGAGCGCCAGTCCGGCGCTCGCGCCGCTCGCGGCGATGTCGGCGTTGATCTCGATGTTGCGTACGGCGTCGAGCGTCAGCGTCGTGTCGGCGCTCCAGGCAATGGCATCGTTGACAAAGATGTCGCCATTGCCGCTGGTCGCCCCGTCATTGCTCGAGAGCGTGATGTTGCCACCAGCAAGGTTGGCAGAAATCGCCGTGCCGGTGATATCGCCGCCGGAAGCGGCAATGGTCAGGTCGTTCGGGTCGATCAGCCAGGTGCCGGCCGCCCCGTTCTCGCTCAGCGTCGTCACACGCGCGCTGTCGGCGACGGAGAGATGCGCGCCGGAGGTCTCGACGAAGCCGCCCGAACCGCCTTCGCCGCCCTTTGCCTCGATCGCTCCCGAAAAGGTCAGGGTGTCCTTCGCGATTACCGTGACCGTGCCGCCATTCGTCGCTGCGCCGTAGCCCGACGCATCGATACCGCCCGAAAGGTCGATGTTCCCGGCGGCAATCGTGATCTCTCCGCCATCGAGTGCTGGCTTGGCGCTCGGCAGCGGCGGTGCGCTTGCCGCGATGCGCCGGGCCTGTAGTTGTCCTGTCGCCTTGACGGAACCGGCATCGCCCGCCGTCAGGAAGATCCTGCCGCCCGAGCTGGTCACCCCCGTCGCCTTGATCACGGCATCGGTGTTGCCGGCAAGCGCATAGACGTTGCCCCCATTGGCTCGCATCTCCGCATTCGCGGCCGCTATCGTGCCGGAATTGACGACTTGTGTATCCGCGCCGCCGACCTTCACCGACAGCAGCCCGTCGGCATCGGCCGCGTCCTTCATCAGGATCTCGTAACCGGCCGCGAGGCCAACCGTGCCATTCGGCGCGAACAGGGCGCCCGTGTTCGTGACGGAGCGCGCGATCAGCGCCACATCGCCCTGGGCTGACGTGATCGTGCCTGCGTTCAGCACGCTCGCCGTGCTTGTGCCCTTGAAGGTGATGTTGCCGCCGTCAAGGAAATCGGCATCCGTCGTGTCGTGCGTGGAGGCGACGAAGGAGCCGCCGGTGGCGATCATGCCGCCGGTGCCGACAACGACGCCGGCGGGATTGATCAGATAGAGGCTGCCGGTCGCAGTCAGCGCGCCATCGACCCGGCTCTGGATGTTGCCGGTGACGCGGTTGAGCGTCGCGCCCGACCCGTTATCGAAGTGGGCTCCGTTGCCGTCCTCAATGGAGAAGCTGTTCCAGTTGACGACGCCTGTATTGGAAGTCTGGTTGACCGTCAACGTCGAGCCGGACTGCGTAATTGTGCCCGACCCATGGGTAAACTGGCCGCCGCTGGGCAAGGCGCCATCTGCAAGGGCGGAAACGGGAATGAGGGCGCTCGTGGCGAGCAAGATCGCAAGAGTAGCGCGGGAACCCCTGCCAATTCGGGCGTCGCGACACGATGAAATCCGGCGCGAGCCATGTGCTCGCGCACTTGACCGGCTAAATGGCGTCCCGTGCGTCCCCATTGGCATACCCCCCAAAAGACTGGCTGCCAGAACCGAAAAGGTCTGACGTAGGGCTAAATACAGAGTCAGGGGCGCAAGCCGGTACCTACCAATTCCGATCAATTCTGACGATTTCTGACAGAACGATCATACTCACGCGGAAACATTCAGCTATTCGTGCCGAATGTCGTTATCTTGTTTAATGCTGGCTTGCATGGCTGACGGCGGCGAGGCATTGAGAACGCTATGCTCGATCTCAAAACCCTGCTTTTGCTCGAACTCTGCCTCGCGACTCTGCAAGCCGCCGCATGGTTCATGATCTGGCGCGCATGGCGGCATCTGTACGAATTGATATTCATCATGGGTGCGTTTGCGATGATATCGATCGGTCTTTTGCTGCTGTTTCTGCGCGGGCCAGACCCGTCGGCATTCCGGATTGTGTTCGACAATGCAATCATCAAGGTCGGCGTCGTGCTGATGGCGGAGGGACTGGCGCGGTTTCTCGGTCAGCCGAGACTTCTGCGGATCGGCTTGGTTCTCGTGGTGGCTCAGGTTGTCGCCTGGTCCGCGGCGGTGATCCTTTTCCCCGACACCCTTGAGATCCGTATCCATATCTCGACATTGTTTACGGTGACCGTCATGACGATGATGTGCCGGACGCTGATCGCCGACAGAAGCCAGCCGCGCGTGCTGAATTGGATCGGCGTTGTCCTTCTGGCGGAGTATATGATCGCCAGTCTCCTGCAGAGCGCGCTCGCCGAGCTCTATCCGGCGACGGTGGAGAACGCGCCCGTACTGTCGAACTACAACGCATGGTACTTCTTTCAGGGCACGCTGTTCCTCATGGCCTTCTTCGTCTGGATGGTTTTCATGGTCGGCGCGCGGCTTTCGGCAGAGTTGATGGATCGCAATGCTGCCCTGGCCCGTGAGGTGGAAGTCCGCCAGCGGCTGGAGGGTGAGCTTTCCGACAGTCTCGCCGCGGAAAAGGCACTGCGAACCGAGCAGCGCCAGCTCGTGCGCATGGTCAGCCACGAGTTCCGCACGCCGCTCGCCATCATCCGCTATGCGACGGAGATGATCGGCGTGCTGCTGGCAAGGCCGACGGAGGCGGTCGCTCAGCGGTTGAGCGGCATAGATGAGGCTACCAGCCGCATGACCACGCTGATAGATCGGTTTCTCGACACGGAACGCCAGGATGACAGCGTGGTAGAGGTGACGCGTGTCGATTTCGACGCGCTGCTTGGGGAGGTCGAGCGTCACTTCGACCATATCGGGTGCAGCGATCGTCTCGTATTCGTCGTCGAACGCCCGCTGCCGGAATATTGGGGCGATGCCGACATGTTGCTCAGCGTTCTGGTCAACCTCGTCGATAATGCCCTGAAGTACTCGGCCGACGATCAGGCGGTGGAAACCGAACTTGAGGTCATACACGGAGCCTTGCGGATTTCGGTCTCCGACAAGGGCATCGGGATCCCCAAATCGGACCTGCCCCATATTGGCCGGCGCTTCTTCCGTGCCTCCAACACTCAGGCCGCCACCGGGACCGGGCTCGGCATCCACATGTGCCGCCGCCTGCTCGAATACCACGACGGGACACTGACTATCGGTCCGCGTGCGCCGGAGGGGACGATTGCGACGGTTCACCTGCCGTTGCCGGGCCTGTCTCAGGGTCTTGAAGCCGGGAAGGCGATGACAGCATGACGCGTATCCTCATTGTCGAGGACGAAGCGGCGCTGCGCGGTGACCTCGTCGATTTCCTGACCCTCAGCGGATATGAGGCCAGCGGCGTCGCCTCGGCGGCCAGGCTGCGATCGGAGCTGGCTTGCGGGACGATGCCCCAGGTCGTGATCCTGGATGTCGGCTTGCCTGACGCCGGCGGCTTCGATCTCGCGCGGGAAATTCGGAGCCGGATCGACTGCGGCATCATCATGCTGACCGCCCTTGGTGATGCGGAAAGCCGGATCAGAGGCTTTGAGAGCGGCGCGGACGTCTATCTGGTGAAGCACGCGCCCTTGCGCGAGATCGCCGCGGCAGTCCAGAATCTGCTGAGGCGCGTCGGCGTCGCGGAAGATGGCGAGGAACCAGCGGCGGACGAGTGGGTGCTGGATCTGCGCCGTTGGCATCTTCTGACACCGGACGGCAATGCCATCAAGCTGACGGCGACCGAACTCACCTTTCTTCAGGCGATTGTTCAAAAAGGTGGCGAAGCCTGTTCGCGCGATGATCTCACACGCCTTCTGGCGCGTCGCCAGACCCAGTTCGACAATCGTCATCTCGATGCGGTCGTCAGCCGGCTGCGGAGAAAGATCGCCAGTCAGTCACAGAGGGAACCGCCGATCAAGTCGGTCTACGGCGTCGGCTATGCGTTCACGGATGCCGGACGGATCGAGACGTAGCCGGTTCTGCAGAAGGATACGGTCCGCGCGATCCAGCCGCCTCTCACAAACGTGTCCGACAGCGGTTGAAGCAGCCGGTCCGCATGAATTCTCATGACGCCTTCGCGCCCGAATGGCATGCGATCGCGGCGGCGCTGAAGGGCGATGCGAGGACGAGCGCCTATCCGCGGGAAATGATTGATGGCCATATCGCGCTTTTCGTAACGCGCGCAGTGACCCCCTGGCGCGCGCGCCCAACCAAATCCTGCGCCATTGGGAAAAAAATGCAACGCGATCAGGACTTTGTACCGGATCGTGCCGTGGGGCTAGTCCTCATCGTAGTGTCTAGGCCAATTCTCCAGCTTTTCGCGGGCGTCCGCGAGGTCCATGAACGAATGGCGTTCAAACACGCCGCCCGGAGCTTGCTGTTGAACGTCTCGATGAGCCCGTTGTCCTGGAGCGGTTTCTTATCGATCAGATTGCCTCAATCTGGTCGGAAAATGCTCTAGGTTCGCCGGGCCCACCGCCTTCCCGCGCCTTGTCTGATGAAGTGCCGTTTGGTGCGCCTGGCGTGAAGCAATCGCGCCGGCGGCGTCGGTGCGAAAATGCGAAAGGCCGCGCCCGGAGATATGCGCCGGGAGCGGCCATTTGTCGGGGAAGATCGATCGCGGGCTATTCGGCCGCGTCGCGGCGTTCGCCGAAGTGGCGGGCGAGATCGTCGGCGATGTCGGTGCGCTCCCAGCCGAAGCCGCCGTCGGCATCGGGCGCGCGGCCGAAATGGCCGTAGGCGGCCGTGCGGGCGTAGATCGGCTTCAAGAGACCCAGCTGCTCGCGGATGCCGCGCGGCGTCAGGCGGACCGTCTCGCGCAGCACCCGGGCAAGCTCGGCCTCGTCCACCTTGCCGGTCCCTTGCGTGTCGACATAGACCGCCACCGGCTCCGGCATGCCGATGGCATAGGCGAGCTGGATCAGGCAGCGATCGGCGAGGCCGGCGGAGACCACGTTCTTCGCCAGATAGCGCGCGATGTAGGCGGCGGAACGGTCGACCTTGGTGGGATCCTTGCCGGAAAACGCGCCGCCGCCATGCGGAGCCGCGCCGCCATAGGTGTCGACGATGATCTTGCGGCCGGTGAGGCCAGCGTCACCGTCCGGCCCGCCGATCACGAAGCGCCCGGTCGGATTGATGTAGATGCGGTCTTCCGGAACGCTCCAGCCTTCGGGAAACGCCGTGTGGATATAGGGCAGGACGATGTCGCGCACCGTCTCCTGATCCACGTCCTCGCCGTGCTGGGTGGAGACCACCACCGCATCGACGCCGATCGGGCGGCCGTTCTCGTATTTCAGCGTCACCTGGCTCTTGGAATCGGGGCCAAGCCGGGGTTCCTTGCCGGATTTGCGGTCCTCGGCCATCAGCCGCAGGATTCGGTGCGCGGTCTGGATCGGGGCCGGCATCAGCTCTTCCGTCTCGTTGCAGGCATAGCCGAACATGATGCCCTGGTCGCCGGCGCCTTCCTCGCCCTTGTCGCCCTCGTCCACGCCCATGGCGATATCGGCCGACTGCTGGTGCAGGCGGTTGACGATCTCCAGCGTCTTCCAGTTGAAGCCGTCTTGCTCGTAGCCGATGTCGCGCACCGCTTCGCGGACCAGATCGTCGACGGTCTTCAGCACCGCTTCGGGGCCGCGAACTTCGCCGGCGATGGAAACGTGATTGGTGGTGGTCAGCGTCTCGCAGGCCACGCGTGCATGCGGATCGGCGGCGAGAAATGCGTCGAGAATGGTGTCGGAGATGCGGTCGCACACCTTGTCCGGGTGGCCCTCGGAAACGGATTCACTCGTGAAGAGCCAGGATTTCTGCGCCATGTGGCGAACTCCCTCGGTTGATTGATCTTGTCCGCTGCCGCGCTTGACGCGTGCATGCAGTCGCGCGCCGGCGGGCGCGCGATAGGAAAAGGGGGAGCGGCGCGGCCGGCTCCCCCAGGCGGTGGATTATTCGGGCTTGCGGAAGAGCTGGATGCCCCAGGCGAGATTGCCCGCATCGGCGGCATCGACCCACGACTGCAGGCCGTCGGCCATCTTGTTGAGGTACTCGGCCGAGGCGCCCTCGGCGCGCAGCTTGTCGTAATTGGTCATGAGTTCCTCGCGAACCCGGAAGTAGTGGGTGCGCAGCTGGTCGACCATGTCGCGTTGTTCGATCGTCTCGAAACCCAGCGCTTCGGCTGCCTCGCGGTAGAAACGCGGCGAGCCGAGGCTGTTGAGCTGAAGGCGGTCGTAGACGGGTTGCAACGCCTTGGGGTCCGCGTCGTCGGCCTGCATCGGGTCGGTGAAGATGAAATATCCGCCGGGTTTCAGCACCCGGAAGACCTCGGCGAGCACCTGCTGGCGCTGATCGGAATGCAGGATCGCGTCCTGGCTCCACACCACGTCGAAGGTGCCGGGCTTTTCCGGAATGTCCTCGAAAACGCCATGCACGACGCTGATCCGGTCTGCAAAGCCCTTCTGGCGGTTGCGGTGCCGGTTGGTGTCGTTCTGGACCTCGGAGATGTTGAGGCAGGTGGCGGAGCCGCCGTTCTCGCCCACCACCTTGCGCATCGCGCCGCCATAGCCGGAGCCGATGTCGAGGATCTTCGCGTCCGGCCCCAAGTTCGGCAGCATGCCGACCATCGCGTCGATGGTCAGGTCGGAGGCCTCGCGGATGTTCCTGGTGGTGTCGTAGATGCCGACATGCAGGTCCTGGCCGCCCCACACGAGACTGTAGAAGGTGTCGGCGTCGTCGCTGTCGTAATAGCTTTCGGCCACCTCGCGGATGTCGTTCTCGCCCTCGGCGAGCGCGCCGCCGCCCCAGCGCACCATGTGCAGGCTCGATTTCTCCGCGATGTGGATGAAGAAATCGGGATCTTCCTCGGCATAGGTTTCCTGGAAGTCGCCGTAGGTCCGCACGCGCTCGAAGCCCGCCTCGGAGAGCAGCCTGCGCATGTAGTTCTTTCGGATCGGGCACATGTTGAGCGTGTACTCGGCCCCATCGGGGAAGCTGTATTTGAAGCGCGCCAGCCCCTCGTCGATATAGTCTGGCTCCGCCTTCACCTTGTCGCCTGCATAATAATATTTGTGCTTGGTGGTGAAGCCGTGGTCGAGCATGGCGTCGTAGTTGCGCTGGTCGATGATCAGGATGCCGTCGTGCTTCAGAGCGGCGTAGAACTCGGCGAGCGCCCGGCGGCGGTCCTTTTCCTCGTGCAGGTGGGTGAAGGAATTGCCGAGGCAGATGATGGCGTCGTACTTGCCCTGGATATCGCGGTTCAGCCAGCGCCAGTCGGCCTGCACCGTCTTCAGGATCATGCCGCGCTTCTGGCCGTTTTCGAAAGCCTTGGCGAGCATCGCGGCCGAACCGTCGGCAGACGTCACGTTGAAGCCGGAGCGGGTGAGGCGCACGGAATGGAAGCCGGTGCCGGTGGCCACGTCCAGCACCGTCTCCTTGCCGCGGGCGCGCAGCACGTCGATGAAGAACTGGCCCTCGCTCTCCGCGCGTGCGTCCCAGTCGATCAGCTCGTCCCACTTTTCCACGAAGGACATGATGTATTCGCCGCGATAGAGATCGGTTTCGCGATCGGCGGTCGGATCCTGACCGTAGGCCTGTTCGTCCAATTCAAGTTCGGCGTTTCGCGATGCGTACGCAGTGCGCATGTGGAAGGTCTCCTCTTTGAACCTGTATTGGCGCCCGGTGACACGCGTTGTGCGCAGCCACCGGCCACCGGCGGGGCCGGTGGTCGAAGCGGGAATGTCGTCCTGTCGCGGGCCCGGTCATTGAGCGCGTGAGACGCTGAGGGGAGTGTTCCTGCATCGGCTGCGCGCCTGCGGGAACGGACCAGACATCAAGGGGGCGAACGCAGCCGGCCGATTTCGCATCCGCTCGGGCAGGTCTGGCGGTGGACCTACCGTCAATGGAGGCCTGCAATTGCGCTCTGAACCCAAGATTTTTCGGAGATTACCAGTCGGAGATCGTAATTCAACCGCCAACAGGTCGGTTTCATGCAAATTATAACGATATGATCTCGTAACATTATGGTATGAAAAGAGAAATTAAATCCTGTGAAGCTTGCATGAACGAATGCCCGAAAAACGCTATGCCGATCGGCCAATCGGATGGACGGAATTCTCGGTTCAGTGGAGTGAGGCAGAAAAGCTTATTGATGGCGCTGGATTTCTTTGTGTTCTTCGTATTCGGCTTGAAAGGAGAGACTGGAGCCGGCGGCGGGCGCTCACTGAGGGCAGGTGACACTCGCGGCTCGCGATTCACGTCCGGTTGCGGACGTAACGCAGCGGAATAATTCGTTAAACGGAATTCGAGGCAACAAAACTGCCCTATCGTCAACTGTTGTGTTGCGCTGCAAAAATGCCACTGTTCCGCCGTTTTCTCGAGTGTGCGACAGAATGCCGCACATGCGCATTTTGCCGAATGCGGGGGTTTGTGTTGGGCTCACTTCCGTTTCGGCAGCTGACAAGGTTCGCGACGAAATCCGGTTTCCGCCCCTGACAAGGCCAACGCGGTGCTCCGGTTTCGTGAATGACCCGGCCCCAACTGCACCCACCCCGATAATCGGGGCCGCTGCCGGCAAGTGTGAGGAGAACCATAATGAAACGAGGAATAGTCAGCGAGATGGCTGCCGAAGGGCTCGGCACGTTCATTCTTGTTCTGTTTGGCGTCGGGTCGGTCGCCGTTTCGGTCTGGACGGGAGGTCTCAGTCTCTGGCCGGTATCCATGATGTTCGCCTTGGGCGTCGCCTTCGGCGTCTACGTGTCGGCGAAAATGACCGGCGGCCACATCAATCCCGCCGTCACCATCACCATGGCGGTCTTCATGGGCTTCCCCTGGTCCAAGGTCGCCCCCTACATCATCGCCCAGTTCATCGGCGCCATGCTGGCGGCCGCCGCCATCTACTGGTTCTATGCCGACATCATCACCGTCTTCGAGGCGGGCAAGGAAATCGTTCGCGGTCAGCCGGGCAGCCAGCTTTCCGGCATGGGCTTTGGAACCTATGCACCGAATCCGGCGTTCTTCGGAACGACCCCGGAGGCCTTCGCGCAGGTGTCGCTCACGAAATGGTTCCTGTCGGAAGCCTTCACCACCGCCATTCTGGTCTTCGGCGTCCTCTACCTGACCGATCCCCACAACACCGCGGCGCCCGCGGCCAATCTCGCCCCGTTCTTCATCGGCCTGCTGGTCGCGGCGCTTGTCGCCTACGAGGCGCCGATCTCGATGACCGCGATGAACCCGGCACGCGATCTCGGGCCGCGGGTGATGTCCTACTTCTTCGGCTGGGGGGAGATGGCTCTGCCCGGTCCGCGCGGCGGCTGGTGGATCCCCACCGTCTCCACGATCGTCGGCGGTCTCGTCGCCGGTGCCTTCTACCGCGGCTACTACAAGTTCGTGTTCGAAGCCTATGACACGGACGAAACGTCCAATTAGGAGAAGCCTCGATGAAAAAGCTCATCAACAATGCCGAAGACGTGGTCGTTGAACAGCTCAAGGGGTTCGGCGCCGCCCATCCCGAGATCGAGGTTCATTTCGATCCGAATTTCGTCTGCGTGGCCGGCGGCGTGAAGGATCGCGTCGCCGTCATGTCCGGCGGCGGTTCCGGCCACGAGCCGCTGCATGGCGGATTCGTGGGCCAGGGCATGCTCGATGCGGCGTGCCCCGGCCCGGTCTTCACCTCGCCCACGCCCGACCAGATGTACGAGGCTGGCAAGGCGATCAACGGCGGCAAGGGCATCCTGCAGATCGTCAAGAACTACACCGGCGACGTGCTGAACTTCCAGATGGCCGCCGACATGCTGCGCGACGATGGCATCGAAGTGCGCAACATCATCATCGATGACGATGTGGCGCTGAAGGATTCGCTCTACACCGCCGGTCGCCGCGGCCTCGGCACCACCGTGCTTGCGGAGAAGATCTGCGGCGCGGCCTCGCTCGAAGGCTATGACCTCGACAAGCTCGCCGCCCTTTGCAAGAAGGTGAACATCCACGGCAAGTCCATGGGCATGGCGCTGACGCCGTGCACGACGCCGCAGAACGGCACGCCCAGCTTCGAACTTGCCGAGGACGAGATCGAGATCGGCATCGGCATCCACGGCGAGCCCGGCGTGGAACGGACCAAGATCAAGTCGGCCGACGAGATCACCGAGACCTTGTGCCGGCACATCTTCGAGGACGAGGCCTACACGCGCAAGCTGTCGGAATGGGATGTGGAGACGGGCGACTGGGTGGACACCGAGCTCACCGACATCACATTCCAGAAGGGCGACGAGGTCATCGCCCTCGTCAACGGCATGGGCGGCACGCCCGTGTCCGAACTCTACACTGTGTACAACAAGCTGGCCGAAGTGGCCGGGAGCCATGGCGTGAAGATCGTCCGCAATCTGGTCGGCAACTACATCACGTCGCTGGAAATGGCGGGCATGTCGATCACGCTTTTGAAGGTCGATGACGAGTTGCTCCGCCTTTACGACGCTCCCGTCAAGACGCCGGCGCTTCGTTGGGGAGTCTGATAAAAATGGCAGAAGTGCTTACCGGTGCCACCGTTCGCAAGTGGATCGAAAAGACGGCTGCGGTGATGGCCGAGAACCGGACCTATCTGACGGAACTCGATTCAGCCATCGGCGATGCCGACCACGGCAACAACATGGACCGCGGCTACAAGGCCGTGGTCGAGAAGTTGCCCGAGGGCGATGACATCGGAGCGCTTTTGAAGGCGGTGTCGATGGCCTTGATCTCCAAGGTCGGCGGCGCCGCCGGGCCGCTCTATGGCACGATGTTCCTGCAAGGCTCCAAGCCGCTCATGGGCAAGTCTGAGATCGGCTTTGACGAGCTGGCGCAGTTCTTCGACGACGCGGTCGCGGGCGTGAAGATGCGCGGCAAGGCGGAGGCCGGGGAAAAGACCATGCTGGATGCGCTGGTGCCGGCGGCGGAGGCCTTCCGCAAGGCCGGAGACCTCGATGCCGGCCTCAAGGCTGCCGTGGCGGCGGCCGAGCAGGGCATGAAGGACACGATCCCGTTGATCGCCAAGAAGGGGCGTGCCAGCTATCTCGGCGAGCGGTCCAGGGATCATCAGGACCCAGGCGCCACCTCGAGCTACATGATCGTCAAGGCGCTCGCGGACGCGCAGAACGAGGCTGCCTGATGATCGGTATCGTGATCGTCTCGCATTCGAAGCTGCTTTCCGACGGTCTGAAGGAGCTTGCCGACGCGATGAGCCAGGAACCTGTGCCCATCGCGTCGGCCGGCGGCATCGATGATCCCGATGCCCCTTTGGGGACTGACGCCATCCGCATCATGGAAGCGATCCAGGAGGTGATGAGCGACGACGGCGTCCTCGTCTTCTCCGATCTGGGCTCTGCAAAGCTCAACGCGGAAATGGCGCTCGACCTGCTCGACGACGAGGAACGCGAAAAGGTTCGGCTGTGCGATGCCCCGCTGGTCGAGGGCGTGCTGGCCGCGACCGTGCAGATCGCGTCCGGCGGCGACATGGAGGCGGCCATCGCGGAGGCGCGCGAAGCCGCGCGTCCTTTCGTGGATGGCGCAGGTGGTGCCGAAGCCGCGCCGGAGACGGCGGGCGAAGAAGGGGCCGCGCGCGAATTCCGCATCAAGACCGTCCACGGCCTGCATGCCCGCCCGGCCGCGCTGTTCGTCCAGACGGTGAACCGCTTCGACGGTTCGGTCCGCATCACCAATCTCACGAAAAAGAAACCGGCCGCCAACGCCAAGTCGATCAACGGCGTCATGCTGTCTGAAGTCGGCGGCAACGATGTGATCCGGCTTTCCGCAGAGCCGTCGGTCGCCGACGATCTCTTCGCGGCGGTCGAGGACCTCGTTTCCTCCAATTTCGGCGAGGCGGAACGCGCGCCCGATGTGCCGGACGGCGAACCGGAGCAGGAAGCCGAGGCCGCGCCTCAGGCGAAAGCCATCACCTCCGGCAAGCTTAACGGCGCGACCATCGCCAAGGGCTTCGCCCACGGTCCGATCCGCCAGATCCGCCGGGCGCTGCCCGATGCGGTGGAGGCGACGGAGGTCGCGGACAAGGACGGCGAGATCGAGCGTTTCCATGCGGCGCTTGCCGCCTCCGAAGACGAGCTTCGCGCGGCGCTTGACGCCAAGGGCGACGGCATCGCTGCCTATGACCGCAAGATCTTCGATGCCCACATCGCCTTCCTGCACGACCCGGCGCTGACCGAGCCGGTGGAGACGGGCATCCGCGAGCGCGGCGTGTCGGCCGGTTCCCTGTGGCGCGATGCGGTGGCCGATCTCTCCAAATCCTATCGCGGCCTTGCCGATCCGATCCTGAAGGCGCGCGGCGAGGACGTCATCGATGTCGGCTTGCGGGTCCTGCGTCATCTGTCCGGCGAGGCAGGCGAGGGGACGGGCGCAACGGAGGCGGCGATCCTCGCCTTCGATGACCTGCGCCCTTCCGACGTGCTCACGCTGGAGCCGGACAAGGTGCTGGGCATCGCCTCTGCCTTTGGCGGCAAGACCTCGCATGCCGGCATCCTGGCAAGCGGTCTGCCGATCCCGGTCGTCTTCGGGCTCGGCATCGATCTCACCGGGATCGCCGACGGCACGGACGTGCTGCTCGACGGCGGCAAGGCTGAACTGACGGTCGCGCCCGACAAGGCGCTTCTTGATGAGATCGAAGCCGAGCGCGCACGGCTTGAGAAGCGCCGCGCCGAAGCGCAAGCCGTCAAGGACGATCCGGCGGTGACGAAGGACGGCGAACGCGTCCGCGCGGCCGCCAATCTCGCGTCGCTGGAGGAAGTCGCGGCGGTGGCGCAAAGCGGGGCGGAGGAGGTCGGGCTGCTGCGCACCGAATTCCTGTTCATGCGCCGCGAGGCGGCCCCGTCCGAGGACGAGCAGTACGACATCTACCGTCAGATGGTCGAAGGCCTCAAAGGCGGGGCGCTGACCGTACGCACGGTCGATATCGGCGGCGACAAGCCGGTGGCCTACATGGATCGGCCGGAGGAGGAAAACCCCAATCTCGGCTGGCGCGGCATCCGCTACTCGCTCGACGAGCCGGATCTGTTCGAAACCCAGCTCGCCGCGATCCTGCGCGCCAGTGCCCACGGCCCGGTCCGTATCATGTTCCCGCTCGTCTCAACGCTGGACGAGGTGACGGCCGGCAAGGCGGCGGTCGAGAAGGCCATGGAGGCGCTCAAGACGCGCGGTCAGGCCTTCGATGACAAGATCGAGGTCGGCATCATGATCGAGGTGCCGGCGGCCGCCGAACGGGCCCCGCTTCTGGCCTCCCACGTCGACTTCTTCTCCATCGGCACCAACGATCTGACGCAATACGTGATGGCGTCGGACCGGGCCAATCCGAAGGTGCAGAAGCTCTGCGACCCCTTCGACCCGGCGGTGCTGTCGATGATCGCCAAGTCGATTACAGCCGCGCACGAGGCCGGCATCTGGATCGGCATGTGCGGGGCGATGGCCGGCGATCCGCTGGCCGTGCCGATCCTGCTGGGTCTCGGCCTCGACGAGTTCTCCATGGCTGCCGCCGATGTGGCGGAGTTCAAGCTGACGCTGAAGGGCTTGAGCCGGGCCGATTGCGAGGCTCTGGCGAAGAAGGCGCTTGAGCAGGAAAGTGCGGCAGCGGTGCGGAAGTTGGCGGCGGCGGTGTAGGCCTGCGATCGCCTGTACGCCACCGCTCGCCGCCCCGGTATCGATTGTCATCCCCGCGAAGGCGGGGATCCAGCACTCCCGGAGAGGAATTCGAGTGCTCATGGGTTGGACCCGGTGGTTGCTGGATTCTCGCCTGCGCGGGAATGACATCGAATGTGACGCAGCATTTCTGGTGCCACGCGCGTGTCATAACAGTGCCCGTCGAAGACCGCGGTCAGAGTGAATGCGGGGCCTTCCGGCCCCGCACGCCTTTCTCACTTCATCACTTCCGTCCAGATCGCGGTGTACATCTTCTGTACGGCCGGCGGACAGGTCGGCAGGAACTGGCCGGCGGCCGCAAATTCCTCCGGCACGTTCACTTCCGGCGCCGTCCTCATGTTCTCGGGCATGAATTCCTGCGAACCGTCGATGCCGTTGGCGTAGCGCGCGAAGGCCGAGATCATCGCAGCGTTCTCCGGCTCCATGATGAAGTTCATGAACAGCTTCGCGTTCTCAACGTTCCTGGCGTCCTTGAGGATGGCAACCGAATCCATCCACACCGGATAGCCTTCCTGCGGATAGCCGTAGACCACGTCCGGGTTGTTGAGGCGCGCGCGGAAAGTCGAGCCGGACCAGTTGACCGAGGCGAGCACGTCGTTGTTCGACAGCTTGTCGCTCATGCCGTAATCCATCGACATCCACTTGGGCTTTGCGGCGACCAGCAGGTCGCGCACCTTCTTCAGCACCGCCTTGTCCTGGGTGCAGACGCCACCGCCCGCATACCAGACCGCCATGGCCATCACGTCCGACATTTCGGGAATGACGTTGACCTTGCCGACGAGTTCCTCCGGCGGGTCCATGAAGATCGCCGAGGTGTTCACGTTGCCGGAATAGGCCGTCTTGTTGACGGCGACACCCGTCGTGCCCCACTGCCACGGCACGGTGTAATGACGGCCCGGATCCCACGGCACGTCGCGCCAGCGCTTGGAGACGTTCTTGAAATTCTCCATCTGGTCGGGCCGCGCCTCCAGGAGCAGTCCCTGCTCGACGAAGATCGGCACGTAGTTGGCGGACGGCACGACGATATCGAAACCATGGCCACCGGCCGACACCTTGGTCAGCGCCGTGGTGTTGGAGTCGTAGTCCGTCACCGTGACCTTGACGTCGAACTTCTCCTCGAACTTCTTGATGAGATCCGGGTTCGTGTAGTCGCCCCAGTTGAAGATGTTGAGCTCACCCTCGGCGTGGGCGAGGCCTGTTGCCGCGAGCAATGCTCCGGCGGCGATCAGCAGGGTCGGAGAGCGCATGTCGGGTCTTCCTCTGTTTGATGCCTGTTGGGTTTCAGGTGTCGTCAGGCTTTCGGGCTTCTCTTTCTGGTCAGGATGAAGAACAGGGTGAGCAGGACCACCGTTATCGCCAGAAGCGCGGTCGATATGGCGTTGACTTCCGGCGTGATCGCCCGGCGCAGCTGCCCCAGCATGTAGGTCGGCAGCGTGTCCTGGCCGGCTGCCTTGACGAATTCGGTGATGATCACGTCATCGAGCGAGATAACGAAGGCGAGCATGGCGCCGGCGACGATGCCCGGCGCCATCAGCGGCAGCGTCACGCGCCGGAACGCTCTCCACGGCGTTGCGTAGAGATCGGCGGCGGCGATTTCCAGCATGGTGTCCATCCCCTCAAGCCGGGCGCGGATCGGCAGGTAGGCGAAGGGCACGCAGAAGGCGGCATGCGCCGCGATCAGATAGGCGAGCCCGGAGTAGCCGGTGGCGATGCGGATCATCGAGAAGAAGATCAGCAGCGCCACGGCGGTGACGATCTCCGGCACCATCAGCGGCTGGTTGATCAGCAGGTAGATGACCGTGCGGCCGCGAAAGTTGCCGCCGTGGGTCGTTCCAAGCGCCGCCATGGTGGCGACGACCGTGGAAATCACGGACGCGAACGCGGCGATGATCACCGAGCGGATGGTCGCCTCCTGCACGGCATCGTTCTGCCACGCGGTCGCGTACCATTTCAGCGACAGGCCCTCCCACAGCGCGATCGAGTTTCCGCTGTTGAACGAATAGACCACGATCACCACGATCGGCGCGTAGAGCGCCAGAAAGCAGACGATCGCGACGGAGGAAAAGCCCGGCATCGTGCGCACGGAAAAGGCCTTTCGGCGCGGTCCGGGGGCGGCGGAGGTATCAGTCATGGGCCTTCTCCTTCGACATGGCGCGCACGTAGAAGAACAGGCCGATGCCGACGATCAGGAGCAAAAGCATCGACAGCGAGGCGCCGAGCGGCCAGTTGCGGCCCTGCCCGAACTGCAGCTCGATGAAGCTGCCGATCATCATGTGCTTGCCGCCGCCCAGCACCCGGGGCGTCACGTAGGCGCCAAGCGATGGCATGAAGACCAGGATGGAGCCGGCGACGATGCCGGGCTTCACCAGCGGCAGGATCACCTTGCGCAGCACCATCCAGCGGCCGGCGTAGAGGTCGTAGCCCGCCTCCACCAGCCGGAAGTCGAAGCGTTCAAGAGCCGCATAGAGCGGCAGCGCCATCAGCGGCAGGTAGACATAGGCCATGCCGATCAGCACGGCGGTGTCGGAATAGAGGATCTGCAGCGGCTCGGAGATCAGGCCCGTCATCATCAAAAGCTTGTTCAGGAGCCCCTCGTTGCGAATGACCTCCATGATCGCGAAGGTGCGGATGAGGAGGTTGGTCCAGAACGGGATGGTGATGAGAAAGAGCCACAGGCCGCGCTGGCGGGGCGGGCGGGTGGCGATGAAATAGGCGGTCGGGAAACCGAGCAGGAAGGTGATCAGCGTCGTCAACAGCGACAGGCTTGCCGAGCGCCAGAAGATCGTCAGATGGGCGTCGGCCAGCTGGAGCGTGTCGTCGAAGATGTCCCGGGTGAACAGGATGCTCGTCCAGGCGTCGAACGTCGGGATCCATTTGACGCCGCTGTAGTCGCCCGGCTCCAGGAACGAATAGATGAGCACGATCACCAGCGGGCCGGAGGCGGCGAACAGCAGCAGGATGACGGCGGGCAGCGACAGGAGCCAGTTTCGCCGCGTTCGTGCGGCCTCCGCGCGCGCCTCCTGATCGGTGCCGGCGGCGGGTGAGATCTCGACCGCGCTCATGGCATCTCCCTCAGCACCTGGACTGAGCCTTCCCAGAACTGGACGCCGACGCGGGTGCCGTTGGCGCGCTCCTCCGAATGGGCAAGCGTGCTCTGGAAGCGGGCGACGACCGTCTCTCCGCCATCAAGCAGAAGATGGGTGTGGGTGTCGGTGCCGAAATAGACCGTGTCTGTCACCGTGGCGGGCAGGGCATTGGCGGCCTCCGCCTCCACCAGGCGCACCTGTTCCGGCCGGATCGCCACCGTCACCTTGCCCGAACGCGGCGCCTCGGCGGGCAATGAGGCTTCCATGTCGATCGCACCGCCGATCCGCACGCGGGCGACATCGCCGGTCGCGGCGGTGATCGTGGCGCCGAGGAAGTTGGATTCCCCGATGAAGCTCGCCACGAAGCGGTTCGCCGGCCGGTCGTAGATCTCGCGCGGGGTGCCGATCTGCAGCGGCTTTCCCGCGCTCATCACCGCAATGCGGTCCGACATGGTCAGCGCTTCTTCCTGGTCGTGGGTGACGAACACGAAGGTGATGCCGGTCTCGATCTGCAGCCGTTTCAGCTCGCGCTGCATTTCCTTGCGAAGCTTCAGGTCCAGCGCGGAGAGCGGCTCGTCGAGCAGCAGCACCTTCGGGTGCGGGGCGAGCGCGCGAGCGAGTGCCACGCGCTGCTGCTGTCCGCCGGAAATCTCGCTGGTCTTTCTGTGTGCCATCGCCTCCATACGCACCATGGCGAGCATTTCATCGACCGTGCGGGAGATCTCGGCCTTCGGCTTTCCCAGCATCTCAAGGCCGAAGGCGATGTTCTGGGCGACGGTGAGGTGGGGGAAGAGCGCGTAGCTCTGGAAAACGGTGTTGACCGAGCGGCGGTAGGGCGGCTCGTTGGAGATGTCGTCGCCGTAGAGAAGAAGCTGGCCCGATGTGGGCGCCTCGAAGCCGGCGATGAGCCGCAGCAACGTGGTCTTGCCGCAGCCGGAAGGGCCTAGGAGGGTGAAAAACTCGTTCTCGCGGATTTCGAGGGAGACGTGGTCGAGCGCGCGAACCTCCCTGTCTCCGGATCCGAATGTCTTGGAAATTTCTCTCGTTTCTATGGCAGCGACTGGCACCGGAGTTTTCTTGAAAAGGGATGTATTTTATTCGAATTCACACGCACTGGTAGAATTTCCGCCAATTGGACGACATGGTGGCGGCGAGGCTAGGTCATGAAGTCGTTAGTGGGGGCAGTTTCGGGGGGCGCGTGAATTCGGACGTATCCCGCTTCAACCTTTCTTGTTTGTTTCTCGTGATGGGCATATTCCTTCGCATCCGCCGGAAGTCTGGCGCATGTTCCATTGTGACTTTTCGTAAAGCCTAGACCGGCTGCGGTGCCCATGGCCAGCCCAATATTCGGACCGCAGACGATTAAAGAACGGGCATGTCCGCAGGACGGGGGCCGAGAGCGGGAGGCGAAGCGCCGGGGCAGCTATCCCGCCGGATGAAGTCCGCCTTTCGCAGCGCTACCTTCCCGCCATTTTCCCGCTTGCTGCTGTCCAAAACCATTGTTACGTTAATTAACAAAGCATAATTCCGCTCAAAAAAGAGCAAGATACCCCGGAGGAGGGAACGTTCGTGAAGAAGATCAACAGGATGATTCTGCCTGCCGTTCTGGCGGCGGCGACCTCGCTCGCCACGCTGACGACGGCGTCGGCAGTGGAGCTTCGCCTTGCGCACTGGGTGCCGGCCAGCCATCCGATCCAGAAATACGGCATCGAGCCGTGGGTGAAGGCGGTGGAGGAGGCCTCGAACGGGCGGATCCACATCACCATCTATCCCGCCCAGCAGCTGGGTGCGGCGCCCGACCACTACGACATGACGCGCGACGGCATCACCGACATCGGCTACGTCAATCCCGGCTACAATGCCGGCCGTTTTCCGATCGCCTCGCTGATCGAGATTCCGTTCCTCGCCAACAACGCCAAGGCCGGCGCGAAGGCGATGCACGAGTGGTATCTCAACTATGCCGAAAAGGAGATGCCGGAGGTCAAGCTGTGCGTGATGAACCCGCATGACCCCGGCACGATCCATTCCAAGACGCCGGTGCACGTGCCGGCCGACGTGAAGGGCATGAACGTGCGACCGGCGAACGCCACCATCGCCCGGTTCGTCCATCTTCTTGGCGGGGCGAGCGTTCAGGTCTCTGCGCCGGAGGCACGCGAGGCGCTCTCCAAGGGGGCGGCGGATGCAATCACTTTCCCGTGGAACTCGATCTACATCTTCGGCATCGACAAGGAGACGAAATATCACCTCGACATGCCGTTCTACGAGTCCCTTCAGACGCTGGTGATCAACCGTGGCGTCTATGACGGGCTCGCGCCCGAGGACAGACAAGTGATCGACGAGCATTGCACGCCGGAATGGTCGGAAAAATTCTCCACCGGCTGGGCCGACAACGAAGCGGCGGGCCGGGAAAAGATGATCGAGTCCGGCGAGCACACGCTCTACAAGCCGACCGACGAGGAGGTTTCGATGTGGAAGGAAGCCGCCGCGCCGCTGCTTGACGAGTGGAAGAAGTCCGTCGCTTCCACCGGCATAGATGCCGATAAGGCCTATAACGACTACGTCGCTACGCTGAAGAAGTACAATTCGCTGTTCCAGTAGGGACTGGAAGCGCAGAAACGACAGACCCGGGTGCATCGAGCGCCCGGGTCTTTTTCATTTCGGGGCGAGGGGGCCTCGGTGTTTTGCCCTTTCGCCCGTGGCCCATCCTTCGACCGCCTCACGCTGTCGGATGAATGAACGGCCAGGGCGGCACTTCGCTGCCGGCGTCCACTTTCACCTCGATCAGGGCCGGCGCGTCGGCGGCGATCGCCTTGCGCAGGACCGGGCGCAGTTCTTCCGGCGTCTCGACCCGGTGTCCGGAAATATGGAAGGAGCGGGCGAGATCCATGAAGTCCGGGTTCTCCAGCCTGGAGCCGATCGTGCGGCCGCCGAAGCCCGTCTGCTGATCACGCATGACATTGCCGTAGGCGTTGTTGTTGAACAGCACCGTGACCACGCCGATCCCGTATTGCTTCGCCGTCGCCAGCTCCTGCACGCCGAACAGGAAACCGCCGTCGCCCGTGATGGAGACGACCGGCCGGTCCGGGTTCGCGGCCTTCGCGCCGAGCGCCGACATGAAGCCGAAGCCGAGCGTGCCCTGGTAGCCGGCCGACAGGTAGCTGCGCGGTCGCACGACGGGGAAGGCGAACTGTGAGGTGAAACCCGCCTGGCACAGTTCCTCCACGAAGATACCCTCGTAGGGCAGCTCCTCGCGGATGACATGCAGATAGTCGACATGCGGCTTCACCGACGCGGTCTCGGTCGCCGCGCTCAGCTTTGCGGACGCCACGGCCTCGGGCGCAGGATGTGCCTTGTGGCCGGCATGGTTCAGCGCGACGAGCAGCGCCTCCGTCGCTTCCTCGGCGTCGCCGACGATCGCCGTGTGCGGCTTCAGCCGGTTCATCTCCGCCGGGTCGATATCGATGCGGATGAGGTGGGGCGGGGCCTCGGGTGCGTCGATCATGGTGCGCATGCCGGTCCAGCGCATGTAGGGCATTTCAAGCCGCGAGCCGATGCCGATGACCACGTCCACATCGGGCCAGTAGCGATAGGCGGCGTAGGAGGAAAGGCCGAGCGCGTGGGTTTCCGGCATGATGCCGCGCCCGCCGCGGAAGGCGGTCACGGGCGCGCCGGTGGCCTCCGCAAGCGCACGCACGGCGGCCGCCGCGTGCTGGGCGCCGCTGCCCACCATGATCAGCGGCCGTTTGGCCCACTTGATCCGCTCCGCGGCTTCCGTGATCGCCTCGGCGAGCGGCGGCACCGGGGCATCGGGCTCCGCCGCATCAAGCGGATGGACGCGCTCGGAAGACGCCATGGTGTCCCACGCCATTTCCACCGCGACCGGTCCCGGCCGGCCGGACATCATCTGCCGGAACGCCTCGTTGATGACATGCGGGGCATCGGCCGGCCGCTCGATCCGCGCGGCCCACTTGACGATGGAGCGCAGGGTGCCGAGCTGGTCGGGCAATTCGTGCAGATGGCCGCGACCGCGGCCGATGAAGGGTGTGGGCACCTGGCCCGTGACCAGCAGCACGGGCGCGCTGCAGCCCGCTGCCGTGCACAGCGCCGCCATGGCGTTGAGGACCCCCGGTCCCGGCACGACGGAAAAGACACCCGGCTTGCCGGTCGTGCGGGCGTGGCCGAAGGCCATGTAGGCGCAGGCCTGCTCGTGGCGCGCGCCGACGGTGCGAATGCGGTCTGCGTGCTGGTAGAGCGCGTCGAAGAAGGGATACATCTGCGCGCCGGGCAGGCCGTAGACCGTATCGACGCCATTGGCGAGAAGTGCGGAGACGATCGCTTCGCCGCCGGTCATGATGCGTCCGTCGTGGTTCGGTATCACGTATGTCTCTCCTCGACAGTGGCTGGGATTTGCGGTGGCTCGTTGTTTGTTCGGGTCCGATCTGGTGCGGCCCTGTTTGATCTGCCGATTTGATCCGGCTTGGTGGGGGCTCGTCAATTCTTTCGATGTCACGTGGCAATTAACGGCCATGCGCCGCGAGGGTGGCCAAGGCCGCCGCGCTCTCGTCCGTCATTGCCCGGCACCCGCTTTCGCGGGTACAGGATCCGTCCGGACAATCCACAGCCGGCAACCGTGAGTCTCGAAAGGGCAACGGATCACCTGGACTTCGCCGGGTGATGACGGGGCGATGGAGTCGTGGCCGGGAACGTCCCGCTTTGCCGGTCCTCGTCAATCCGCGATCCCGAACAATGCCCGAAAACGATCCAGGTTTTCGCTCGACGGTTTCATCGGGTCGTAGTCGGGTTCCGGCAGGGGCTGCACCACGTCCCAGTGCTCGGCCATCAGGCCATCGGCATTGAAACGCATGAAATCGGCGATGACCACCTTCGGCAGCAGCTTGTGCAGGATGACGAAGTCGCCGCTCGCAAAGAGCTGGATGGGCCGCCAGTCCCGCCAACCCGGGCGCCGGTGTCCGATCTGGCTGATATAGGCGCGAAGCCCCGCGCGGCCCTGGCCGATGCCCGGCGTGTGCTGGATGTAGTCCTCGGCCACCATTGTCTCGATCAGGCTCAGGTCGCCGCCGTGCATGCAGTCGCGCATGAAGATCAGCAGCGTCTGTTCGTTGGCCGAAAGGTCGGTACGCTTGTAAGGATCATAAGGGTTCGGGTAGGTCACGGGGGCCTCGTCAGGGTGCGATGATCGGCTGTGCGGTGAGCGCGGAGGCGACAGGCTCCACGCCGGTGAAGAGGCTTCCCTCCTCGAACCAGCTTCTGGGGGCCGGTGCGCCCCACAGCGTCTGGCGCTGCGGGTCCTTCAGATCCCACCTGATCGGCTCCAGGTCCGGATCGACGGTCTGGTAATCGGAACAGTAGATCTCGATGCGGTGGCCGTCGGGGTCGCGGATGTAGAGGAAGAACGCGTTGGAGATGCCGTGCCGGCCGGGACCGCGCTCGATGTTGGCGAGGTAGCCGGTGGTGGACATCAGATCGAGAAGGTCGATGATGTTGAGCGGGGTGGGCACCCAGAAGGCGGTGTGGTGGAGGCGCGGGCCGCGGCCGTTGGTGAAGGCGATGTCGTGCACCCCGCCCTTGCGGTGCGTCCAGGCCGCCCAGAGTTTCCCGCTTTCCTCGTCCTCGGTGTATTCCGTCACCCGGAAGCCGATCTCGTTGAAGAAGGCGACGCTTTCGTCGACGCTCGGCGAGAAGGTGTTGAAGTGGTCGATCCGGAGCGGCTTCACGCCCTTGTAGAGCGCGTATTTCTGGTGGATCGGCGGCAGGCGGTCCATCTGGACGTAGAATTCCAGCGGAATGCCGTGCGGATCGCAGGTCCTCAGCGTGCGCGACTGAAAGGGCCGCTCCACCCATTTGACCGGCAGCCCGCGCGAGCTGAAGTGGTTCTCGGCCAGTTCCAGGTCGCGCTCGCCGTAAAGCTTAAAGCCCAGATGGTCGGCGCGCGGCTCGTCGCCCTGTTTCAGGATGACGCAATGGTGGCCGCGTTCCTCCATCGCGCGCAGGTAAATCTCGCTTTCGTCCTCGTGGGTCACCTGAAGACCCAGCGTGTCGACATAGAAGGCGCGCGAGGCGGCGAGGTCGGAGACGATGAACTCCACGTGACTGAGCCGCACGATATTGAACGGCGGATAGAGGTTCGGCTTGGGTATCGGCATCGGTTCCTCCCGGTCGCGGCCGCTCCCCCGGCCGCTCGGATTGCAATTCCCAGCACCGCGACGAGGCGCGGCCGGTGCTTTTCGTTGTTTTGCCGGGCTTGTGCCCGGTGTCTCAGCTGTCGTCGCGCAGGCGCGCGTGCATGGCATTGCGCCGCCAGCTCAGCGGGCGGCCAATTTCACGGATCTCCAGCGACAACGCGAAATGCGGCGTGTTGAACAATGGTGCGAGGAAGGCTTCCGCCGCCGCGAATATCTGCTCGCCGACCGCCTTCTGGACCTCGTCGGGGCGCGGCGCCATGCGCAGGACCATGTCGATGAAGGCGTTCTCCTCCATCGCGTCGGCGATCGCATAAGCCTCGCAGCGCACCGCGCGAACGCGCACCGCCCCCGCCTCGAATGCACCAGTGGCGAGCATGGTCTTGCGCACCTCCTCGCACAGCTCGCCCATGTCCACGCGCCGATCGAGGTTGGCCGAATACTCCATCGTGAAATGTGGCATGAGACGATCCTCCCAAATCGTGCCCGGACTATCCCACCCAGCCCGTTCTCGCCTGTTCGATCCTGCGTCCCTGATCCTCGGCACGCAGGAAATTCGGACGGTCTATAATATTAACGTGTTAACAATGTAGGCAAGCCCGTTTCGCCGTCATTGCGCTATCATTTGCGCGTTTCCGGTCTCAGCGGATCCGGGCGATCAGATCCTTGTCGGGATAACAGGTCGCCCTCAGCCCGTGCCGCTGCTGCCAAAGGCCAATACTGGTGCGGGTCTTGAAGCCGACGAGCCCGTCGGCACCGCCCACGTCGTAGCCGGCGGCGACCAGCCGTTCCTGCATCTGCTGCACCGCCTGGCGCGAGAAATCGCCGGGGTCGCGCCAGGGGGCTACCAGCGGCTTGTTGGAATAGGCGAGCCGGTCGCCCAGGTGGCCGATGAACAGGGCGTAGGCATCGGACTCGTTATAGGCTTTCAGCACGTAGAAATTGGGCGTCGCGATGAAGGCGGGGCCAAGGCGTCCGGCCGGCATCAGCAAGTAGCCGGTGCGGGGGCGTTCGTGTTCGGGAAAGGGGCGTCCGGAAATGCGCCTTGCGCCTGCCGCGATCCAGCGGCTGATCGGGCGGCCCTGCTCCGGCCCTTCCAGCGCGCAGGACAGGCTGTCGGGAATCGCGGCCTCAAAGCCCCAGTCGCGGCCCGTCTGCCAGCCATGCTGCTTGAGGTAATTCGCGATCGAGGCGAGCGTGTCGGGCACCGAGTTCCAGATGTCGCGCTTGCCGTCGCCGTCGAAATCGACCGCGTATTTCAGGAACTTGGAGGGGAGGAACTGCGGTCCGCCAAGCGCGCCGGCCCACGAACTCCTGAGTGCGGTGCCGGGGAAATGGTCCTCTTCCAGAATGACGAGGGCCGCCAGCGTCTCCTCCTCGAAGATCTCCTTGCGCCGTCCCATGAAGGCCTGTGTCGCCAGCACCGCCAGCGCGTTGTGCGGCAGGCTGGCGGCGCCGTACCCGGTCTCCCTGCCCCAAATGGCGACGACGATGCGTGCGGGCACCCCGTAGCGCGCCTCGATGCGCTGCAACGTTGTCTGCCATTGGCGCATGCGATCGCGCCCCAGCGCCACGAGCGTGCCGAGGTTGCCCTCGGAGAAATAGCGCGCGGGCGAGCGGAATTCCGATTGGCGCTGCTGCCGGGGCTGGGCGGCCGGGGCGCCGGGCGGGTTGAGGTCGGGGAGTTTCCACTGAAGCGAGAGATCGCGTGTCGCGCCGGCAAACGTCGCCCGCGTTACGCCGCGCTGCCTGGCCCGGGGCCAGAGGTCGCGCTCGAGCCAGACCCGGAAGGCCTGCTCCACTGCCGGTCGGTCGATTGCGGCTCCTGCCTGCGGTGCGGGCGCCAGCGCCGCGAGGATGAGCGCTACGGCAAGAACGAGTATCGGGCGGCAGCGCATTATCGTTGCATCTCTTGCGGACCGGTTTCGTGGGCGTTTTCCAGACGGTCGCCGGATAATAGGCGACTCGGGCCCAGCGGGAAACCGGGCGGCCAGACCGGCTCGGCGATCATGCTTCTTGTTGCCGAACGTCCCGATTGCGACACTCAGATGTGGTTTGAGGTAATTCCGGACTTTTCACCTTCTACAAATACATTGCTTATCGATAATAGTATTATCGTCTTATCGTTCATCAGGTTGTTTTTTTGTAAGTATATATCCGTAATTTCAATAATTTTCGCGAAATTGTCTCGGGTTGGGCTTCTCATTGTGCGAATTTATATAATCGAAAAGCGAAATTCACTCAATTTTAAGCGGGATATTTGGATATATGGATCGGCGAACACAGCGGCAGGTGCGGACTCGCCGGCTGACTTGAATGATCCATTTCGACCCCGGGCGTCACCTTTGCGTTGCCGGGCGTGGAGGCGAGATGTCGGGCGTAACATTGAAAGAACGGATCGAATTCCTCCAGCTCACGGCCGAGGATGGCGAACTCGTCAGGAAGGCCTGGACGCTTGTGCGGAGCGAGCTCGACGACATCATGCGCGGCTTCTACGCCCATGTCAGGACCGCCGAGCAGCTTGCGGTTCTGGCGCGTGGTCACGAAGACCGCCTGGCCCAGGCGCAGAAGAAGCACTGGGCGCGGCTGTTCTCGTTCTCCTTCGACGAGGACTATGTGCAAAGCGCGCGTCGGATCGGGCTGGCACACGTCAAGATCGGTCTGGAACCCGCCTGGTATATCGGCGGCTATGCGTTCGTCATGACCCGGCTGATCGCCATCATCGGGCGCAAGCGACGCTTCTCGGGTGCTGGCGTCGCGCAGATGATCGCGGCGGTGAACAAGGTCGTCATGCTCGACATGGATCTCGCCATC
Source organism: Breoghania sp. JC706 (assembly GCF_037026715.1). Lineage (NCBI taxonomy): Bacteria > Pseudomonadati > Pseudomonadota > Alphaproteobacteria > Hyphomicrobiales > Stappiaceae > Breoghania > Breoghania sp. JC706. The sequence goes on from NZ_JBANCG010000001.1 coordinate 150,382, forward strand.
TCGACCTACCACGACGTCATGATCGAGCAGAGCCATGCGCGCGAGGAGGCGATCAGGTCCGCGGTGCGCGATCTTGATGAGGTCATCAACGAGGCGACCGGCTCGCTGGGCGAAGCCGCGCGACAACTGGAAGGAACCGCCAAGGGCCTCATGGGCGCCGCGGAGGAGACCAACGACCGCGTCTCCAACATGGAGGAGGGCGCTTCCTCCACCTCCGACAGCGTGCAGTCGAGCGCCGCCGCCACGGAGGAGATGACCGCCTCCATCGCCGAGATCGGCCGTCAGGCGACCCGCTCGCGCGATGTGGCCCGATCCGCCGTCGACGGCGCGCGCAAGACCAATCTCTCCGTCAAGAGCCTGGCGGACGCGACGCAGACGATCGGCTCCGTTATCGGGCTCATTTCCGATGTGGCGGAGCAGACCAACCTTCTGGCGCTGAATGCGACCATCGAGGCGGCGCGCGCCGGCGAGGCCGGTCGGGGGTTCGCGGTCGTTGCGGCCGAGGTGAAGGAGCTCGCAGGTCAGACGACGCGTGCGACCGAAGAGATCACCGAACAGATCGCCGCCATCCAGCGCGCCTCGCAGCAGTCGGTGGACGACATCGAGACGATCACGGCGACCATCGACCAGGTGTCGGAGATCGCCACCGCCATCGCTTCCGCTGTCGAGCAGCAGACGGTCGCGACCAGCGAAATCTCGGTCAACGTGCAGAACGCGGCGCGCAACACCGCCGACATCTCCGTCGAGATGGGGCATGTGCGGGCCAAGACCGAGATGACGCAGCAATCCGCGGAAGGGATCGCGGGCATGGCCGCGGGCCTCAACAATCAGGCCGAACGGCTTGGCGGCGACGTGAAGCGGTTCCTGGAAAAGGTGTTGTCGGCGTAGCGGCCGCAGCTGTCCCGAAGGGGAGGACGCGCAGCTGAAGGGCAGGCGATAGCAAAGGGCCGGCGGAACGCTCCGCCGGCCCTTTGCATCATGGTGGTCCTGTCTGCGCTGTCAGGCTTTATCGGCAGGCTGCAGCGTCCGGCGGGTTGGATGCCGCTCAGCAGTTCTTCGGACGGCGCGGGCCCAGGTCGATCTGGCATTCGTTGGTGATGGCACCGACGACGGCGCCGCCGGCGGCCCCCACGGCCGCGCCGGCAAGAATCGGGGCGCCGGCGATCGCGGCGATTCCGACGCCTGCGGCCGCGCCGACGCCGCCGCCGGAAGCGGCGCGCTGCATCGGTGTGGAGCCGCAGCCGGCAAGACCGCCTACGACGGCGAGGATCACGACGATTTTTGCGGTCATGCGCATGGGTTGGAACTCCTTTGCTTTTCGTGCGGGGCCGGTCGCTGAGCCTGCGGAAAAAAGCCCGCTTTGAACGGGATTTGAACGCGGTCTCGGCGGCCGGCGCGCACCCCAGCCGGAAAGCATGGTGAACCAGGTGTTTAAATAATCGGTAAAATCGGCCAAGGAACGGCCCGCAGGCGCGGTTCTTGGCATGGCGACGCGTCGTCCCCATCTTGAACCCGCACGCAGGCGCGGCGTCTGATGGCCCTGCGATCCCCCTGCCATGGCAGCCTGCCATTGCCCCCAAGCCCGGCTTCGCGTATTGAGGCCGCCAGAACCTTTTCCCTGATTTCCAGGATACGGAGACCGCCCGCCCATGGCGCGCCAGTTCATCTATCACATGCACGGACTGTCCAAGTCCTACGACGGGGGCAAGAAGGTCCTCGACGGCATCAACCTCTCGTTCTACCCCGACGCCAAGATCGGCATTCTCGGCCCCAACGGCGCCGGCAAGTCGACACTCCTGAAAATCATGGCCGGGCTCGACAAGGAGTACACCGGCGAGGCCTGGGCCGCAGAAGGCGCCCGGATCGGCTACCTGCCGCAGGAGCCGCAGCTCGATCCATCCAAGAACGTCATGGAAAACGTCATGGAGGGCGTCGCCCACAAGCAGGCGATCGTCGACCGCTACAACGAGCTGATGATGAACTACTCGGACGAGACGGCCGAGGAGGGCGCCAAGCTCCAGGACATCATCGACGCGGAAGACCTTTGGAACCTCGAAAGCAAGGTCGAGATGGCGATGGAGGCGCTGCGCTGCCCGCCGTCGGATGCCGAGGTCACCAACCTGTCGGGCGGTGAGCGCCGCCGTGTGGCGCTGTGCCAGCTGCTGCTTTCCGAGCCCGACCTGCTCCTGCTCGACGAACCGACCAACCATCTGGACGCGGAAACCGTCCACTGGCTGGAGCGGCATCTGCGCGAGTTCAAGGGTTCGGTCCTGATCATCACCCACGACCGCTACTTCCTCGACAACGTCACCGGCTGGATCCTCGAACTCGACCGCGGCCAGGGCATCCCTTACGAGGGCAATTACTCGGTCTATCTGGAAAAGAAGGCCAAGCGCATGGCGCAGGAGGGCCGCGAGGACATGGCCCGCAACCGCGCCATCCAGCGCGAGCGCGAGTGGATGGGCATGAGCCCGAAGGGCCGGCAGACCAAGTCCAAGGCGCGTATCAGGGCCTACGAGGACCTTTTGTCCGCGCAGGAAGAGCGCATGCCCTCGATCGAGCAGATCCTCATCCCCGTGGGCGAGCGGCTTGGCGCCAACGTCATCGACGTGGAGGGCGTCTCCAAGGGCTTCGAGGACCGGCTTTTGATCGACAACCTGTCGTTCAAGCTGCCGCGCGGCGGCATCGTCGGCGTCATCGGGCCGAACGGCGCCGGCAAGTCGACGCTGTTCAAGATGCTGACCGGACAGGAAAAGCCGGATCAGGGCACCGTCACCATCGGCGACAGCGTGCATCTGGGCTATGTCGACCAGTCGCGCGATGCGCTGGACCCGAACAAGACCGTGTGGGAAGAGATTTCCGGCGGGGCGGAGGTGATCTACCTCGACAAGAAGGAGATCAACTCGCGCGCCTACTGCTCGTCCTTCAACTTCAAGGGCCCGGCCCAGCAAGCCAAGGTCGGCAATCTGTCCGGCGGCCAGCGCAACCGCGTGCATCTCGCCAAAGTGCTGAAGCAGGGCGCCAACGTTCTGCTGCTCGATGAGCCGACCAACGATCTGGACACCGAGACGCTGGCAGCTTTGGAAGACGCGCTTGAGAACTACGCCGGCTGCGCGGTCATCATCTCGCACGACCGCATGTTCCTCGACCGGCTCGCGACCCACATGCTGGCATTCGAGGGCGACAGCCACGTGGAATGGTTCGAGGGCAACTTCGAGGACTACGAGAAGGACAAGGTCCGCCGCCTCGGCGCCCACGCCGCCGACCCGACCCGGATCAAGTACAAGCCGCTGACGCGGTAAGGATGATTGCCCCGCCGCCGATGCGGGGTTTCATGACAGATGCAGGACGGCGGCTCGCGGAGGTGGGCCGCCGCTTTTGTTTTTTTGGGGGGGGAGGTATCGGGGCGGGTTTGCCGACTTTGAAAGGTCTTGTCGGGGCCGGCTTTGTCGGTGGGGAGAACCGGAGGCCATGGCGTTGTCTCTACGTGTGCCCCCTGGCCCTTCTGCTGTCATCCCGGCCTCCGAGCCGGGATACCGCCGCTAAGCATTGCCACGATTGGTGGTCGCGATGGCGCGCAGCACGCACCTCTGTCCGGGCCGCAAGATCGCGACATTGGATTGCCCGGCTTGGTCCGGGCAATCCAATGTCGGTTGCGGCAGAGCCTTCTTTACGTGTTCGTTTCTTCATGCAGCTTGACGAAATAGGCGCGAAAAAAGCGCGCGATATCGCGTAGCAGCTTTTCAAGAAGCGCCCGGTTCCCGGAACTGCGCACCAATCGTTCGGTTATGCCGAGCATGACGGGAAGATGGCTTTCCTCCAGGTCGATGCCCACATGAAACTTCGAACCGGCGACGTGCCGCTCTGAGAATGCCATTTCTGCCTTTTGCACTGCGCGTCGCGAAAATCTTTCGGAATTCCACTCCACGAAAAGCGAATACGCGACCGCTGGCAGCGCGCCATATTCGCGTATGCCCTGCTCGATGTATTCCACCATCTCGATGGTTGGTTGGAGTGGTCCGGTCTTAACCACCTCCTCGCGCGTCACTCCGTGGACGAGCAGATCGGCGAGGAACATGCGGTCGTGATCCATTTCTTCGGCGGTGTACTCCGACCAACTCCTGGCACTCTCGTAGTCTTCTCCGATCATGGCGGCCAGCGCGAGGGCGTCCGTTCGGGCGGTCAGCCAGATCCGCCATACTGTCTCGATGCGATGCCGCAGGTAGTAGGCCTCATTGAGTGGACTCTCGTCGGTCAAAGCGGCGGCTGCGGGCACGTCTTCCAGAAATGTCTGTCCTTCCCGGATCAATAGGTCGTCGACCCAAGCGGCAAAATCGCCGCCCCAGTCCTTCCAGACTACGCGCGGATAACTTGCCGATGGGTCGGCGGAAATTCCAGAGACGTCGTTCATATCTGCTGCTGGCCTATTTGATAAGGTCCATACCGTTGGGCAGTCGCGCGATGATACGTCGATCCCCGATCTTCTCTCCGAGGCCTTGGCTCTCGGCCTGCGCCAACAAGAAATCTATGTATTTCTTGTCATCATCCTGAAGGGAGTTCGAGGAAAGGCGTTTGCGAATGTCCTGAACTTTATCGGCACTCATTTGATTAACCTCGCAAATAAAAATGATAATATTACATTGCATAGAGAATATAATCGAGATTATTGTCTTGATCAATACTCGTATTTATATAAATAGATATTTAAATAAAGCGGATGTTGTCATCCGAGTGTTGACGTTCTGGGCTTTCGCAAGCACGGCGCGGTTGATGGTTTGCCGAAGGGAAGGCGGAGAGCTTCATGGCGCGCGTGGCGATCATCGGAGGCGGTAATCTGGGACATGCGTTTGCGGCTGTAATGAGCGGTGAGAACGCGGTTTCCGTTTTCACTCGCCGTTCATTTCCGCGGGGGGATATTGTCGCGCGCACGCGAACGCACGCAGTGGTGGGCCGTCCGGTTAGGGTATGTTCCGAGCCGGAGGCAGCGTTGCGGGATGCCGATGTGGTATTCGTCACAGTGCCGGGCTCCCTTCATGAGGAAGCCCTGCGGATCGTAGCCGCGCACGCCCCCAAGAATTGTCTGGTCGGAGCGTTACCTGCGGCCGGATTGTTCGCCGACCTTGCCACGAAACTTCTGGATGATCCGGAGCGGGTCTTCCTCGGTCGGGAAGCTCCGTACAATTGCCGGATCTCGCGCCGGGGAGACGTGGTAGAGATTTACGGCGTTGCGCCGCGTCTGGGAGTCGCAGTGCTGTCGCCGGGTGCACAGGATGCGATCTGCGGGCGAGTAAGCGTTTTGTTGGGGCTGCCGGTAGATCCTCTATCGAGCGTCTTCGTTCCCCTGCTACGCCCTGTCAACACGCTGCTTCATCCCGCAACGCTGGTGCGGTTACTTGAGGTTCAGAAAGAGACTGGTGGCTTTGCAGAACCGCCTCTTCTCTATGCTCACTGGACCCACGTCACGGCGCAGCTTTATCTGGATGCAAGCTCGGAAGTCCGTGCTTTGGCGCAAGCGCTTGGTGTACGTGACCTGAGTGAAATTCAACTCGTACCCCAGCACTATCAGACGAATGACGCGGACAGGTTGGCTGAACGCATTCGTTCCATCGAAGGGTTGCGCCGCTACATAGCGCCCTGTTGCCTTCACGGGGATCGCTATTTCCTTGATACCGCCTCGCGCCTTTTTACTGAGGATGTCGACATCAGTCTGGCGCATGTTCTTGAACTGACCCGTTTGCACGGAACGCCTTCGGCCACGCTGGTATCGCTGGCCAGTTGTCTGTCGCCAGCCGTTCGTCGTAAAGCGGCTAATTTCGCTTCCGGCTTGGCGGTGTGATATCGAGCGATGCGTCCCCGTGAATGCGCCATTCAGACGGCTTTCAGTTGGTGGCATCCCCCGCCCCGCAAGCCACCCCTGACGCCCAGGCCCACTGAAAATTATACCCCCCTAACCACCCGGTCACATCCACGGCTTCGCCGATGAAGTGCAAGCCCGGCACGGACTTCACTTCCATTGTCTTACCGTCGAGCGCTGTCGTGTCCACCCCGCCCAGGGTCACCTCCGCCGTGCGGAAACCCTCCGTGCCGACCGGCTTCACCGTCCAGGCGTTCACGGCCGCCGCGATGTCGCGCAGGCGCTTGTCGGGGAGCGAACCCAGCGGAACATCGGCGCCGAGCCGCGTCACGATCGCCTGCGCCAGCCGTTTCGGCAGGATTTCGCCCAAAGCCGTCTGCGCCGCCTGCTTGCCGGACTGGCTGCGTGCGGCGCGTAAACGTTCGAACACATCCACCCCCGGCGCCATGTCGAGCGTGATGGCCTCGCCCTCGCGCCAGTAGGACGAGATCTGCAGGATGGCCGGGCCGGAAAGCCCGCGGTGGGTGAAGAGCACCGCCTCGTCGAAATGCCGCTTGCCGCAGGATACCCGCGCCGCGACGGAGACGCCCGAGAGCGCCTTCGTTTCCTCCAGAAGGTGCGGCTCGAAGGTGAGCGGCACCAGCGCCGGGCGCGTCTCGGTGACCGGCACGCCGAATTTGCGGGCCACCTCGTAGGCAAACGCGCTCGCGCCCATCTTCGGGATAGATTTTCCCCCCGTCGCCACCACCAGCGCGGCGCATGAAATCGCCGTGTCGCCGGAGCCGGCATGGCCCGCCACCAGCCGGAAGCCATCCGCATCGCGCTCGATGTCGCGCGCCGTCGTCGAAAGCCGCAAGTCCACGCCGGCCTCGCGCATTTCGCCAAGGAACATGTCGACGATCTGGCTCGCCGGGCCGTCGCAGAAAAGCTGTCCGAGCGTCTTCTCGTGCCAGGCAATCCCGTGCGCCTCGATGCGCGCGATGAAATCCTCCGGTCGATAGCGCTTCAGCGCGGAAACACAGAAACGCGGGTTTTGCGAGAGATAGCCGCCGGCCCCTTGCGTGATGCCTTCATTGGCGTGGAGGTTGGTGAAGTTGCAGCGCCCGCCGCCGGAAATGCGGATCTTCTCGCCGGGCTTCGCGCCATGCTCGATGACGAGAACGCGGCGCCCACGCCGGCCCGCCTCCACCGCGCACATCATGCCGGCCGCGCCCGCACCGATCACCACCATGTCGTATCGTGTCATGTCCGCTTCCATCTTCCGCCCGCGTTGCCGGCCATGCGGGCACCGGTCCTGCCGCCCGCCTAGCAGAACCGGCAGCAAAGGTCATCCGCGCTGCGCGAACGGGTCAGCGAAGGGGCAGGTGCCTGCCTCGAAAACCCCGGACATGCGCAGGTGCCACGCGTTTTTCCGGCCCGCTTCCCCATGTGGGGAATGCCCAAGGCGGCGTTGCGACGTTATGTCCTTAACCATCCGTTTAACATGTAAGGGGGCTGGGGCATGGCGGTTTCGGCGACAGGCAATCTGGAATTGACGGGCAGTCTCGTCACGCTGATCGGCGTGACGAGCACGGGGGATATGACCGTCGACGGCGGCTCTGTCGCCACCTACGACGGCAACACCGACCCGGGCGCCACCCATATCCGGCTCGGCGGCGAGGCGACGGGGGTGGGCACGCTCACCGTCACCGGCACCGGCTCGGCCGTCGATTTCGTCGGCATCGGCGACGACGACCTCTTCATGCATGTCGGCTATTTCGGCACCGGCACCGTCAATATCGTGAACGGCGGTTCGTTGAGCATGTCCGACGTGCCGGATGTCGTGAACAGCGGGTCCACCTTCTCTCTCGGCCGCCAGGCGGGCGGCTCGGGAACCATGCTGGTCGATGACGGCAACATCGACATGTCCGGCTGGTATGCCACCGTCCATGTCGGGCGCGATGACGGCACCGGCGACATGACCGTCTCCAACGGGTCCACGATCGACCTGACCGGCACGGCGGTGGCGGGGCTCGATGTGGGGCGCAACGGCACGGGCGCGACCAGCGGCACGATGTCGATCGAAAGCGGCTCCACCGTCACGGTGCATGCGGGCAACGCGACGGCGGTCGATCCGTCCTACGAGCCGGGCGCCATCCTCACCGTCGGGCGCAACGGATCGATCGGCGACCTCGATATCGACAACGCGAGCCTGATCATCGAGGCGACGACCGGTGAGGCCGGCGGCAACATGGGCCGCGACAACGCCACCGGCACCATCGATGTGACCAATGGCGGCCTGCTGCGCTTCACCTCTTCCGATCTCGATGCCTATTACAATATCGGTCGGCAGGCCGGCGGCGACGGCACCCTCACCGTTACCGGCAGCACGTTCGAGATCAAGGGCACGGGGGCGGACAGTTATACGGCACTCAACCTGGGTCGCGACGGCGGCACGGGCGCGGCGGGTTTCGACAGTGCGTCGGTGACCGTGTCGTCGACCTCGGATACGGCCATCGTCCGCCTCGGTCATGTCTCCGACGGCGTCTCCATCGGCGGCTCGGGCACAATGGTGCTTGCCAATGCCACCACCTTCGCGCTGACGGGCGATTTCGCGCAGTTCTCTGTGGCCTATTCCGCCGGCACCAGCGGCAGTCTCCAGGTTCTGTCGGGCAGCACGCTCACGCTGACGGGGACGGGCGGCACGGCGGTCGACAGCGCCTTCAATGTCGGCGTGAACGAGGGCACGACCTCGGCCACGGCGCTGATAGACGGGACGGGCTCCGCCATCCAGGGCGCCGATCTCGCGCTCATCGGCTACAACAGCTACTTCAGCGCCACGCCTGCAGGAAACGGCGAACTCACCATATCGGCGGGCGGCCTGCTCTCGGCGGGCGAAGTCATCGTCGGCAGGGGCGGTACGCTCGTTCTCGACAATGGCAGCGTGGATGCGGGCACGGGGATCATCGGCATCAACGCCGGCACCCTGCAGGTGACAGCCGGCGGCGTCGGCGACCTTACCGGCGAAACCCAGGTCCTCGGCGGGGCTTCCATCGTCTTCGGCGTCTCCGCCGACGGCGCGAGCGCAGGAAGGCTCGATATCTCCGGTTCCTTAACGACGGACGATACGGTCAATTTCGTCATACAGGCGGCCGGCGGCTATCTCTTCTCGGCAAACGATACCTATGTCGTGATCTCCTCCAACAGCGCGTTCGATCTCGATTTTGCGAGCATCACGGCGGCCGGGCAGAACGCCAATTTCGCCTATATTCTCCACTCCAACGGCGGCGACACGCAGCTTTCGTTCACCGCGCTCAACAACGGCGACGGTACGGGCGACGCCATCCTCGATTTCTCCGACTTCACCAGCAAGGGCGTGACGGTGAGCTACGATGTCGATACCGGCGTCGGCTCAGCGGAAAACACCGACCTGCAGGCCGCTCCGGAACTCGGCGGCAGCGCGTTCTTCAACGTGGAGCGCATTCTGGGCACGGCGGCGGCCGATGTCATCGCCGTCTCGGGTGCCGGCGGCGGTGCGATTGCGCTCGATGGCGGCGACGGCGACGACACGCTGACGGGCGCGTCCGGCGACGACATGCTGCGCGGTGGTGCCGGCGCGGATGCGCTATCGGGCGGTGCCGGTTCCGACTGGGCGCTTTACGACGATGCTTCGGCGGGAGTGGTCGCCGATTTGCAATTGGCGGGAACGAACACGGGGATCGCCGCCGGCGACACCTATTCCTCGATCGAGAATCTTCTGGGATCCGCCTTCGCCGACACGCTGCGCGGCGATGCGGGGGCCAATATCCTCGAAGCCGGTGACGGCAACGATGTCCTGCAAGGGCGCGCCGGCAACGACACGCTTCGCGGCGGCGCCGGCAACGACGTTCTGCGCGGCGGCGAGGGCGCCGATTATATTGACGGCGGGGCAGGTATCGACTGGGTCGACTATTTCACCTCCTCGGCGGGTGTGACGGTGAACCTCGCCGACAGCGCGAGCGAGACGGGCGGCGATGCCCAGGGCGATACCCTCATCGACATCGAATATGTGCTCGGCTCCGCCCACAACGACGTGATCCTCGGCGACGGTGCGGGCAACATCCTGCGCGGCTACGACGGCAACGACCGGCTCATCGGCAACGGCGGCAACGACATCCTGCGCGGCGAGGCCGGCAACGACGTGCTTCGCGGCGGCGAGGGGGCCGACATCCTCGACGGCGGCGCCGGGATCGACTGGGTCGACTACTCGACCTCGTCGGCGGGTGTGACGGTGAACCTTGCCGATGCGGGCAAGGAGAAAGGCGGCGAGGCCGAGGGCGACACGCTGATCGACATCGAATACGTGCTGGGCTCGGCCCACAACGACGTGATCCTTGGCGACGATGCCGGCAACCTCCTGCGCGGCTACGACGGCAACGACCGTCTTATTGGCAACGGCGGCGACGACATTCTGCGCGGCGAGGCCGGCAACGACGTTCTGCGCGGCGGCGAGGGCGGAGACATTCTCGACGGCGGCGCCGGGATCGACTGGGTCGACTACTCGACCTCGTCGGCGGGTGTGACGGTGAACCTGGCGGATGCGGGCAAGGAGGTCGGCGGCGAGGCCGAGGGCGACACGCTGATCGACATCGAATATGTGCTGGGCTCGGCCCACGACGACGTGATCCTCGGCGACGGTGCGGGCAATGTGCTGCGCGGCTACGACGGCAACGACCGGCTGATCGGCAATGGCGGCAACGACATCCTGCGCGGCGAGGCCGGCAACGACGTTCTGCGCGGCGGCACCGGGGGGGATATCCTCGACGGCGGTGCCGGGATCGACTGGGTCGACTATTCGACCTCGTCGGCGGGTGTGACGGTGAACCTCGCCGATGCGGGCAAGGAGGTCGGCGGCGAGGCCGAGGGCGACACGCTGATCGACATCGAATACGTGCTGGGCTCGGCCCACGACGACGTCATCACGGGCGATGCCGGCAACAACTATCTGCGCGGCTATCTGGGCGATGACACGCTCACCGGAGGTGTCGGCAACGACATCCTGAGAGGTGAGGCGGGTACCGACGCCTTCGTTTTCGCCGACGACTGGGGCAACGATCTGCTGCTGGATTTCGAGGATGGAGCGGAGGTTCTGGACATGACCGGCGTGACCGGGCTGACGGACTTCTCGCAGCTCACCATTACCGACATGGGCGCCGATACGATGGTGTCCTATGCCGGCGACAGCATCAAGCTGGTGGGCGTCGCCTCGGCGGATGTCGATTTCTCCGACTTCCTGTTCGCGTGATTTCTTTACTGCCGCACGAGCTCTCGGCGGGGGAGGTCCGGTCGGCCCCGGTTTTCATCGAGGTTCCGCCAGGTTCTCCTCCGCCTCCACCTGTCGTGCGCAGCCCCATTTTGTCAGCACTTCGTTCATCGCGTCGATGACGAAAAACCGCGCCGCGTCCGGCTCGTAGCCTTCGGCCAGGAGCGTGTCGTATTCGGTGTGGGCATGACGGGCGCGGGACGTGGTGGCGAGCCACACCGCGATCGCCGGCGGAAGATGCCGCAGGTGACCGGCCAGGGCCGAAGCGAAAATTATCTCGGCATCCTCCATCGGCACGCGCGGAACAAGGCCGCGCAGCGCCTTGCGTATGTCTTTTTGTCGTCGGGTTCCGCCGTTCACTCGTACTTCCGTCATCATTGGCGAGGCAAAGTGGCACTCTGATTGTCACATGGGTGCTGAAGATTTTGTCGTGGGGTGGTCTTTACCTTGCGTCATACGTCCGCAGTCTCCACAATATACCGGCAACGGCACCGCGGCTGAAAGCGTCCATGGGCGCGGGCTGCGGCGTTGGCAGTGCGGGCGGTCGGTCGGGACACGTGAACGCGCCACCACCGGCTTCTTCCGGCGCAAGGACATTGGGGACCACATGGCCGCACCTGGCATCGAGCCGATCACCGGGGGCAATCCGCCCGCCGGAGCTTCCGCCGCCGCGCGGCACCTTGCCGAAACCGGGGCTGAGGAAGCGGGAAAGCCATCGGGCCTCTTCCATTTCGTCATGATCAAGCCGACCCATTACGACGATGACGGCTATCCGATCCAGTGGCTGCGCTCCGCCATTCCCTCCAACACGCTCGCCTGCCTCAACGGTCTGGCCGAAGATGCGCGCGCGCGCAAGGTGCTGGGTGAAGGCGTCGAGATCCGGCTTCACACCTTCGATGAGACCAACCGTCGTGTGCGGCCGGAAAAGATCGCCCGGATGATCGAGAGAGAGGGCGGCACCGCGCTGATCGGGCTCGTCGGCGTGCAGTCCAACCAGTTTCCCCGAGCGCTGGATCTCGCTCGCGCCTTCCGTGCCCATGGTCTTGCCGTGATGATCGGCGGTTTCCATGTCTCCGGCTGCATCTCGATGCTGCCGGAAATGCCCCCGGAAATGGTCGCCGCGCAGGCCGAGGGCATCTCGTTCTTCGCCGGCGAAGCGGAAGAGCACCGGCTCGACGAGGTCTTTCGCGAGGCCTATGCCGGCACGCTCAAGCCGCTCTACAATTACATGAAGGACCTGCCGGGCCTCGTCGACGAGCCGACGCCGATCCTGCCCTCCCAGCACATCGGCCGCACGGCCGGGGCGCATTCCTCGTTCGATCTGGGACGCGGCTGTCCCTATCAATGCTCGTTCTGCACCATCATCAACGTGCAGGGACGCAAGAGCCGGTTCCGCTCGCCCGACGATCTTGAGCGCATCATCCGCGATAACCTCGCGCAAGGCATCAACCGCTTCTTCATAACCGACGACAATTTCGCCAGAAATCGGGAATGGGAAGCGTTCTTCGACCGGCTGATCACCCTGCGGGAAGATGAGCGGCTGGACATCAAGTTCATCATCCAGGTCGATACGCTGTGCCACAGGATCGACGGCTTCATCGAGAAGGCGACGCGGGCGGGCGTCAACCGGGTGTTCATCGGGCTGGAGAACATCAATCCGGAAAACCTGCTGGCCGCCAAGAAGCGGCAGAACAAGATCACCGAATATCGCGACATGCTGCAGGCCTGGCGCGCGCGCGGCGCCACCACCTATGCCGGCTATATTCTCGGCTTTCCCGGCGACACGCGCGAGACGATCCTGCGCGACATCGCCATCATCAGGAAGGAACTGCCGCTCGACCTGCTGGAGTTCTTCTTCCTCACCCCGCTTCCCGGTTCCGAGGACCACCTCAACCTTTACAAAAAAGGCGAATGGATGGACCCCGATCTCAACAAGTACGACCTCAACCACCGCGTCGCGCATCATGGCAAGATGTCGGATGCGGAATGGGAACAGGTCTACCGCGAGGCGTGGGATGCCTATTATTCGCCCGATCACATCGAGACGGTGCTGCGCCGCGCCGCCGCCCACCCAAAGGGGCGACCCGGCAACAAGCTCTTTCTCATGCTCTGGTTCTACCTGATGGTGAAATACGAGGGCGTGCATCCGCTGGAAGGCGGCTATTTCCGTCTCAAGCACCGCCGCGACCGGCGCAAGGGCCTGCCGCTGGAGAACCCGCTCACCTTCTACCCACGTTTCGTCGCGGAGACGGTGAGGAAACATCTGGGCTATGGCAACGATCTGGCGCGCGCCTGGTGGCGCTATCGCCGTGTGAAGGCCGATCCGAACCGGCGCTCCTATACCGACCGGGCTCTGTCGAAGGGCGATCTCGATCTGGAGGAACTGGAGATGTTCACGCAGACGACCGGCGGCCAGGCGGCGGTGGAGAAATCGAGGCGCGACAAGAAACTGCGGGCCGCCGCGCGATCCGCGGCGGAGTAGGCGTGCGGGCGATCGAGGGCAGAGCCTTGGGCAGGCGTCCGCTCGACATGCGCTTTCGGGGCGGTTAATCCTCGGCCTTCCGCTTTTCGCATCGAGGAAGTGCTCCATGACCGCCGATCTGTTCAGCGCCGAGACGCCGCGCATTCTCCGCGCCCGCAAGATCTCTGGCACGGTCGCCCGGTTGCTGGCGGCGGAAGGCGATGGTTTTGCCACCAGCGCGGTCGACAGCCTGACATTTACCTTCGATGGTATTCCCGGTGATGTTCACGCAGGCGCGACGCGGCGCTCCGGTGGCCGCGAGCCGTGGTATCCGCGTGGCACGGAAATGCGCAACGAACGTCAGATATCGATCCTTGCCAGCGACGAGCTTGCCGAAGCGGCGCGGCGGATGGAGATCGAGACGATCGAGCCGGAATGGATCGGCGCAAACATGGTGCTGGACGGGCTGCCGCGCCTGTCCATGATCCCGTCGCGCACACGCCTTGCCTTCGAAGGGGGAGCGGTGTTGCGCGTCGACGGGCAGAACGCGCCCTGCCGCATCGCTGGCCGCTCCATTGCCGCGCATTACCCCGACCGCGAGGGACTGGATCTCGCCTTTCCCAAGGTGGCCGCCCGGCTGCGCGGGCTTGTCGCCTGGGTAGAAAAGCCGGGCACGGTGGTGCCGGGCGAGAAGGTGACGGCGAACATTCCCGAGCAGTGGATCTACGAAGGGTAGGGCGAACTGAGCGCGCGGCCGGGGTGCCCGGATGCGGTCGCAGTCGCCTCGGCCTCCATAGCCCGCAATCCTGCCACGTTGCTCCGCTCTGATGGGTGCCGTTGCGGAAATACTGGCAGATGAGGGAGGACGCCATGTACCGGATTTTAGGGGCCATTGCGGTCGCATTGCCGCTCGGGCTATTGCCCGCAGCTGCGCTCGCCGGCGAAACGCCCGCGCCCGAGGGCGCGAAGGTCTACATCATCCAGCCCAAGGACGGAGCAACGGTAAAGAGCCCTGTCACGGTTCTCTTCGGTCTGGAAGGCATGGGGGTGGCACCGGCCGGCGTCGCCAAGGACAAGACCGGCCATCATCACCTGCTCATCGATACCGAGATGACGGGCGAGGCGCTCAACGAGCCGATCCCCTCCGACGATCATCACCGCCATTTCGGCGGCGGTCAGACGGAGGCCACGATCGATCTGCCGCCGGGCAAGCACACGTTGCAGCTGATCATGGGCGATGCGAACCACATCCCGCACACTCCGCCCGTCATGTCGGACAAGGTGACGATAACGGTCGAGTGACGACGGGCCGCGCTTTCATCCCGGTGCGGCGGCGTGCGGCTCCGCTGCTTCGGGGGGCGACGTCTGCGGCCTGGCGGGCGCGTGGGTGTCCGCCGCCGTGATCAGTTCCGCGAGCGCCTCGAAATCGTGCTTGCGCGGCGAGGTCTTGCGCCAGGCGAGGCCGATTGTGCGCGCCGGCTGCGGCTCCACGAAGCGCAGCAGCGCGATGCGCTCGTCGCGCACCTCCACGTCGGTGCAGATTTCCGGCAGCAGGGTGACGCCATAGCCGGCGGCCACCATCTGCATCACGGTCGTCAGGCTGGTCGCGCCGAAATTCGAAAAGCGGCCCATGCCGAGCGGCGAGCAGTAGGTCAGCGCCTGGTCGCGCAGGCAATGGCCCTCCTCCAGCAGCATCAGCTTGTCCGGCGCGATCTCGCCCGGCGCCACCCGTCGGCGTTCATCGAGATCGGGGGTGGCCTGGGTCGCGAGCAGGAAGCGGTCTGAAAACAGCGGCATGGTCTCCACGTCGCCGTGGCCGGCCGGCAGCGCCATAAGCACCACGTCGAGGTCGCCATCGACGAGTTCGTCGATCAGCGTTTCCGTCAGCGTTTCGCGCAACCTGAGGTCGAGCCCCGGGTATCTGTGTTCCAGTGCCGGCAGCACGCGGGGCAGGAGATAGGGCGCGATGGAGGGAATGATGCCGAGCCGCAGGGAGCCGTTGAGGACGCTCGCCGTGTGCCGGCCGTAGTCCATCAGGTCGCGCGCCTCCGACAGGATGACGCCGGCCCGCCGCGCCACCTCGCGGCCTTCCCGCGTCAGGCGCACCTCGTTGGGGCGGCGCTCAACCAGCGTCACGCCGAGCTGCGCCTCCAGCTCGCGGATCTGCATCGACAGAGCCGGCTGGGTGACGGCGCAGGCCCGGGCGGCCTTGCCGAAGTGGCGATGACGGGCGAGCGCCTCGAAATAGCGCAACTGTTTCAGGGTGATCATGAGCGATAAGATAACCTTATCGATACCCCCATGCAAACGAATTAGAATTAATCAAATCAGCGGGCCATACTCTTTCATGCGAGCGGCGGGAAAGACGGTTTTTCGCGTCGCCTTCGTCATCCGGGAGCTGTTCCGGGTGAAACCTGCGCCAAGTATTATAGTATTGTTTTTATTATATTTATTGGAACGAACATTGGCGTGGAAATGGGATTTTGGTGGTGCGCGCGCTGCACCCGGGCTTTGTGGGCCGCCAGAGGTTCGCGCCCGATCCAGCGCAAACAAGAAATCGCGAAAGCCGGGGCCAAACATGGGGCTGCGGGCAAGCCGACAACACGGGTTAGGAGAGGACGATGGACGCGAAACTCAAGGAAGTGAACGATACCACGGGCAAGTGCCCGGTCATGCACGGCGGCAACACGGCGCTGAGCTCCAACGTGATGGAGTGGTGGCCGAACGCGCTGAACCTCGACATCCTGCACCAGCACGACACGAAGCCGAACCCGATGGGCAAGGACTTCGACTATCGCGAGGAGCTGAAGAAGCTCGACGTCGCGGCGCTGAAGAAGGATCTCACCGACCTCATGACCGACAGCCAGGAATGGTGGCCGGCCGACTGGGGGCATTACGGCGGGCTGATGATCCGCATGGCCTGGCACGCGGCCGGCTCCTACCGCATCGCCGACGGGCGCGGTGGCGGTGGCACCGGCAACCAGCGCTTCGCGCCGCTCAATTCCTGGCCGGACAATGTCAGCCTCGACAAGGCACGTCGCCTGTTGTGGCCGATCAAGAAGAAGTACGGCAACAAGGTCTCGTGGGCCGACCTGATCATTCTGGCGGGCAACATCGCCTACGAATCCATGGGGCTGAAGACCTTCGGCTTCGCCTTCGGTCGCGAGGACATCTGGCACCCGGAAAAGGACGTCTACTGGGGCGCGGAGAAGGAATGGCTGGCGCCGTCCGACGAGCGCTACGAGAATGTCGACGATCCCAAGACGATGGAAAACCCCCTTGCCGCGGTGCAGATGGGCCTGATCTACGTCAATCCGGAAGGCGTCAACGGCACGCCCGATCCGCTGAAGACGGCCGCCCAGGTGCGCGAGACCTTCGCCCGCATGGCGATGAATGATGAGGAAACCGTGGCGCTGACGGCTGGCGGCCACACCGTCGGCAAGACCCATGGCAACGGCGACGCCAAGGCGCTCGGGCCGGAGCCGGAAGCCGCAGGTGTGGAAGCGCAAGGCATGGGCTGGGACAACCCCAACCAGCAGGGGCTCGCCAGCCATGCCGTGACCTCGGGCCTCGAGGGCGCGTGGACGACCCATCCCACGACCTTCGACATGGGCTTCTTCGACATGCTGTTCGGCCACGAGTGGGAACTCAGGCGCAGCCCCGCGGGCGCCCAGCAGTGGGAGCCGGTCGACATCCGCGAAGAGGACAAGCCGGTCGACACCTCCGATCCCTCGATCCGTCACAACCCGATGATGACGGATGCCGACATGGCCATGAAGATGGACCCGACCTACCGGGCCATCTGCGAGAAGTTCATGGCCGATCCGGAGTACTTCAAGGACACCTTCGCCCGCGCCTGGTTCAAGCTGACCCATCGCGACATGGGCCCGAAGTCCCGCTACATCGGTCCGGACGTGCCGGCCGAGGACCTGATCTGGCAGGACCCCGTTCCCGCCGGCTCTACTCAGTACGATATCGGCAACGTCAAGGCGAAGATCGCGGCGAGCGGGCTCTCCATCGGCGAACTGGTGTCGACCGCATGGGACAGCGCGCGCACCTTCCGCGGCTCCGACATGCGCGGCGGCGCCAACGGCGCGCGTATCCGTCTCGCTCCCCAGAAGGATTGGGAAGGCAACGAGCCGGCGCGTCTGGCCAAGGTGCTTTCCGTTCTGGAGCCGATCGCGGCCGAGGCCGGGGCGAGCATCGCCGATGTGATCGTGCTGGCGGGCAACGTGGGCATCGAGAAGGCTGCGCAGGCAGCCGGCTTCGATATCTCCGTGCCGTTCGCGCCCGGCCGTGGCGATGCCACCGACGAGATGACGGATGCCGACAGCTTCGAGCCGCTGGAGCCGATCCACGACGGTTACCGCAATTGGCTGAAGCAGGACTACATCGTCTCGCCGGAAGAGCTGATGCTCGACCGCACCCAGCTGATGGGCCTGACGGGGCCGGAAATGACCGTGCTCGTCGGCGGCATGCGCATGCTCGGCACCAATCATGGTGGTACCAAACACGGCGTGTTCACCGACAGGCCGGGCGCGCTGACGAACGACTTCTTCGTCAACCTCACCGACATGGCCAACACCTGGGTTCCCGTGGGCGACGGCACCTACGAGATCCGCGACCGCAAGTCCGGCGCGCTCAAGTGGACGGCCACGCGCATCGATCTGGTGTTCGGATCGAATTCGATCCTCAGGGCCTATTCGGAGGTCTACGCCCAGGACGACGCACAGGAGAAGTTCCTGAAGGACTTCGTCGCCGCCTGGACGAAGGTGATGAACGCGGACCGCTTCGACATCGCCTGAGCGGCGCCGATGTGAAACAGGGCGGGGCCTCCGGCTCCCGCCCTGCCCCTGACGTCAACAATCCGATCCCGAATGCCCGGCTGCCTCACACGCCGGGTGGGTGCAACTCGCCGGTGCCTGAGGGCACCGGTTTTTTTTCGGGCGTCGCCCGGCCCGCCCGCTCTTGCAAACGACTGCGGCAGACCGTCATCTGGAACGTTTTCGGATCAGACGGAATCGTCCGATCGGTAAGAAATCGCTCCAGATCAATACCTAGAGCATGGCCGATGTGTCGATGACCCGCGCGAAGTCCGCTTCGAGATGAGCCATTGTGACATCGAAGGCGGTGCGGGCGGATAACCCTGCGTCAGGCAGGCTGAAGGCGATCACGGCGTCCCGTACCACCGTCATGTTGAAACCCAGATCCGCCCCGCTCCGGACCGTGCTGTTGACGCAAAACCCTGCCACGGCACCCGTGACGACCAGATCGGTGATGCCGTTCCGGTGCAGGTGCGCGGACAGATCGGTCGAGGCGAAGGCGGACGACGTGTGTTTCCGGAAAACCGGCTCGCCATCCAGGGCCTCCGCGCACGGCATGGGAGCATAGCCTGCCGCATCCGGATGAAACGGCGAGGCAGGGTCTTCGGCGTGGTGCCGGATATGGAGAACCGGCAGCCCCTTTTGGCGGAAGGTCGCGGCAAGCTTGGCAATCCGGTCCGCCGCATCCGCGTTGACGCACTCCCGGCCGCTGTCGATGCGATGTTGCATCTCCATCTGCATGTCGATGATGATCAGTGCTTCCAACGGGCTCGCTCCTGTCGCTGCGCCGGCTTGAGTTCTACCTCTCTTCCCCGGTGTCGCCTTCCGGCACCTCGGCAAGGTCTTTTGACCGGCGGCCAGGATAGGGCACGTGACCGCGCCAGCCGACCTGCGCGTCCGGCCGGGCGTCGGTATCGGGGAAATAGGGCTTGATGTCGATCAGCGGCGTGCCGTCGAGGCAGTCGAGGCCGCGCACGTCGAGCCCGGTCTCGTCGACTTTCAAAAGGTCCACGACGGAAAGCGCGATCGGGTTGGGCCTTGCGGGCGAGCGCAGCGCGAAGACGCCGTGGGTCTTGTCGTCGAAGGCCGGCGACTGGATGATCAGGTTCCGCGGGGCTTCGTGCATCCAGTAAAGAATGTAGAGGTGGGAGCACCCCTCCACCGATTGCAGCCCCAGCCTGAAGGGCTCGTCCAATTCGATGCGACAGACTTCCTGATTGCCGGCGCCACGGCGCGGGCAATCGCTTCGCGTTTTCCACGGGGTGTGGATGCGGCCGATGAAGATGACCGCGGCGTCCCGGGCGGTCTCGGCCGGGTCGAAGGGGAGGGCTATTTCGCCCGGGCGTTTTTTCATGGAACGTTTGGGTCCGTTTCATACAGGGCCGGTTAGCAAAATCGAAATTAGCATTGCCCGGGGGAGGGCATGCAAGTCATCGCTTCGACGCAGGCGCGGCACCCCGTTGACCCACCGGCAAGGTCGCGGTTGCCGCCGTGCGGCATCCGCGCGTTGGCGCGCCGCCTTCGCGAGATCCGGTCAAACGTTATTTCTTTCAATAAGATAGTCCGGTCACGCTCGCCCCTGGCATTTTCTGCAGGGGTGCGCCGACATTTTATTTCGAATTTTAATCAAATTAGGATTGCGTTTTATTTGAAATTTATTCGGTTTAAATGAAAAACAGCCTCAAAAAAACGCGACTCGTACGTCGAATATTTAATCCGTCTGGCTCTACAAAATCCCTGGAGCGACACATAAACCTGGCGGCAGAGTATCCAATGAGCGAGTCAATCCACACGGAACTTGTGAACTTCTCGATGCTCGAGGAGGCTGCGACTCAGGAGCAGCGCGAAGAGCTGACCCGCAACGTCGTCAATCTTTACTCGCTGACATCGGCGACCTGCTCCAAGGAGCAGATGGACATTTACGACGCGGTGCTGATGCGGCTCGCTGACCTCGTCTCCGACGACGGGCGCAGCCACATGGCGGAGACGCTTTCGAAATTGCGCCGCGCGCCGGAATCCGTCGTTCTCAAGCTCGCCAACGACATCATCGACGTCGCCCGGCCGCTGCTGGAGAAATCGACCATCCTGCGCGACGCGGACCTGATCGAGATCGCCAACCGCTGCACCCAGGAGCACATGCAGGCGATCGCGGTTCGCGACGTGCTGTCGGAAATGGTGACCGACGTGCTGGTGGACAAGGGCGAGGCGCCGGTCAAGCGCACGCTGGCCGCCAATCCGGGCGCCGCGTTTTCCGACCAGAGCGTCAACAAGCTGCTGCACGCAGCCGAGGGCGATCAGGAGCTTCAGCTCAATCTCGGCCTCAGGTGCGACCTGCACGACGACTACATCGTCCGCCTGATCGCGATCGCCTCCGAACAGGTGCGCCAGCGTCTGGTGGAACAGGGCGAAGGCGGCACCGCCTCGCGCATTCCCCAGGCGGCCCGTCTCGCCGCGCAACGCATGTCCAACGAATACTGGCTCGCGCGCTACGATTTCGAGACGGCGCAGGAGGCGGTCATCGGCCGCTTCGGCCGCAACGGCCTGTCCGAACAGCTTCTGCGCCGCTTCGCCGAGGAGGACCGTTTCCCCGAAGCCGTGGTGACGTTTGCCTGCCTTGCCGGTATCGGCCTGTCGGAAGCGATGCACTGGATGGTGCGGGTGGATACCCAGCCCTTCGTCGTCATGGCGCGGGCCTGCGGGCTGACGCCGATGACCGTGCAGGCACTGCTCAAGATCGGCCCGTGGCGTCATCGTCTGTCGGCGGACATGCGCATGGAGACCTTCAACCGCTACCAGTCGCTCAACCGCGACAAGGCGCGCCGCATGGTCGCCATGTGGCGCGACCAGCGCATGGCGAGCTGAGGCACCCGCGCAACGCCGCAAGAATTGCGGTTGAAATTGTCAGTCGGCCCGGCTTGGAAATCTTTCCAATGTCGGGCCGTTTGGCTAATGATGGTGCATGCGCCTCGACATTTCCGATCTCGCTCAGGATTTTCCCGATTTTCGCGTGGCGGCCGTGCTGGTCGCCGGCGCTCTCATTGCGCCGCGCAACGATCATCTGGGCGAGGAAATCGCAAAACGCGAAGAGGACTTTCGCGCGCGCTGGGGCGAGACGGCATTGTCCGAGATCCCGGGCGTCGCGGTCTGGCGCGCAGCCTACCGCGCCTTCGGCATCAAGAAGACGAGCTATCGCTGCTCGGTGGAGCGGCTTGCCAAGAACGCGCAGAGCGCGCGGCCGATGCCCGAGATCAACGCCTTCGTCGATGCCTATAACGCGATCTCGCTGACCCATGTCATGCCGCTCGGCGCCGACGATCTCGATTGCGTCACAGGCGACATCGCCTTCCGCTATTCCCGTCCCGGCGACGATTTCCGCGACATGGGCGTCACCGACAGGCTCGGCGATCCGGTCAGTGATCCGCCCAAGGAGGGCGAGGTCGTCTATGCGGATGCCGACAAGGTCCTGTGCCGGCGCTGGAACTGGCGTCAGGATGCGCGCTCGCTCGTCACCGCGAAGACCACGCAGGCGCTTGTCACCGTGCAATATAACGGCGCGGGCGATCTGGAGGCGGCCGTCGAGGACTTGCGCGAAATTCTCCACCGCTATTGCGGCGGCACCAGCGCCTTCGTCATCGCCGAGGCCTCGAACCCGACGGTCGAACTGCCGGAGCTTTGAAGGCGGGGGCGGCAAACGCCGTGGGGACTGTCCTCCTCCACGCGAGACACCTTCCGTCCAGGCTATCTCACCGTCGTCATCACCCGGCGAAGTCCGGGTGATCCAGTACTCTCCGCGTTTGCCTCAGCCGGCGATGGATTGCCCGGACGAAGCCGGGCAATGACGGAGGAGAAATCTCGCAGGTAGCCAATAGCGCGCGCCAATCGGGTGGGACGAGAGCGCAACCTCTGTAACCCGTTCAGTCTCTCCTATCCGCGTAGACGTTCGCTAACCCTGTCCACCTTCCGCACCCCATTCCCCCTTGCAACGCCGTTCTCATCAGGTATAAAGATATCTTTATATCCATCTATGGAACGGACTGATGGTTTCCAGCGATCTCGCCTTGCCGCTTGACGATCTTCTGAACGGGCTGCGCGCCGCCGGCGAGGCGACGCGGGTGCGGCTGCTGGCGCTGCTCGCCCAGAGCGAACTCACCGTGAAGGACGCGACCTCCATTCTCGGCCAGAGCCAGCCGCGCATCTCCCGCCATCTCAAGCTTCTCACCGAAGCCGGCCTCGTCCAGCGCTTTCCCGAAGGCTCCTGGGTTTATTACCGGCTCGCCGACAACGCCCAGGGCGGTCTCGTGGAGGCGTTGCTGTCGCGGCTCGACGTCGGCGATCCGGTGGTGGAGCGCGATCGCGAGCGGCTCGATGCCATCAAGCGCGCGCAGGCCGAGGCCGCCGCCGCCTACTTCCGCGCCCATGCCGAAAGCTGGGATTCGCTGCGCACCCTCCACATCGCGGAAGACGCGGTGGAAGCCGCCATGCGCGAGGCGATCGGCGGGGAGCGGTTCGGCCGCATGCTCGATCTCGGCACCGGCACCGGCCGCGTGCTGGAACTCTTCTCCGACCTTTATGAAAGCGGGCTCGGGGTCGATACCAGCCACGACATGCTGCGGGTGGCGCGGGCCAACATGGAGCGCGCCGGCATGCATTCGGCCCAGGTGCGCCACGGCGACATCTATTCCCTGCCGGTGGCCGGCCAGCGCTTCGATGTCGTTACCATCCATCAGGTTCTCCACTATCTCGAGGATGTGCCCGGCGCCATCGCGGAGGCCGCCCGTGCGCTGATGCCCGGCGGACGGCTGCTCGTCGTCGATTTCGCGCCGCACGAACTGGAATTCCTCAGGACCGACCATGCCCACCGCCGGCTTGGTTTCTCGCACGAGCAGATGGCCGGCTGGCTGAGGGCCGCCGGTCTGGAGCTCGTTTCCATCCGCGATCTTCCGCCCCCGGCCGACCGGCCGGCCGATGCGGGAGATCCGCTCACCGTCACCCTCTGGCTTGCCCGCGACCCTCAGGTCGCCTCCCAAACCGCGTCGGAAACCGCGTCGCACGACGGCGCCGAATCCGTATCGGGGACCGAGATCGCCGCCGAGCCCGCCAAGGAAGTCGCCTGACATGATCGAACACGCCAATGAACTACACGCCCGGCAGACCGGGGCAAACGATATCCGGGTGTCCTTCGAGTTCTTCCCGCCCAAGAGCGAGAAGATGGAGGAAACGCTTTGGCAGTCGATCACCAAGCTGGCGCCGGTGTGTCCTGACTTCGTGTCGGTGACCTACGGTGCCGGCGGCTCTACCCGCGAGCGCACCCACAACACGGTCGCGCGCATCCTCAAGGAAACCGAGCTGCGCCCCGCCGCCCATCTGACGTGCGTCGATGCCACGCGCGGCGAGGTCGATGAGGTGATCCGAGCCTATTGGGAACTGGGCGTGCGCAACATCGTGGCGCTGCGCGGCGACCCTGCAGCCGGTATCGGCACGGCCTATTGCCCGCATCCGGACGGCTACGTCAACGCCGCCGATCTGGTGGCCGGCATCCGCCGCATCGCCGATTTCGACATCTCCGTCTCCGCCTACCCGGAAAGGCACCCGGAAAGCGTGGACTGGGG
This sequence comes from Breoghania sp. JC706, assembly GCF_037026715.1. Classification (NCBI taxonomy): domain Bacteria; kingdom Pseudomonadati; phylum Pseudomonadota; class Alphaproteobacteria; order Hyphomicrobiales; family Stappiaceae; genus Breoghania; species Breoghania sp. JC706. Next base: position 174,410 of record NZ_JBANCG010000001.1, read on the forward strand.
CGTGGAGATCGACAACCTGAAGCGCAAGGTCGATGCGGGCGCGGCGCGGGCCATCACTCAGTTCTTCTTCGACAACGACCTGTTCGAGGCCTATCTGGAACGCGTGCGGGCGGCCGGCATCGACATTCCGGTCCTGCCGGGCATCGTGCCGATCCATTCCTTCAAGCAGGTGGCGAGCTTTTCGGCCAAGACCGGCACCAGCGTGCCCGACTGGCTCGCCCATCGCTTCGAGGGGCTCGACGACGACCCGGAAACCCGCAAACTGGTGGCGGCCACGGTTGCCGCCGAGCAGGTGATGGATCTGGTCGACCGCGGCGTCACCGATTTCCATTTCTACACGATGAACAAGGCGGATCTGGTTTTCGCGATCTGCCATCTTCTCGGCCTGCGCCCCAAGACACCGGAAAAGGAAGCCGCCTGAGCGGGCGGCGTTGATCATGACGCAAGACAATCCGACGTTGTCGCGCCTGAAGGCGCTGGCGAAAGATCGCATTCTGGTGCTCGACGGCGCCATGGGCACGATGATCCAGGCGCTGCGGCTGGAGGAGGCGGATTTCCGCGGCGAACGCTTCGCCGACTGGCCGCAGGACCTGAAGGGCAACAACGACCTTCTGTCCATCACCCGGCCGGCCGATATCGAGGAGATCCACTACAAGTATCTCGCCGCCGGCGCCGACATCGTGGCGACCAACACCTTTTCCTCCACCACCATCGCCCAGGCCGACTACGGCATGGAGGATCTCGCCTACGAGATGAACCTCGCCGGCGCGAAGGTGGCCCGCGCCGCCTGCGACCGCATGGAGACCGATGATCCCTCGCGCCCACGTTTCGTGGCCGGCGGCATCGGACCGACCAACCGCACCGCCTCGATCTCGCCGGACGTCAACGATCCGGGCTACCGGGCCGTGACCTTCGATGATCTCGCCAAGGCCTACGCGGAGGCCGCGCGCGGGCTCATCGACGGCGGTGCCGACATCATTCTGGTGGAGACCATCTTCGACACGCTCAACGCCAAGGCCGCGCTCTTTGCCATCGAGGAGGTGTTTGAGGAAAAGGGCGTGCGCCTGCCGATCATGATTTCCGGCACGATCACCGACATGTCGGGGCGCACGCTGTCGGGTCAGACGCCGGCCGCCTTCTGGTATTCGCTGCGCCACGCCGGGCCCTTCACCATCGGCCTCAACTGCGCGCTGGGGGCGAAGGAAATGCGCGCCCATATCTCAGAGCTTGCGCGCACCGCCGATACCTTCGTCTGCGCCTATCCCAACGCAGGCCTTCCCAACGAATTCGGCGAATATGACGAAAGCCCGGAGGCGATGGCCGAAATGCTCGGCGAGTTCGCGAAAGCCGGCCTCGTCAACGTGGTGGGGGGGTGCTGCGGCACGACGCCGGAGCACATCGCGGCCATCGCCGAGGCCGTTGCCCCGCACGCGCCCCGCAAGCTCCCCGAAATCCCCCGCCAGATGCGGCTCTCGGGCCTTGAGCCCTTCGTGCTGACGCCGGAGGTCAACTTCGTCAACGTCGGCGAGCGCACGAACGTCACCGGGTCCGCGCGCTTCCGCAAGCTCATCAAGGAAGGCGACTACGCCGCCGCCCTCGATGTCGCGCGCAACCAGGTGGAGAACGGCGCCCAGGTTATCGACATCAACATGGACGAGGGCCTTCTCGACAGTGAGAAGGCGATGGTGACCTTCCTCAACCTCGTCGCCGCCGAGCCCGACATCGCCCGTGTGCCGATCATGATCGATTCATCCAAGTGGACGGTCATCGAGGCGGGGCTGAAGTGCATCCAGGGCAAGGGCATCGTCAATTCGATCTCGCTGAAGGAAGGCGAGGAGGCCTTCATCCACCACGCGAAGCTCGCGCGCGCCTATGGCGCGGCGGTTGTCGTCATGGCCTTCGACGAGCAGGGCCAGGCCGACACGAAGGAGCGCAAGATCGAGATCTGCAAGCGCTCTTATGACGTGCTGACGCAAAAGGTCGGCTTCCCGCCGGAAGACATCATCTTCGATCCGAACATCTTCGCGGTCGCCACCGGCATCGAGGAACACAACAACTACGCCGTCGATTTCATCGAGGCGACGACGTGGATCCGCGAGAACCTGCCATACGCCCACATCTCCGGCGGCCTGTCGAACCTGTCCTTCTCCTTCCGCGGCAACGAGCCGGTGCGCGAGGCGATGCACTCCATCTTCCTCTACCACGCCATCGCGGCGGGCATGGACATGGGCATCGTCAACGCCGGTCAGCTCGCCATCTACGACGATCTCGATCCCGAACTCAGGGAGCGTGGCGAGGATGTGGTGCTGAACCGCCGCGACGACGCCACCGACCGGATGCTGGAGATCGCCGAGAAATTCCGCGGCGAGGGCGGCCAGAAGCGCGTCGTCGATCTCTCCTGGCGCGAGCTGCCGGTGGAAAAGCGGCTGGAGCACGCGCTCGTCAACGGCATCACCGAATATGTGGTCGAGGACACGGAGGAGGCGCGACAGAAGGCTGAACGCCCGCTGCACGTCATCGAGGGTCCGCTGATGTCGGGTATGAACGTGGTCGGCGATCTCTTCGGCTCCGGCAAGATGTTCCTGCCGCAGGTGGTGAAATCCGCCCGCGTGATGAAGCAGGCGGTGGCCTATCTCATGCCCTACATGGAGGCGGAGAAGCAGGAGGGCGATCGCTCCAACGCCGGCAAGGTGTTGATGGCGACGGTGAAGGGCGATGTCCACGACATCGGCAAGAACATCGTCGGCGTTGTCCTCCAGTGCAACAATTTCGAGGTCATCGATCTCGGCGTTATGGTGCCGGCGGCAAAGATCCTGGAGACGGCGAAGGCCGAGAAGGTGGATCTCATCGGGCTCTCCGGCCTCATTACGCCGTCGCTCGACGAGATGTGCCATGTGGCGGCCGAAATGGAGCGCGAGGGCTTCGACGTGCCGCTTTTGATCGGCGGGGCGACGACGAGCCGCGTGCATACGGCGGTCAAGATCCATCCGAACTATGCGCGCGGCCAGGCGATCTACGTCACCGATGCCAGCCGCGCGGTGGGGGTTGCCTCGAAGCTGATGGGCAAGGGGCGCGACGCCTACTATTCGGAGATCCGCGAGGAATACGCGAAGGTGGCCGAAAGCCACGCGCGCGGGCAGGGCGGCAAGCAGCGCGCCTCTATCGAAAAGGCGCGCGAGAACCGTTTCGTGCCGGATTTCGCAGACTACACGCCGAAAAAGCCGTCCTTCCTCGGCACGAAGAAGATCGAGGACTATCCGCTCGACGATCTCGTCTCCGCCATCGACTGGACGCCGTTCTTCTCATCGTGGGAGATGAAGGGCACCTATCCGGCGGTCCTCACCGACAACACCTTCGGCCCGGCCGCGCGCGCGCTTTTCCAGGACGCCCAGAAGATGCTGGAAGAGATCGTGGAGAAGAAGCTGCTGAGGGCCAATGCGGTCGTCGGCTTCTGGCCGGCAGCCGCCGAGGGCGACGACATCGTGCTCTACGAGGACGAGGCGCGCACGAAGCGCCTTGCCACGCTGCACACGCTGCGCCAGCAGATGGTGCGTTCGGGTGGCGGGCGCAACAACATGGCGCTGGCCGACTTCATGGCACCAGCCGACAGCGGCATTCCCGACTATATCGGCGGTTTCGCGGTCACGGCAGGGCTCGGCGAGGAGGAACTGGCCAAATCCTTTGCCGACAGGCACGACGACTATTCCAAGATCCTCTCGCAAGCCTTGGCCGACCGGCTGGCGGAGGCGTTCGCCGAACGGCTGCACCAGAAGGTGCGCACCGAACTCTGGGGTTATGCGGACGATGAAAAGCTCTCCAACGAGGAGCTGATTTCGGAGGCTTACCAGGGCATCCGGCCCGCGCCGGGCTATCCGGCCCAGCCGGACCACACCGAGAAGGCGACGTTGTTCGAAATTCTCGACGCGGAAGCCGCCACCGGCATCCGCCTGACCGAGAGCTTTGCGATGTGGCCGGCCTCGTCCGTTTCGGGTCTCTACTTCGCCCATCCCGACAGCCACTATTTCGGCATCGGCAAGATCGAGCGCGACCAGGTGGAGGACTACGCCGCGCGCAAGGGCTGGGATGTGGACGTGGTGGAGCGCTGGCTGGCACCGATCCTCAACTACAACCCGCACGCCCGCGAGGCGGCGGAGTAGGAACGGCTTCGGAGCGGGTTCGCTCTGATCCGGTGGTTTTCATCCTTCGAGACGGCCTTTCAGGTCTCCTGAGAGTCTGGCCCGAAAATGGTAACCGGTTCTTCGCGTCGAAGTCTAAGCGCTTTCATACCCCTCCATCGTCATCACCCGGCGAAGTCCGGGTGATCCAGCGCGCGCCCCGAATGCTGCGGCTGGAGGTGGATTGCCCGGACTTCGCCGGGCAATGACGGCGGTGGGGCATGAACGTGAAAGATTAAAAGCGCACAACCCGATACCAATTTCAGGCCTCCTCAGGATGACGTTGTGTGTGGTGATGGCTTTACTGAAATAGCAGCACACACAACGTCATCCTGAGGAGCCGTCGCAGACGGCGTCTCGAAGGATAGGCCACAACCACCCGCCGCAGCCATGCGTTCCCGAACCACCCCACGAGACCTCCCGCCTCGTCAATTCCCCGGTGTGAACAATGTGTTCGAAAAACAAGGGCTTATGCTGCGGCGAAACATGAGTAGAACGTCCGTTTGACACAAACCCGCCCTCCCATCCGGGTTCAAACGGAAGAAAACATGTCTCTCACCATCCTCAAGGTGGACTCCTCCGCCCGTGGCGAAGCTTCCACCTCTCGCGATCTTGCCAACCATCTCGTCGACACTTTCAAGGCGAAGCATGCCGGTCTCACCACGATCACCCGTGACGTGGCCGAAGGCCTGCCGGTCGTGAATCCGGCTTGGATCGGCGCCAACTTCACCGATGCGGACAAGCGCACCGACGCTCACAAGGCGGCGCTCGCGCTGTCCGACACGCTGATCGGCGAGCTCAAGGCCGCCGACGTCGTCGTCATCGGCGTGCCGGTCTACAATTTCGGCATCCCGGCCGCGCTCAAGGCCTGGGTCGATCTCGTCTGCCGCGCCCGCGAGACCTTCCGCTACACCGAGGACGGTCCGGAAGGCCTGCTGAAGGGCAAGAAGGCGTACCTCGTCTACGCCTCCACCGGCGTGCCGCTCGATTCCGAGGTCGATTTCGCCGGCCGTTACATGCGCCAGATGCTGAGCTTCGTCGGCATCACCGACGTGACCGTGATTTCGGCCGCCGAGCAGCTCTTCCGCGAGGAAGAAGCGCGCGAGAAGGCGCGCGGACAGATCGCGGAAGCCGTGAACAGCTTCGAAACCGTCGCAGCCTGAAAGCCAAGAGGGGGCGTCGGATACGGTGCGGCCCCTTCTGCTGAACATGAAAAAGGGGCGCCCGGCATGCCGGTGCGCCCCGAAACTCATTCAAACATCCGATTCCGAGACGACTTCATCGGGCCACTACAGGACGCCTACGACGATAGCGACGACGAACGTTAACGCGGCGCACACGATGATTAGGCCGAGACTGCGGTCCAGAGTCATTGCAATGCCTCCCTTTCGGACTGCCTATAAGTGTTAAGAGTAGGTGTGCGGAAGCCGGTTGAGAAGCATAAATGATGTTGCTGTGCAGCAACATGCCGGCGGCAAACGCCGGCAGCGTCATTCGGTGCCGCGATTCAAAGCGTTAGCAAAAGTGTCGCAGGGACACTCCTGATCCTGCGTTGGTCGTTTGCCGGGGCGGAAAAAACGTCCGGCGACGTTAATCCTTCCTGAAGTCATGAAAAGTAGGCTATTTGGTTGGAAACCAGCATCGTTTCGGCTCAAGGCTTTTGACAATGATGCTTCTCGGGATGGGTCTCGGGGTGGTTCTTGGAAGGCGCTCTCGGTGAGAGCGGTGTCCGATCGGGTCGAACGGGGCCGGCCGGAAGGGCTCCAGACAGCTGATACGGGTTGAGAATGCAGGCTTTCGATCGTTTGACCGAAATGGCACGCAGCGGCGACGAGATCGACCGCAATGCGCTGATCGACGTTTTGACCGACCTGTTCCTCGCCGTGGAAGGCTCCAAGGCGGAGGAGTTGGCTCAGGTCTTCGGCAACGTGGTGCTCGGTTTCATTGGCCGGCTGGAGGATTCCGCCCGTCTCGCGCTTGCCGAACGCGTCGGCGATCACCGCCTCCTGCCGCGCGAACTGGCGCTGCGGCTGGCGGAGGACGAGCTTCTGGAGATCGCCGTCCAGATCCTGACGAACTCGCCGGTACTCGATACCGAGGATCTGGTCGATCTGGCCGAGCGCAAGTCCCAGGACCATCTGAAAGCGCTGGCCGCCCGGCTCAACCTGGAAACCCCGGTTACGGACATTCTCGTGCGCCGTGGGACCAACGATGTCCTGCGCACCGTCACCGACAACCGCTCGGCCTCGCTGTCGGGCGACAGTTTCGATGCGCTGGTGGCGAAGTCGCGCAAGGACGAGGAACTGCAGGAAGCCCTGGTGCGTCGCCCCGATCTCCCGCCCGATCCCGCGCGTCGGCTCATTCCCTTCCTCTCCCGCCAGATTCGCGGCCGGCTCGACAGCATCGCCGGGCATCCGCGGCTGATCCAGCTTCTCACCCAGTGCATGGCGGACGAGGTGAAGGCGCAACTGCGCGATCTCGGCGCCTCGCAGACCCAGACCGAAAACGCCCTCAATGCGGTCACCTCCGGAAAGGCGACGCTGGACGAGGTAGCTATCTTCTTCGCCAAGAACGACAAGCCCGTCGATCTGGCGCTGTTGTTCTCGCGGGTCGGCAATGTGGCGGAAACGGTGACGACGCGGCTTGTGCTGAAGGGCGACGACGCGCCGCTCGTGCTGCTGTGCCGGGCGTTGAACCTGTCGCCGGAGGCGTTTTCGCAGGTCGTGAGGATGCGCTCGCGCCGGCTGCGCCTGACCGGCCAGCAGGCCCAGGAAAGCCTCAAGCGCTACGACGAGATGACGCCCGAAAAGGCCCGCGCCATTCTCTCCGGCAGCCACAAGGCGGCGGAGTAGCGCGGCGGCGCCACTGGACTGTTCGCTCCCCGTTTCCGATGATCGCGCAAGCGACCGTCTCGACGGATGGGCCACACCCGACAATCCATATTCGCAGACCAGGCCGCATGTCCGGCGAGGGGGCCTACTCCTCCGCCTCGTATTCGCTTTCCACTTCTTCCGGCTCGTCGATCTCGGGCGTCAGATATTGCTCGGCCTTGTTCATCGGCTGGCGGGTGAAGCCTCTGAGGCCGGCGTGCTCCTTGGCATCGCGGCGGATGGCGACGGGGCTCAGCGCGAAGGCGCCGGTCAGCTCCACCAGCGAACGAAGCGCGTGGAAATGGATACGCTCGTAGCCGTGGCTGGCATCCACGCCGAAGGTCATCAGCGCCGTGCGCACATCCGCGCCCGCCTCGATCGCGGAGGCCGCATCCGAGCGGTAGTAGCGGAACACGTCCTTCTGGTAGCGGATGTCGTTGTCCCGGCACAGCTGCACCAGCTTGCGGGTCAGATGGAAATCGAACGGGCCGCTCTGGTCGGCCATGGAAATGGTCGCGCCGAACTCGTCGGAATTCTGTCCCGGCGCGGTGGTGCCGTTGTCGATGGCGATCAGCGAGGCGACGTCGGGGGTCAGGATCGAGGACGCGCCGTGGCCCACTTCCTCCGCGATGGTGAAGATCCAGAAGATGTCGACCGGCGGCTTCTCGCCCGCCTCCACCAGCGCCTTGGCCGCGGCCAGCATGATGGCGACGCCGGCCTTGTTGTCGAGGTGACGGGAGACGATGAAGCCGTTGTCCATGAATTCCGGTTGCGGATCGATGGCGACGATGTCGCCGACATCGATGCCGAGATGCTCCAGATCGGCCTTGTTGCGGGCCAGCGCATCGACGCGCAGCTCGACATGTTTCCAGCCGATCGGTGCGGTGTCGACCTCGTCGTTGAACGTGTGGCCCGATGCCTTGGGCGGCAGGATGGTGCCGCGATAGGTGCCCTGTTCGGTAAAGATCGTGGTGCGCGCGCCTTCCGCAAAGCGTGCCGACCAGTGCCCGATCGGCACCAGCTCCAGCCTGCCGTTGTCCTTCAGGTACTTCACCTGTGCGCCGAGCGTGTCGACATGGGAAACGAAGGCGCGCGCCGGGCGGCGGCTGCGGCCGGGCAGCAGGGCACGCACGGCGCCGCGCCGGGTCAGCTCGTAGGTCAGGCCGAGCCGGCCCAGTTCCTCGCACACGTGCCGGGCGATCGCGTCGGTGTAGCCCGTGGGGCTCGGGATCGCGAGCAGGTCGCGCAACGTCTTGGCGAGATAGTCCATATCGACGGCCAGCAGCGTCATGGCGATAGCGTTTCCTCGTTGTCTCGTTCGTCACGGCCGGGCAGGAGCCCGGCTTTTGCCTTCGACAGGGGCTCTGTCGGGTTCTCTTGCGGTGGCCCATCCTTCGAGACGCGCTCTTGCGAGCGCTCCTCAGGATGACGTTGTGAATGTTGACGGATCTGCTTTTCTCTCAACACACACAACGTCATCCTGAGGAGGCCGCGCCAGCGGCCGTCTCGAAGGATAGGCCACCAAGACCCATTCCCTATTTCCGCCTTGCCTCGCGGCTTGCTTGCGGGATCGACAGCGGGAACAGCAGATCGACGAAGCGCTCCGCCGTCGGCTGCGGTTCGTGATTGGCGAGCCCCGGGCGCTCGTTCGCCTCGATGAAACGATAGTCGGGCAGGCGCGGGCTCTTGACCATCAGGTCGATGCCGGTGACCGGAATTTCGATGGCGCGTGCCGCGTTAATCGCCGCCTCGATCAAAACGGGGTGCACCTCGCCGGTCACGTCGTGGATGGTGCCGCCGGTGTGCAGGTTGGCGGAGCGGCGCACGATCACGTCCTTGCCTTCCGCCAGCACCTCGTCCAGCGCATGGCCGGCGGCGGCGAGGCAGCGCTCGGTTTCCTCGTCCACGGGAATGGAGGATTCCCCGCCCGTCGCCGCCTGTCGGCGCCGGCTCTGCTTGGCGATCAGCTCCGCGATGGTGGAGCGGCCGTCGCCCACCACCAGCGGTGGCCGGCGCATGGCTGCGGCAACCACCCGATAATCGATGACGACGAGGCGCAGGTCGTTTCCTTCCACGAATTCCTCAAGGATCACCCGGTCGCAGAGCTTGCGTGCGGCTTCGATCGCGGCCTCCACCTCCTCCATCGTGGAGAGATCGATGGCGACGCCGCGCCCCTGTTCGCCGCGCGCGGGCTTGACCACGATCGCGCCGTGTTCGCCAAGAAAGGCTTCTGCCGGCGCGATGTCCTCGTCCGGGCCGATCTCGATCTGGGCGGGCACCTTCACGCCGGCGCGCTCCACCACGCGCCGGGTGACGGCCTTGTCATCGCAGATGGAGACGGCGACGCCGGAGGTGAATTCCGACAGCGACTCCCGGCAATGGATCGAGCGGCCGCCATAGGTCAGGCGGAAGAAGCCGCCCTCCGCGTCGGTCACCTCGACATGAATGCCGCGCCGGCGCGCCTCGTTGACGATGATCTGGCCGTAGGGGTTCAGTTTCTCTTCGGTTGCGGGGCCTGCATAGAACTTCTCGTTGATCGGGTTCTTGCGCTTGACGGTGAAGAAGGGCACCCGCTCGAAGCCCAGCTTTTCGTAAAGCGCGATCGCCTGATCGTTGTCATGCATGACCGAGAGATCGAGGAACGCGCAGCCGCGGGCCTGGAACTGCTCGATCAGGTGGCGCACCAGCACCTCGCCGATGCCGCCGTGACGCGCCTGCGGAGCGACCGCCAGGCACCACAGCGAGGAGCCGTTGGTCGGATCGCCGAAGGCGTGGCGGTGATCTATGCCGTAGACCGTGCCGATGATCTCGTCGGTCTCCGCATCCTCCGCCACCAGAACGGTGATCGCCTGGGCGGATCGCTTGGACCAGAAGAACTCCGGCGGCACGGTCACCATGCCGCGCGTCTGGTAGATGACGTTGACGGCCTGCGCATCGGCCTCCGTCGCCAGCCGGCGGACATGGAAGCCCTTGTGGCCGCGTCGCGCCGGGCGATAGGTGGCGAGGTTGACGCGGTAGGTGTGGGAGGGATCGAGAAACAGCTCCTGCGGCGCGCACGACAAGAGCACATGCGGATCGCGCACGTAGAAGGCGATGTCGCGCCGGTCGGGGCCTTCCTCGCGCAAGGTGGCGGCGAGCTGCTGCGGGTCCTCGAAGGTCTCGGCGAAGATCAGCCGACCCCAGCCGCAATCGATGGAGGCGTTCTTGCGCGTCTCCGTCGTCTCCAGCGGCGGCTTCAGCCCCTGGTCGCGCATGCGGCGTAGCCGGTGGTCGTAGGAGGCCTTGGCCCGGCGCCGCGTCTTCTCCTGCTCGCTCATGCTCTCAAACCCCCGCTTGTGCTCAAAGTCCCTGAGCCTGCAGCCACATCTCCAGAATGGCCACCTGCCACAATTCGGATCCGCGAAGCTTGGTGATGTGCTCCGTGGGGTTGGCGAAGAGTTCGTCCAGGTAGCTCTGCCGGAACAGGCCGCGCGAACGCGCCTTGTCGTTGGTCAACGCATCGCGCACCATGTCGAGATAGGGACCCTGGATGTATTTCAGCGCCGGAACGGGGAAGTAGCCCTTCGGCCGGTCGATGACGTCGGCGGGCACCACCTTGCGCGCGGCTTCCTTCAGCACGCCCTTGCCGCCCTGGTCGAGCTTGAACTTCGCCGGTATGCGGCCGGCAAGCTCCACCAGTTCATGATCCAGGAAGGGCACGCGCGCCTCCAGCCCCCAGGCCATGGTCATGTTGTCGACGCGCTTGACCGGGTCGTCCACCAGCATGACGTTGGTATCGAGCCTGAGCGCCTTGTCGACCGGATCGTCCGCCCCAGCGGCCGCTAAATGCGCCTCCACGAAGGCGAGGCTCTCGTCGCGGTTCGCCATCACGTGCGGCTGAAGATGCGTGGCAAGCTGTTCGTGCGTACGGTCGAAGAAGGCGTCGCGGTAGGCGGAGACGGGATCGGCTGCGCCCTGCAACGGCGGATACCAGTGATAGCCGCCGAAAACCTCGTCCGCGCCCTGTCCGGACTGCACCACCTTGATGTGCTTGGAGACCTCGCGCGAGAGCAGGAAGAAGCCGATATTGTCATAAGATACCATCGGCTCCGACATGGCGGCGATCGCATGGGGCAGGTTCTCCATCATCTCGGTCGACTTGATGAAGATCTTGTTGTGCTTCGTGCCGAAGTGGTTGGCGATGAGGTCGGAATAGACGAACTCGTCGCCCTTCTCGCCGTTCGCCTCCTCAAAGCCGATGGAGAAGGTGGTGAGCCCCTTCTGCCCGGCCTCAGCCAACAGACCGACGATCATGGACGAGTCCACGCCGCCCGACAAAAGCACGCCGACCGGCACGTCGGCGACCATGCGGCGGTCGACGGAAAGGCGCAGCGCCTCAAGCACCCTATCGCGCCAGTCGTCGGCGGAACGGCGCATGTCCTCCTCGGAGCGTTCGAACACCGGCTTCCAGTAGGTGGTGTCCTTGTGCGATCCGTCCGGCTCGATCACCCGGATGGTGGCGGCCGGCAGCTTGCGCACGCCCTTCAGGATCGTGCGCGGGGCCGGCACCACGGCGTGCCAGGTCATGTAGTGATGCAGCGCGACCGGATCGATGTCGGTATCCACGTCGCCCGCGGCGAGAAGGGCAGGGAGCGTGGAGGCAAACCGAAGGGTCTTGCCGGTCTCGGCGAGGTACAGCGGCTTGATGCCGAAGCGGTCGCGCACCAGGGTCACCCGGCCGCTGTCGCGCTCGTGGATGGCGAAGGCGAACATGCCGTGCAGCTTCGCAACCGCGTCGGGCCCCCATTCGGCCCACGCCTTGATCAGCACTTCCGTATCGCCGGTGGAGGCGAACACGTGCCCCTTGCCCTGCAATTCGCGGCGCAGTTCCTCGTAATTGTAGATGCAGCCGTTGAACGCGATGGTGAGCCCGAGCCCGGTATCGACGAAGGGCTGGGCCGCCTTTTCCGACAGGTCGATGATCTTCAGCCGGCGGTGTCCGAGCCCCACGGGCCCGCGCGTCACGATGCCGGCGCCGTTCGGCCCGCGGGGGGCCATTGCGTCGGTCATGCGTTCCAGTCGGGACGCGGATGCCGGGGCACCGTCGAAGTTGATCTCGCCGCAAAGTCCGCACATGGCTGGTCAGGCACCTCTCGATTTCATTTGACGCGATATAGTTAGAGGCATATCGATTAGAGTTCAAACGATATATGGAATTCGCCCTTGGCAACGCTTCGCGACACGAACCCGCACGCTCCGCGCGCCGGCACGAGCGGGAAGGATCTCGCCGACATGTCCCCAGAATTGCCCGCCGACATGCGCCCCGGTATTCCCGACGAGGCGGCCGGGGTGTTCAAGTCCATCCGCCGCATCGTGCGCTCCATAGACCTGCGCTCGCGCGAGGTGGCGCGCGCGGTGGGGCTTACGATCCCGCAGATCGTCGTCTTGCAGGCGGCGCACGACATGGGCGAGGTGACGACGCGGGCGATTTCGGAGCGTTCGGATCTGAGTTCCGCCACGGTGGTCACCATCCTGGACAAGCTGGAGGCGAAGGGGCTGGTGGAGCGTTACCGTTCCTCAGACGATCGCCGCATCGTGCATACACGCGTAACGGAACGCGGCCGCGAGGTACTTGGTTCCGCGCCGCCGATGCTGCACGACGACTTCCGCCAGCGCTTCGCCGCCCTGCCGCCGGAAAAGCGCGCGGCTCTGCTGGCCGCGATGAAGCAGGTGGCCGACATGATGGACACCAAGGGCTTCGACGCCGCCTCGATGCTGGTGGTGGGGGAGAGGCTGGGGTAGGGGGAATTCGTTGGGCGGGCGAATGTGCGCGTTGCCCATCCTTCGAGACGGCCCTTGCGGGCCTCCTCAGGATGACGTTGTGTGGGCTGAAACTTTGTCCAAAAATTGCAACACGATAACGTCATCCTGAGGAGGGCGCGAAGCGACCGTCTCGAAGGATGGGCAACAGGCACTGGCCCGGCAGCCGCCTACTGCGCGACCACGACGAGAGGCGGCGGCGGGATCTGGCGTGGGCCGATCGGGGCGGCGGTACCTGAGACGTGGGCGCGACGCGTGACATCACCGCGCCGCAGTGCTCTCGTTCCGTGCCGGGCGGCGTAACGCCTCGAATATTCTGCCGCGATCTTGTTTGCGATCCTGCCGAAGCTCGCGCGCAACGAGTAGTAGCCACCGAGGTTGAAGGCATTGCCAAGATCCGGCCTGCCGCTGTCGGAAGCGGTGAAGCGATAGGTTTCGCCGGCCAAAGCTCCTGTCCCCATAATTGTCCCCTTGACGCGGCTTCTGCCAAGCATGAACGGTCCCTTTGGGGCAACGTACTTCGCGCTCTCCACGCGGACGATCAGGTCGCTGGAAGGGGCGGAGGCGGGGATCTGGGCGTTGATGTCGTCGGCGACGGCCTGCAGGCTTGCGCGCAACTGCGCGGCGATCGTCGCGCCACCCTCATGAGCGGAAGGCTCCACGATCACCCGGTCGATCCGGTAAGCGGACCCGGTGGTGCTCGTGTGCTGGCAGGCGGCGAGGATGAGCGTCAGAAAAGCCGCAGTAATGAGGCGAAGCATGACTGGACGTTTCCTTCCGTCGGCAATTGGAAGATGTCGCCGGCAGGAGCCGGGCGCCGCATGAAATACTCTGAATATCGACAAAAATGCCAAGTGCATCGAAACCAATAGAAATATCGGCTTTCGAATTGGTTAAAAGGGACAGGCTATGGGCGCTGCGCTTCGAAAAGGCATTTGGCGTGAAGGCCGACACATTGCTGCGCATGCAGACGGCCTATGATCTCGCCCGGGCGCGGGAGAGCGAGGCGGAGATCAAGGTCACGCGGCTTGGGGCTGTGGTTTGAGGGGGCGCGGCGAGTGCGACTGAAGCGTTCGATGGCGCTGCCGCGTGGTTGCCTATGTGGTCGTTAGCATGTGGATCGACGAATTGGAGAGGATGGTTGTTTTGTGTTCCGATTTCGGTCGTACACAAGCTTGGACCCAATTCCTGGAAGCAGCCATCCGCGGCACTCCGCACCAAGGTCCTGAATGGGTGGTGAGCGGAATGGTGGCTTTCGGAGAGCAACCCTCAAAAGCAGACCTTCAATGGCCTACGGCTGGCAACCCGTCTCAGCACGGACGCAAAAGTTGTCGTTACCGGATCCCCGAAATATGCTTGCAGTAAGCTGCTAAAAAATTCCGTGCGATCATATCTGCTCGGCAAAACTGATCAACGGTAAGCCCAACGGCCAACCACTCTTTGAATACCTCTGGTTTGTCTCTGCCTGGATGACTGAGATTGCTTGAACGTAAACGATATAGGTTTACGGCCTGATCCCTAACTATGTCGGGCAATCCTAATACGGGGGAGACCGCTGCAATCGATGGCAACATGTTGACTAGTCCGATTCTCCGGAGTTCCGTTGATGCTTCCCGAATAGCTTCCGGCTTGTTTGCCCGCTTTGGAAGAGTCTCGGCGAACTCTGCCGCAAATTTCCGCTCTTCATGTCGGATACTGTCTGCTCGTTCGCGTCGTATCGAGCTCAGCATACCGGTGACTATCGCTTCAATACAGAGGGCGTAGTGCTGAAGGATCGAACGCTGAAGCGGTTTCGCCCCGGCGGTATTCTGTAGTTGCCATGCCGTCAGTAGATGGATGTACGCGTTCTCGGCAACTGAATCTGTCTCGGTGGTCAAGAATAGTGTCCGGGCCTCGTTCACGTCGGTCTCGAGCAAAGGGTCCGGCTCCTGGAACATCGTGAGCTTGGCGGTTTGCGACCAAGCGGTAATTTCTTGTTGCTCGCCTACGCGACGAAGCTTGCGAAGCTCAGCATGATAACGCCTACCAGGAATCGAGAGACTCAGGGACAGAAGCAGTCTGTCAGCTATACGCTGCGCAATATCGGACGCTTCATCGGCGTTCGCTGCCTCGACATCGATTTGAAGGCGGTGCCGGCTTTGCACCTCCTCCCGTGGAGGGTAGGCGATGACGTGGGAATCGAGTGACGCATCCAGCTTGAGGACAGGCGGTCGTCTCGTTTTTGCTTCTTGAAAGTCTGCCTCAGACAACGGCGCAAGGACAATGTGATCCGAAAATTTAAGCTCACTAAGCGGAAGCTTCGGTCCTGTTACAACCCACCACGTTTGCCATCGCTCTATGTTATTTACTGTTTGAGTTTTCAATGCCGTCCTCCCCGTCAGTGTATCTCGGAATTAACAATTTTCGTGTCGCTTCTCTATGGTGAAATTTCACTGACGATGCTAACTCGCACTCGAATGTCCGCTCTCGGTGAGACGTTATAGGCTCGGTTTGAACCGTGATAGGGTCGAAATCTGCCACCGTCCGGATCTGTATGAATGTCAGCTTCGGCGATATGCTGCTTCTAAGCCGTCAGTCCCCTCCCGGCCCCATACCCGCCAGTCCTCAACTTCACAGCAAGCCCCCCCCAATCCTCCCTTCCCCAAAGTCCGTTTCCGGGTTACCTGATAGCCTCCGTTGAACTGTCCATGCCCGGAGCCCGCCATGTCCGTCACCATCTACCACAACCCCAAATGCGGCACGTCGCGCAATGTGTTGGCGATGATCCGGGAAAGCGGCGAGGAGCCGGAGGTTGTCGAGTATCTGAAGACCCCACCCTCGCGCGGGACGCTGGTGGGCCTCGTCAAGGCCATGGGCGTGCCCGTGCGCGCCGTCCTGCGCCAGAAGGGCACGCCCTATGACGAACTCGGCCTCGATGATCCGAAGTGGAGCGACGACGAGCTGATCGACTTCATGATGGAACACCCGATCCTCATCAACCGACCCATCGTCGTGACGCCGAAGGGCGTGAAGCTGTGCCGGCCCTCGGAAACAGTGCTGGAGCTTCTGGACAGCCCCGTCGCCGCCTTCACCAAGGAAGACGGCGAGGTGGTCGGGGCGAAGGGCGGAGCCTGAACGGCGCGCGCACGTCCGCGCGTACCTCATTCGAGCGCCATCACGCTGGCGGGCGAGGGCGCCCCTCGCGGTGTCTGTGTGCCCTTGTCGCCCCGTGCGGGACGGCCTCCTGCCGTTTCTGATGCCGCCGCGATCCGTCTCTCTTTCCCGCCCCGTCGTTCATGCGCGCCCTTCGCCACAATCCGGACATAACGTTATAACATTACGGTTTCGGGGTTGCGACGTGAGACGCGGCGGGCCGTTCGGTCTTGCGGGCACTCATCGTTGCCGGAAACGTTGACCAGCCGCACCTGTCGGGCGGCTGCGCGATACCGGCGCGTGTGAGCCGTGAGGAAGCCGGGCCCTGCCGTCGTCGCTCCGTCTTCGGGCGGAGCCGGAGAGGGGACTGCGCATGCGTCGAAACGGGCGGAAGAGCGGGCTTGCGTCCGCGGGCCTTGTCACCACCTTGTCGGGCCTTGCGGTGCTGGGGCTCAGCGCTCCGGCCGCAGCCCACATCATCCAGGGCGGGGCGGGCGGTTTCACCAGCGGCTTTGAACATCCGCTCACCGGGGCGGATCATTTCCTTGCCATGTTCGCGGTCGGCCTGTGGGGCGCGCAGATGGGCGGGCGTCCGGTGTGGAGCCTGCCCGTCGCCTTTCCGCTGATCATGGTCGTCGGCGGCATCATGGGCATTCTCGGCGTGCCGATGATCGGCATCGAAACCGGCATCGCCCTGTCGATCCTGGCGCTGGGGCTGGCGATCGCCTTCGCCTGGCATCCGCCGGAATGGGGCGCGCTGGCGCTCATCGCGATCTTCGCCATCTGTCACGGCTACGCCCACGGCGCGGAACTGCCGCGCGCCGCCGATCCGGCCGACTATGCCATCGGCTTCGTGCTCGCAACCGGCACCATCCATCTGATCGGCATCGGCGTCGGGCTCGGGCTCCAGCGCATTCACGAAGGCCGGCTGTCGCGGGTGCTGGGGGCGGCGATCGCGCTCGGCGGCTGCTATTTTCTGGTCACGTGACGCGGCATGGCCGGCACCTTCACCCCCAAGGCCCGATGGATCGGCCCGGCGCTGGCGCTTGTCGGTGTCGTGGCGATCCTCGTCGTCGCCTTCGTGCTGCCCAAGCGCTCGCTGCTCGACTGGTGGATCGTTACCACTGTGCTGGCGCCGCAGCAGGTGCTGCCGCTCGTCGGGCTCGCCATCGCGCTCGGCCTTGCCGGGCGGGGCGTTCTGGTTGCCGGACTTGCGGCCTTCGCACTCGGGCTCGCCGCAGGCCTCGCGAGCGAGGCGTTCCTGCTCGGGCTTGCCGGCGGCCTGCCTGATCCCGCCGGCCTCGTCACCCCGGCGGCGTCCATCGTCGTCGGTCTCGGGCTGCTGGGGCCCCGCCGGCTTCGTGCCGGGCTCGTGCCCGCGGCGGCGTTGGTCGCGGGCGGGCTGTGCGGGCTGTTCCTGCGTCTCGGCGATCCGAGCCTGCGCGATCCGGCCTTCCCCATTGCCGGGGCGGCCGTGGTCTGCTGGCTCGTGCTTGCCGTGGCGCTGACGGTTCGGGTGCTGCGCCAACGCTGGTTCGATGTGGCCGGCCGTATCGCCGGAAGCTGGCTCGTCGCCATCGGCCTCATGCACGGCGGCGCGGTGATCGCCCAAGCGGTGCGCATCGAGCGGATGCCGCCCGCGCCAATGACGCCCACATCTCCCGCAGCCCGGCCGCCCGATCCCGCCGCGCCCCCGGGCGTCGATCCGGGCACGTTCTTCCCCAATCCCGACGCGTCCGACCCCCTGCCGGGGACGGACCGCCCGCACGGTTTCGATCCCGCGCGCCAACCCTGAGGCCCGGGCTTCAACCCCGAGGAGGGTTTTCAAGGTGAAACGGCACATCGCGGCACTTGCCGCCGTCATCGCGGTCCTTGGGGCGGGCGTCATGCCCGCTGCGGCCCATACCGTGACCCAGCTCGTCTATCGCGTCGCCTTTCCGTTTTCCGGCTCCGTGGTCAAGGCCGTGGACGAGGCCTGGACGCTCGACGAGGGCACCAGCGCGCAGATCTTCAAGACCTACGATCGCAACGGCGACGGCACGTTCGACAAGGCCGAAAGCGCGGCCGCCGGCGCCGACATCATGGGCAATCTCGCCTCCAGCGGCTATCTGACGGCGGTGCAGGTGGCAGGCCGCTCGCCCGGCGTCCTGAAGCCGTTCGGCTTTCGCGCCTATGCGTCGGGGCCGATCGTCATCATCGCCTTCGGCCTGCGCCTGCCGCAGCCGGTCGATCCGGCCCGCACGCCGCTCACCGTCACGGTGCGCGATCCCGATTTCGTCATGGATGTGGAACCGGCGCAGGACAAGCTGGCGATCGTGAAGGATGCGCCGGCACAAGCTTGCGCGGCCTCGATCGCGCCGGGCCCGGCCGGCAGCTACCCGCGCTTTGCCGTTGCGCCGCAGGTGATCACGCTCAGCTGCGGCGCGCGGTGATCGTCCGTTACGCCCGTGACGCACGGATGCCGCTTGCCTTGCGGTGCCGGAAGGTTTCCGATGTCCGTGGTAGCCGTATCGGGAAGAGGAGATCGGCATGAAGGCGATGGTGCTGGAAAAGGTCGGCGCGCCGCTCGTCGCAAGGGAGCGGGCAACACCGCAGCCTGGGCCCGGCGAGATCCTCGTTGCGGTCTCAGCCTGCGGCGTCTGCCGCACGGACCTGCACGTGGTCGATGGGGAATTGCCCGATGTGCCGGTGCCCATCGTGCCGGGGCACGAGGTTGTCGGCCGCGTGGCGGCGCTCGGGGCAGGGGTGACAGCGTTTTCGCCGGGCACGCGCGTCGGCGTGCCGTGGCTTGGGCACACCTGCGGCGCGTGCCCCTATTGCGAGAGCGGGCGCGAAAACCTGTGCGATCATCCGGGCTTCACCGGGTACACGCGCGACGGCGGCTATGCCACGCATATCGTGGCGGATGCCGACTATTGTTTCGCACTGCCCGATGGCTACACCGATGCGCAGGCCGCGCCGCTGCTGTGTGCCGGGCTCATCGGCTATCGCACGCTGAAGCTTGCCGGCCCTGCGAAGGTCATCGGCATCTACGGCTTTGGCGCGGCCGCCCACATCGTCGCCCAGCTCGCGCGCCACGAGGGCCGCACCGTCCATGCGTTCACCCGGCCGGGGGATGCGGCCGCGCAGGATTTCGCGCGAAACATGGGGGCTGCGTGGGCCGGCGGGTCGGACGAACCCGCGCCGGAACCGCTCGATGCGGCGCTGATCTTCGCTCCTGTCGGCGCGCTCATTCCCGTTGCGCTGAAACAGGTGAAAAAGGGCGGGGTGGTGGTTTCGGGCGGTATCCACATGTCGGATATCCCGAGCTTTCCCTATCGCGACCTGTGGGAGGAACGGGTCATCCGCTCGGTCGCCAATCTCACGCGGGCCGATGCCGTGGAGTTCCTGGCGCTGGCGCCTGTGGCGGGCATCCGCACCGAGGTGACGGAATATCCGCTTGAAAGCGCCAACGAGGCGCTGGCCGATCTGCGCGAAGGCCGGCTGTCGGGGGCGGCGGTGCTGGTGATCTGAGTGGGCCGCCCGCATCGCGCATGCGTCCACCCTCTTTCTCTTCCTACGCCGAGACCCGCCGCATCGCGGCCGTCATCGCTCCGGCGGCGATCAGCACGCTGCCGCCCAGCCGGTTGATCGCCTTCAGGGTTGCGGGCCGGTTGACCTTCTCGCGCACGGCGGACGCGGCAAGCGCGTAGACGAGTGCGTTGACGATGGCGAGCCCGACGAAGGTGACGCCCATCAGCACGAGCTGCGGCGCCACCGGAGCGCCGGGGGCAATGAAGTGCGGCAGGAAGGCGATGAAGAAGGCGATGCCCTTGGGGTTCAGCGCCGTCACGATCCAGGCGTGCAGCAGGATGGTCTTGCCGTCGCGGGTGGCGGTCGCCACCGTCTCAAGCGGGACGGGCGAGGTGCGCCACATCTTCCAGCCGAGCCAGATCAGATAGGCCGCACCCACCCATTTCAGCACGGTGAAGAGCAGGGCGGAGGTGGCCAGCACCGCGCCGAGGCCCGCAAGCGACAGGGTGGCGGCCGTCGTATCGCCGAGAGCGACGCCGGTGACGGAGGCGAGCGCCGTCCGCCGTCCCTGCGCCAGCGCGTAGGAGACGACCAGCATGATCGTCGGTCCCGGGATCGCCAGCACGATCACGGTCGCCACCAGATAGGCCGAATAGAGTTCCCACGTCATGCCAACCTCCCACGCAGCCGGGGCGCAGACCGGCGCTTCACGAAACCACTTGCCCACCTTAGGCGTTGTCGACAGGAAGCTTAAGTGGAACCTTGCAAGGCGAAAGGGCAAAGGACGTGCCGAAAACACAAGCCGCCGGTCTCCTTGCCGTTATCGCCGCCGGGCTTCTGATCTTTCCCTCCGCAGGCACGAGCGCTGCGCCAACGCAGCAACGCGGTGCGGTGGCGCAGGACGAGGCGGGCCAGGCCATGGAAATCCCGCTGCCGGAAACGGAGAAACAGGATGCTCCCGCGGCGCCGGAAGCGCCCGAGCCCCAGCAAGATCCCGAGCCCCCGCAAGAGCCTGGGCCTGCGCCAGAACCGGCACCTCAGGCTGCGTCTAGACCCGCGCCCGCACCCAAGCCGCAGTCGGATCATCTTCCTCCGCCCAAGCCCGACATGCTCGCCGGCGCCGACAGGTCGCAAGCGCCCGCTGCCACCGACAAGGTTCCGAAAGCCCCTTCAGTCGAACCGGCCGCCAAACCCGAAACCGACGATCTCTTCGCGCGCGCAGCGCCTGACCTTCCCGAGGGCCGGCCGCAACAGCCGGTCGCCTGCAGTTTCGACGGGGCGGAGATCGAGCGGGTTGAGCAGCCTGCCCCCGATATCCCGGCTTGCCAGATCCCTGTTCCTGTGGAGATTTCCGCTCTCTCCGAGCCGCAGGCCATCGACCTGAAGCCGAACGCCACGCTCGACTGCGCGCTCGCCTCGGCGTTCTCCGGCTGGGTACGCGACGTGGTGGCGCCAGCGGCGCGCAGCTATCTGGGCTCGGATTTGAAAGGCCTGCGCGTCGCCTCCTCCTTCCAGTGCCGGCGGCGCAACAACCTTTCCTCCGGCAAGATTTCCGAGCACGCCAAGGGCAACGCCGTCGATGTTTCCGCCTTCCGCCTTGCCGACGGGCGGATCGTCACCGTCGCCGACGGCTGGAAGACCAAGGGCAAGGAGAAGGCGTTCCTGATGCATGTGCGCAAGGAGGCGTGCGATCGCTTTCTCACCGTGCTCTCGCCGGAAGGCGATGCCTATCATCAGGATCACATGCATCTCGACCAGGGTTGCCACGGCAAGACCTGCATCTACCGAATCTGTCACTGAGTGCGGTGCTCGCCATCGTGGTGAGTGCGGTTGTGGCGGCGGGAGGCGGCTGTCATGCTGTGGCGGCCGTTTCGAACAACGAGGGGAGCTCGATAGGCGATTGATGGAACGATATGAAAGCGCGCGCGAGATGGCTCTCGCGCTCCGGCCTGACCAGCCCGTCTACTGTTTTCACCCGCAAGTGCTCGCCGCCGATGCGAAGGCCTTCATCAAGGCCTTTCCGGGCAAGACCGCCTATGCGGTCAAGACCAACGGCGAACCCTTCGTGCTGAAAACGGTGGCGGAGGCCGGCATCGACTGTTTCGATGTGGCTTCGCCGGCCGAATTCGCCGCCGTGCGCGCCGTGGCGCCGAAGGCGGAGATGCTCTACATGCACCCGGTCAAGGCGCAGTCCGACATTCGTCTGGCGCTTGAGACCTACCGCATCCGCACCATGTCGCTCGACCACGAGGACGAGGTGGCGAAGATCCTCAGGATCGTGCGCGCGCTGGATATCGATCCGGCCGACATCACGCTGTTCGTGCGCATCGCGACCAAGGGGCATGCCGCCTACGAGCTTTCCAAGAAGTTCGGCGCCGCGCCGGGGCACGCGGTGGAGCTTCTGCAAAGGATCGACCGCATCGGCTTCAAGTGCGGCCTCTGCTTTCATGTCGGATCGCAGATCGAGGAGGCGGAGACCTACGAGCGCGCGCTGGCGTCTGCCGACTGGGTGCGCTCGCGCGCCGGCGTCGACCTCGTCGGCCTCGATGTCGGCGGCGGCTTTCCCGCCACCTACGGCCACGATCCGCGCCGCAAGGCGCCGCAGGTGCCGACCACGCTTGAACTGATCGACCAGCTCAAGAACGATCTCGACGAATGGGGCTTTTCCGACATGCCCATCGTGGCGGAGCCGGGCCGCGCGATTTGCGCGCGCTCGGTCTCGCTGGTGGTGCGGGTGCTGTTGAAGAAGGGCCGCCGGCTCTACATCAACGACGGCATCTGGGCCTCTCTGTCGGACAGCTGGACCGGCAAGATCACGCTGCCGGCGCGCCATATTCCCGATCCCGCCCGCAAGCGCCGGGCGGGCGATGCGGACAAGATCGTGCCCTTCAAGGTGTGCGGCGCGACCTGCGATTCGGTCGACATCCTGTCGCGGCCGTTCTGGCTGCCGGAGACGGTGGACACCGGCGACTGGATCGAGATCGGCCACATCGGTGCCTACTCGCTGGCACTCCGGACCCATTTCAACGGGTTCTATCCCGACACCATCGTGGAGGTGGAGCGGCCGTTCGACGAGCCCGGAAAGCCGGCGGTGAGTTTTGCGTCGATCGAGACGATGGCGGATTGAGGGGGAGAGAAGGGAAGGGAAGGGAAAAGAAGTCGGAGCGCGCCATGCGCGCCCTTCTTGCGCTGGATTCCGGGTCTGGCCATGCCGCTACGCGGCAGACCGCCCGGAATGAGGGCGTGTGTGGCTGGCCTGGAGCCCAATCCATCCTCCCTCATTCCGGACAAGTGAGGCGAAGCCGAGCGCAGATCCGGAATCCAGCGCAACATGCGCGGCGAAGCCGCTCCATCTTCTTCTCTTTTCGCCTCCTCCTTCGTCCCGTCCGCGCCGTATTTGCCTCCTTCTCCGCGCCTTCCTTCCTCCCCCTTCCGCTTCCCTCATTTTCCAACGTTGACATTTTATCGATAAATTGTGAATGTTGCGCCCTGCGATGACGGGTCGCAGCCTTTCCTTCATTCCGGGCCGGGCTGCTCCCGGGTTCCGACAGGCACACCTTCCAACGTACGAACCTCAAAGAGGCTATTCAAATGACGGCGAAGTGGGATTTCTGGATCGATCGCGGCGGCACCTTCACCGATATCGTGGCGCGTACGCCGGAGGGGGAGATCCGCGCGCACAAGGTGCTTTCGGAAAACCCGGAAGTCTATCGCGACGCCGCCATTCAGGGCATCCGCGAGCTGATGGGCGTGGAAAAAGGCGCGCGCATTCCGGCGGAAAACATCAACACCGTGAAGATGGGCACCACGGTCGCCACCAACGCGCTGCTGGAGCGAAAAGGCGACCGCACCGCGCTGCTGATCACCCGCGGTTTCCGCGATGCGCTGGAGATCGGCTACCAGGACCGCCCGGACATCTTCGCCAAGGAAATCATCAAGCCGGAAATGCTCTACGAGACGGTCGTGGAGTGCAATGAGCGCGTGCGCGCCGACGGCACGGTGGAGCAGGCGCCCGATCTCGATGAGGTCCGCGCCGCGCTGAAGGCCGTCTATGACGACGGCATCCGCTCGCTCGCGATCGTCTTCATGCACGCCTACGCCTTCCCCGAGCACGAAAAGGCCGTCGCCGAGATCGCCCGCGAGGTCGGCTTCCCGCAGGTCTCCGTCTCCCACGAGGTCTCGCCGCTGATGAAGCTCGTCGGGCGCGGCGATACCACGGTGGTCGATGCCTATCTCTCGCCGATCCTGCGCCGCTATGTTGAGCAGGTCGCCTCCGAACTCCAGATCGAGGGCACCGACTGCCGGCTGATGTTCATGCAGTCGTCGGGCGGCCTCACGGCAGCCGATCTCTTCCAGGGCAAGGATGCGATCCTCTCCGGTCCCGCCGGCGGCGTCGTCGGCGCGGTCGAGACCTCGAAGATCGCGGGCTTCGACAAGATCATCGGCTTCGACATGGGCGGCACGTCCACCGACGTCTCGCATTACAACGGCGAATACGAGCGCGCCTTCGAGACGGAAGTCGCCGGCGTTCGCATGCGCGCGCCGATGATGATGATCCACACGGTCGCGGCCGGCGGCGGCTCGATCCTGCATTACCGCGACGGCCGTTTCCAGGTCGGCCCGGATAGCGCCGGCGCCAATCCCGGCCCGGCGTGCTATCGCCGTGGCGGCCCGCTGGCGGTGACGGACGCCAACGTCATGGTCGGCAAGCTGTCGTCGGAATTCTTCCCGAAAATCTTCGGCCCCGAGGCGCAAGAGGCGCTGGACGAGGACGTCGTTCGCGCGAAGTTCAAGGCGATGGCCGACGAGATCGGCGACGGCCGCAGCCCGGAGGAGGTCGCCGACGGCTTCCTCAAGATCGCGGTCGCCAACATGGCCAACGCCATCAAGAAGATCTCCGTCCAGCGCGGCTATGACGTCACCGAATACGCGCTGACCTGCTTTGGCGGCGCCGGCGGTCAGTCGGCCTGCATGGTCGCCGACAATCTCGGCATGAAGACGGTGATCGTCCATCCGCTGTCGGGCATCCTGTCGGCTTACGGCATGGGCCTTGCCGATATCCGCGCCACCCGCCAGCAGGCCGTCGTCAAGACGCTGAAGGACGACATGCGGGGCGATCTCGATGCCCTGCGCGCCTCGCTCGCGAAGGAGACCGAGAGCGAGCTCGTCGGCCAGGGCATCCCGGCGGCCGAGTGCGAGACGCTGGTGCGCGCGCATCTGCGCTACGAGGGCACCGACACGCCGCTTCCCGTCACGCTGGCCGATATTCCGGCGATGATGGCGGAGTTCGAGGCCGCCCACAAAGCCCAGTTCGGCTTCGTCTACGAGGCGAAGGCGATCGTCGTGGAAGCGCTGGAGGTTGAGACCATCGGCGGCGGTGCCGGCATCGTCGAGCCGGATCACGCGCTGTCCGAGGCGCAAGCCAAGGCCACGGCGAAGACGCGGTTCTTCTCCGACGGCGTCTGGCACGAGGCGGGCATCTACCGCCGCGATGCCATCCAGCCGGGCATGGTTGTCGCCGGCCCCGCGCTCATCATGGAGCCGCACGCCACCATCGTCGTGGAGCCGGGCTGGCAGGGAGAACTCACCGTCAAGGATCACATCGTGCTGAAGCGCGTGGTCGCGGCAAAGCGCGCCGGCGCTGTCGGAACCGAGGCCGATCCGGTCATGCTGGAGGTCTTCAACAACCTCTTCATGAACATCGCCGAGCAGATGGGCGTGACGCTGCAGAACACCGCCTATTCGGTCAACATCAAGGAGCGTCTCGACTTCTCCTGCGCGGTGTTCGATCAGAACGGCACGCTTGTCGCCAACGCGCCGCACATGCCGGTGCATCTGGGCTCGATGGACCGTTCGGTTGAAACCGTCATCCGCCTCAACAAGGGCAAGATCCGGCCGGGCGACGTGTTCGCGCTGAACGCGCCGTATAATGGCGGCACGCATCTGCCGGACATCACGGTCGTCTCGCCGGTCTTCGACGACGACCAGAAGGAGATCCTGTTCTGGGCGGCGAGCCGCGGCCACCACGCCGATGTCGGCGGCACGGCGCCGGGCTCCATGACCCCGCGCGCCACGACGGTGGACGAGGAAGGCGTCCTGATCGACAACTTCCTGCTGGTCGATCAGGGCCGTTTCCGCGAGGAAGAGACGGTCAAGCTGCTGACCGATCACACCTACCCCTGCCGCAATCCGGTGCAGAACGTCGCCGACCTCAAGGCCCAGATCGCGGCCAACGAGAAGGGCGTGCAGGAGCTTCGCAAGATGGTCGCCCATTTCGGGCTGGACGTGGTGCAGGCCTACATGGGCCACGTGCAGGACAATGCGGCGGAAAGCGTGCGCCGGGTGATCGACGCGCTGCACGACAGCGAATTTTCCACGACCACCGATCAGGGCGCGAAGATCTGCGTCAAGATCACGGTCGACAAGGAAAAGCGCGAGGCGACCGTCGATTTCACCGGCACCAGCCCGCAGCAGGGCTCGAACTTCAACGCGCCCGAGCCCGTCACCCGCGCCGCCGTGCTCTACTGCTTCCGCGTGATGGTGGACGGCGACATCCCGATGAACGCGGGGTGCCTGAGGCCCATCAACATCGTGATCCCCGACGATTGCATGCTGAAGCCGAAGTATCCGGCGGCCGTGGTTGCCGGCAACGTGGAGACGTCGCAGCACGTCACCAACACGCTGTTCGGCGCGCTTGGGGCGATGGCGGCCTCAGAAGGCACGATGAACAATCTCACCTTCGGCAACGACACCTACCAGTACTACGAGACGATCTGTTCGGGTTCTCCCGCTGGTCCCGGCTTCAACGGCACCGACGGCGTCCACGTCCACATGACGAACTCGCGCCTGACCGATCCGGAAGTGCTGGAATTCCGCTTCCCGGTCCTTCTCGAGGACTTCCACATCCGCCCGAAGTCCGGCGGCAAGGGCAAGTGGCACGCGGGCAACGGCACCTCGCGCACGTTGCGGTTCCTTCAGGAAATGGACTGCGCGATCCTCTCCTCCCACCGCACCATCCGCCCGCACGGGCTGGAGGGTGGCGAGCCCGGTGAATGCGGCAAGACGCTGGTCCGCCGCATCGACGGCACCATCGACGAGCTGGAGGGCTGCGACCAGACCATCCTGAAGGCCGGCGAGGCGGTGATCGTGATCTCGCCCACCGGCGGCGGCTACGGCAAGGCGGAGTAGGGACGGGAGAACCGTTACACGACAGGGCCCGCGCAGGTGTTGCGCGGGTCTTTTCGTTTGTGGGGCAGATGGGGCCCAAGAATAGTCGCCTTGCGCCTCTCTCCCCCCTTGCGGGGGAGATGTCACGCCTTCGCGTGACAGAGGGGGGTAAAGCCGCTTGCTCCGAACCTGCCGCCAGCCCCCCTCTGTCGGCTCGCAGCCGACATCTCCCCCTCAAGGGGCAGAGTACAACAAGGTGCGGGCGTACTGACCTTTCGAGCCTCCTCTCATGGGGGAGGTGACCCGTGGGGACCGCTTGTGTCTCCCTCTCTCTTGCACGGAAGGCGGTGAGGCAATGGTTGCGCAAGCGGCCCATCCTTCGAGACGGCGCGTCGCGCCTCCTCAGGATGACGTTGTGTGTGTTGATGATTTCATCGAACTAACAGCACGATAACGTCATCCTGAGGAGCCCGCGTGAGCGGGCGTCTCGAAGGATGGGCCGCTTGCGCAAGGGATGCATGTACGTCCATGCGGTCCCAATCCTTTCCTCCATTCGGACGGAGAATTCGGCGCGCGCGCCGTGTGGGGTGCTGATGCCTACCCGTTGAAGGGCCAGCCGAAAATTGGAAGCTTCGATCCGAAATGGGGTGTTGGACGACAATGGGCGACCGATCCGTAATATGTTCCTGGAAGAAACGCCAAGGCCCAGTAAGACCAGTGATAGTGCTTCATGGTGCCGTCGCTCTCACGAACGGTCAGGATCGCATGATTGCCGAAGCGGCTCTTGCCCATAGTGAGGAACGTGAAATTCTCCATGGCCGTTGCCTCGCGCAATGGCAAACTGAGTGCGAGGCAATAGCCGTCGCTGGCCTTTCCGATCTCATCTGCCTTCATGATGACGAATGCGGGAAACAGTGCGCTGGCAATGGTGCAGCAGGCGAATACGCCTGCTCCAGCCAGACCGCAGCCGGCCGTTCTGGGGCCGATGTTCGTGTCTTTCGCGCCGGACACCAGCAAGACAATGGCGCAACCGGATAGGAACAATGCAAGCGCATGAACAATAAAGCCGAAAGGAATCCCCTCGAGGATTTTCGAAATCCTCAGGAACAGATGTGCGGCGAGCAGGGCTCCGATGATCGACCACAGCGCTACGTCTGCCGCGCTGATTCCACGGAGCCACAGTTCTGCGTTCAGTCGTGGTAGCGTGTTGAGGATACGCTCCCAGAGCTTGTCGATTTTTCCTTTGATGCCGACCAGCCTTAGCAAAAATATCGCCAAATAGAGTATGGCAATCTCTATGGTGATGGCCGCGAGAGAAAAAATAGTAATGAAAAAATAAATATCATGACGTGAAATGTATAGTACTAGTCCTATCAATAGTAATAATAAGGTTGAGATCCTCCACGCAAGTCCCCTTGGGGCAAGGAAGAAAAATATTCCGGGAACCCAAACTGTTGGGTGTGAAAGAATGCGAACAAGTAAATAAAGAAAATTGCTCATTTTATTTCCAGGCGACCAAATTTACGGGGTTTGAAGCCGGTTCACGTAGAAGATTTGATCGGCTTCAAATAATCAATGGGAAAGTGCACACTAGCCGCAGGCTTCCGTACGACCCCCGCGACACCCCGCCCAAAAATCCCGATTTCTCCGCCCGTGCCCTCCGTGCTATGGCGACAGAAAACACCTCCCGGATGCCCCGCCATGTCCCCCTACGTCGCCCCTGTCGCCTCCACTGAAACCCTGCCCGCATCCGCCGATGTCGTGATCATCGGCGGTGGCATCATAGGCGTTGCCGCCGCCTGGCATCTCGCCCGGCGGGGCATATCGGTGGCGCTGTGCGAGAAGGGCGTCATCGGCGGCGAGCAGTCCTCGCGCAACTGGGGCTATTGCCGCCAGCAGGGGCGCGATCCGGCGGAACTGCCGCTCATCCGGGAAAGCATGCGGCAATGGGAAACCATGGCCGACGATCTGGGTGAGGATGTCGGATACAGGCGCACCGGGGTCCATTATCTCGCCGCCGATGCCGCCGGCATGAAACGGTTTGAGGATTTCATGCCGCATGCGCGTGCCCATGGGCTCGACACGCGGCTCTTGAGCAAGGCGGAAGCGGCGCAAGCCCTGCCGGGTGCCACACGCGCCTGGGCGGGCGGCATGGTGACCCCGTCGGACGGACGCGCCGAACCGGCGCTTGCGGCACCGGCCATCGCGCGCGCGGCGCAACGCGAAGGCGCCGCCGTCCTCACCAATTGCGCGGTGCGCGGGCTGGAGCGCTCCGCCGGGCGCATCTCGGGCGTTGTCACCGAACGCGGCACGATCGCCACGCAGACGGTGTTGCTCGCCGGCGGGGCGTGGTCCTCGCTCTTCAGTCGCTCGCTTGGCATCGACCTGCCGCAGCTCACCGTGCGCTCCTCGGTGATGCGCACCCATGGCGGGCCCGATGTCACGCAAGGCGGCGCCTGGACGAAGAAATTCGCGCTGCGCCGCCGGCTCGACGGCGGCTATTCGATCGCCCATGGCGGGCTGTCGACCGCCGATATCACCGCCGACAGCTTCCGCTACTTCTTCGATTTCCTGCCCATCCTGAAGGACGAATGGCGCGACACGCGGCTGAGCATAGGCCGTCGTTTCCTCGAAAGCCTGAAGCAGAAGGGCACATGGGCGCTCGATCGCCCGACCGTCTTTGAGGACTGCCGCGTTCTCGACCCCAGGCCCGTGGCGGCAACGCTCGAGGCAGCCTGGCGCGATCTGGTGGCGGTGCTTCCTGATTTTGCGCAGGTTGAGATCGCCGAGCGCTGGGCGGGATATATCGACACCACGCCGGATGCCGTGCCGGTGATCTCGCCGGTTTCCTCGCTTCCGGGCTTCTTTATTGCCACCGGCTTTTCCGGCCATGGCTTTGGCATCGGCCCCGGCGCGGGCCGGCTTGCGGCGGACATCGCGACGGGGGCGGCACCCTGCGTCGATCCCGCGCCCTTCGCGCTCTCGCGTCTTTCGCGCCGGGGCCGCGCGCGGGGCTAACCGCGGCCCGTGGCGCATTTTCCTGCGCTTGCGATGGAACCTTCGGGCCTCATAAAGCCTTAATCCGGCGCAAGATGGAGGCCTCGGACCGCTGTGCGGCTCGAAGTCGCAGTCCGCCCGGCTTGTCCGCGCGCGCATTCGTCACGAAATCGAAGGTGACCCAACGGAAAACGCGCGATGCAACATGAATGTCTCCTGAACAATCGTCTCAGAAGGCGTTCAGCGGGACAGGGATAGGGTGGCTGCATGACCGGAACCGGGCTTTGGGGGCCGGAAACGTATGGAGCGTTCAATGTCCGCATTGAAGAAGGTTGCGACAACCACTCTCTCCGCTCTGGCGGTGACGAGCATGCTGGCCGCGAGCACGGTCACCGCATCGGCGCACGATCGCGGCTGGTATGGCGGGCCGCGTTATGATCACTACGACCGCCGCGATTGGCGCGATCATCGTCGCCACCATCGCGACAGGGGCATGGATGGCGCCGCCGCCGGCCTGCTGGGCCTCGGCGCCGGGCTGATCCTCGGCGGCGCGCTGGCCAGTTCCGCGAACGCCGCTCCCCCGCCGCCGCCCCCTCCGCCCGCCGACTATTACGACTACGGCCGCTACGATTACGGCCCGCCGCGGCCCTGGACATCCGACTGGCGCGCCTACTGCCTGTCGCGCTACCGCAGCTTCAACCCCAGCACCGGCTATTTCCTGGGCTATGACGGGGAATACCACTTCTGCCGCTAGGGCGCCTTTCTCGCAGGGCCTGATTGGCCCGTGCTCTCGATGAAGTGAGCGCAATTCCGGCGCCGGGCGCCCCGGTGCCGGAACGCGGAGCGGTCGCGCGGGGTTTACAAGGAAAGACCGACCGGCAGAGAGCCTATGCTACGCGGCGAGGCGGATGCCCGACGAAACAGTGCCCGACGAAACAGTGCCTGACGAAACAGTGGAGGACTGCAATGTTGAAGACTGGTCGCAAGGCCTGGAAGGCCATATCCCTGGCGCTGGCCCTCTCGCTCGCTTCCGCGATGGCCGTTCCGCCGGCCTTTGCCGGGGATTCCGACAATTCGCCCGAAATGTCCGGGAAATACCGCTGGCAGCAGCGCGGCGATCGTGTCTATCGCGACCGCGACAGGTCACGCCGCGTCTATCGCGATCGCGACTGGCGCCGCGACAACTGGCGTCATCACCGTCGCGACAACTGGCGCCATCATCGCCGCCACCGCAACAATGACGCCGGCGCGGCGATCCTCGGCGGCATCATCGGGCTCGGTGCCGGTCTCGCCATCGGCAACGCCACCGCGCCGCGCTATTACGACGGCGGCCGCTATCCGGCGTGGAGCGCGCAGTGGTACCGCTACTGCGAGAACCGCTACCGCAGCTTCAACCCGCGTACCGGCTATTACCTGGGCTATGACGGCGAATACCACTTCTGCCGCGCACGCTGAGGCACAGCTCTCACCCTTGAACCGGAATTGGACCGCAGGCGCCCGCCTGCGGTCCTTTGCGTTTTCGGGCGGCGCCGTCATTCTTTCCAAAACAAAAAGCCATATTTTCCGTTACGGCATGAAAGCCGGGCGGGAAGTCACAAGCGGTTATGTTACGATCCGTCTCGTCAATGCCCGCATAAAACAAGGGCAATCCTCGGGAGGAGCAGATGAAACATCCATTTCTGACGGCTTTGCTGTCGGCGACATTCATGACCGGCAGCGTCGGGCTTGCCGCGGCGCAGAACAATCTGGAAAAATTGTCCGGCTTCAAGAAGACGGGCACCGTGGATTTCGAATACGTGGAGCAGGGCGGCGCCTATGCGGCCGGGATCAAGAAGACCCTGGAGCGGATCAAGCTGCCGGAAGGCTTCCGGATCGATCTCTACGCCATCGTGCCCGATGCACGGCACATGGCGGTGGGCCCGCAAGGCATCGTCACCTTCGTCGGCACACGCAAGACCAAGGTCTGGTCGGTCACCGACCGCAACAAGGACAGGGTTGCCGACGAGGTGAAGGATTTCGCGCCCTCATTGCAGTTCGCCGTTCCCAACGGGCCGTGCTTTTCCAAGGACGGCAACCTCTATCTGGCGGAGCAGAACCGCGTCCTGAATTTCCCGGCGGCCGAGTTCTTCTATGAAAGCCCGGACGTGGCGGCCTTCGAGGTCGTCAAGCAGGGCGAGCTGATCCCGCCGGAGGAGGAGAGCTACAACCACACCGCGCGGGTGTGCGACATCGGGCCGGACGGCAAGCTCTACATCGCGCTCGGCCAGCCCTTCAACGTGCCGGCGCCGGAAAAGGCCGATCTCTACACCAAATGGGGCCTCGGCGGCATCATCCGGCTCAACACCGACGGCACGGGGCGCGAGGTCTATGCCACCGGCATCCGCAATTCCGTCGGCATGGACTTCGACCCCGCCACCGGAGACCTCTGGTTCACCGACAATCAGGTCGACGGCATGGGCGACGACATTCCCCCCGGCGAGATCAACCACGCAACGGCAGCGGGCCAGAATTTCGGCTTCCCGTGGTATGGCGGCGGCTCGGTGCGCACCAACGAGTACAAGAACGACGAGCCGCCCGCCGATGTCGTCTTTCCGGCTGTCGAAATGATCGCGCATGCAGCCGATCTCGGCATGACCTTCTATACCGGCGACCAGTTCCCTGCCGAATACAAGGGCGCGATCTTCTCCGCCCAGCACGGCTCGTGGAACCGTACCACGCCTGTCGGCGCCCGGGTGATGGTCACGAAGATCGACGCCGAGGGCAAGGCCAGTGCCGAGCCCTTCGCGGAAGGCTGGATCGACGAGAACGGCGAGTATCTCGGCCGGCCGGTCGATGTGGCGCAGCTTCGCGACGGCTCGCTGCTGGTCTCCGACGATCTCGCCGGCGCGATCTACCGGATCTCGTATTCCAAGCCGCAATAGCGCGATCGTTGCCGCAATCTCCGCTCTCTCTAGCGTCATCCCCCCGCTTCGTCCGGGGGATCCATAGGGCCCCGGGTGGATGCGGTTCCTGAATGCGGATTGCCCGGACTTCGCCGGGTAATGACGGAGGAGAGGTCGGGGGCGGGCAAGACGCTGAGCAATGGTGCGGCGGGCACCGACGATCGCCCGCCGCCTGCCGGCGCGCGTAAACTGGCCGCCAGAAACAGGCCGCCGGAAACTGGCCTACAATAACGCGGCCGCCGGATCGGCGGTCAGGGGAGGGAGTTGAATGCGCGATAGGGGAGACGCCCGCATCCTGCGGGCCGCGTTGTGCTGTGCGGTTGCGTTTAGTGCCGCGATATCTTCGGCCGGCGCCGCCGATCTGGAAGCGGGGCGCAAGAAGGTCCGGTCCGTCTGTCAGGTCTGCCACGGCATGAACGGCATCGGCACCAATCCGACCGTGCCCAACCTCGCCGGCGAGAGCGAGACGTATATCTCCAAGCAGCTCAAGGCATTCCGTTCGGGCACCCGAACGCACGAACAGATGTCGATCATCGCGCAAGGATTGTCGGACGCCGACATCGCCAATGCGGCCGCCTATTTCTCCGCGATCAAGGTAACCGCGACGCCGCCGAAGTGAGCGGGGCCGAAGTGAACGGGGAGGCGGGTTCCCTTCCCTCGTCGAAGAAGGATTGGGCCCGTACGATTGCCGCGTGCTCAGCAAAGACCGGACATTTCAGGAGGCTGCGCCATCGGCCCCGCCTCGCATCCTCTCCGTAGCGAAATCTTAAAGTCGGCCGCCTAGTCTCGCCCTGTCGAAAAGCACGGGGTCGAATGGCACGGGGGGTCTCGGTTGAACGGGTTGATGCGCGCGATCGGCGCTGGCGGCGAGATCCGGCGGGAAAACGTGGAGCGTGCCGCGGTGATCCTGATCGCGGCCTATGCCAGCCTTTTTGGCTACTTCGTCTATGTCGCGCTCGCCACCGGAGATCCGGGCAAGGCCGTCGGGATGGACTTCGTATCGTTCTGGACGGCGGCGCGCTCGGCGCTCACCGGAAACCCGACGTTGCCTTACGATCTCGTCGCGTTCTCGCAGCGGCAGATGGAGATCTTCGGCATTTCCGGCGTCGCCTTCTTCTATCCGCCGAGCTGGCTTTTGTATCTCTTGCCCTTCGGCCTCGTGCCGTTCGGGCTCGGATATGCGCTTTTCGAGGCCCTCACGCTCATCCTTGCCTGTCTCGCCATGAGGTGTCTGGTGCGCCGGCGTGAGGCGCTGTGGATCAGTCTCGCCTTCCCGGGCTTTCTGTTCTGCCTGCTGCACGGCCAGAACGGGCTTCTGAGCGCCGCGCTGTTCGGCTTCGCCATGGCCGCGCTGGAGCGGCGCCTGTCGTGGCTCGCCGGGTTCGCCATCGGACTTCTCGCCTACAAGCCGCATTTCGGGCTGCTTGTTCCCTTCGCGCTGCTGGCGGGGCGCGAATACCGGGCCTTCGCCGCTGCCGCGGTCACCACCGTCGCCGTCGCCGCCGCATCCTGGTTGGCATTCGGCACGGCCACCTGGCAGGCCTTCCTCGCGCAAATCCCGCTTGCCGGCGCAAACCTGGTCGAGGCCGGCATTTCCATGGCGCGGATGATCTCGCTCTTTGCCTGGCTACGGCAGGCCGGCGTCGGTGCCAATGCGGCGATGGCAGCACAGCTCCTGCTTTCCGTCGCGGTCTTCGCCGCCGTCATGCTCGCGTGGCGGCGCGCGCCGTCGATGCCGCTCAAGGCGGCGATCCTCGTGTCCGGCGCGACCCTCGTGGTCCCCTTCATTCTCGATTACGACATGGCGTTGCTGGCGATCCCGGCCGGCTTGCTGATCCGTCTTGGGCTTGAGGAAGGTTTTGGGATTTATGAGAAATCGGCGCTGGCGGCCTGCTTTGCGCTGATGTTCCTGAGCGGCGGGCTCGGCATCGTGGTGCCATTCGGCTCCGGCCCTCTGCCGGGACTGATGCTCTTTGCGCTCGCCGGCCGGCGCATTCTCGTGGCCGCGCCTTTCCGATCCTCCGACAAGGCTGCCGCCGCTACCTGACCAGCAGGGGCATTTCCTGGACCTCGTCCCACCACAGTCGACCGTCTGCCTCGCGGTGGAGCGTCGGGAAATGGCCGGGCACGATGATCCGTCCCCGCCGCAGCACCTCCGCGATCGAGGCTCGGCCGCGCTTTTGCGGGTCGATCTCCATGTCGGGAATGCCGGTCGTTGCCTCCCGCGCGGTCTTCAACGCGTCCGCCGCCAGCACGACAGGGCCTTCTTCCGTGCGAAGTTCCAGCGAGACATGGCCCGGCGAATGGCCGGGGGTGGGAAACAGCACCACGCCAGGCAGGATCTCCGCTTCGCCGTCGATGGTCTCCACCCGTCGTTCGCGCAGCAGTGCCGGCAGATAGCGCGGGGTGACGTGATCCTCGGCAAAGATCGCGTCGATGTAGTCGCGCTCCTCGCGCCCCATTACGATCGGCGCGTCGGGGAAGAGGTCCATGTTCAGCACGTGGTCGAAATGGCCGTGCGAGAAGACCAGCAGATCGATGTCGCGGGGGCTCAGTCCGCGCGCGTCGAGTGCCTCTACCAGCATGCGCCGGGTCACCCCGTGGCCGACATCGAAAAGCGCCCGCTTGCCGTCGGCCTCCACCAGAACGATGGAGGAAATCCCGAAGAAGCCACCGCGAAAGGCGAGGCTGGACCCGGGAACGAGGACATGGAAGCGGGGAGAGGGCATGGCGGAGAACTTTCAGGACAGGGCGGGTCTCGCAGCGTTGCTCCGACAGTGGCCCGGATCGGCTGCGATGGCCAGAGGCAAGGCGGGTGCCGGGCAATGACGGCGGCGAGGCATGAGAGGGAATTGTCGAAAGCGCAAACCCCGATGCCATTTCGGGCCGGACACCAAGGGCAATGCGTGCGCAATCGCGGGAGGCGGCAGGTCATATTCGTATCTGCCCTACGGGCGGAGCGGGCGGTTTCGCCAATACTTGCACAATGACGCGGCGGATTTTTGCACTATTATTGATCAATTGCGGTGTATTTGGGCACATTTCGACAATTTGTCGATAAATCGTTGATGTTCCGGTGCCGAAAAGCTAGCGTTGACTCCCGAGAACAGGTGTATTGGGCTCTGGACTTCGGATCCGCGTGCGCGGTCCGTAATACCTTGGGAAAATCCGGGCCTCGTCAATCGTCAAGGCCTCATGAAGCGTCAAGGGTAGAAGCCCGGCGCCTCGACAGGGAGAGACTACATGCTGAAAACGAACCGTCTTGTAGCGGCGGGTGCGGCTTTCGTTGCCGCTTCCGTCATCGGTTTCGCCGCGTCGGCGCAGACCAAGTGGGACATGCCGACGCCCTATGGCGACACCAACTTCCACACGGTGAACATCGCCGAGTTCGCCAAGGATGTCGAAAAGGCCACCGGCGGCAAGCTCACCATCCAGATCCATTCCGCCGGCTCGCTGCTCAAGCATCCGGAAATCAAGAACGCCGTGCGCAAGGGCGTGGTGCCGGTCGGTGAGGTGCTGATCTCGCGCCTGTCGAACGAGGACCCGATCTTCGAACTGGATTCCGTGCCCTTCCTGGCCACCTCCTATGATGCCGCCAAGAAGCTCTATGACGCCTCGCGCCCGGCTCTGGAAAAGAAGCTCGACGCCCAGGGCCTGATGCTGCTCTTCTCCGTGCCGTGGCCGCCGCAGGGCATCTATTCCAAGGGCGCCATCTCTTCCATGGACGACCTGAAGGGCAAGCGTTTCCGCGCCTACAATGCCGCGACCGAGCGGATCGCCCAGCTTGCCGGTGCCGTGCCGACCCAGGTGGAAGTGCCGGATCTGCCGACCGCCTTCTCCACCGGCCGCGTTCAGGTGATGATCACCTCGCCCTCGACGGGGGCCAACTCCAAGGCGTGGGACTATCTCGACCACTATTATGACGCCCAGGCCTGGCTGCCGAAGAACATGGTCATCGTCAACAAGGCCGCCTTCATGGCGCTGCCGGCCGATGTGCAGGCGGCCGTGAAGGAAGCCGCCGCCACCGCCGAGACGCGCGGCTGGGAAGCGTCCAAGACCGAGACGAAAGAAAAGACCCAGGAACTCGCCGACAACGGCATCGAGGTCTCCGCGCCGTCGCCCGAGCTGCAGGACGGTTTCAAGGCCATCGGCGCGACCATGGTCAAGGAGTGGCAGGCCAAGGCCGGCGATGAGGGCAAGGCCATCATCGACGCCTATTCCAAGTAGGCGGTCAGAGAGGCACCCTCTCTCCGCCGGCACGTCCCTCGCCGCCGTCATCCCCCGGCTTCGTCCGGGGGATCCATCGCCTGTCGGCAACGGCTGCGAGCCGAAATGGATTGCCCGGCCATTATCGGTCTCGGGCCGGGCAATGACGGGAGAGAGACCGGCGCGGCGCTACAGGACCGACCGGCGCAGCCTCCATCCCCTCCGCCCGTCAGCCGGATCCTGAGCCGTTATCGGGCCTCCGGGTTCGTACCGTCCGCCCGCATCATTCGAAAGCAAAGTCATGCGCAAAGCACTTGATGCGCTCTACCGATTGTCGGCCGCCCTTGCTGCGCTGTGCCTGGTCTTGATCGCCCTGATGGTGGTGGCCCAGGTCGCGGGCCGCATCCTCGACGGCGCCCGTTCGCTGCTCGGGTTCGAGCCGCTTGGCCTGCTGGTGCCCTCGCTTGCCGAAATCGCCGGCTTCCTGCTGGTCGGAGCCTCCTTCCTGGCGCTCGCCTCAACCTTGCGCAACGCCGACCACATCCGCGTCATCATCCTTTTGCAGATGGTCCCGCGCTCCCTCGCCCGCTTCCTGGAAATCTGGGTGCTGGCGGTGGCCGTCGCGCTCATCGCCTATTTCGCCTGGAACGCGGCCCTGCTCACCCTCGACAGCTACCAGTTCAATGAGGTCTCCTTCGGCATCATCCCGGTGCCGCTGTGGATTCCGCAGGCGGCGATGACGGCCGGGCTCGCCGTCTTCCTGATCTCGCTTCTCGACGATCTCGTCGTCACGCTGATGGGCGGCGAGCCGAGCTACATGGAGCCGTTGCCCGATCACGATCTCGTCGAGGGGACCGAGTAGATGGACACCACGATCATCGCCATCGGCCTCGGTCTCGGCATGCTGGCGGCGCTCGCCACCGGCATCTGGGTCGCCGTCGCGCTCTTCGCCGTGGCGCTTGCCGCCGTCGTGCTGCTGGTCTCGGTACCGGCCGGCACCGTGCTCGCCACCACCGTTTGGGGCGCCTCCAATTCCTGGGATCTCACCGCCCTGCCGATGTTCATCTGGATGGGCGAGATCCTCTTCCGCTCGCGCCTGTCGGAGGACATGTTCGAGGGCCTTTCGCCCTGGATGCGCAATCTGCCGGGCCGGCTCCTGCACGTGAACATTCTGGGTTGCGGCATCTTCGCCGCCGTCTCCGGGTCCTCGGCCGCCACCACCGCCACCATCGGCAAGATGTCGCTGCCGGAACTGAAAAAGCGCGGCTACGACGAGCGCATGGCGATCGGCACGCTCGCCGGCTCCGGCACGCTCGGCCTGCTGATCCCGCCCTCCATCATCCTCATCGTCTACGGGGCGGCCACCGAGCAGTCGATCGCGCGGCTGTTCATCGCCGGCGTCGTGCCGGGCATCATGCTGTGCGCGCTGTTCATGGGCTACGTGGCGATCTGGTCGGTGCTCAACCGTTCCAAGATGCCGCCGAAGGAAGATCCGATCCCGCTGTGGGAGCGCATCAAGGCGACGCGCCGGCTGTTTCCGGTGATGGTGCTGATCATCGGCGTCGTCGGCTCCATCTATGCGGGCCTCGCCGCGCCTACGGAGGCCGCCGCCGTCGGCGTGCTGTTGTCGCTGCTTCTTTCCTGGGCCGCCGGCACGCTGAACGCCAAGACGTTTTCCCAGGCGCTGATGGGCGCGACGCGCACCTCTTGCATGATCGCCTTCATTCTGGCGGGTGCGGCCTTCATGACGGTCGCCATGGGCTTCACCGGCATCCCGCGCCAGCTTGCGGAGTGGATCGGTTCGCTCAACCTGACGCCCTACGAGTTGCTGGCCGCGCTCACCATCTTCTTCGTGGTGCTCGGCTGCTTCCTCGATGGCATCTCGGTGGTGGTGCTCACGACCTCGGTCATCCTGCCGATGATCGAGCAGGCCGGCCTCGATCTCATCTGGTTCGGCATCTACCTCGTCATCGTCGTGGAAATGAGCCAGATCACGCCGCCGGTGGGCTTCAACCTGTTCGTGCTGCAGGGCATGACGGGCCACAACATCTTCAAGGTCGCGCGCATGGCGCTGCCGTTCTTCCTGCTGATGGTCGTCGCCGTCGCGCTGGTGGTCGAGTTCCCGCAACTGGCGTTGTGGCTGCCGCACAACATGATGGCGC
Organism: Breoghania sp. JC706; assembly: GCF_037026715.1. NCBI lineage: Bacteria > Pseudomonadati > Pseudomonadota > Alphaproteobacteria > Hyphomicrobiales > Stappiaceae > Breoghania > Breoghania sp. JC706. The sequence goes on from NZ_JBANCG010000001.1 coordinate 213,373, forward strand.
ATTAGGGCAAGGGAAACGGCCGGCGCGTGCCGCGCGCTTTCTTTCTTGTCATTCCCGCGCCGGCGGGAATCCGGTAACCACCTCTATCAGAAGCAGGGTCGCCCGAACGACAAAGACCGAACGCAACGAGGAAACCGCCATGTCATCGAACGAAACGCCCCGTGGCGCCGGAGTGGGCCCCGTCGTCTCCTCCGCGCACCTGGCCGCCGGCGCCATGCCGGCGCTGTCGGAGGTGGAGTTCGCGGTCACGATGATGGTCAACGCCTATCACCGCTGGATGGTGCGGGCGATGACGGCGGCTGGCCAGCCCGGCATGGCGCCGCTCGACGTGCAGGTGCTGCATTCGGTCAATCACCGCGGCCGGCCGAAGACGCTCGCCGACATCTGCCTCGTCCTCAATATCGAGGACACCCACACCGTCACCTACGCGCTCAGGAAGCTTGAGGCGGCGGGCCTCGTTTCCACCGGCAAGCGCGGCAAGGAAAAGACCGCCTCGATCACCGCTGCCGGCGAGACGGCCTGCCTTGAATACCGCCGTATCCGCGAGGCGCTTCTGGTCGGCCCGGTCAAGACGCTGGGCCTCGACGAGGCGGAACTGTCGCGCCTTGCCGCCGTCATGCGCTCGGTCTCCGGCCACTACGACCAGGCGGCCCGCTCGGCGGCGGCAATGTAGAAGGCGTTTTCCGCAGTTCCGCTGCGGCAAAACCGCCATGCCTCCGCCACATGGGCCGTGTTTGTATTTTTCCGTGTTCGTCCGGTGCCCGCCTCGCCTATAAACTCGCCGCATGAGTCTCTGGTCCACCCTTGCCGCCGTCGCCTCCGCCATCCAGTCGAGCGGCGCCCAGCTGTTTGACCGCATCGCGAGCCTCGTCGGGGGCGGCGAGGCGCGCAACTCGGTCGCCTTTTCCGCCGCCATGATCGCGCTTTCGGCCAAGATGGCGAAAGCCGACGGCGTGGTGACCACGGATGAGGAAATCGCCTTCTTCGGTCTCTTCGACATTCCGCCCGGCGAGGAGCGCAACGTCGCCCGCGTCTTCAACCTCGCCAAGCAGGATGTCGCCGGCTTCGAGACCTATGCCCGTCGCATCGCCGGCCTCTTCACCGAGCAGCCGGAGACGCTGATCGACATTCTCGACGGCCTGTTCCACATCGCCAAGGCCGATGGCTACGTGCACGAGGCCGAGCTCGTCTATCTGGAGCGGGTGGCGGAGATCTTCTCCATCGAGGATCGCTGCTTCCAGCAGATCCGCGCGCGCCACGTCATCGAGGGCGCGGACCCCTACAAGGTACTGGGCGTCGAGCCTTCGGCGAGCGACGAGGAGGTCAAGCGCCGCTATCGCCGGCAGGTGGCGGAAAGCCACCCCGACCGGCTGATCGCGCGCGGGGTGCCGGAGGAATTCGTGCGCATCGCGAACGATCGCATGGCCGCGCTCAACGAGGCGTGGCGCAAGGTGGCGCTGGAACGGGGTCTTTGATGAAAGCAGACACGCCGCTCGCCGGCGAGGTCGTCGCCTCGCCCAATCATGACGCGCGCCGCGCGCCGCCGGACATGCTGATCCTGCACTATACCGGCATGGTCAGTGCAGAGGCCGCGCTTCAGCGGTTGAGCGATCCGGACGCCAAGGTCTCGGCCCATTATCTCATCCACGAGGACGGGTGCATCGTCCAGATGGTGGCGGAGAACCGACGCGCCTGGCATGCGGGCAAGTCGTTCTGGGCGGGGGAGGAGGACATCAACGCCTGCTCCATCGGCATCGAGATCGTCAATCCCGGTCACGAGATCGACTATCGTGCCTTTCCCGACGCGCAGGTCGATGCGGTGACGGCGCTTTGCCTCGACATCGTCCGCCGGCATCAGATCCGGCCGGAGCGCGTCCTCGCCCATTCCGACGTGGCGCCGGGGCGCAAGATCGATCCGGGCGAGAAGTTTCCCTGGGCACGGCTGGCTTCGGCCGGCGTCGGCCACTGGGTGGAGCCCGAACCCATCGTCTCGGGCCGGTTCCTGCAGGAAGGCGCCATCGGCCAGCCCGTGGAGGCCTTGCAGACCATGCTGTCGCTCTACGGCTACAACGTGCCGGTGACGGGGGCCTTCGATGCGGCGACGACCACGGTGGTCGAGGCCTTCCAGCGCCATTTCCGGCCGATGAAGGTGGACGGGGTGGCCGACGCCTCCACAATCACCACGCTCCACCGCTTGCTGACGACGCTCAGGAAGTAGGGAAGGGGCTTCCGGGCCCCGCGCCTCCGTGCCCCGCTCCCTCCATCGTCATCACCCGGCTTCGTCCGGGTGATCCAGCGCGCGCCACAGCCGCCGCAGCCGGCGGTGGATTGCCCGGACGAAGCCGGGCAATGACGACGGAGGGATTGAGGCAAAAGCCGCCTTTCACCCTTTACCTTCTCTTAAGCTTAACCTTTGCCTAACGCCTGTGTCGGCTTGCCCGAATTACAGCTGCGTGGAAATGCGGAACCAAAGCGGCGGAAACGGCGTTTGAGGGGTGCAGGCGACGATCCCGTTTGCACGCAAAGTGCGTCAGCGCTTGCGCGAATGCGGGCACGGCGCCATCAGGCGTGCCCGATTGTGGCCATGCTTCCTTCACATCAAGCCCAAGGTCTCGTCACCCTTCGTCAGTTCGCTGCCCAATTCTCGTATTTCAACCCCGGAAATCGCGGAATTTCGCGGGTTTTTCGTAACAATTCGTGATTTGGCCGGTCCGATTTTGGTCGGCTCCCGTCGTCATACCGCCGCCCGTCTTCAAACAGGAAACGGGTAAACAACCGGAATGAATGGACGTGCACTTTGGGTCGCCCTGGTCGTGGCGACGGGGGCTTTCATGACGAACATGCCGGCTATGGCGGGAAACGGAAGCGGGCCACTGGCCGCGCTCAGGGCCTACCAGGCACATTTCGACAAGACCTCGGTCGGGGAAGACGAGGCGGACGAGGTCAAGAGCCATGCGAAGGGGAAATACTCGGCGCTGATCGCGGCGGCTGCACGCAAGCATGGCGTGCCGGTGAGCCTCGCGAAGGCCATCGTCAGGATCGAGAGCAACTTCAACGCCCGTGCCCGCGGTTCGCACGGCGAGATCGGGCTGATGCAGATCAAGCCGGCCACGGCGCGCGGCATCGGCTTTCGCGGGTCGGTCAAGGCGCTCTACGATCCGGCCACCAATCTGGAATGGGGCATGCGGTATCTGGCCAAGGCGCACGAGCTCGCCTCCGGCGACACCTGCGGCACCATCCTTCGCTACAATGCCGGGCACTATGCACGGCGCATGAATCCGGTGAGCAAGCGATACTGCCACCGGGTCCTCGCCCTTCTGGGCGATGTCGTCTGAGGCGGCGAAGAGCCCCGGTGCCCGGTTGCGGTCTCGATCGCACCCGGCCCGGGGCTCGAATGGTTGCCGGGCCTGATCGAAGGCCCCAGCCTGTCAAGCATCGGACAATCAAAGGCCGGGCCGCGATGCGGTCCGGCCTTGATTTTATCGGCTGCGGTCCCTACTGACGGCGGGCCAGTCGGCTGGACGACCGCTCCCGCAAGCGCCGAAAGGCCGCGGGGGAGGAAAGTCCGGGCTCCATGGAAACGCGGTGCCGGGTAACACCCGGCGAGGGCGACCTCAGGGAAAGTGCCACAGAAAGCAAACCGCCACACGAAGCCCGTCAGGGCGAAGTGCGGTAAGGGTGAAAGGGTGGGGTAAGAGCCCACCGCGGACCCGGCAACGGGGCCGGCACGGTAAACCCCACCGGGAGCAAGACCGAATAGGGACGGCGCGGGAGGCAACTCCCAGGCGTGTTTTCACGTTGACCGTCCGGGTAGGTCGCGCGAGGCGTCCGGCAACGGGCGTCCCAGATGAATGGTCGTCGCGGCGGGTTCGCCCGCCGAACAGAACCCGGCTTACAGGCCGACTGGCACCTTATCCTTCTTATCCACATGCCTGCGCATGAACGCGTCGGTCCGTGTGCGGCGCACGCGGCCGGGCGAATTGCCGCAGCGGCGGCATCGTGTCTGCGCTTTTCTGAAAACCCTTTGTTAACCATGAAATATCGCGGCCGAACAGGGCCTGCGCACGCGCCCGGCTGGCAACTCCCCGTTAAGCCTAATGAGGTTTAAATCGGCCTCGTTCAGGGGACTTCCGGGGGGATCGAAACCTGCGCTGACGTGTCTGTTCCATTGACGCCCGTGATCGCCCATGATATCCCATATCATCCCGTTTGAGAGACGAATTTCTGCCGTAACGGGGCCGAAGAGACCGTCTGATCCGGCCCGAAACCGGGTGTCGGCGTCCGTGTCCTTTCCGCCCGCGTGCAGGGTGCCGTTGCGTGCTCCGGCTCGTGCCGAGGCGTGTGCCCCGGTGCCGTCGCGTTTCTTCGTAAGGACCAATCGGGTGACGGCCGGCCGGGGCGTGATCCGTCGGGCGGTGATCCGGTGGCCGGCAACCGGGATGGCGTGGGTTCGCACTTGGGCTGCTTGTGCGAGGGGCGAGGCGATGAATGGCCGACTTCGTGTCGAACTTCACAAATCGGCTGGACGCCAAGGGGCGCGTTTCCGTGCCTGCGTCCTTCCGCGCCGCGCTGTCTCGCGAGGGCTACGAGGGCGTCTACTGCTTCCCGTCAGCCCATCTGCCGGCGGTGGATGCGGGCGGCAATGCGCTTCTGGGCGAGATCCAGAAGCGCGTCGACAGTTTCACCACGCTCACGCCGCAGCACGATTTCGTTTCCATGGCTCTGTTCGGCGTCTCGGAGAACCTCAAGCTCGACAGCGACGGCCGGGTCATCCTGCCGGAAACGCTCAGGCTTCATGCCGGGATTACGGACCAGGTGACCTTCGTGGGGCAGGGATACAAGTTTCAGATGTGGAACCCGGAACGCTTCGCCGAGCATCGCGCCGAAGCCCTGAAGCGCGCGCTGGAGGTGCTTTCCGGCGCCCCGCAGCCTGCCGCCGCTTCGGCCGGGGCATCGACGCCTTCGGGAACGCCTACGGGGAGTACGGGATGATGGCGGGTCGCGAAGGGGGAGAGCCCCCGGTCGCTGGCGGACCGGCGCGTCACATTCCCGTTCTCCTCGGCGAGGTGCTGGAGGCGCTGAAGCCCAAGCCGGGCGAGACGATCGTCGACGGCACATTCGGTGCCGGCGGGTACACGCGCGCCATTCTGGAAGCGGGCGCGAACGTCATCGCCATCGACCGCGACCCCAACGCCATCCGCGACGGGCAGGCGATGGTCGCCGAATTCTCAGGCCGCCTCACGCTGGTGCCCGGCCGCTTCTCCGAACTCGATGCCCACGCGGCGGCCGCCGGTCATGCGCAGGTCGATGGCGTCGTGCTCGATCTCGGCATCTCCTCCATGCAGGTCGACGAGGCCGATCGCGGCTTCTCCTTCCGTCAGGACGGCCCGCTCGATATGCGCATGGAACAGGCCGGCCCCAGCGCCGCCGACGTCGTCAACGAGATCGACGGGCGCGAGCTCACCCGCATCATCGGCATTCTGGGCGAGGAAAAGCGCGCCTCCGCCATTTCCCGCGCCATCCAGGAAGCGCGCAAGACGAAGCCCTTCACCCGCACGCTGGAGCTGGCGGAGCTTGTCGAGCGCACTATCGGGCGCAAGCCCGGCAAGGCGACGCATCCCGCCACCAAGACGTTTCAGGCGCTCAGGATCTACGTGAACAGCGAGCTCGGCGAGGTCGTCGAGGCGCTCAGTGCGGCGGAGCGCTGCCTGAAGCCCGGCGGCCGGCTTGTCGTCGTCACCTTCCATTCGCTCGAAGACCGGATCGTCAAGCGGTTCCTCGCCGAGCGCTGCCGCGTCCATGCCGGCGGTTCGCGCCACATGCCGGAGGCCGACATCGCCCCGCCGACCTTCACCTTCGCGCTCAAGGGCGCGGTGGAGCCGGGGGAGGCGGAGGTCGCCGCCAATCCGCGTGCCCGCTCCGCGCGCCTGCGCGCCGGCATCCGTACCGAAAACCCGTCCCGCGACGAAGCGCCCGAAAACCTCGGCGCTCCCCGTCTGCCCGCATTCCAGACGCTTGGAGGTTGAGATCCCCGTGTTTCGCATCCTCAACATCGTCCTGATCTTCGCCGTCGTCATCGGCGCCGCCGTGGTCTTCAACATGAAGCACGACGCGGAGAACGCCGCGGAGCGGGTCGCCCGGCTGCAACGCGCCATCGACCAGGAGGAAGAGAAGATCGACCTCCTGAAAGCGGAGTGGAGCGTACTGAACCAGCCTGCCCGGCTTCAGGGGCTGGTGGAGCGCTACAACGCCTACCTGCAGCTGGAACCGCTCGACGCCAAGCAGATCGCCTCGATCGACGACCTGCCGACCAAGCCGATCGACTTCACTCCGTTCAACGCCGATCCGCTCGGCGGCTACGCCTCCGGCGGCGCCGTCATCCGATAGTTGCCCGCGGCCGTTGCCGCGTCTGATGCCCGTTCATGCGTTCCCGGCCGCCCCATCGTTGCGACCGGTCCCGAAGGAGCCCTCGATGTCCCTCGCTGCCAGCGACTTCTCTCCGCTCGCCGCAAAAGCTCCCTCCCGCGCCAAGGACGCGCGGGCGTCGGCCGTCGCTTCGGGCTCCATGGCGGAGGATGCCGGCAGTCCCGCGCGCGTCGTCGTCGTCATGGCCGCATTCGCGCTCATCTACGGGCTGATCGCGCTCCGGCTGGTCGATCTCGGCCTGTCGGAGGAAACGCCCGCATCCGCCTATATCGGCGCGCAGCAGGCGATCCTCGCCTCGCGGCCCGATCTGGTCGACCGCAACGGCGAGCTGCTGGCCACCGACATCAAGGCGCCTTCCGTCTATGCCGAGCCGCGCAAGATCGTCGATGTCGACGAGGCGATCGACAAGCTGTCCTCCGTGCTGCCCGAGCTCGGCTCCGATGCGATGCGCAAGCGGCTGGAAAGCAACGCCGGCTTCATCTGGCTGAAGCGCGAGATCACGCCGCTGCAACGCGAGGCGATCCACCGGCTCGGCATTCCCGGCATCGGCTTTCTCACCGAAAACCGCCGCTTCTACCCAGGCGGGCCGACGGCCGGCCATATCGTCGGCATCGCCAACGTGGACGAACAGGGCATCGCCGGGCTTGAGAAATACATCGACGGGCAGGGTATCGCCGATCTGCAGCGCTTCGGCTTCGCCACGGATCAGGCGCTGAAGCCGGTGAAGCTGTCGATGGACCTGCGCGTCCAGCATGTGGTGCGCGACGAACTGACCAAGGCGATGGAGCGCTACCGCGCGATCGCTACCATCGGCATCATCCTCAATGTCCATACGGGCGAGGTCATGGCCATGTCCTCGCTGCCCGATTACGATCCCAACGATCCCGCCGAGGCGCTGAAGCCGGAAAACCTGAACCGGGCGACCGTCGGCGTCTATGAGATGGGGTCCGTCTTCAAGAGTTTCTCCATCGCCATGGGGCTGGACAGCGGCAAGGTGACGCTCGACAGCACCTTCGATGCGACCACGCCCATCCGCATCGGCGGTTTCACCATCCACGATTTCCATGGCACGCGCCGTGTCCTGTCGATCCCGGAGATCTTCTTGCATTCCTCCAACATCGGCACGGCGAAGATGACGATTGCCGTGGGCATCGACCGGCAGCAGGAGTTCTTCAAGCGCATCGGCCTTCTGGACAAGGTCGATACCGAACTGCCCGAGGTCGCCGCCCCGCTGCTTCCGCGCAAGTGGAGTGAGATCACCGCCATGACCGCGTCCTACGGCCACGGCCTCTCCGTCAGCCCGATGCAGACGGCGGTGGCGGGTGCCGCGCTCGTCAACGGCGGTCTGCTGATCGAGCCGACCTTCTTCCCCCGCACCGAGGCCGATGCGGCGAAGGTGGCCAAGCGGGTGATCTCCAAGCGCGTCTCCGACATGATGCGCTATCTCTTCCGGCTGAACGCGGTGGAAGGTTCCGGACGCAACGCCCGCGTTGCCGGCTACATGGTCGGCGGCAAGACCGGTACGGCCGACAAGGTCGTCAACGGTCGCTACGCTCATGACAAGCGCCGCAACTCGTTCCTCGCGGCCTTCCCTATGGACGATCCCCAGTATCTGGTGCTTGTGACGATCGATGAGCCGAAGCCGGAAGAGGGCAAGATCTACGCGACCGCCGGCATGAACGCCGCGCCGACCGTCTCCAGGATCATCGCCCGCGTCGCGCCGATGCTCGGAGTGGCGCCGCACTTCACCGGAGACAGCGACACGACGCTCGTGTCCTATTGAGCCCGGGCGGCAAAGGTGAAATACGAGGAAAGCCCGGAGAGACGCGATTCAGGCCGCGTTCGCGAGACATGAACAGCGCGTACCTGATCTTCTTCGGAATTGGTCGGTGAGTGGAAGAAACGGCTTCCGCGCAGTTCCTGAACGGCGTTGTGTGCCCGTGGCGTCGCAATCTGCACCCCTCTCCTCCCGTGTGGGGGAGATGTCGGCTCCTGCCGACAGAGGGGGGTAAGCCACACGGCGCACAGCCTGCCGCCCCCTCTGTCACGCGGTTCGCGTGACATCCCCCGCACAAGGGGAGAGAGGGGAACAAGGCGCGAGCTCACGGGAATGCGCATGGCCATAGCCGAAGCGGGAATGAAATGCTGCTTGAAAATCTCATCGCCGATCTGCCCGAAGAGCTGAGCGCGCCTGAAGCCGCGCTCGCGCTCGATGTCTCCTCGATCACCGCCGACAGTCGCAAGGCCGGTCCCGGCGCGATCTTTGCCGCGCTCAAGGGCGTGAAGGCCGATGGCGCGGACTTCGCCGCCGCCGCCGCCGGCGCCGGTGCGATCGCCGTACTCACGGGCGAAGATGCCGATCTTCCCGCGCTCGGCGTGCCCATCATCCGCGCCGCCGATCCGCGCCGCGCGCTGTCGCTTCTGGCCGCACGTCTTGCCGGCGCGCAGCCGGAGGCGCTCGTCGCCGTCACCGGCACGGCGGGCAAAACCTCGGTCGCCGTCTTCGCGCGTCAGATCTTCGATGCCGCCGGCTTCCATGCCGCCTCCATCGGCACCATCGGCGTCGTTACGTCGAAGGGTGCGCATTACGGCAGCCTGACGACCCCCGATCCCGTCTCCCTGCATGCGACGCTCGCCGAGCTTGCCCGCGACGGCGTCACCCATGCCGCGCTCGAAGCCTCCAGCCACGGGCTCGACCAGCGTCGCCTCGACGGGGTGCGGATCAAGGCCGCCGCCTTCACCAATCTCGGCCGCGACCACCTCGACTATCACCCGACCGTGGAGGACTACCTTCAGGCCAAGCTGCGCCTCTTTGAGGAATTGCTGCCCGAGGGCGGTACGGCCGTCTACGATCCGGGCGAGGCATACACCGACCGCATCGCGGAGATCGCGAAGCGGCGGGGGCTGAAGACGATCACCGTCGGTGAAACGGGTGCGGACCTGAAGCTCGTCGGCCTGACCATCGAGGGTTTCCATCAGCGTCTGACGATCGAGGCCGAAGGCCGCCGCTTCGAAGTTGACCTGCCGCTCGTCGGCCGCTTTCAGGTTTCCAACGCGCTCATTGCCGCCGGTCTCGCCATGGCGAGCGGTGTTTCGGCGGATGTCGCGATAGCCGCACTTTCGAAACTCGAGGGCGCGCCGGGGCGGCTGGAACTGGTGGGGCGCACGCAGGCGGGCGCGCTGATCTTCGTCGATTACGCCCACAAGCCCGATGCGCTCGACAACGCGCTTGCCGCGCTTCGCCCCTATGCTAGCGGCCGGCTCATGGTGGTCGTCGGCTGCGGCGGCGACCGCGACAAGGGCAAGCGGCCGATCATGGGCGAGATCGCGACGAAGCGTGCGGACGTGGTCATCATCACCGACGACAATCCGCGCAGCGAGAACCCGGCGGAAATCCGCATGGCGATGATGAACGCGGCCCCCGGCGCCATGGAGATCGGCGACCGGGGCATCGCCATCCACGCCGCGGTGGAAATGCTGAAAGCGGGCGATGTCCTGTGCGTCGCCGGCAAGGGTCACGAAACGGGCCAGATCGTGGGCGACACGGTGCTGCCGTTTTCCGACCACGACGCCGTGGCGGCGGCGCTGGCCGATCTGGCACCGAACCCCCTCAAGGAGACCCTTGGATGAGTGACGTCCTGTGGATGCTGAACGACCTGGTGGAGGCGGTTTCGGGCCGCGTCGTCGGCGATCCGACGACGACGGTGACAGGGATCTCCATCGATAGCCGTTCCATCCAGCCCGGCGAGGCGTTCTTCGCCATCAGGGGCGAGATCCGCGACGGGCACAGGTTCGTGGACGGGGCGCTGAGCCGCGGCGCGGCGCTGGCGGTCGTGGCGGAGGACCGGCTGTCGGAACTGCCGCCGGAGGGGCGCTATGTCGTCGTTGCCGACGTGCTGGAAGCGCTCAGGGCGCTCGGCCGGGCGGCGCGGGCGCGCACGAACGCGAAGATCGTCGCGATCACCGGGTCGGTCGGCAAGACCTCGTCCAAGGAGATGCTGCGGCTCGCGCTGGCCAAGTGCGGGCGCACCCATGCCTCGGTGGCCTCCTACAATAATCACTGGGGCGTGCCGCTGACGCTGGCGCGCATGCCGGCCAATACCGAATTCGGCGTGTTCGAGATCGGCATGAACCATGCCGGCGAGATCACGCCGCTCGTCGCCATGGTGCGCCCGCATGTGGCGATCGTCACGACGGTGGCGCCCGTCCATCTGGCGCAGTTTGATTCCGTTGAGGGCATCGCCCGGGCCAAGGGCGAGATCTTCACCGGACTGGAGCCGGGCGGGGTGGCGGTGCTCAACGCCTCCAACGAGCATTATGATCTTCTGCGCTTTCTGGCGGTCGCCGCCGGCGTGAAGGAGATCGTCACCTTTGGCACCGACCGGTCTTTCGATGCGCATACGACCCAGGTCGTGGAGCGCTCCGACTGCTCCTGCGTGACCGGGCGGATCCTGGGCGAGGACGTGACCTGGAAGATCGGCGCGCCGGGCCGCCATCTCGTCGGCAATTCGCTCGCCGTTCTGGCGGCGGCGAAACTTGCGGGCGCGGACCTTGCGCGCGCGGCGATGGCGCTCGCCGACATGGAGGCGCCCAAAGGGCGCGGCGAGCGGCACGAACTGGCCCTGCGTGGCGGCACGGCCACGCTCATCGACGAGAGCTACAATGCCAACCCGGCCTCCATGCGCGCGGCCATCGCGCTTCTGGGCAAGGCGCGGGTTGCGCGCGGCGGCCGGCGCATCGCCGTCATCGGCGACATGCTGGAACTGGGAGAGGCGGCCGGCGAGCTTCACAGGGAGCTGGTGGAGCCGCTGGAAAAGGCCCGCATCGATCTCGTCTACTGTGTCGGCCCGTCGATGCGCGAATTGTGGGACGTGATCCCCGAAAGCAGGCGCGGAGGGTGGACGGAGACCTCCGAGGAATTGCAAAAGGACCTTCTCGCCGCTATCCGGGCAGGCGATGCGGTCATGATCAAGGGCTCGCTGGGGACGAAGATGGGACCGCTTGTTTCCGCCCTCACCGACGCCTACGGCGCGAAGAAGAACCGCGCGGCGTCGTAACCAACTGGGGCGATTGAATGCTTTATTTCCTGGTGGACCTTTCCAACGATTTCTCCGCCTTTAACGTCTTCCGATACATCACGTTCCGTACCGGTGCCGCCATCATGACGGCGCTCCTGTTCGTGTTCCTGTTCGGCCCCGCCATCATCGCCGCGCTGCGGATCCGGCAGGGCAAGGGACAGCCGATCCGCGCGGACGGCCCGGCCTCGCACCTTCTCACCAAGAAGGGCACGCCCACCATGGGCGGGCTGATGATCATGTCGGGCGTGCTGGTCTCCACGCTTTTGTGGGCGAACCTGTCCAATCCGTATGTCTGGATCGTGCTGTTCGTGACGCTCGGCTTCGGCGGCATCGGCTTCTACGACGACTACCTGAAGGTCACGAAGTCGAGCCACAAGGGCTTTTCCGGCCGCTTCCGGCTGTCGCTGGAAGTCCTCATCGCGGTGATCGCGGCGTTCTGCATCTCGCTTCTCCAGCCCGAGCCCTTCTCCACCTCGCTCGCCTTTCCCTTCTTCAAGGACATGGTGGTCGATCTCGGCCTGTTCTTCATCGTCTTCGCCGCCTTCGTCATGGTCGGGGCGGGCAATGCGGTGAACCTCACCGACGGCCTCGACGGCCTCGCCATCGTCCCCGTGATGATCGCCTGCGGCTCTTTCGGCCTGATCGCGTACCTTTCGGGCAACAAGGTCTTTGCCGATTATCTCCAGATCAACTTCGTCATCGGTACCGGCGAACTCGCCGTCGTCGCCGGTGCGGTGATGGGGGCGGGGCTCGGCTTCCTGTGGTTCAACGCGCCGCCGGCCGCCATCTTCATGGGTGATACCGGATCGCTGGCGCTCGGCGGCATGCTCGGCTCCATCGCGGTCGCCACCAAGCACGAGATCGTGCTCGCCATCATCGGCGGCCTGTTCGTCCTTGAGGCGCTGTCCGTCATCATCCAGGTGTTCTCGTTCAAGCTGACCGGCAAGCGGGTGTTCAAGATGGCGCCGATCCACCATCATTTCGAACAACTGGGCTGGACGGAATCGCAGGTCGTGATCCGCTTCTGGATCGTCGCCGTGGTGCTCGCGCTGATCGGGCTCGCCACGTTGAAGCTGAGATAGACCGGGGAAGCTGAGATAGACCGGGGAAGCTGAGATAAATCTGGGAAGCCGAGATAGATCGATGATCGAGGTCACTTCATTTGCCGGCAGGTCGGTGGCGCTGTTCGGGCTTGGCGGCTCGGGGCTCGCCACGGCGCGTGCGCTGATGGCCGGCGGCGCGACCGTTTCCGCCTGGGACGATGCTTCCCGCTCGCGCGAAAAGGCGGCGGTCGCCGGCATCCCGCTGGTCGACCTCGCGTCGGCCGACTGGTCCGTCTTCGACGCGCTGATCCTCGCCCCCGGCGTGCCGCTCACCCATCCCGAGCCGCACTGGACGGTGCGCGCCGCCAATGACGCCAATATCGAGATCATCGGCGATCTGGAATTGTTTGCCCGCGAACGCCGGCTGCGGCCCGTCGATTGCCCGTTCATCGCGGTCACCGGCACCAACGGCAAGTCCACCACCGTCTCGCTGATCGCCCACATCCTGAAGCACGCCGGGCGCGACGCGCAGCTCGGCGGCAATATCGGCACGCCGGTGCTGGCGCTCGATCCCTTCGCTCCGGGCCGGACCTACGTGGTGGAGTGCTCCTCATTCCAGATCGACCTCGCGCCGGGGCTCGCCCCCGACGTCGCCGTCCTGATGAACATCGCTCCCGATCATCTCGACCGCCACGGCTCGATGGACAATTACGTCGCGATCAAGACCCGTCTCGCCGCTGCCGGACGCTCCGCCGTCATCGGCGTCGATGACGCGATCTCCGCCGGCATCGCCGACCAGCTCGACGACGGCCTCGGTCGCGTGCACCGCGTCTCGGCAACGCATCCGGTGGAAGACGGCGTCCACGCCGTCGGCACGGAGCTCTACGAGGTTTCGAAAGGCAGCGCGGTGAAGGTCGCCGACCTTGCCGGCGTCGACACCCTGCGCGGCGCCCACAACGCGCAGAACGCCGCCGCCGCGTTCGCCGCCCTGCGCCTTCTTGGCCTCGATGCCGAGACGATCGCGGCCGGCCTTGCCACCTTCCCCGGCCTGCCGCACCGCATGGAGATCGTCGGCCGGCTCGGCCGGGTGCTGTTCGTCAACGATTCCAAGGCGACCAACGCGGATGCCGCCCAGCGCGCGCTCGGCTCCTTTGATCGCATCTACTGGATCGCCGGCGGGCGCGCCAAGACCGACGGCATCGACAATCTCACCGACTGGTTTCCGCGCATCGTTCATGCGTATCTCATCGGCGAGGCGGCCGAGCGCTTTGCCGCAACGCTGGGCGATGCCGTGCCGCACACGATGAGCCGGACGCTGGAAGCGGCGCTCGGCGAGGCGACGCGGGCGGCCATGGCCGATCCGCACGGCGAGCCTGTGGTGCTGCTGTCGCCGGCGTGCGCCAGCTTTGATCAGTATTCCAGTTTCGAACATCGCGGGAACGTCTTCCGCGAGGCCGTTGCCGCGCTCGGGGACGTGGTCGCCTGACGGCGCCGATGCGGACCGCATTTTGACAGATGACAGCGCCGGGTGCCGATGCCCGGCCGGCTTGAAGAGGAAACCAGATGGCCAGCCGCGTGGACCGCAGCGCCTTTTCGGAATGGCTGTGGACGGTCGACCACCTGATGCTTGCGGGCTTCGTCACCCTGATGCTCGGCGGCGTCGTGCTGTCGTTCGCCGGCTCGCCGCCGCTGGCCGAGCGCATCGGTCTGGAGCCCTATTTCTTCGTCAAGCGTCAGGCCATCTACCTCGTTCCCGCGCTGGCGGTGATGCTGGGCGCCTCGATGCTCAGCCCGCGCATGGTGCGCCGCGCCGCGCTCGTCATCTTCGGGCTCTGTCTCGTGGCGCTGGTGCTGGTGCTGTTCACCGGTGTGGAGGTGAAGGGCGCCCGGCGCTGGATCGATATTCTCGGCTTTTCCATCCAGCCCTCGGAATTTATCAAGCCGGCCTTCGTCATCCTCATCGCCTTCCTGCTGTCGGAAGCCGGCAAGCGGCCGGAGGTGCCGGGCCGGCTGTTCTCCATCCTGCTGTTCGTCATGGTGGCCGCGCTCTTCGTCGCCCAGCCGGATTTCGGCCAGACCATGCTTCTCTTGATGGTGTGGGGCGCGCTCTTCTTTATGGCGGGGCTTTCGTGGGTGTGGATCGGCGTGCTCGGGCTTCTGGGCGTCGCGAGCCTCGGCTCCGCCTACATGCTGCTGCCGCACGTCACCGCCCGCATCAACCGCTTCCTCGATCCCGCCTCCGGCGATACCTACCAGGTCGACACCGCGCTCGAGGCCATCGTCCAGGGCGGTTGGCTCGGCCGCGGCCCGGGCGAGGGCACCGTCAAGCGCATCCTGCCCGACAGCCACACCGATTTCATCTTCGCGGTCGCGGCGGAAGAATTCGGCATCATCCTGTGCATCGTGCTCCTCGCCATCTTCGCCTTCGTTGTGCTGCGCGGCCTGACGCACGCCCGGCGCGAGCCCGATCCCTTCGTGCGGCTCGCCACCGCCGGGCTGATGGTGATGTTCGGCATCCAGTCGGCCATCAACATGGCGGTGAACCTCAACATGATGCCGGCCAAGGGCATGACGCTTCCCTTCATTTCCTATGGCGGCTCGTCGATGCTGGCGGTCGCGCTGGCGATGGGCTTCGTGCTGGCGCTGACGCGCAAGCGCCCGCGCCCCAGCCGCACGGCCCCCGTCATCGTGCGCCGCGTGGCGCGCACGCCGGTCGATCCGGTCAAGTGAGGTGGCGTGCCGAATGATGGACGGCCTCATCCGATCAACGAATGAATGATCCCATGGAAAAGACGATCCTGCTGACGGCCGGGGGTACCGGCGGTCACTTGTTTCCCGCCCAGGCGCTGGCTGGCGAGCTTGCCGCACGCGGCTTCATCGTGGAACTCGCCACCGACGAGCGCGCCGACCGCTACGGCCAGTCATTCCCGGCGCGCAAGATCCACATCGTGGCCTCGGAAACCCTGCGCGGCAAGAGCCCGGCGGCGATTGCGAAAACGGCGCTGGCGCTGGCCCGCGGCTTCTTTCAGTCGCTGATGATCCTGCGTCGGCTCAAGCCGCAGGTGGTCATCGGCTTTGGCGGCTATCCGACCTTTCCGCCGATGATGGCGGCCCGCGTGCTCCGGATTCCGACGATCCTGCACGAGCAGAACGCGGTGATGGGGCGGGCGAACCGCATGCTGGCGCGTTTCGTCACCGGCATTGCCCAGAGCTTTGCCGAAACCCGGCTTGCCGAGCCGTTCGCCGCCAAGGCCGGCCACACCGGCAATCCGGTGCGCCCGGCGGTGATCGAAGACGCGAAGACGCACTACGATCCGCCGTCGCTCGACAAGCCCTTCCGGCTGCTGGTCTTCGGCGGTTCGCAGGGGGCGCGGTTCTTCTCCGATCTGATGCCGGACGCGCTGGCCGAACTCGATCCCGCACTTCGCCAGCGCCTCGCGCTCGTCCAGCAGTGCCGGCCGGAGGACATGGACCGGGTGCGCGCGCGCTATGCGGAACTCGGTGTGGATGCGAGCATCGCGCCGTTCTTCGTCGACATGCCGGCCCGCATCGCGCTCAGCCATCTGGTGATCTGCCGCTCCGGTGCCTCGTCGGTGGCCGAGCTTTCGGTCATTGGCCGCCCGTCGATCCTGGTGCCGCTGCCCCATGCGCTCGACCAGGACCAGAGCGCCAATGCCGAAGTGCTGGAGGAGGCGGGCGGCGCCTGGTGCATTCCGCAGGCAGACCTCACCGCGCGCCGCATGGCGAAGGAACTCGGCGAACTGATGAACGATCCGGACCGCCTGATCGCGGCGGCTGCGGCCGCCCACACGCAAGGCCGCCCGGATGCGGTGAAGCGGCTCGCCGATCTCGTGGAGCACGTCGCCGGAGGCGGCAAGGCGTCTATTTATTGAGGGGGGGCTTGGGGTGTTGCGGTGAACTGGTACATGGAGGCAGCGACGCGCCGAGCATATTCTTGTCGACAAAGCGAACGCGCTTGGTCGGAAAGCGCTCTATTCGAATTCCGCGTACGTCTGCAGCATCTCGGCGGCGGCTTCGACCGAGATCTCATCTTTTACCAACGAGATTACGATCGCCGCGAAGAAACCGGGAAGGGGTTCGTTCAGCCGGATGCCATAGCGATGCAGGAACAAGGTTGCCGCCAGAAATGCAATTCGCTTGTTTCCATCCAGAAATGCATGAGCCTTTGCGATCGACTGGATATAGAGCGCCGCAAAGACCAAAATGTCGGTTTGTTGATCGTAGAAAAACCTGTTGGGCGCTCTGCTCAATGCGCTCGCGAGGGCGTCTTCCCGTGCCGACGGCAATAGAACGGGATGCTCGGGAAAATGACTTCCGACGACCTCGCTGAGTTCCTGAATTTCTTCGAAGGTAAGCCAGATCGGGGTGGTCACGGGCCTATTTGCCCAGTATCTCGATGGTCTTCGCGAAGCGCCTAATGTCTTCGTCTGCGATCGTTTTCGCGTCGCGCTTGTCGCCTTTGCATTGCTGCATGAGACGATTGATGTCGAACGGACCGCTTGAATCCTTCCCGGACTCACGCAGAGCCAACCAATCGGGTCCGTCGTTCAATTTCTTACGCGACATGACGTTCTCCGAAATCCATCTTGGGGCAAGGACCTTCGCCCGAGCGAACGCATCCTAAATTTATGGCGGCGCACTCAACAAAGCAATAATGCGCCAAATGCTGGCCTCACCCGCTACGCCATCTTCCACTATCCACCGCCCCTCGCGAGGGGGGCGACAAGCTTACGGAATTGCGCTAACGCTCCCACTTTCGGGCGCAGACGCCAGAACAGACGCAATCAGGAGTTTCCAAATGAAAATGCCGCAGGATATCGGGCCGGTGCATTTCGTCGGCATCGGTGGCATCGGCATGAGCGGTATCGCGGAAGTGCTCAACCGGCTGGGCTATCGCGTGCAAGGCTCGGATCTCTCTGAAAGCGCCAACGTCCAGCGGTTGCGCGACAAGGGCATCGAAGTTCATGTCGGTCACGCCGCCGAAAACCTCGGCGAGGCCCGGGTGGTGGTGGTCTCCTCCGCCATCAAGCGCGACAACCCGGAACTGGTGGCCGCGCGCGAGCGCTCGCTTCCCGTGGTGCGCCGGGCGGAAATGCTGGCGGAACTGATGCGCTTCAAGCAGGCCATCGCCATCGGCGGAACCCACGGCAAGACCACGACCACCTCCATGGTCTCCGCGCTGCTCGACGCCGGCGGTTTCGATCCGACCGTCATCAACGGCGGCATCATCAATGCCTACGGCACCAACGCCCGCATCGGCGAGGGCGACTGGATGGTGGTGGAGGCGGACGAGAGCGACGGCACCTTCGTCAAGCTGCCGGCCGACATCGCGGTCGTCACCAACATCGATCCCGAGCACCTCGATCATTACGGCAATTTCGAAGCCGTGCGTGCCGCCTTCATGCAGTTCGTGGAGAACGTGCCCTTCTACGGTTTCGCCGTGATGTGCCTCGATCATCCGGAAGTTCAGGCGCTGGTCGGCCGCATCGAGGATCGGCGCATCGTCACCTACGGTGCCAACCCGCAGGCTGACGTGCGCTTCGAGAATGTGCGCCCGGAAGGTGGTACGACCCATTTCGACGTGGTCATCCAGGACCGCATTTCCGGCCGTCACGCTAAGCTTGAAAATCTCTCGCTGCCGATGCCGGGCATGCACAACGTCTCCAACGCCACCGCCGCCATCGCGGTTGCCGATCATCTGGGCATTCCGGCTGAGGCGATCGCCAAGGGCCTTGCGGGCTTCAGCGGCGTCAAGCGGCGGTTCACGCCGACGGGCACCTGGAACGGGGTGTCGGTCTTTGACGATTACGGCCACCATCCGGTGGAGATCCGCGCCGTGCTTGCGGCCGCCCGCGCCGGCGTTCAGGGGGCCGGTTCGGGCAAGGTCGTCGCCGTCGTCCAGCCGCACCGCTACACGCGGTTGCAGAGCCTGTTCGATGATTTCTGCGCCTGCTTCAACGATGCCGACACGGTGATCGTCGCGCCCGTCTATCCGGCCGGCGAAGCGCCCATCGAGGGCGTCGATCGCGATGCGCTGGTCGCCGGCATCCGTGCACGCGGGCATCGCAACGTGCATGCGCTGGAAGGGCCGGATGCGCTGGCGGCGCTTGTCGCGGATGTGGCGGAGCCCGGCGATTTCGTCGTCTGCCTGGGCGCCGGTTCCATCAGCCAGTGGGCCTATGCGCTGCCCGGCCAGCTTCAGGCGCTCGCCGGCGGGGAGGCGGTGCGTTGAGTTTTCCCGATCTGATCGATGAACTCGGCCGCGAGGCGTTTTCCCACGTTCGCGGCCGGATGCTGGCGAACCAGCCGCTCGGGCCCGTCACGTGGCTGCGTGTCGGCGGCCCGGCGCAGCTCCTGTTCCAGCCGGCCGACGAGGCCGACCTTGCTGCCTTCATGAAGGTGTTGCCGAAAGAGGTTCCGGTGTTGCCGGTGGGGCTCGGCTCCAATCTGCTGATCCGCGACGGCGGCATTCCGGGTGTCGTCGTCCGGCTGACCGGCAAGGGCTTCGGCCATCTGGAACCGGTCGGCGAGACGCGGCTTCGCGTCGGCGCGGCGGTGCCCGACAAACGGTTGGCGCAAGCCGCCCTTCAGGCGAAGCTCTCCGGTTTCGCCTTCTATGCCGGCATCCCAGGCGGGGTGGGCGGCGCTTTGCGGATGAATGCCGGGGCGCACGGCGCGGAGACGCGCGAACGCATGGTGGAGCTCAACGCGGTCGACCGCTCCGGCACCGTGATCCGGCTTTCCAATGCCGACATGGACTACGCCTACCGTCACTCCGGCCAGCCGGGCGATCTGATCTTCACGTCCGCCGTCTTCGAGGGGGTTCCGGGCGAGGCGGAGGCCATTGCGGCTGAAATGGACGCTGTCACGGAGCATCGCGAGAAGGCACAGCCGATCCGCGAGAAGACCGGCGGCTCGACCTTCAAGAACCCAACCGAAAATTCCGCCTGGAAGGTGATCGATGCGGCGGGATGTCGCGGCCTTGCCATCGGCGATGCCCAGATGAGCGAGATGCACTGCAACTTCATGATCAACCGCGGCGAGGCCACCGCGTTCGATCTGGAGACGCTCGGCGAGACGGTCAGGGCGCGCGTTCTGGAGAATTCCGGCATCCGGCTGGAGTGGGAGATCAAGCGGCTCGGCCTGTTCGAGCCGGGCAAATCGGTCGAACCGTTTCTCGGCCGGGGTTAACGGACAGGGTAAAAATTCTCGTAATTTATCCCCGCCCGGGACTATTCGAACGGTCTTCGCATTTGCGCCAAATGCGAGGAAATTCGAGGGAAATTCGAGACAAAAATTAATCGACGACAAAAATCGACGAAACGCGTTCAGATCCCGGTTAGGTTAACACTTTCTAACGAATTTTAACCGCATCATGTCCCGATAAGGCCCGAACAAGGGGCTGCGTAACACGGGAGCTTGAGTGCGGTCATGACGAAGCATGTCGCAGTGCTGATGGGCGGGTGGTCGTCGGAACGGCCGGTGAGCCTGGCATCCGGCAAGGAATGCGCCGATGCGCTGGAGGCGCGCGGCTATCGCGTGACCCGCGTCGACGTGGGCCGCGACATTGCCACGGTGCTGACGAGCTTGCGCCCCGACGTCGCCTTCAACGCCCTGCACGGTCCCTTCGGAGAAGACGGCTGCATCCAGGGACTGCTTGAAATCCTTGAGATTCCCTACACCCATTCCGGCGTCATGGCGTCGTCGCTGGCCATGAACAAGGACCGCGCCAAGGCGGTGATGAAGGCCGCCGGCGTGCCGGTCGCTCCGCATTGCATCATGGACCGGCTGGAAGCGGCGCGCGAACACGCCATGAAGCCGCCCTACGTGATCAAGCCCGTCAACGAGGGGTCCAGCTTCGGCGTGCTCATCGTCGGCGAGGACCAGGAACATCCGCCGCAGCAGCTCTATTCTTCCGAATGGCCCTATGGCGACCGGATCATGGTGGAACGCTATGTAGCGGGCCGCGAATTGACTTGTGCGGTAATGGGTGATGTTGCGCTGGGCGTGATCGACATCGTGTCCGATCAGCATCAGTTCTACGATTACGACGCCAAGTACGCGCCCGGCGGTTCAAAACACATCCTGCCGGCGGAAATTTCACCAAATATTTACCATGAAGTACAGAAATTGACATTGAAGGCGCATCAGGCACTCGGGTGCCGGGGCGTCTCCCGGGCCGATTTCCGCCTCGATGACAGGCTTCACGGTACCGGCGAACTGATTTGCCTGGAAGTTAACACCCAGCCCGGCATGACGCCGACGTCCCTGGTTCCGGACATGGCCCGACACGCGGGCCACTCGTTCGAGGACGTGGTGAGCTGGATGGTGGAGGATGCAAGTTGCGCGCGCTAATCAAGCGTCGGAACGACAAGCGGGGCGAGACGGCAGGGATCGGCGACAAGCCGGGCCGCGGCGTCGCACGCCTGCATCGTCGTCCGGTGTGGCGCGAGGCGGGCTTTCTCGCACACCTGCCGCCCTGGGTGGGCACGGCCGGCGCGCTCGGTTTCCTGGGCGCCACCGCACTCTACGGCATGGTGCTGGGCGGCTACACGCAGGCCGCCGCCAACGCGCTGACGGCCGAGGCCGGCTTCTCGATCCAGGCAATCCAGCTGTCCGGCCAGCGCGAGACGACCGAATTCGAGATCCTGGAAGAGCTTGAAATCCCGAACGGTTCCTCGCTGCTCACCTTCGATGCGGCGGCCGCGCGGGCGCGTCTCCAGCGCAATCCCTGGGTGCGCGATGTTTCGGTGCAGAAATTCTATCCGGGCACGCTGAAGGTGTCGCTGCAGGAGCGGGTGCCTTACGCGCTGTGGCAGCGCGGCAAGGTCGTCTCGATCATCGATCGCGATGGAACGGTCATCTCCGACGAAGTGAAGGAACGCTACGCCAACCTGCCGCTGGTCGTCGGCCACGGCGCGCAGAAGCAGGCGCCGCAGATCCTCGCCGAACTCGACGCGGTGCCGGAACTGCGCTCGCGGGTCCGCGCGCTGGTGCTGATCGCCGAGCGCCGCTGGAACCTCGTTCTGGAAAACAACATCACGGTCCGGCTGCCGGAGGAGGGCGCCGAGGATGCGATGCGCTACCTCGTGCGGCTCGACCAGGAAAAGGGGCTCCTGTCCCGCGACATCACCGCCGTCGACCTCAGGCTCAAGGACCGCATCGTGGTCAAGCTCGCCAAGGATGCGAAGCTCAACCGGGGCGGAAACCGGCCCGAAGTCTCGGTCTCGCGCAAGGGAGCGGATACGTAATGCCTGCTGCCTCTCCCTATCTCCCGCGGATGAAGCCGCTGCCGACGCGCCGCTCGGTCATCGTCTCGGTGCTCGACCTGGGCTCGACCAAGGTGTGCTGCCTGATCGCCAAGCTGACGCCGCACGAGGACAGCGACGTGCTGCCCGGCCGCACCCACGCGGTGGAGGTGCTGGGCTACGGCTACCAGCGCGCCCGCGGCATCAAGTCCGGCGTCGTCGTCGATCTCGATCTTGCCGAGCAGGCGGTGCGCCAGGCGGTGGACAGCGCCGAGCGCATGGCCGGGGTGACGGTTGAATCGCTGATCGTCAACACGACCTGCGGCCGGCTTGCCTCCGAAATCTTCTGCGCCAGCGTGCCGCTTGCCGGCGACGCGGTGAGCGAGGCCGACATCCAGCGCGTGCTGGCGGCCGGCGGCGAGCACTTCGCGGTCAACGACCGCGCCATCGTGCATGCGCTGCCGATTTCCTACACGCTCGACGGCAATCGCGGTATCCGCGATCCGCGCGCCATGATCGGCCGCAAGCTCGGCGTCGACATGCATGTGGTCACGGCCGAATTTCCGCCGCTCCGCAACCTGGAACTCTGCGTCAATCGCGGCCACCTGAAGGTGGAGACGATGGTCGCGACCCCCTATGCCAGCGGCCTTGCGACGCTGGTCGACGACGAGGCCGAACTCGGCGTCGCCTGCATCGACATGGGTGGCGGCACGACGACGCTGGCGGTCTTCGTGGAAGGCCAGGCGGTGCATGTCGATGCGATCGCGGTGGGTGGCCATCACGTGACGATGGACATCGCGCGCGGTCTTTCGACCCGGCTGCGCGATGCGGAACGCATCAAGACGCTTTACGGCAACACGCTGCCGGGCGGTGGCGACGATCTGGATCTGATTTCCGTGCCGCCGGTCGATGACAGCGACATGCCGCAACAGGTGCCGCGGTCGGTGCTGACGAAGATCATCCGGCCGCGCGTGGAAGAAATCCTGGAGCTGGTGCGCGACAGGCTGAACGCATCCGGGTTTGCCGGCCAGGTCGGCAAGCGCGTGGTGCTCACCGGCGGCGCCAGCCAGTTGAACGGCATGGCCGAACAGGCGCGCCGGGTGATGGGGCGCAATGTGCGCCTCGGCCGGCCGCTTGGCATCGTCGGCCTGCCGGAAGCGGCGAAGGGACCGGCCTTTGCGGCCTCGGTCGGTCTTCTGATCTATCCGCAGGTCGCGCAGATCGAACAGTTCGAGCCGGATCGCCGCCAGTGGCGGATGACCGGAACCGGGTATTTCGGCCGTGTCGGCCGGTGGATCCGGGAGAGTTTCTAGAGCGCCTTCCGGGCCGTCGGGTTCGCCTGAACGACAGGAATGCTCTGGAGCAAGGCAAGGGGGCGGCAGCCTCCGCCGTCGAGGAAGCGGCGGGTGCTGAAGCGAGACGCCGGCGACAGCCGGTAACGAGGACGAGGAAGCCGGAGCGCCCGCAAGCGGGCGTGCCAAGGATTACGAGGAAGTCATGACCATCAATCTCCAGATTCCCGATATCACGGAGCTGAAGCCGAGAATCACGGTCTTCGGCGTCGGCGGCGCAGGCGGAAACGCCGTCAACAACATGATCCAGGCCGGCCTGCAGGGGTGCGACTTCGTCGTCGCCAACACCGACGCGCAGGCCCTGACGCTCTCCCAATCCGACCGCGTCGTGCAGATGGGCGTGGCGGTGACGGAAGGCCTCGGCGCCGGTTCGCAGCCGGAAGTCGGCCGCGCGGCGGCCGAAGAGGTGCTGGACGAGATCAACGACCACCTTGCCGGTGCGCACATGGTGTTCATCACCGGCGGCATGGGCGGCGGCACGGGCACGGGTGCGGCTCCGGTCATCGCCCGGGCGGCCCGTGAGCAGGGCATCCTGACGGTGGGCGTCGTCACCAAGCCGTTCCACTTCGAGGGTCAGCGCCGCATGCGCCTTGCCGAGCACGGCATTCAGGAGCTGCAGCAGTCGGTTGACACGCTGATCGTCATTCCGAACCAGAACCTGTTCCGCATCGCGAACGAACAGACCACCTTCGCCGACGCCTTCGCGATGGCCGACCAGGTGCTCTATTCGGGTGTGGCCTGCGTCACCGACCTGATGGTGAAGGAAGGCCTCATCAACCTCGACTTCGCCGATGTGCGCTCGATCATGCGCGGCATGGGCAAGGCGATGATGGGCACGGGCGAGTCCTCCGGCGAGAACCGCGCCATGCTGGCCGCCGAGGCCGCGATCGCCAATCCGCTGCTCGACGAGACCTCGATGAAGGGCGCCAAGGGCCTGCTGATCTCGATCACCGGCGGCCGCGACATGACGCTGTTCGAGGTGGACGAGGCGGCGACCCGCATTCGCGAGGAAGTCGACGAGGACGCCAACATCATCATGGGCGCCACCTTCGACGAGAGCCTGGAGGGCACAGTCCGCGTCTCTGTCGTCGCCACCGGTATCGACCGCGAGTTTCGCGACGACGTCTCTCCCGCCGAAACCCGTATGTCGGTTCTGACCGAGCGGCTGAAGGCGGTGAGCTACCCGGAGCCGAAGAAGCAGGAGAAGATCTCCCAGCCGGTTTCCTCGCAGGCGCCCGCGTTCACGCCGAAGCCGGCCCCGGCCCCGGCCGCGATCGCGGAAGATGCGCTGGAAGCGGAACTCGCCCATCACCGTCCCACCCCGGTCGCCTCCGACCCGGACGTGACCATCGAGGCCTATCAGCCGAATCCGGGCGTCGTCTCCCAGCGTGAAATGCCGCTCGACTTCGACGAGGTTCCGGCAGCCCCCGCGCCGGTCGACGAGCCCGCGGCCGAACCGTACATCCCGCCCACCGCGGAAGCGGTGACGGGCCGCCGCATGCCGGAGATCGAGGATTTCCCGCCGATCGTTCACGCCGAGATCCGCCAGTCGATGGGCGTTGCGGCGGAAGAGCACGAGCAGGCGCAGGCCCCGGCCCACGGCCATGGCTACGAGGACGAGGACGACCGCCGGCCGATGAGCCTGCTGCGCCGTCTGGCCTCCGGCCTCGGCCGTCGCGACGAGCATGAAGAATTCGGGCACGAGGCCCATGCCCACGAGCCGCAGCCCGCGGCCCGTCAGGCGGCCCCGCAGCCGATGCCGGCCCAGCCGGCACCGCAGCCCGCCTACAATGAGTACGCCAAGCGGCCCGCCCAGCAGGCTGCCGCCGGGCGTCTCGACCCGCATGGCCGGCCTGCCCCCCAGGCCCGTCAGCAGACCGAGGATGACCAGCTGGAAATCCCGGCCTTCCTGCGCCGTCAGGCCAACTGACGACGCAGATACTTCCTCGACTTCCTCGTGGCAGCGGCCCGGCATTTGCCGGGCCGTTTGTCGTTTTGGGGGAGGGATTTTCGGAATGGGAGGGAATCCGTGACGTCGCGGCTTGTTCCTTTCTCCCCCTCAAGGGGGGAGAGGGGAGCAAGCAGCGCAATGCGATCGACGGCAGGTCCCGTCGGGTGGGGGGCGAATGCCGAATCGGATATGCCCGTCGCCAGCGCCCATTCCGGCCGCTTCATCAACAGCCTAGCCCTTGCGAGTTCCTCTTTTCCACGCTCTGCACATCCCCGCCATCACGGGGATCGGCGGCTGATCGCGCATTGTAACAGTGCGAGGGGAAAGCCGGGGGAGGGCGGTATTGGGCGCCCCGAACCAAAGGCATTCCTTGCATTTTGCCCGATCACGGCAAATATCCGGTCAATCGGGAGTGGAGCGGATTGCGCCCGCCTTCGGAGCGGAAGGTTTGGGAACCGTTACAATGCGTAATAAAGCTTTATTTCTGCCTTTCCGCCCCTGCGGGTAGTGTCCCTCGCGAAGTCGCGGTCCTGCCGTGGCTTGCGGTCACGCATCCGGCGCTCGCGACCTACGCTGAGCCGGACGGATGACGCGATCAGCCGGGGCCGCCAGGCCCCAACGGGGCACTCGGCCGATGTGGCCGCTTGAGGACAGAAGAATGACGGGATTTCGCAACGACAGGCAGAAAACTCTGGCCGGGCGCGTGACGCTTGACGGTCTGGGGGTTCATTCCGGTGCTCCCGTTTCGATGACGCTTCATCCCGCCCCGGCCGACAACGGCATCACCTTTATCGCTCCCGGCACCGAAAACGAAATCAAGGCGCACTGGTCGCAGGTTTCCGCGACCGCGCTGTGCACCGTCATCGGCCGCGATCGCGAGGCGATCGGCACGATCGAACACCTTATGGCGGCGTTGCGCGGCCTCGGCATCGACAATGTGGTCGTGGAAGTGGACGCGAACGAGGTGCCGGTCATGGACGGCAGCTCGGCCCAGTTCGTCGATGCCATCGATCAGGTCGGCACCATCACCCAGACCGCGCCGCGCCGCTATATCCGTGTTCTGAAGCCGGTCCGCATCGAGATGAACGGTGCGGTGAGCGAGCTGCGTCCCTATGCCGGCACGCGCTTCGACGTGACCATCGATTTCGACACGCCGCTGATCGGCCGCCAGCGCTTCGTCTCCGACCTGACCCCGGACGTGTTCCGCACCGAGCTTGCCCGCGCGCGCACTTTCGGCAAGGTCTCCGACGTGGAGAAGCTGTGGGCGATGGGCTTTGCCAAGGGCTCCTCGCTGGAGAACTCCGTGGCAATCGCCGACGACCGTGTTCTGAATCCGGAAGGCACGCGCTGGCCGGACGAATTCGTGCGCCACAAGACGCTGGATGCGGTGGGCGACCTGAGCCTCGCCGGCTATCCGATTCTCGGCGAGTACCGCTCCTACAAGCCCGGCCACAAGATGAACCACGCCATGCTCGTCGCGCTGTTTGCCGACGAGGATGCGTACGAGCTGGTCGTCGGCCGTCCGCAGCGTGAGGCCGCTCCGGTCGATTTTTCCGGCGAGATCGCCGTCCCCGCCTACTGCCCGGAAGTCGCCTGAACGGCGATCCGGCGCAATCGCCACAAAAAAGTTGCAAAGCCGGGCCAAGTCGCATGCACGACGTGCGGCGCTCGACGCGTGTTGGCGAAGGGTGGCGGGCCGATGTTCCACGCCCCCTTTCCATCAGGGGGAATTCCGCGCTAGAAGGACCGGGTCTGGAGAAAGCCGGGCTGTCACTGGGACGGCCGCGGCTTCCTGAGGAGAGGCGATCAGTGTTGCGACGTGTAATCGTATCGGACGTACCCGAACTCGGGGCTGCGGCGCGGGGAATGATGAACCGGAGCCGGGCGCTGGTTCGCGTGCTGCCGCTGGTCGCCGCGCTGGCCCTGACGGCCTGCGCCTCCAAGAAGCCCGATGATCTGGCCATGGACGACACGCCGGCCGATCAGCTCTACAACGAGGGCCTGGCCTTCCGCGCCGCCGGCGACCTGAAGCAGGCGACGGCGAAGTTCGAGGAAGTCGACCGGCTTCACCCCTATTCCGAATATGCGCGCAAGTCGCTGATCAACCTCGCCTACACGAACTATTCGCGCGGCAAGTACGCGGAAGCGATCACGGCTGCGAAGCGCTTTGCGACGCTCTATCCCGGTTCGCCGGACGCCGCCTATGCGCTCTACATCATGGGCAATTCCTACTATCGCCAGATGCCGGACGTGACCCGCGACCAGCAGGTGACGGCCCAGGCGCTGGCGACGATGCGCGAGCTGGTGCGCCGCTATCCCGACAGCGAATATGCCGCGGATGCGCGCAAGAAGATCCGCGTGACGACCGACCAGCTCGCCGGCAAGGAAATGCAGACCGGCCGGTATTACCTGGAGCGGCGCAACTACGTGGCGGCCATCAACCGGTTCCGCTACGTGGTCGAGAATTACCAGGAAACCCGCCACATCGAGGAAGCGCTGGCGCGCCTGACCGAGGCCTATTACGCGCTCGGCGTGATCGACGAGGCAAAGACCGCGGCCGCCGTGCTCGGGCACAACTATCCCGAAAGCCAGTGGTACAAGGATAGCTACACCCTGCTGAAGAAGGGCGGCTACGAGCCCTCCGCCAATCCGGGAAGCTGGATCAGCAAGGCGTTTAACAGTATCAAGGTGATCTGATCCCGGCCGGCCCGATCCTGATTCGGGCCTCAAGGGGCGCACCGGAAGCCTCCATGGCGCTCCGGCTGCCGAGATATAGGGGCCGTTCGCAGGTGCGGCCGGCCCTTTCCTGACAGACAGGACCCGCTTCACGAGATCTTCCGAACCGATCGCAACATGCTGGCAGCGCTCTCGATCCGCGATATCGTACTGATCGACCGGCTGGACATCGATTTCACCGCCGGCATGACGGTCTTGACCGGCGAGACGGGTGCGGGCAAATCGATCCTGCTCGACGCGCTGACGCTGGCGCTTGGCGGGCGCGGCGATGCCGGGCTCGTGCGTCACGGCGCCGACCAGGGCCAGGTCACGGCGGCCTTCGACGTTGCCATGGGCCATCCCGCTCGCAAGATCCTTTCCGAAAACGACATCGACGACGACGGCGACATCATCCTGCGCCGGGTGCAGAGCGCCGACGGGCGCACGCGCGCCTTCGTCAACGACCGCCCGGTCTCCGCCTCGCTGATGCGCGATATCGGCGCGCGGCTCGTCGAGATCCACGGTCAGCATGACGAGCGCGCGCTGGTCGATGCGGCGAGCCATCGCCGCCTGCTCGATGCCTATGGCGGGCTGGAGGCGGAGGTCGCCGGCGTCGCGGAGGCCCACCGCGCCGTGCGCTCAGCCGGCAAGGCGTTGCGCGATCACGAGGAGCGTATCGAAACCGCCCGGCGCGAAGCCGATTTCCTGCGTGCCGCGACCGAGGAACTCGCCGTCCTCAACCCGCAGGCCGGCGAGGAGGAGACGCTTGCCGAACGCCGGGCGGCGATGATGCGGGTGGAAAAGATCGCCGGCGATCTGTCGGAGGCGGTGGAGACGCTGAACGGCACGGCCTCGCCGATCCCCGAACTCGCCTCGCTGATGCGGCGGCTGGAGCGCAAGGCGGAAGCTGCGGCCGGCATGATCGACCAGCCGGTCTCCCTGATCGGGCAGGCGCTCGACCTGCTGGAGGAGGCGCGCGGCGAGCTGGAGGCCGCGTTGCGCAAGACCGAATTCGACCCGCGCGAGCTGGAGGCTTCCGAAGAGCGACTGTTCGCGCTCCGGGCGGCGGGACGCAAGTTTTCCGTGCCGGTTGACGAACTTGGCGCGCTGCGCGCCCGCATGGAAACCGATCTTTCCGATCTCGATGCGGGTGAGGAAAGGCTTGTGACGCTTGAGGCGGCGCTCAAGGAGGCGGAGACGCGTTACGACCGGCTCGCCAGCGCCTTGAGCGAGCGGCGGCGCGAAACGGCGGCAGCCCTCGAACATGCGGTTGCCGGGGAGTTGCCGGAACTGAAGCTGGAGCACGCCCGCTTCATTGTCGAGATCACCAGCGACCGGCAGGCGCGCGCCGCCGATGGCATCGACCAAGTGGAATTCTGGGTGCAGACCAACCCGGGCACCCGGCCGGGACCGATGATGAAAGTCGCCTCGGGCGGCGAGCTTTCCCGCTTCCTGCTGGCGCTGAAGGTGTCGCTCGCCGACAAGGGCTCGGCGCCGACGCTGGTCTTCGATGAGATCGACACGGGCGTCGGCGGTGCGGTGGCCGAGGCCATCGGCATTCGCCTTGCCCGGCTCGCCTCGCAGGTGCAGGTGCTCACCGTCACCCATGCGCCGCAGGTGGCGGCGCGTGCGGTCGGGCATCTGCAGATTTCCAAGCAGAAGGTTGAGGAGGACCGCGTGGCGACGCGGCTCACCCGACTTGAGGACGCCGCGCGCCGCGAGGAAATCGCGCGGATGCTGGCCGGCGCGGTCATCACCGATGAGGCGCGGGCGGCGGCCGAAAAGCTGATGGCTGGCGCGTAAGCCCGCCCGATTTTTCCCGTCCGCCGAAATTCGGACTGTTTCATCTGTCAGGGACATGCCGCCAGAGATCAAAGTGTGGCGGCGGTCACAGTGTGGAGGCCCGGTCACGAGCTAGACAAGGGCAACCGCAGCCGGCCGTTCGCCGGGTGGGGGAGCATTCCGGGAGACCTGTCTTGACATTCGATCTTGATGCCTATCTGGCGCGCATACGCATCGATGCGCCGTCCGCGACGAGCAGAGGGCTCGCGCGGCTGCAGGAGGCGCATCTTTCAGCCATTCCCTTTGAAAGCCTCGATCCGCTGATGGGGCGCGTGCCGGCGCTCGAACCGGGGGCGCTCCAGCGCAAGCTCGTTGCGGGCGGGCGCGGCGGCTACTGTTTCGAGCAGAACGGGCTGATGGCTCTGGCGCTCGACGCATTGGGTTTCGAGTTTGACCCCGTTCTCGCGCGGGTGCGCAATGGCGGCGAGCGGGGCGGCATTCGTTCGCATCTGGCCCATATCGTCCATGTGGAGGGGCGCGAATGGCTCGTCGACGTGGGCTTCGGTGGCGGCGGCGCGCGTCGGCCGGTGCCGGTGGAGCGCTACCGGCTCGACTATCAGCCGGACGAGGTCTACCGGATCGTCGCGGACGTCGCGACGGGCGAGACAGTCCTGCAGAGGCTCGCAGAGGATAAGTGGTATTCGCTTTACGGCTTTGAGCGTGCGGATGTTCCGCCGATCGATATCGAGGCGGCCAACCATCTCTGTGCCACGTGGGACAAGGCGCCGTTTTCCGCCAACCTGATGCTGCACCGGCTGACGCCCTGGGGCCGTATCGGCATGTTCAACGTGAAGGTCACCGAGGTGCGCGACGGCGTGAAGAGCGTGCGCGAGCTTCGCGATGCTGGCGATCTCGCCTGCACGCTGGCGAAGCGCTTCGGGCTGGCCATGGCGGGCGAGGATATCGCCGTAATCGCGCAGAAGATCGGACTGCCGATGGAAGAGGATGTACGCTCGGTAGCGTGAGTTGGGGCTTGTTTGACAATGATGGAACCGGCGCATGGCGCTATGTTCCGGCTCGCTCCCCTCTCCCCCCTTGTGGGGGAGATGTCACGCCTTCGCGTGACAGAGGGGGGTAGGCGGCAGGTTTGGAGCAAGCGGCGTTACCCCCCTCTGTCGGCTGACGCCGACATCTCCCCCACAAGGGGGGAGAAGGGAACAAGCGGCAAGACCACGGACGGAGGACCGAGGGGCTAGCGGCAAGGCCGCGGACGGAGGGGCGGGGACACTCTTCCTTTCGCCACCTTCGCGCTTTCGCCCGGGCTCTCTCCAACGGCATAATACGGCCTCCCGAATCCCTTCATCCGAGATCCTTCCATGTCCGAGACCGCGTCCCTCCCTGTCGAAAAGCTGACCAAGGATCAGGCCAGCGTGGAGCTTGAGCGGCTGGCGAAGGAGATCGCGCACCATGACGCGCTCTACTATCGCGAGGACGACCCGGAGATCTCGGATGCCGACTACGATGCGCTTCGCCAGCGCAACGCGGCGATCGAGCAGGCGTTTCCCGAACTCGTGCGTGAGGATTCGCCCTCCGTGCATGTCGGCGCGGCGCCGCAGGAGGCCTTCGGCAAGGTCACCCATTCCATCGCCATGCTGTCGCTCGACAACGCCTTTTCCGACGAGGACGTGGCCGATTTCGTCGCCCGCGTGCGCCGGTTCCTGCGCTACGATCCGCTCCACGGCGCGCTTGCCGTAACCGCCGAGCCGAAGATCGACGGCCTGTCGCTGGCGCTTCGCTACGAGGGTGGCAAGCTGGTGACGGCGGCGACGCGCGGTGATGGCACCACGGGCGAGAACGTCACCCGCAACGCCGAGACCATCGACGACATCCCGAAGCGGCTGCCCAAGGGGGTGCCCGACGTCGTGGAGATCCGCGGCGAGGTCTACATGGCGCATGCCGATTTCGCCGCGCTCAACGAGCGTATGGTGGGCAATGGCGGCAAGCCCTTCGCCAATCCGCGCAACGCGGCCGCCGGGTCGCTTCGCCAGCTCAATCCGGAAATCACGGCATCGCGGCCGCTGCGCTATTTCGCCTATGCCTGGGGCGAGATGACGTCGCTTCCCGCCGACACGCAGATGGGCATGATCGAGGCCTTCGAGGGCTGGGGCTTTGTCACCAACCCGCTGATGAAACGCTGCGAGAGCGTGGAAGAACTGATCGCCGTCTATCACGAGATCGAGGAGAACCGGGCGACGCTCGGCTACGATATCGACGGCGTGGTCTACAAGGTCGACCGGCTCGATCTGCAGGAGCGGCTCGGCTACGTCTCGCGCTCGCCGCGCTGGGCCATCGCGCACAAGTTTCCGGCCGAAAAGGCCTTCACCATCGTGCGCGATATTGAGATCCAGGTGGGCCGCACGGGTGCTCTGACGCCGGTCGCCAAACTTGAGCCGGTGACGGTCGGCGGCGTGGTCGTCTCCAACGCGACGCTGCACAACGAGGATTACGTCAAGGGTATTGGCCAGGACGGCGAGCCCATCCGCGGCGGCAAGGACATCCGCAAGGGTGACACGGTGCAGATCCAGCGCGCCGGGGACGTCATCCCGCAGGTGATCGACGTGGATCTGACGAAGCGCCCGGCGGATGCGACGCCGTTCGAGTTTCCCACCGTGTGTCCCGTGTGCGGCAGCCACGCGGTGCGTGAGGAAAACCCCAAGACCGGGCGGCTCGACGCGATCCGCCGCTGCACGGGTGGGCTCACCTGTGCAGCGCAGGCCAAGGAGAAGCTGAAGCACTTCGTCTCGCGCAACGCCTTCGACATCGAGGGGCTTGGCGACAAGCAGGTGGAGTTCTTCTACGAGATCCCGGTGGATCAGGGCGGCATTCACCAGCCGGCGGACATTTTCACGTTGCAGGCCCGCGATGCCGGCTCGCTGGTGAAGCTGAAGAACCGCGACGGCTGGGGCGAGACCTCGGCGAAGAACCTCTTTGCGGCCATCGACGCGCGGCGCGAGATCGATCTCAACCGTTTCATCTATGCGCTCGGCATTCGCCATGTGGGAGAGGGCAACGCCAAGCTGCTGGCGCGCGCCTATGGCTCGTGGGGGGCGTTTGCCGAGGCCATGCGCGAGGCGGCGGACCATGCGAGCGGCGCCTGGACGGACCTCAACAACATCGACGGCATCGGCGAGATCGTCGCGGAGGCCGTCGTGCAGTTCTTTGCGGAAGCGCACAACAGGCAGGCGCTGGAGGCGTTGCTGGCGCAGGTGACGCCGCTTGATATGGCGGCACCGGCCTCGGAAGGCTCGCCGGTCGCGGGCAAGACGGTGGTCTTCACCGGCTCGCTGGAGCGGCTGTCGCGCGACGAGGCCAAGGCAATGGCGGAACGGCTGGGCGCCAAGGTGGCGGGATCGGTTTCCAAGAAGACCGATCTCGTGGTGGCGGGGCCGGGGGCTGGATCGAAGCTCAAAAAGGCGGAAGAGCACGGGGTGGAGGTGATCTCCGAGGACGCATGGTTCGAGCTGGTGGGGGAGTAGGTCGCCTGGGGTGGGGGGAAATCGGGGCCTTCCCGCGTGCTCCGTTCCACCCGTATCCGTCATCCCCGACTTGATCGGGGATCCATTGCCCTCTCCATGCGGTGTGACGTCTCTCCGGCGCGCGAGACGCGCGCGTCTTCGGCCCGCAAAAGCGCCTGACAATCTCGGGGCCAGATGCGTGCTGTCGGGATGCCGAGGCCGATCCGGCGCAAGCCGTGATCAGAGTGGATCCCCGATCAAGTCGGGGATGACGGGCGGAGGGACCGGGGCAGTAAACCTGCAGGCGTGAAGTTGCGGCCTCGGACAAAGCCTGCCTTGCCGCCACCATCCCCTCAACAAACCAGGCCGCCGGCCTCGCTTGCACCACGATCGTTGCTATATTGTTCTGCAATGACACAAGAGATTCGTGGACGAATGAGCACTTCCGGCGGCACGCATGACGACGATCTGGACGGCTGGGACCTGCCGGCCCCGAACGGGGGACAGGCCGGCCGGGCAAACGAGCCTGCGCCGCCGCGTCCCGCCACCGGCGGCATCGCCGCGCGTGCAATGGCTGCCGTGCGTCCCGCTCCTGCGGCTGTCGACTATCTGGCCGGGCTGAACCCGGAACAGCGCGAGGCGGTGGAGACCGTCGACGGGCCGGTGCTGGTACTGGCCGGTGCTGGCACGGGCAAGACGCGGGTGCTGACCACCCGCATCGCGCATATTCTCGCGACCCGGCGCGCATTTCCGAGCCAGATCCTCGCCGTGACCTTCACCAACAAGGCCGCGCGCGAGATGAAGGACCGCATTTCCAAACTCGTCGGCGAGAGCGTGGAGGGCATGCCGTGGCTCGGCACGTTCCACTCCATCGGCGTGAAGATCCTGCGCCGGCACGCGGAGATGGTGGGCCTGAGACCCGATTTCTCCATTCTGGATACCGACGACCAGATCCGGCTCATCAAGCAGCTGATCGAGGCCGAGGGGCTCGACGCCAAGCGCTGGCCGGCCCGTCAGTTCGCCTCGCTGATGGACGGCTGGAAGAACCGCGGGCTGACGCCCTCCCAGGTGCCCGAAGGCGAGGGGCGTTCGTTTGGCAACGGCAAGGGCATCAAGCTCTACAAGGACTATCAGGAGCGGCTCACCGTCTTGAACGCCGCCGATTTCGGCGATCTTCTGCTGCTCACTATCCGGCTTTTCCGCGAACAGCCGGAAATCCTGAAGAGCTTTCAGGAGCGCTTCCGCTACATGCTGGTGGACGAGTACCAGGACACCAACATCGCGCAGTATCTCTGGCTGCGCCTGCTCGCCCAGGGCAACAAGAACATCTGCTGCGTGGGCGATGACGACCAGTCGATCTACGGCTGGCGCGGGGCGGAGGTCGATAACATCCTGCGCTTCGACCATGATTTTCCCGGCGCCAAGGTCATCCGGCTGGAGCGCAACTACCGCTCCACCTCGCACATTCTGGCCGCCGCCTCGCATCTGATCGCCAGAAATGACGGCCGGCTCGGAAAGACGCTGTTCACTGATCACGATGATCCGGATGCCGAGCGGGTCTCGGTCGCGAACGTGTGGGATTCGGAAGAGGAAGCGCGCACGATTGGTGACGAGATCGAGGATCTGCAGCGCCACGGGCACGCGCTCAACGACATCGCCATTCTGGTGCGTGCGTCGTTCCAGATGCGCGAGTTCGAAGACCGCTTCGTCACGCTCGGCCTCAACTACCGTGTGATCGGCGGCCCGCGCTTTTACGAGCGCATGGAAATCCGCGATGCGCTGGCCTACTTTCGCGCAACCATCCAGCCGTCGGACGATCTGGCCTTCGAGCGCATCGTCAACACGCCCAAGCGCGGGCTGGGCGAGGCCTCGCTGAAGCAGGTGCACGCGCTGGCGCGGGCTCAGAACATTCCGCTGATGCAGGCGGCCTCACTGCTGGTGGAGACGGAAGAGCTGAAGCCGAAGCCGCGCAACACGCTGAAGAACCTGCTCGCCGACTTCGCCCGCTGGCGCGCGCAGATCGAGACGATGCGGCACACGGATCTGGCCGAGATCATTCTGGACGAGAGCGGCTACACCGAGATGTGGCGCAACGACCGGTCTGCGGATGCGCCGGGGCGGCTGGAAAACCTGAAGGAACTGATCCGCTCCATGGATGAATTTGAGTCCATGGCAGGCTTTCTGGAGCACATTTCGCTGGTCATGGACCGCGATTCCGGCGACGGCAGCGACGATGCCGTCTCCATCATGACGCTGCATTCCGCCAAGGGGCTGGAATTCGACACCGTCTTTCTGCCCGGCTGGGAGGAGGGGCTGTTTCCGCACCAGCGCGCGCTCGATGAATCGGGCAAGGCGGGGCTGGAGGAGGAGCGGCGGCTCGCCTATGTCGGCATCACGCGGGCGAAGAAACGCGCCCGCATCCGATTTGCCTCCAACCGGCGCGTCCACGGCATGTGGCAGGCGTCGATCCCCTCGCGCTTTCTCGACGAATTGCCGGAGGAGCATGTGGAGGTCGCCGAGGCGTCCACCTCCTATGGCGGCTATGGCACGAGCGGCATGGGGCCTTATGGCGCCAGCCGCTTCGACACGCGCGATCCGTTTGCCGGGGGCAACAGCTATTCCACGCCCGGCTGGCAGCGCGCCCAGCGCAGCCGCGAGAACGGCGGCGGCGGTTTTTCCGAAAGCGGCAGTTCGTTCGGCCGCAAGGGCGGCGGGCGCGGCGGGCCGAAGACCATCGAGGGCGAGCTGGTCGCCAAAAGCGTGACGGAGACGGCGTCGGCCTATTCGGTCGGCGAGCGGATCTTCCACCTGAAATTCGGCTACGGCCGGGTGGCCTCGATCGACGGCAACAAGCTGACCATCGAATTCGAGAAGGCCGGCCGCAAGAAGGTGCTGGACAGCTTCGTCGAGGCGGTTTGAGGGACGGGCTGCGCACGCGGCTTGGATAAAGGGGCTTCCCATGGTGCCGTTTTTTGTCATCCCCGCGAAGGCGGGGATCCAGCACTCCCGGAATGAGCCGTAGGAGTCTCACCAGTAAATTCTGTGGTTGCTGGATTCCCGCCTTCGCGGGAATGACATTGCGGATGTAACCGATTTCAACGCGGTCTCGGCCCCATCCGCCCCCTTTCACGTCCATCCCCTTCGCCCTATAAGGCGCAACACCAGACATTTCCGGGCGCCATATCGCGCCCGTCTACCCAGGACGTACCCCCATGCCCATGATCCGCGCTCGCGTGACGGCGGATGAACTCGAAGCCCGGCGCATCGCCGGTATTCTCGAGGCTGCCTATGAAGAGGAGGCCTATCCGGTTTCCGTCTACGAGACCGTGATGGACGGGCCGTGGGTGGCCGAAATCCTGTTCTTCGACGGCGAGCCGGAGGCGGTCAAGGCCGATATTCTGGACCGGGTCGGCACCGATGCCTTCGCCGCGCCGGTTGAGGCGGACGTGCTGGAGGAGATCGACTGGGTCGCCAAGGGGCTGGAAAGCCTGACGCCGGTCACGGCCGGGCGCTTCGTCGTCCACGGCAGTCACGACCGCGACAGGATCTCGCCATACGCCATCGGCATCGAGATCGAGGCAGCCCAGGCCTTCGGAACCGGCCATCACGGCACCACCGCCGGCTGCCTGGAGGAACTGTGCCGGGTGCTGAAGCGTCGGCGCTACTCCTCGATCCTCGATCTCGGCACCGGTTCCGGCGTTCTCGCCATCGCCATGGCGAAGCTCGCGCATCTGCCGGTGCTCGCCACGGATATCGATCCGGTGGCGACGAAGGCGGCGCGGGAGAACGCGCGGCTCAACGAGGTGCCGGGGCTCATCGAATGCGTGACGGCGGCGGGCGTCCAGCATCCGCGCATCCGCGCGCGCGCGCCGTTCGATCTGGTCGTCGCCAACATTCTGGCGCGCCCGCTGATGGCGCTCGCGCACCCGATCTCGCAACTGATGGCAAAGCCCGGCACGCTGGTGCTCTCGGGCCTCAGGGTTGCCGACGGGCCGCGGGTGATCGCCGCCTATTGTGACCAGCGCTTCCGCCTCACCCACCGCATCGAGCACGACGACTGGCTGACGCTGACATTCGCAAATACGCGGGTGGAGTTGTAGGGGCTATTCGGAGTGCCCTGATGCTCCCTCTCGTCCGCGATGACGCTGGAGGGATCGAGCTCCTGGGACGACCATCCGCTTCTTGCGAAAAAGAACAGGCCCCGGAAACAAAAGCGGGACGCGCCTTGCGGCTGCGTCCCGTTTTTTTGGACCTGAAGTATCCCGACCCGTTTGACCGGTCATCCCGCCCGAGAGGGGCTCAGCCGGGTGCCTGCTCAGTAGGGGAACGTCATGGAGCCTTCATGCTCCAGCTCGCTGCGGTCGTAGCCGTAGGCGTTCAGAGTGGCGTCGTCGAGCGACAGCAGGTAGCCGTTGACATAGCGGCGTGCCTGGCGTTCGCGGGCGCTGACCATGCGGTCGAGAGCGCGGCGGAACAGGCCGTGGCGGGCACCGCCGTGGAGTCCGGTCGAGGTGACAGAGGCAGTCGCCATGGTGAAATCTCCTTGCGTCACTTGCGGCTGGATCCGTCCTGTCCGCCGCTCACTGATGGCAAGGTATGAACAACGCTGACCCCGAGTAAGCGCGTCCACCGCATAGCTGCTCTCACATTTCGACATGTACGTAATTGTACGTTTGCAGTGCAGCATAATTCTTGGGCGGGTGGCACATTCTGTGTGCGGTAAATGCCGGTTTTCTGCGCTTTTCGGAGATTTTCCGATGCACAGCGTCTTCATGTTCCGTTAACCATGTTTTACCGGATCTCGCCCTTGCGAGGGGAAAGCGCGCCGGTTGGTCGCAGGTCGGGCCGGATGTCGCCGGCCCGGTGGCGGCGCCGCGGGCCTGTGCCGATGCCAGGGCTGGAGCTAAGCGGTGCGCAAATATGCGAATCCTGTATCGCCTCGCGGATGGAACGCGCTAATTTGAAGGCATGTTCCAGACCTATGATCCCCCCTCCGAATCAGGCGCGCGCAGCGACCGGCTGGTCGCCCTGCGGGCCGAACTCACCCGGCGCGGTCTCGATGGCTTCATCGTCCCGCGGACCGATACCCATCAGAACGAATACGTCGCCCCCAGCGAGGAGCGGCTTGCCTGGCTGACCGGCTTCACCGGTTCCGCCGGTGCGGCCGTTGTCTTCAAGGACAAGGCGGCGATCTTCGTGGACGGCCGCTACACCTTGCAGGTGCGCGCCCAGGTGGATGCGGCGCTGTTCGAGCCGCTGCACCTGATCGAGACGCCGCCGGCAACCTGGATCCGTCTTGTCGCGAAGAAGGGCATGCGCATCGGCTACGATGCGATGCTGCACACGGTGAACGGTGCCAAGCGCCTGAAAGACGCGTGCGAGAAGGCCGGCGCCGAACTCGTCCCGGTCGAAGGCAACCCGATCGATACTGTGTGGACGGACCGACCCGAGCCGCCGCTTGAGGCGGTCGTGCTGCATCCGCTTTCCAGCGCGGGCGTATCGGCGGCGGACAAGATCGAGCGGCTTAAGGTGGAGCTGCGCGAGGCGGGCCTGGATGCGGCGGTGATTGCGCAGCCCGATTCCATCGCCTGGACCTTCAACATTCGTGGTCACGACCTGCCGCATCTGCCGGTGGCGCTCGCCTTCACGATCCTGCGCGCGGATGCGGCGCCCCAGCTTTTCATCGACCGTCGCAAGCTCTCCAACACGGTGGCCGATGCGCTCGGCCGGTTGTCCGAGGTCGCGGAGCCCGATGCCTTCCTGCCGGCGCTGGACGGGCTTTCGGGCCGCACGGTGCTGGTCGATCCCGACATGTCGGCGGAGGCGATCACGCGGCGTCTTGAGGCCGCCGGCGCCACGGTGAGCTTCGGCTCCGATCCGGTGCTGTTGCCCAAGGCGATCAAGAACGAAGCGGAGATCGAGGGTGCGCGCGCCGCGCACCGGCGCGACGGTGCCGCCTTCGCGCGGTTCCTGGTGTGGTTTGAGGAAAACGCGCCCAAGGGCGGGCTCGACGAGGTTTCGGTTGCCAAGAAACTAGAGGGCTTCCGGGCTGAGACCGGCAAGCTGAAGGATATCTCCTTCGACACGATCTCCGGTGCCGGGCCGAATGCCGCCATCTGCCACTACCGCGTGACGACGGCAACGAGCCTGCCGATCGAGAGGGACAGCATCTATCTGTGCGATTCCGGCGCGCAGTATGAGGACGGCACCACCGACATCACCCGCACCATGGTGGTGGGCACGCCCGACGATGAGATGCGGCGCCAGTTCACGCTGGTGCTTCAGGGGCATATCGGCATTTCCACCGCGCGTTTTCCTGCCGGTACGTCCGGCGCGCAGCTGGATGCACTGGCGCGCATACCGCTGTGGAAGGCCGGGCTCGACTTCGACCACGGCACGGGCCACGGCGTCGGCTCCTATCTCAGCGTTCACGAAGGGCCTCAGCGCATTGCCAAGACCGGCACGACGCCGTTCCAGCCCGGCATGATCGTTTCCAACGAGCCGGGCGTCTACAATGCCGGCAAGTGGGGCATCCGCATCGAGAATCTGGAGCTGGTGAGGCCGGCGGAGAGGATCGAAGGCGGCGACCGGCCGATGCTCGGCTTCGAGACGCTGACGCTGGTGCCCATCGATCGCCGGCTGATCGTGACCGCCATGTTGAGCGCGGCGGAACGCGCTTGGGTCGACGCCTATCACGCCCGCGTGCTGGCCGAGATCGGCCCGCTGGTCGATGACAAGACGCGAGACTGGCTTGAAAAGGCGACCGCGCCGCTGGAGGATTAGGCGACAATGCGGGAGAGGGCGCGGGACGTTCTCTCCCGGTGCTGGGGGACGCGCCGATGGGGGGCGGGTTCGGAACTTGCGGCCCATCCTTCGAGACGGCGTCTGCGACGCCTCCTCAGGATGACGTTATCATGTTGTTATTCTTGACGAAGACATCAACAAGCACAACGTCATCCTGAGGAGGCCCCAAAGGGCCGTCTCGAAGGATGGGCCACAGACCCCATCGGTCCGCCAGGGGATATTCACGCCGGGGAGGAGACATGAAGGCTCTCGACGTGCTGCGCGCGCCGCTGTGGGCACTGGAACTGGCGAGCGGCGCGAAGTCGTTTCGCCAGAACCCGATCATCGGTTCGCCCGCGCTCAACCGGCGCGGGCTC
Source organism: Breoghania sp. JC706 (assembly GCF_037026715.1). Lineage (NCBI taxonomy): Bacteria > Pseudomonadati > Pseudomonadota > Alphaproteobacteria > Hyphomicrobiales > Stappiaceae > Breoghania > Breoghania sp. JC706. Next base: position 253,664 of record NZ_JBANCG010000001.1, read on the forward strand.
CATCTGCAGCGCGTGAAGCTTGCCGAAAGCATGGCCGACTGGCGCCGGCGGCGGCTGACGCATCTGGTCGAGCCGAGCGATATCGAAGCCTATGAGCGCGACGGCTTCGTCATCCGCCGCAACGCGCTGCCGGAAGCGGATTTTCGGGCCTTGCGGCGCGCGGTGGAAGACAACGCATTCCCCGCACAGGAGATGTGGCAAGGCAACGCGGTTACGCGCTTTGCGCCCGTGACAAGGGCCATGTGCGGCGCGCATCCGGAGATCGGCGCCTTCGTCAACGGGCCGATGTTCCAGGGGCTGCTGCGCTACGTGGCTTCGGTCAATGCCGATCCGATCGTGTTTCTGCACACGGTCTTCGCCGAGCCCGACAGAGGACCGCGCGATCCGCAGACGGTGTTTCACTCCGACACCTTCCACGCGACCGCAAAGGCCTGGCTGTTTCTGGAGGACGTGTCCGAGGACGGCGGCCCCTTTACCTATGTGCCCGGCTCGCACCGGATGACCTCGGCGCGGCTGCGTTTCGAATACGAGAAGTCGCTCACCGCGCACGCGGACAAGAACCGGCATCATGCGCTGGGGTCTTTCCGCATATCGGACGAGGAACTGCGCGACATGGGCTACGGCGCGCCGGTGCGCGTGGTGGTGCCGGCGAATACGCTGGTGGTGGCCGATACGCACGGCTTTCACGCACGCGGCGTGAGCAGCCGGGCGACGGTGCGGCTCGGCATCTACGGCTCGCTGAGGCGCAATCCGTTCCGCCCGTTCACCGGGCTTGATCCGTTCTCGCTGCCGGGTTTGAAGGGGCGGCAGGCGGAGATCCACGATAGGGTCAACACCTGGAAGGCGAAGAAGGGCAAAACGGGCCAGCCGCCGGTCGGGGTCGTGAAGCCGCTCGATCCGCCGGTGAGGTGGCGAGGGTAGACGGTGTGAATGCCTGTTTGGGGCTCTTCAATCACCTCTCCCATGGGGAGAGGTCGGCGCGCATGCGCCGGGTGAGGGGTGGCGAATTTTCCGTATCCCTCTGGCGCCGCATCCCCTCACCCTAGAGCGTTTCATCTTTTCACGGAAGCAGCCGTATCCGCCCCCCTCTCCCATAGGGAGAGGGCTGGGGTGAGGGGTGTTGGGCTTTCGTGGATACGGAGAACCTGAACCCCCTCACCCGGACCTTCGGTCCGACCTCTCCCCACGGGAGAGGTGTTTTCCCTACTGAGCGCTTCCGCCAAACCATGAACCACCCTAGCCCTCTCCCCATGGGAGAGGGGACGCGTCCGTGCCGCTTTGCGAAGCCTACTCCATAGACAGGATCATGTTCCTGACGACCGGGTAGATTTCGCGTTCCCAGCGCTTGCCGTTGAAGACGCCGTAGTGGCCGACATTGGCCTGAAGGTGGTGACGCTTGAGGTGGGGGCGCAGCGATTTGCACAGCTCGTGGGCGGCCGAGGTCTGGCCGATGGCGCAGATGTCGTCGCGTCCGCCTTCGACGGTGAGCAACGCGGTGCGGGTGATCGCACCCGGGTCGACCGGCCGGCCCTGGTAGGTGAACTCGCCCTTGGCAAGCTCGGCCTTGTGGAACACCCGGTCGATCGTCTCGATGTAGAATTCCTCCGTCATGTCGAGGACGGCGAAATACTCGTCGTAGAAGTCCTTGATCTTCTGCGCTTCTTCCGTGCGGCCATTGGCCAGGTGTTGGTACAGGTTTTCATGCGCCTTGCGGTGGCGATCCATGTTCATCGCCATGAAGGCGGTGAGCTGGAGGAAGCCGGGATAAACGCGCCGTCCGCCGCCGGGATAGCGCGAGGGCACCGTGGAGATGACCGAGCGCTTGAACCAGCCGAGCGACTTGGCGACGGCGAACTCGTTCACTTCCGTCGGGCTTTCGCGCGGGTCGATCGGGCCGGCCATCAGCGTCATGGAGAGCGGCGTGTCGGGGTGGTGGTCCTCCGACATGACGGCGACGGCGGCAAGCGTCTGCACACAGGGCTGGCAGACGGCGAGCACGTGGGCGCCGGGGCCGATTTCCTCCAGGAAGCGGATGACGTAGGAGATGTAGTCCTCCACGCCGAAGCGGCCGGCGGAGACCGGCACGTCGCGGGCGTTGGCCCAGTCGGTTATATAGACGTCATGGTCGCGCAGCAGCGTCTGGACGGTGCCGCGCAGCAACGTGGCGAAGTGGCCCGACAAGGGCGCGACGACAAGCACGCGCGGCTGCGGCGTGTCGATGTTCTTGGTGAAGTGGAGAAGCTTCGCGAAGGGAAGGTCGAGGGCAACCTCGGTTTGCACCGGCACGATACGGTTGCCGCTCATCACCTCGGTGATGCCGAATTCCGGGCTCGTGTGGGTGATCTCGAAACGCTCGATCATTTCCAGCCCGGCCGTCAGCCTGCGGCGGGCCGGGTCGGTCCAGTTCCAGAGCAGGGTATCGGCCGAATTGCGCAGTTGCTTCGCGAAGAAGCGCATCGGCTCGATCAGGTCATCCTGCAGCTGGTAAGCCTGATACATCATGGATCCGTCCTGTTTGCCCCGCCCGCAATCATATGCACAAAATGCGCTAATGCATTTTATTGTGCAATGCGAGAAGATATCCCGCGGTGCAAAATGCGTATGTGGGAGGTACGGTTCCATGGCGACGCTGACGATTTCATCAAAAAATTATTCTTCCTGGTCGCTGCGCGGCTGGCTTTTGTGCCGGATGGCGGGGCTGGAATTCGAGGAAGTTCATGTGAATCTCGACGAGGAAGCACGTCAGGAGCTGCTTCTGTTGTCGCCCTCGGTGCTGGTGCCGCGGCTGGTCCATGATGACGTGACGGTGTGGGACACGCTGGCGATCGGGCAATATCTGGTGGAAACCTTCCCCAAGGCCGGGCTGCTGCCGACCGATCGCGTCGCGCGGGCCCATTGCCGGGCGATTTCGGGCGAGATGCACTCCGGCTTCTACAACCTGCGCTCGGCCCTGCCGATGAACCTCAAGGCCAGGCACGAGAGCTTCAAGATCTTTTCCGGCGCCAGGCCCGACGTGGAGCGGATCAAGACGATCTGGTCGGAATGCCTGGAGGCCTATCGCGGGCCCTATCTCTTCGGCAAGACGCCGACCATCGCCGATGCGATGTACGCGCCCGTCTGCACGCGGTTCGTGACCTACGCGGTGAGCCTGGAACCGGAACTTGCCGCCTATTGCGACACGATCCTCGACTGGCCATTGATGAAGGAATGGACCGAAGGCGCCATGGAGGAGCCGGACGAGATCATCGAGCTGGAGGTGGAGTTCTGAGGGCCCGGCCTGGAAATGGTAGCTGGTTCTTCGCACCGAATTCTAAGCACCTTCATACCCCCCATCGTCATCACCCGGCGAAGTCCGGGTGATCCAGCACGTGCCCCGAATGCTGCGGCTGGTGGTGGATTGCCCGGACTTCGCCGGGCAATGACGGCGGAGGGGTATGAGGGGGAATGACCGAAAGCGCGTAGCCCGATACCATTTTGGGCCAGACACTCAGAATGGGCCACAGCCGACCTTTCCCGCTCAGCCTATCGACATCCTCAACGCCACCACCGAGACGACACCAATCACCACCACCACGAACAGGGGCAATTTCGTCGCCGCGATCGCCGTGATGGCGGCGGCGATGGTCTCCGCCCAGCCGGTGGCAATCGCCATGGGTGCAATGACGGCCATCAGGACGGCCGGCGGCACGGCTTCGAGCGCTGCCTTGAAGCGGCCGGTGGTCGGGATGTGGCGGACCAGCAGGAGGCCGGCGAGACGGGTGGCGTAGGTGGCAACGCCCATCGCCACGAACGCGGCGAGGGTTGCGGGATCGAGATCGAAGGCGCTCATGAGCGGGGCTCCGTGGCGTGTCCTGTGGGCGCATCAAGGCGGGCGCCGGGCGTATCCGCGCTCCATTCGGGCTGATCCGCGCCGGCGGTTTCGGGCTCGTCCGGCCGCCAGAAAAGGGCGGCTGCGATCATTCCGGCGAAGGCTCCGGCCAGAATGTACCAGGCGCCCTCCACATGGGCGTGGACGAAGGCGGCCGTGCCGGCGCTGGCGAGCAGCACCGCGCCTGTCGTCGCCCCTTTCCAGAAGCTCATGATCAGCACGATGAAAAGCGCGGTGAAGGCAAAGTCGAAGCCGATGGCCGCAGGATCGCCAAGCACGGGGCCGACGACGCCACCCAGAAGCGACCACGTGTTCCAGCCGACGATGAAGACGAGGCCCATGCCGAAATAGAAGGCGGGGGTGAGCGGCGCACGCGCCGCGCGGGCCTCGGCCAGCGCCCACAGTTCATCGACCAGAAAATACATGGCAAAGGGCTTCAGCGCAGGCGGGAACAGGCCGAGCTTGGGCGAGATCGAGGCGCCCATCAACACATGGCGCAGGTTGATCAGCAGCGCTGAAAAGCCGAGTGCCAGCCACGGTGCCGGTTCGCTCCAAAGGTCGATGGCGATGAACTGCGCGCTGCCGGCAAAGACGAGTGTGCTCATCAACCCGATTTCCAGAAGCGAAAGGCCCTTCTGCGCCGCGATGGCCCCCAGCAGCAGGCCGAAGGGGGCCGTGGCCAGAATGATCGGCGTCGCCTTGACGATGCCGGCGGTGAATTCCGCGCCCGGCGCGCGCGGGCTTTCGGTGAGGGGCTGCATGATCGGCGTTTCCGGAAAGAAGACAGAAGGGTCAGCTTGCGGCGCGGAAGGCGCCGGGGGTTACCCCCATCCGGCCCTTGAAGACGCGGTTCAGGTGGCTCTGGTCGCAGAACCCGCAGGCCGTGGCCACGTCCGGCGGGGCGAGGCCTTGCAACAGAAGGCGCCGGGCCGCGTGGACCCGCCGGTCAAGCAGGAAGGCGTGCGGGGCAAGGCCGTAGGTCTTGCGGAAGGCGCGCAGGAAGTGGTGCCGACTGAGGCCTGCGATGGAGGCGAGCGTCGCAAGGTCGACGTTTTCGCACAGATACGCATCGATATAGTCGCGCGCCCGCGCAAGCCCCGGGTGGTGGCCGACCTGGTAGCTGGCCGGTTCCAGATCGGCGTAGCGGCACAGCGATGTGGAGAAGAACTGATGGAACAGCTCGTCGTCGTAAAGGCTGCCGCGGCCTTCCTCCAGCCGGTGGTGGGCCCGCGCGAACATGGCCGCCAGCATCGGGTCTCGCACAACGGGCGCACGGAAAAGGGGGACGGCTTGCAGCCGGCGCCCGAGCAGATCCTCGGCGATGTCGATGAGGAACCGGACTTCGGGATAGGCCATGCGGTAGGCATAGCCGTCGCCGACGGGACAGCCGTCGTGCAGCTCGCCGGGGTTGACGAAACAGACGTCGCCGGGCCGGGCCGCCGTCTTCAGGCCGGCGATGGTGAACCCCTCGCAACCGGCGACGATCACGCCGACGACATAGGTCTCGTGCGTGTGCGGAGCATAGGCGTGTGTGCGGAAGGTTGCAGACAGGCATTCGAGCGCGCCATGGCGCGCCTCGCGCCAGAAGCGGGCACGCTCTCCTGTCATCAGCGGCGTCTCCTGAAGCGCCTCGGGCTGGCTCATCATCGTCATGACGCGACTTTAGCGATTGTGCCGCTGGGTGTCTTGGACGCAATTGCTCTATAAACGCGCGCCTACTGGTGTTCCTCCCGGCTCGCCTCGATCAGCGCCTTGTTGAAGCGGTCGAGCGCCGAGATATGGCGGGCGAAGCCAACGACTTCCGCTGATCCGCGCGCCTCGACCACGGGAATTCGCGGCATGCCCGAGGCATCGAACAGGCGCAGCGCGGTCTCCATGGAATCGCCCGGCACGAGGCGTGGCGGATCCGCTTCGAGATCGAGGGTTTTCGGGTCGTCTTCGCCCGGCGGCTCCAGAAAATCCCGGACATGGACGGAACGCACCAGATAGCCGTGGGCCCCGGCCTGCAGCTCCAGCCCGCGCATTTCCAGCTGCCAATGGAAATAGGACCGACCGTGCGCGGCAAGGGTCAGTCCGGTAGAGATGCACACGGTGATCAGCAGCGCGATCGACAGCGTGTAGCCGCCGGTCAGCTCGAAAACGATCACCGTGGTGGAGAACGGTGCGCCCAGCATGGCGGCGGCGACTGCCCCCATGCCGAGGATGGAATAGAGCCCTTCGGAGGAGGCGAGGCCGGGAAACACCTTCGCCGCGATCAGCCCGAAGGCCCCGCCGACCATGGCGCCCAGATAGAGCGAGGGCGAAAATATCCCGCCGCCGAAGCGGGAGGCGAGCGTGATCGCGGTGGCGGCGGTCTTTGCGACCAGCAGGATCAGCATGGTCATGAGCGGCAGATTGTTCCTGAGTGCTGCGTCCGTCGTCTCATAGCCGACGCCCAGCACTTCGGGATACGCGAGTGCGATGGCGCCGACGGCGGCGCCGCCGACCGCCGGGCGCAGCCACAGGGGCATGGGGATGTGGCGGGCCACCCATTCCGATCCGATCAGCGAGAACTGGAAGATGACTGCCACCGCCGCGCAGGCGACGCCGAGCAGCGCGAAGGCGGGAAATTCCCAGTAGGAGGTGATCTGGTGGCCGGGAATGACGAAGGCGGCGACGTCGCCGAACCACAGCCGCGAGATCAGCGTGCCGGCGACCGACGCGATCGAGATCGGCACGATGGCGGAAAGCGCGTAGTGGCCGAGCACCACCTCGTGGGCGAAGAGCACCCCGGCGATGGGCGCGTTGAAGGAGGCGGAGACGGCGGAGGCGACGCCGCAGGCGAGCATCACGCGCCGGGCGGTGACGGCGAGCGAGAACAGGTTGCACAAGGCGGTGGCGAGCGTCGCGCCCAGGTGGACGACCGGGCCTTCGCGGCCCGCGCTGGCACCTGAACCGAGCGAGAGCACGGTCAGCAGCGCAGACGAAATGCCCGGCCAGAACGGCAGGCCGTGGCCGCCGCGTGCGCGCGCCTCCATCACGTCCGCCACGGAGAAGGTGCGTTGCTTGGGTATGGTGTGCAACAGCAGGCCGACGATGAGCCCGCCGGCGATCGGGGCGCACAGGATCACGTAGAAGGGAACGCTGCGGCTTGCGGTAACGACGTGTTCCGATGCCGTTCCAAGCCAGGGAAGTTGTATCAGCCCGATGCCGATACGGAAGAGCACCGCAGCCAGAGCGACGATGACGCCGATGGCCAGCGCGAGAAGCCAGACCAGCGGCTGTCGTCGCGCGATGAAGGCTTGCGCGTTCACCTTTATGTCGGTTGCCACGAAAGTATAGCCGCTGCCAAGCGGGGTCAGTATTTTCCTCAGGAGCGTCTTTTCTGTCGCCATCGGACGGGAAAGCGTTTGTTATTTCTTGTGGTTACGATTCGCGAGGGTCTGCCACAAGCATAGGATGAGATGGATACGGAGGCGAGGGAAAGTGGTCGCGTTTTATGCAAAAATCGGCGTGCACCCTTGATTTTCGTCGCGTCTGGGTTCAGGACTGGCCCGTCCACGCCCCGTCAAGCGCCGTGTTGCTCGAGAGGCCCCGCTTCCCGAACGGCGAAACATTGCCTGGACCCCAGCATCGACCTTTTCCCGGCCGATTCCGCGTAGTCCAGTTCATGGAACTTGTGCCGTCATGTCCGCGCCCGAATTAGTCAGTACCCAAGCCGCCGAAATCGATCCGCTCGCCTCTCCGGAAGCCCGCGTCTATTCCATTCCCGCCCTTTGTGTCTTCGCCTTTCTGATCGGTCTGGTGGCGGCCATGGGCGCGGTGATCTTTCGCTATCTGATCTCGATCGTTCACAACCTCTTCTACTACGGCACCTTTTCCCTCTACTACGATGCCAACCAGTTCGAGGCGCCGAGTTCGTTCGGGCCGTTCATCATCCTGGCGCCGGTCATCGGCGGGCTGATCGTCGTCTTCCTGGTCAAGACGTTCGCGCCCGAAGCCAAGGGCCACGGCGTGCCGGAGGTGATGTTCGCGATCTACCACAACAAGGGCAATGTGCGCGGGGTCGTGGCGATCGTGAAATCGCTGGCCTCGGCCATCTCGATCGGATCGGGCGCTTCGGTCGGGCGCGAGGGGCCGATCATCCAGATCGGCGCATCGTTCGGCTCCACGCTCGCGCGCACGTTGCGGCTGGCGCGCTGGCAGAAGATCACGCTTCTTTCCGCCGGTGCGGGCGCCGGCATCGCGGCGACCTTCAACACGCCTCTGGGCGGCGTGCTCTTCGCGGTGGAAATGCTGCTGCCGGAAGTGAGTTCGCGCACCTTCCTGCCGGTGGTCGTGGCCACCGCAACGGCGACCTATATCGCACGCATCGCGCTCGGGCTCGATCCGGCCTTCATCGTGCCGGTCGCCGGGCTGGAGCCCCATCAGGCGGTCGACGCGGTCCAGCTCGTCGCCTACGCCGTGCTCGGCGGCTTCGCCGGCATCGCCTCCTGGGCCTTCGTGAAGTTCCTCGCCTGGTGCGAGGACATCTTCCCCGCACTTCCGGGCAACGAGTACACGCAGAACATCATCGGCATGCTGATCATCGGCATGTTGAGCTACGGCTTCTTCCTCACAACCGGCCACTACCACACATCCGGGGTCGGCTACGCTACCATCCAGGACATTCTGAACGGCACGCCCTACACGTTCATTCTGCTCGTGGTGCTGCTGCTGGCGAAGATCTTCGCCACCTCCGTCAGCCTTGGCTCGGGTGCCTCGGGCGGGGTGTTCTCGCCCTCGCTCTTCATCGGTGCAGCACTCGGCGGGGCCGTTGGCGTCGTCGGCTCGATGCTGTTTCCCGGCCACGGCTTCTCGCCGGCCGAATTCGCGCTGGTCGGCATGGGCGCGCTCGTCGGCGGGGCGACCGGCGCCTCCATGACGGCGATCGTGATGATCTTCGAGATGACGCGCGACTACAACGTGATCGTGCCGCTCGTTCTGGCGGTGGCGATCGCGGTGGGCGTCAGGCGTGCGCTGATCTCCGCCAACATCTACACCATCAAGCTGCGCAACCGCGGCAAGCCGATCCCCTCCATGCGGCACACCAACATGTATCTGGTGCGCCAGGCCAAGGAGGTGATGGCGAAGGACTTCGCGATCCTGCCGGCCGATACGTTGCTGACCGATGTGGTCGGCAAGCTTACCGAGTGCGGCGCCCGGCACGTCATCGTCTCCGACGGCGCGCGGATCGCCGGTTTCGTGCGCTTCGGCACCATCCCCTATGCGCCCGACCGCGACTGCGGCCAGACCCTGCGCGACATCATGTCGACCGATTACGTGATCGCGCCGCAGACCAACATCCTGAACTCGGTCATCGCCCGCATGAACCAGCGCGATCGCTCCTACGCGATCATCATCGAGGGCGATCCCGGCGTTCCGCGGCCGGACGATGTCGTCGGCGTGATCGAAACGTCGGAGATCGCAAGCGCCGTCATCGCGAACCACTACGCGTAACGGTTCGGGCTGCCGCTATTTCGCCTTCGGCAGCCCGATGCTCCGGCCGGCACGCTCCGGCCGGCCGAGCGCCTCGTGGAGCTTCGCGTAATAGGCGAGCTTTTCCGCGATCGCATCGGGGAACGGGGCGACCTTGCGCGCTCCCATGTCCACATGCAGCGACATCTGCTCCGAGGTGGCCGATAGCCAGCCGTCGGCATGGCGCAGCTCCTGGAAGGCGTGAATGCGCTTGGCGTCGAAGCCGAGGATCTGTGTCGTCACCGTCACCGCGTCGCCCTGCGAGAGTTCGCGCACGTAGCACAGGTGGGTTTCGGCGGTGAAGTAGGAGGCATTCGCCTCCTTCAGGTAATCCGGGCCAAGCCCGACCGCCAGGAATGCCTCGTCGATGGCCCGGTCGAACAGGACGTTGTAATAGGCCATGTTGAGGTGGCCGTTGTAGTCGATCCAGTCTTCCTCCACCCGCATGACGCTCGAGCGGAAGGGGGCATCGGCATTCGGCATGAAAAGCTCCTCGGCTGGATGGCGCGTGTGGCATGATCGCCGCAAAATGATTTGCGCGGCGACGCCTGACGGTTGACAGTGAGCGCGAAGGTCGGGGGCTCGCCCTTGCGGCCTGCCTCTCGGGGCGGGGCCGTCGCGCGGTCGAAAAACCGAGGCGCCTGCGTTTGGCGCCTCGCCGGCCATCAAACGCAACCTTGTCATGAAAAACAATGGGGCCGCGACAGGAACCGGCCTTACCACGGATTGGAGAGGAAATATGGCGCTGGCGACTGCGGAGCAGGCTCAGAGGGAAGACAGGCAAGGCATCGCGGCCGCCGTGGCGGAACTGCGCGCGCGCTTCGGCGAGCGGTGTTCGGTGTCGCATTCGGTGCGCGAGCACCACGGACACACCACGACCTTGCTCGCCAATCAGATACCGGATGCCGTCGTCTTCGCGCAGTCGACCGAGGAGGTGGCTGAGATCGTGAAGATCTGCGCCGCCCACCGCACGCCGATCATTCCCTTTGGGGCGGGCACCTCGCTGGAGGGCCACATCAATGCGCCGGAAGGGGGCGTATCGGTCGATCTCAGCCAGATGAACGCCGTGATCAAGATCTTCCCGGAGGACCTGAACTGCGTCGTCCAGCCCGGCATCACGCGCATGAAGCTCAACGAGTACCTGCGCGACACGGGCCTCTTTTTTCCGATCGATCCGGGCGCCGACGCCTCCATCGGCGGCATGACCGCGACGCGCGCCTCCGGCACCAACGCCGTGCGCTATGGCACGATGAAGGACAACGTGCTGGCGCTGACCGCGGTGATGCCCGACGGCTCCATCGTGCGCACAGGCAGCAGGGCCAAGAAATCGTCGGCCGGCTACGATCTGACCCGGTTGCTCATCGGTTCCGAAGGCACGCTCGGCATCGTCACCGAGATCACCCTGCGCCTGCAGGGCATTCCGGAGGCGATCTCCGGCGGCATCTGCCCGTTCCCGGACGTGGAAAGCGCCTGCAATGCGGTGATCGTGACGATCCAGTCCGGCATTCCGGTGGCGCGTATCGAGCTTCTGGACACGCTGCAGGTGAAGGCGTGCAACGCCTATTCCAAGCTGGGGCTTGAGGAAAAACCGACGCTGTTCCTGGAATTCCACGGCACCAAGGCAGGCGTGGCCGAGCAGGCGGAGCAGTTCGGCGAGATCGCGCAGGAATTCGGCGGCGGGCCCTTCGTGTGGACCGACAAGGCGGAGGACCGTTCGAAGCTCTGGCAGGCCCGCCACGATGCCTACTGGGCGTGCCTGGGGCTCCGGCCCGGCAGCAAGTCGGTGACGACCGACGTCTGCGTGCCGATCTCGCGGCTTGCCGAATGCGTGGAGGCGACGCGCGCCGATATTGACGAGACCGGCTTGATCGCCCCGCTGATCGGGCATGTCGGCGACGGCAACTTCCACGTCTCGATCCTTGTCGATCCGGAAGACGAGCGCGAGATTGAGGCTGCGCACGGCTTCATCGAACGGTTAAACTGGCGTGCGATCGAGATGGACGGCACCTGTACCGGCGAACATGGCGTCGGCCAGGGCAAGAAGAAGTATCTCAAGCGCGAACATGGTGATGCCCTGAGCGTGATGTGGGCGATCAAACAGGCCATCGATCCGTTGAACATCATGAACCCGGGGAAGATCATCCCCATGTGAGACGGGGCGATTCGGTTCGCGGGCATGGGCGACGGGGCGAAGCGGTCCCCGTTGCCGGGACCATGAACCGGGGTCGCCGGACAACCCGGGTCCAGACTGGCACCCCAGAGCGGCACCGCGACGGAGACGAACGCTGAATTCGATCTACATCACCGTCGGCATTACGCTGATCCTGGCGCTGGTCGCGGCATTGGTGGCGCCTGTCTTCATCGACTGGAGCGCCTACCGCACCACATTCGAGGACTATGCGGGCAAGGCGCTCGGCCACCGGGTCACGGTTCTGGGCTCCGCCGATGCGCGCCTGCTGCCGACGCCGACGCTCACTTTCTCCGACGTGCGGGTGGGCGAGGCGGAAGACCCGCTGATGGTGATCTCGCGCTTCAAGGTGCGGGTGGAGTTGCCGCCGCTTCTGACCGGCAAGATCCAGGTCGTCGACATGGAGCTGGACAAGCCGCAGCTCAACGTGTCGCTCGACGAATCCGGCCGGATCGACTGGCTGACGGCGCATGTGCCGGATTCCGGTTCCGGCCTCAATCCCGACGATGTCCAGCTGGAGGACGTGCAGGTTACCAACGGCGCGGTTCGTGTGGTGGATGCGCGCACGGGACGGACCTACCGGGCCGACGACATCAATCTCCAGATTTCCGCGCGCTCGCTGGAAGGCCCGTTCAAGGCGGACGGCAGCGCGACGATTGCCGGCGTTCACCAGTCCGTGCGCATCGCCACCGGGCGGCGCGGGGCGGACGGCATCCGCGTCAAGGCCGACATCCAGCCGACCGACATCATGGCGACCCTGCAGACCGACGGCCTGCTTTCCCAGGAGACCGGCAAACCGGTCTATTCCGGCAGCTACGCGGTGGAAAGCGTCGCCATGGCGGACCCGGACGACGCGAATTCGCAGGGCTCGCTCGAACCTCTGGCGCGGCTCTGGCGCGGCGAGGGGACGTTCTCGCTCGATCCGAGCGCGCTTGAGATCGACAAGGGCGCGTTCCGCTACGGGCCGGAGGATCGTGCGGTGCGCATCGAGGGCGACGGCCGCATCCGGTTCGGCGCAACGCCCCGGTTCACCGCCCGTCTGACCGCCAAGCAGATTGATCTGGACCGTCTGTTCGGGACCGGACCGAAAGAGCCGATTTCGATCGCGCAAGGCGCCGCCGCGATGATGGCCGGGATAAAGGCCCTGCCGCTGCCGCCGATACCGGGTTCCTTCAAGCTCGATCTGCCCGCCCTCGTGGCCGCCGGGGGGCTTGCCCAGGATATCCATCTGGAAGCGGAAACGTTGCCGCGCGGCTGGAAGGTCACCGCGCTTGAGGCGCGCCTGCCCGGCCAGACGATGGTGTCGTCCTCCGGCGAGTTGCGCGTTGCCGACGAGCCCGCCTTTTCCGGCAGCGTTCGCGTCGCCTGTTCGCAGCCTTCGGCCTTTGCGGCCTGGTGGCGGCGCGGCGAAGGCGGGGGCATGCCGCTGGCGCTGGAACCCTTCTCCGCCTCCGCCCATGTGGAGGCGGCGGCCGACGGCGTCGCCTTCAACGGCCTGGAGGGAAAGCTCGGCGATGCGGCGATTTCCGGCGACGTGACGTGGCGCGCCCCGACAGACAGCGGGCGGGCACGGATCGCGGCCAATCTGGAGGCCGACAGGCTTGATCTCGACCAGCTTTCCACGCTTGCCGGCGTCCTGCGCCGCGACGGGGTCGGGGAGAGCGGAGACGGGAAAGGCGAGGCTGCGAAGGCCGGGCAGGGACTGGACACCGACGTGTCCGTTCGTCTCGATGCGGGAACGCTCGTCTATTCCGGCGTGCGAGCGGACGACGTTCAGGTGCGCGCCAGCCTTGCCGGCGACGATCTGGAGGTCGAGCAGTTCTCGGCCGCGGATCTGGCCGGCGCGAAGATCGAGGCCCGCGGCCGCATCGCCAAGCTCACCTCCGCGCCGGACGGCAGATTCGACACGAGTGTGAAGGCGCAGCGCATCGACGGGCTCGTGATGATGCTCAAGGGCCTCTTTCCGCAAAGCGCGCTGGTCGACCGGCTTCAGGCCGGCGGCGATGCGCTCGCGCCGCTCGACCTTTCCGCTTCCATCACCGCGCGGGCCGAGAGCGCCGACAGCTCCAAGGTGCAAATGTCGCTCGCCGGCGATCTCGGCGGCACCACACTCGACGCGGCGGTGAATGCGTCCGGCAGCGTCGAGAGATGGCGCGAGGCGCAGGTGGCGGCCAATGTCTCGCTGAAGGCGGACGAGGGCGTGCGGCTTCTCGGGCAAATGGGGATCGACGCGGTTCCGCTGCCGGGTATGGGGCCGGGGGCCGTGACGCTGCGGGCCGAGGGCAAGGCGGGCGAAGGCCTTGCCGTGACTGCGGTTGCCGATGGCCTTGGTGCCTCCGCGTCTTTCGACGGCAAGATGGCCTTCCCGGAAGGGGCGGCCGGCGAAGGCGGGCCGGTCTATGACGGCACGCTCGCCTTCAAGAGCGATGATGTCGCTCCCATCGGCATGCTCGCCGGGCGCCTGCTGCCGATGATGGACGGCGAGATTCCCGTGGATGCCAAGGCGACGGTGAGCGGTGCCGGCGCTTCCGCGTCGCTTTCGAAGGTCAACGCGCGGCTCGGCGATGTCACCTTGAGCGGCAAGCTCGATGCGGTTCTGGGCGGCCCCGCGCGGCGCGTTTCGGGCGATGTGCGGGTCTCGCAGGTGGTGCTGGCGCGGCTTTCGGAATTGCTGCTCGGTGCCGATGCGTGGACGGCGGTTGGCGGCGGCGCGGACGCGGCGGCGGGATCGCACTGGCCGGGGGCCGCCTTCGGCGTGCCGCTGATGGGCCAGGGCACCGTGTCGCTCAACGTCACAACCGGCGCGGTCGATATCGGGCTTGCGCAGCCGGTCGAACAGGCGACCTTCGCCGTGCAGCTGAAGCGCGACGAACTGGCGATCGACAATCTTTCCGGCGCCTTCAACGGCGGCACGCTTTCCGGATCGCTGTTGGTCAAGCGTTCCGGTGCGCAGGCGGCGGTGTCCGGCAATCTCGACGTTTCGGGCGCCGCGCTGGAAAATCTCGTGTGGCGGCGCAACGATCGGCCGGTGGCGAACGGCCTTGTCGACGCCAAGCTCGACTTCGAGGGAACCGGACGCTCGATTGCCGGGATCGTCGCGGGGCTTGCCGGCGGCGGCAGTTTCACCATTCGCGACGGCGAGATCCGGTCTATCAACCCGGCGGCGTTCGCCTCCGTCATCCGGGCTGCAGATGCCGGGCTCGACCTGAAGCCGGAGAAGATCGCCAGCGTTTTCGAAAGCCATCTCGATGCCGGCTCCCTGCCGTTCAGACGCATCGACGGTACGCTGGTGATCGCGGCGGGAACGGCGCGGGCGCGCAACGTGACGATCGACAGCCCGAGCGCGACCGCCTTCGGGTCCGCGCAGGTCGATCTTGAGCGCTGGAAGCTTGAGAGCGACTGGTCGCTGAAGGTCGATCCGGGGGAGAACGCGGTGACGGGGGCGGAAGCACAGGTGGGGGTGCTCTTTCGCGGCGCGCTCGACGATCCGCACCGGGAAATCGACATCCAGCCCTTCACCGCCTTCCTGACGCTGCGCGCCTTCGAGAAGGAAGTGCGGCGGGTGGAGGAACTGCAGTCCGACATCAACGAGCGCGACCGGTTGATGCGCGAGATGCGCCAGCTTCGCCGCGACGAGGACAAGCGAAAGCAGGCCGAGCGGGACAAGGCCGACGCGGCTTCAAAGGCCGCCCGTGAGGCCGAGGACACGGCGGCCGCGCAGCGCAAGGCGGCCGAGGAAAAGGCTGCCCAAGAAAAAGCAGCCGCTGAAAAGGCTGCACAGGAGAAGGCTGCCCGGGAGAAGGCCGCGCGGGAGGCGGCGAAGAAGGCGGTTCCCGCACGTGAACCGAGCCCGGCACCGCAGGCGGCAACGCCCGGCCCGTCCGATGAGCCGCTGTCGATGGAGGAATTCATCAAGCGCATTCGGCCGGCGATCGACGGGGACAGGTCGGCCGTGCCCGACGACACGGACACAGTCGGAGGCGGCTCGCCGGGCGGCGAAAGGCCGATGCAGCTCGACGGCGGGCTGGCAGCCCCCATCACCATCGATCCGCGTCCGGTCAGGCCCGCCGCTCCCGCCGGCGACGAAGCCTCGGGGAACACCGGTTCCATCGCGGGCGACCGGACACCGGCACGTGAAACCCGGCCGGCGCCGCAGCGGCCGAAGATCCCGCGCTTTATTACGGTTCCGGGAAGCGTGCGCGTCGTTCCCAATCCCGATTATCCGGGCAACTAGAACGGCTGGGTTCTTCAAACGCCGATAAATCGTGTAAGACGCCGGGTTGAACGCGGTGGCGCTGCAAGATGCCGATTCCGTTCATATACAGACCTGTCCGTGAACCCGCGGCAAGACGAGGAAGTCTCGATGAAATTGACCGGCAGCCCTTTGTTGCTTGCGACCTGTCTTGTGGTCGCAAACACCGCATCCGCGTTCGCTTCGGATTGGTTGCACGGCACCTATGTCAACGAAGACAAGGATCAGTTCATACACGAGGTGCTGTTCTGCGAGGACGGAAAGGCTCTGGCGCGCATCGAACGAAGAACGTATGCGATCAATGTGCGGGACGGAAAAAGATACGTGGAATTCTACTGGAACGGCGCGTTTTCGTTCGAGGTGAGCAAGGACGAGCAAAAGCTGCTGCCGGCCGACGATTTCACCAGGGAATGGTTCACCGCGACGGCACTGACAAGAGATCCGGCCCGTACCGAGACCTGCGACTGGTAGGTCCGTCGGCCCCGTCTCTCCCGGCCAAACTGTCTTTTCGCTTCGTTGAGGAACGCGTCCGAACGCCTGCGACGCGGATGACAAAAAACTGTGCAAAACGCATTCCCCGCAAGGTTCGCGGCAGGGCTACCCCATTTTCTCCTCGAACGGTCTGATATTTGACCATTTGTTCAAAACGAGGAAGATGGAATGAAAATGTCCCGTCGTTCAGTGATTTTCGCAGTCGCCTTCCTGGCCGCAGGCTCGGCATCCGCAGATGAGTGGTTGCAGGGGACATATATCAACGACGATCCCGATGGCATGATGAGCGAAGCGATCTTCTGCGATGCCGGCAAGGCCTATGTCGGCGGCATGGCGCGGCGGACCTATACGGTGGAGATGCGGGACGGAAAGAAGTTCGTGGTGTTGAACTCCAACGGCAAGTTCACGTTCTCGGTGTCCGACGACAGTGAAAAGCTGCTGCCCGCCGACGATTTCACGAAGGAATGGTTCACCAAGACCAGCCTGACGAAGGATCCCAAGCGCAAGGACACCTGCAACTGGTAAGTCGCTTCGCCGCGACGCAAGGCGAAAAAAATCAGGGCGGCACCGCGAGGCGCCGCCCTTTTTTGTTGTGCTGGTTGTCGACCGTTCAGTGGCGGGTGCCGCGATAGTGCGCAAGCACGGCCAGGCGGACAGCGGAGGCGAGCGCCGCATCCGATGCCCGGTTGTCGTCGATCTGGGCGATCGTTGCCGCAAGCGAGAGCGAGCGGTCGCGGGCGATCTCCTCCAGCGCGTCCCAGAACTCAGGCTCGAGCGCCAGGCTCGTGCGGTGACCATGAAGGGTGAGTGAACGTTTGTGCAATCTCATGCGCCGTCGTCATCGCGGCTGGGGGTCTCCAGCCGGTGTCCCTCAAGCGATCGGGTGGCCTTTTCGGTCTCGGCTTGCGCCTTGTCCTTCTCGAACCTGGTCTTGCCGAAGCGAATCCGGTTCTCGGCCGCCGCGGTTTCCTTTTCGGCACGACGCCGGGCCTTGCGCGCCTGCCGCAAATTGATGATGTCGGCTGTCATGACTGTCTCCGACGCGAAGCCCCCGCCCCAATGCGTTCAAGCAACCGGGATGCCTCGCGGTCCTTCCCAGATGCAGCCCACTACCGCAACGCGGGTGAGCCGACAAAGTTGCGTTGCCAATTGCACTTTTTGTGTGGCGACGCGGTTATTTCGGTCCGAGCATGTTCTCCGGCCGCACGATCGCGTCGAATTCCTCACCCGTGACAAAGCCCAGCCGCAGCGCTTCCTCGCGCAGCGTCGTGCCATTGGCGTGCGCGGTCTTGGCGACCTTGGCGGCCTTGTCGTAGCCGATCTTCGGCGCAAGCGCGGTTACCAGCATCAGAGAGCGCTGCATCTGTTCGGCGATGCGGGTCTCGTTCGCCTCGATGCCGTCTACGCAGCGTTCGGCAAACGAGACGGCCGCATCGGCCAGCAGGCGTACCGACTGAAGCAGCGTCGCCGCCATGACGGGCTTGTAGACGTTGAGCTCGAAATGGCCCTGCGAGCCGGCAAACGCCATCGTTGCCTGGTTGCCGACGACGCGCGTGCAGACCATGGTCAGCGCCTCCGCCTGGGTCGGATTGACCTTGCCCGGCATGATCGAGGAGCCCGGCTCGTTCTCCGGAAGGCTCAGCTCGCCGAGGCCCGAACGCGGGCCGGAGCCTAGAAACCGGATATCGTTGGCGATCTTGAACAGCGCCACCGCAGCCGTCTCGATCGCGCCGTGGGCCCAGACCATCGCATCGTGGGCGGCGAGCGCCTCAAACTTGTTGGGCGCGGTGCGGAAGGGCAGGCCGGTGAGCCTTGCGACCTCCGCCGCGAAGCTTTCCGCAAAGCCTTTCGCCGCGTTGAGGCCGGTGCCGACCGCCGTGCCGCCCTGGGCGAGATCCAGCAGGCCGTCGGCCGACTGTTCGATGCGCGAGATGGCGGACGCGACCTGGGCCGCGTAGCCGGAGAATTCCTGACCTAGCGTCAGAGGCGTCGCGTCCTGGGTGTGGGTGCGGCCGATCTTGATGATGTCCTTGAAGGCATCGGCCTTGGCGTCGAGCGAGCCGTGCAGGCGAACGAGTGCCGGCACCAGGCGGTCTGTGATCTCGCGCGCAGCCGCGATGTGCATGGCGGTCGGGAAGGTGTCGTTGGACGACTGGCCCTTGTTGACGTGATCGTTGGGATGGACGGGCGACTTGGAACCCATTTCGCCGCCGAGAATCTCGATCGCCCGGTTGGAGACGACTTCGTTTGCATTCATGTTCGACTGGGTGCCGGACCCCGTCTGCCAGATGACCAGAGGAAACTCGCCGGTGAGCTTGCCGTCGGCGACCTCTCCGGCGGCCTTGACGATGGCATCGGCGAGCTTGGCGTCGAGCAGGCCCATGTCCGCGTTCACCCTGGCGGCCGCCATCTTGACGATGCCAAGCGCCCGCACGAGCGGTTCGGGCATGCGCTCGTCACCGATCGGGAAATTCTGGATGGAGCGCTGGGTCTGCGCGCCCCAGTAGTGGTCTGCGGGAACGGAAATTTCGCCGAACGTATCGGTCTCTGTGCGACTTGCCACGGGAAGGCTCCGGACTGGAAATGAAATCGAAGGCGGGTAGCGGGGAAAATGGCACCCGGCCTGTCGACGTCAAGCCTTCCCGTGCGCGCACGGGACGATGGGGGCGTGCGCGATGCGCAGCCCCGTTTCGGCTGTCAGTTCTTCTTGCGGAAGGCGTCGAGGGAGACGACGTCGGCGCCGGTAGCGGGTTTGTCTTCGCCGGACTTGTCGCCAGCGGATTTTCCGCTTTCATCCGCGCCTTCGGCGGTGGGCGTCTCGGTGTTCAGCGTCTCGATCGTGCCCGGCGTGGTCATCTGGTCGATGTCGGAGAGCGTGCGGGCCGCATCGCCGGCGGCGACCACCTCGGCCGGCAGTTCCTCCGCCGTCTTGCCCGGCTCGAATTCCAGCGCGAACTGGACGGACGGGTCGAAGAAGCCCTTGATCGCGGCGAACGGCACCAGCAGCCGCTCGGGCACGCCGCCGAAGGACAGGCCCACCTCGAAGGTGTGATCGGTGATGGTGAGATCCCAGAACTGATGCTGGAGGACGACGGTCATTTCCTGCGGGTAGCGCTCGCGAAGGCGCTGGGAAATGCGCACGCCGGGAGCGTTCGTGTCGAAGGCAATGTAGAAATGATGCTCACCGGGAAGGCCGGTCCGGGCCACCTCGGTCAGGATCTTCTTCACTGCGCCGCGAAGGGCGTCCTGGATGATGATGTCGTAGCGGATCAGGTCTTCGGGCATGAGCTGTTCGACATTCCGTGGAACGCAGGAGCGGCCCTGCGCGCCGTATCGTTGGGGAGGCATCCGAATGGATGCGGGTTCGATTCAGACGTTTCGGATCCCGCGAACATGGACTTTCGCGATGCAAAAGGGAAGCGGTCTGCGTCACGCATGACTGCCGGCCGTTACAATCTTCCCTCCAGCTGAAAAGAAAGTGGAGGCTTCTGTTGCCAGGTGCCTCCGGACCCCGCCTGCCGGTGCTACCCGACAGGACTTTAAAGGACTACCTGCACCGCATTACGCGGCGACGGCGTTGTCCATAGCATAGTTGTCGTTGGCAACTATTGATAAGGCCCGATAACGGCGGAACCATGCCGGGCGAAAGCGCAGTCTTTACACCCTCGTCGATCCTGTTTCGCCCCCGCCGGAGACCACCGCTCGCCGTTTTCCGGCTTCAATGGTCTCTGGTGGAGGCGCCGGGTACCGCCCCCGGGTCCGATAGGTTTATTGCACTGACCGTTTATCGCCATAGCCGGGTTGCCCCGGCAGTTCGAATATAGGGAGCGGTGGCCCGGATGAAAAGAGTGTGACGGCCTTGGCCGGCTTTTCTGCTGGGGATGCGCGTCGTTTCCCGCAAAAGGCTGCAATGTTCGGGGGATCGGGTGGGCCATGCACGTACCCCACGCGCGCTCTTGTCTTGGGGAAAGCGCGGATGTTTTTCGGTTTCCCTTGCCTTGGCGCGCGCTGGCTCCGAACCTTTGCCTCCAACGAATCGGAAAGCAGTCTCCATGCAGCAATATCTGGACCTGATGCGGCGGATCCTCGATGAGGGCTCCGTGAAAACCGACCGGACGGGCACCGGCACACGGTCCGTCTTCGGGCATCAGATGCGGTTCGATCTGGCGGAAGGCTTTCCGCTGGTCACCACCAAGAAGCTGCACCTGCGCTCGATCATCCACGAGCTCCTGTGGTTCCTGAACGGCGACACCAACATCGCCTACCTGAAGGAAAACGGCGTCTCCATCTGGGACGAATGGGCGGACGAAAACGGCGATCTGGGCCCCGTCTACGGCAAGCAGTGGCGCTCGTGGCCGACGCCCGATGGCGGCTCGATCGACCAGATCGCCGAGATCGTCGCCGAAATCCGGCGCAATCCCGACAGCCGGCGCCTCGTCGTCTCGGCCTGGAACCCGGCCGACCTGCCGGCCATGGCGCTGGCACCGTGCCATTGCCTGTTCCAGTTCTATGTCGCCGACGGCAAGCTCTCCTGCCAGCTCTACCAGCGCTCCGCCGATGTGTTTCTCGGCGTGCCGTTCAACATCGCCTCCTATGCGCTGCTCACCCTGATGGTCGCGCGTGCAACGGGGCTCGAGCCCGGCGATTTCGTCCACACGCTCGGCGATGCGCATCTCTATTCTAACCATCTGGAGCAGGCCGAACTGCAGCTGTCGCGCGCGCCTCGGCCGCTGCCGAAAATGGTGCTGAACCCGGAGGTGCACGACCTGTTCGGCTTCCGGTTCGAGGATTTCCGGCTGGAAGGCTACGACCCGCATCCGCACATCAAGGCGCCGGTGGCGGTCTAGGCGGCATAATAAAACACAACAAAAGGGGGGAGTTGTCGTGGGGGAGCGTGTTCAGACCGTCATTGTCGGGGCTGGCGTCATCGGGCTTGCGATTGCGCGAGCGCTGGCGCAGGCCGGGCGAGAGGTCATCGTGCTGGAACGGCACGGGCTCATCGGATCGGAGGTTTCCTCGCGAAATTCGGAGGTGATCCACGCCGGGATCTATTATGCGACGGACTGGCTGAAGACGCGGCTTTGCGTGGCCGGCCGCAAGAAGCTCTATCCCTATCTGGAAAGCCATGGCGTTGCCCACAGGAAGATCGGCAAGCTGATCGTCGCCTGCGACCAAGAGCAGCTCGCCAAGCTTTCCGGCATCATGGAGGGCGCGCGGGTCAACGGCGTCGACGACCTGCGGCTTGTCTCGGCCGAAGAGGTGCACGAGATGGAGCCCCATCTGGCCTGCACAGGCGCGATCCTCTCTCCCTCCACCGGCATCGTCGATGCGCATGGGCTGATGCTGGCCCTGCGCGGCGATGCGGAGGCCGCGGGCGCGATGATCGCCTTCAACGCGCCGCTTGAAGGCGGGCGGATCCTCGATGACGGCATCGCGCTGGATGTGGGCGGCGAGACGCCGATGAGCCTGGTTGCCGATGAGGTCGTGATCGCGGCCGGGCTCGGCGCGCAGGATGCGGCGGCCGCGATCGAGGGCTATCCGGCCGAGGCCGTTCCGCCGATCCATCGCATCAAGGGCAACTATTTCGCGCTGAGCGGCAAGTCTCCTTTCGAGCGCCTGATCTACCCGGTTCCGGTGCATGGCGGACTGGGCATTCACGCCACGCTGGATCTTTCCGGCCGCGTCAAGTTCGGTCCGGACGTGGATTGGGACGCCGAGCCCGCCTACGACGTCGATCCCGCGCGCGGCGAGGTCTTCTACGAGGCGGTGCGCAGCTATTGGCCCGGACTGCCCGACGGCGCGCTGGCGCCCGACTATGCGGGCGTGCGGCCGAAACTCACGGCGCGCGGCGAGCCTGCGCGCGATTTCGTCATAGAAGGCCCGGAGACCCACGGCGTTGCCGGTCTCGTCGGGCTTTTCGGCATCGAATCGCCGGGATTGACGTCGTCGCTCGCGGTGGCCGACCATGTCGCGGCCCTGCTTGGATACGGAAAGGCCCAATGAGCGCAAAGATCTGCCTTATCGCGGCGGTGGCGGAGAACGGCGTCATCGGCCGGGACAACGACATGCCGTGGAAACTGTCCTCCGACCTCAAGCGGTTCAAGGCGCTGACGCTGGGAAAGCCCGTGGTGATGGGGCGCAAGACGTTCGAATCGATCGGCAGGCCGCTGCCCGGCCGGCCCAATATCGTCGTCACGCGCAATCCGGATTTCTCAGCCGAAGGGATTGAGGTCGTATCCTCGCTCGACGCGGCGCTCGATCTGGCGAAACGGCTCGCCGCTGAGGAGGAGGTCGATGAGGCGATGGTGATCGGCGGCGGGGCGCTCTACGCGGATGCGATCGCGCATGCGGACCGGCTCTATATCACCCGCGTGCATGCCGCGCCCGAAGGCGATACGCGCTTTCCCGAAATCGACCCCGCGATATGGATGGAAAGCGCGCGGGAGACCTGCGTTCGCGGGGAGCGGGACAGCGCGGACATGACGTTCCTGACCTACTGCCGGGCGGGCTAGGCCCTCAGAGGCGCGCAAGGATGCGCACGCCCCTGTGCGACACAGGCGTTTCCTGTGGCCCGGGCAGTTGAATTCGTGCGGTAAAACCCCACTTGCACGGGAGCCTTCGCCAACCCGATTTCAAGGCGGAGGACTGCGGGGAACTCCGGGTGTGCGTTCGTTGAAAGGTGCGGCTATCTCGCCTATAACCGCGGCCACGGAGTTTTTGACACTATGGACACGGTTCCGGCCACTCGCGGGGTGCATCGTGAGGAGCGGTGAGGACCGGCGACAAAGGATGTCTTGATGCCTTGGAGTAACCAGAGCGGGGGCGGCGGCTGGAAAGGCGGCAGCGGCGGGCCCTGGGGGAACGGCGGCGGCGGAAACCAGGGTGGCCCTTGGGGCGGTGGTCCGCAGCGTGGCGGTGGCGGCGGCGGAAATCCGCCGGATCTTGAGGAACTCCTCAAGCGCAGCCAGGATCGCCTGCGCACCGTGCTTCCCGGTGGCGGCGGCAACCTCGGCGCCAAGGGCATTCTTCTGGCGGTGATCATCGCGGTGGCGGTGTGGCTTCTCACCGGCTTCTATCGTGTGGAGCAGGACGAACTCGGCGTGGAACTGGTTTTCGGCCAGGTCACCGCGCGCACGCAGCCGGGCCTGAACTACAACTGGCCCTATCCGATCGGAACGGTCTACACGCCTGCCGTGACGCGTCTGCGCGAAACCAACGTCGGCACGCAGGAATACGTCACCTCGCGCGGCGTTTCCTCCAACGACGTGCCGCAGGAAAGCATGATGCTCACGGGCGACGAGAACATCGTCGACGTGAACTACAAGGTGCAGTGGCGCATCAAGGACGCGGTCGCCTACCTCTTCAACATCGAGGATCCGGAAGGCACGGTGAAGGCGGTGGCGGAAAGCGCCATGCGCGAGGCCGTCGGTGCGGGCAAGATCGATGATATCCTGACCGAGAACCGCGCGCCGATCCAGCAGGCGGTGCTGAAGCTGATGCAGCAGACGCTGGACAGCTACAAGGCCGGCATCGACGTCACCAACGTGCAGATGCAGAAGGTCGATCCGCCGACCCAGGTCATCGACGCGTTCCGCGACGTTCAGGCCGCGCGCGCCGACCAGGAGCGCATCCAGAACGAGGCCCAGGCCTACGCCAACAAGGTGGTGCCGGAAGCGCGAGGCGAGGCGGCGCAGGTGCTGGAAAAGGCCAACGGCTATCGTGACCAGACGATCGCGGAGGCCGAAGGTCAGGCCAACCGCTTCCTCAAGGTCTACGAGCAGTACGAGAAGGCCCCGGACGTGACGCGCGAGCGCATCTATCTGGAGACGATCGAAAAGGTGTTCCGCGACACCGACAAGATCATCGTCGACGACAAGAATGGCAGCGGCGTCGTGCCCTATCTGCCGCTTGACAAGCTCGGCCGGACGGGCCGCAGTACCACCGGAAGCGCCTCTGGTGCGGGAGGCAACTGATGAAAAACGGTCTTTTCGGTTTCGTCGCCATCGTTCTCGTGGTGCTGGCGGTTCTCGCCTACCTGTCGTTCTTCGTCGTCAATCCGACGCAGCAGGCGCTGGTCCTGCAGTTCGGTGAGATCCGGCGCACGGCCAAAGAGCCCGGGCTCTATGTGAAGATCCCGTTCATCCAGAACGTCGTGTTCCTCGACAACCGCGTTCTCGATCTGAACATGGAGCCCAAGGAAGTGATCGCGGCGGACAAGAAGCGTCTCGTCGTCGACGCCTTCGCCCGCTACCGCATCCAGAACCCGGTGCTGTTCTTCCAGACGGTGAACAACGTTCGCGAAGCGGACCTGCGCCTTTCCACGTTCCTCGACGCTTCGCTACGTTCGGAACTGGGCCGTTCGTCGTTCACCGACGTGGTGCGCGACCGTCGCGCGGCGCTGATGGAAGCGATCCGCAAGGATATCGACCGCCGTGCGGCCGAGATCGGCGTCAATGTCGTCGACGTGAAGATCCGCCGTGCCGATCTTCCGGACGCCAACAGCCAGGCGGTGTTCCGCCGGATGCAGACGGAACGTCAGCGCGAGGCGACCGAAATCCGCGCCCAGGGTGAGGAACAGTCGCGGCGCATCAAGTCGCGCGCCGACCGCGATGCCACGGTCATCGTGGCCGAGGCCAAGCGCGATGCGGAAAAGATTCGCGGTGACGGCGATGCGGAACGTAACCGCATCTTCGCCGAGGCCTATTCCAAGGATCCGGAGTTCTTCGCCTTCTACCGCTCCATGCAGGCCTATCTGACGGGCATGAGTTCGAGCGACACGCGGATGGTGATCTCGCCGGACTCGGACTTCTTCCGCTTCTTCCTCGGGCCGCAGGGCCCGGGCGGCAAGGCGTCCGGCGCGGGAGCGGCGAAAGTCGCACCGTCCATGCCGTCGTCTTCCGCCGGCACGCAATAGTCGGCGGCGGATGCACGACTTCATAACGGCGATCGGGCTGGTGCTTGCCATCGAGGGCACCCTCTATGCGCTCCTGCCCGGCGCCCTGAAGCGAATGATGGCTCAGGCGCAGGGGGCGCCTGACCAGGTTCTGCGGCTCGCCGGTCTCGGCGCGCTTGCCGCGGGCGTCTTCATTGTCTGGCTCGTGCGTGGCTGAAGGGTTGCGCGCGGGTGGGACGCGCCCGGAGACGCTGACGCAGGTTTGATCGGGCGTGCGGGCCGGGGTCGATTTTCGGCCTTATTTCGGGTTTGATTGCGCTGCACGTTATGCTGCCGTCGGTCGATTTCCGATGGCCGATTTCCGATTGCCGGATTTCGGGCAATGGGCCGATGACGAGGATTGCTCCGGGACAAGAGACCCGGTCACGACAACAGATGCCCTCACCGGCACGACACCTTCAGTGGATAGGAGACTGGCCTATGGCCTTGAACGTCCGCACCGGATTCATGCTCCGCAACTCGCGCGCAGCGGTTCTGGCGCTTGCCATGGGGGCGAGCCTGGCAGCCGGTGCTCATGCCCAGGATGCCACGAAGGCGCCCGTGAGCGCGCCCACCTACGGGCCAGCCTCCGTCGCCGATCTGGCCGAGAACCTGCTCGATGCGGTGGTCAACATCTCCACCACGCAGACGGTGGCAGCCCGACGTTCGGTGCCGATGCCGCAGCTGCCCGAAGGCTCGCCCTTCCAGGAGTTCTTCGACGAGTTCTTCAACCGTCAGAACAAGGACCAGGACCAGCCGCGCCGTGTGCAATCTCTCGGGTCCGGCTTCGTGATCGACGGCAAGAAGGGCATCATCATCACGAACAACCACGTGATCGAGGGCGCCGACGAGATCACCGCCAATTTCAACGACGGAACGAAGCTCACCACGACGCTGATCGGCAGCGACAAGAAGACCGATCTGGCCGTTTTGAAGGTTGAGCCGGAAAAGGAACTGAAGTCGGTATCCTTCGGCGATTCCGACAAGTCGCGCGTGGGCGACTGGGTGATGGCCATCGGCAATCCGTTCGGCCTTGGCGGAACGGTGACCGTCGGCATCGTGTCGGCGCGCAACCGCGACATCAATTCCGGACCCTATGACAACTTCATCCAGACGGATGCGGCGATCAACCGGGGCAACTCCGGCGGCCCGCTGTTCGACATGCATGGCAACGTGATCGGCATCAACACCGCAATCATCTCGCCGTCGGGCGGCTCCATCGGCATCGGCTTCGCCATTCCCTCCGACACGGCCCAGCACGTCATCGAACAGCTGCAGGAATATGGCGAGACCCGGCGCGGCTGGCTCGGCGTGCGCATCCAGCAGGTGACGGACGAGATCGCCGAGAGCCTCGGCATGGACCGGGCGCACGGCGCACTCGTCGCCGGGGTCGACGATGCGGGCCCCGCGGGCGAGGCCGGCATCGAGCCGGGCGATGTCATCATCACTTTCGACGGCAAGGACGTGCCTGAGATGCGCGAGCTGCCGCGCATCGTCGCCGATACCAAGATCGGCAAGGAAGTCGATGTCGTCCTGCTGCGCAAGGGCGAGGAAAAGGACGTCAAGGTGAAGGTCGGCCTGCTGAAGGAAAGCGACGAGGAGGCGGCTTCGGGCGACGAGGGAGCCGAGCAGGGCGACGTGGCGCCGAAGATGACCAGCGTGCTCGGCATGCAGCTCGCCGCTCTCGATGATGCCGCACGCGAGAAATACAAGATCGGCGCCGACGTGAAGGGCGTGCTGGTCGACGGCGTGGAAAGCGGCAGCGCGGCCGAGGAAAAGCGCGTGGTTGCCGGCGACGTGATCATGGAGGTCGCGCAGGAGCCGGTGGCATCGCCGGAAGACGTGGCCGCCCAGATTGCCAAGCTGAAGAAGGAGGGTCGCCGCACGGCGCTGCTGCTGCTCTCCAATCCCAACGGCGAGCTTCGCTTCGTCGCCGTGCGGGTGGAGGCGAAATAGCCTCTGGCCTGTTTCGACGGCGTCAGTAATCGTCGCGTTGTGAAAATCACGAGACAGGGCCGGATCCGGGAAACCGGGTCCGGCCCTTTGTGTTTCGCCGGTGGAAGGAGAGTATTTCGGCAGGTCGATGGATATTCGATTGCGAGAACCGCGAGGTGGGAGCGGTTCCGGGGCAAGCGGCGCGTCACGCCTCCGCGAAGTCTTCGGCCCGGTATCCTTGCAGGTACAGGAGCGCAGTAAGGTCGCCGTGGTCGATGCGGGCGGCGGCCTCGGCGGCAACCGCCGGCTTGGCGTGGTAGGCGACGCCGAGGCCGGCTTGCCTGATCATGGCGAGATCGTTCGCACCGTCGCCCACCGCCATCGTCGCCGACGGATCTAGCCCCAACTCCGCGGTGAGCCGCTTCAGGTGCGCGAGCTTGGCATCCTGGCCGAGGATCGGCTCACGCACGGTGCCCGCCAGCGTGTCTCCGTCGGCCTCCAGCGTGTTGGCGTGGTTCTCGTCGAAGCCGATCATCGCGGCGATGGCGTTGGTGAAATGGGTGAAGCCGCCGGAAACCAGCGCGCAGCGCGCGCCATGGGCCTTCATGGTCATGACCAGCGTGCGACCGCCGGGCGTCAACGTGATGCGTTCGTCGATGACGCGCCGGATGGCGGCGACCGGAAGGCCCCTGAGCGCCGATACCCTCTCCCTGAGCGCCGGCTCGAAAGCGATCTCGCCGCGCATGGCGCGCTCTGTAATGGCGGCGATGCGATCCTTGAGGCCAACTTCGGCGGCCAGTTCGTCGATGCACTCCTGCCCGATCATGGTGGAATCCATGTCCGCCAGCAGCAGCCGCTTGCGCCGGCCTTCCGCCTTCTGCACAAAGACATCGACCGGCAGGCTCGTCAGTTCATCGCGCAAGGTGGCTACGAAGCCGCCGTGGTCGGTGATGGAGCCGGCTTCGAAGGGGAGATCCGCCGCGACGCCGGGCTTCAGCGTCCGGGCCTCGCCGACACCGGGCATCAGGCGCGACAGGCGTTGCAGCAGCGCGCCGTCGACGGCCGGTTCCGCAGGATTGGAAATGAGCGTTGCGACGTGTGACATGAATGATCCGGTTGCGCAGGGGGCCTTCGGGCGTGCCGTCCTGATAGCTGGCCCGACGGCAAGCGGCAAGTCGGCTCTGGCCCTGAAAATCGCGAAGGCCTCCGGCGCGGCCATCGTCAATGCCGACAGCATGCAGGTCTACCGCGACCTGCGCGTTCTTTCCGCGCGCCCGAGCGCGGAGGAGGAGGCCGAGGCCGAGCATCGCCTCTATGGGCATGTCGGGGCTGAGGAGCCCTATTCGGTGGGGCGCTGGCGCGATGAGGTGGCCGGCGTTCTGGCGGAGCTTTCCGCGCGCGGGGTGCCTGCGGTGATCGTCGGCGGGACGGGGCTCTACTTCAAGGCGCTGAGCGAAGGGCTGTCGCCGGTGCCGCCGGTCGACGAGGAGGTCAGGGCGCATTGGCGGGCCGAGGCTGCGCGCATGCCGTCGGAAGATCTTCACGCGATGCTCGCGGCCCGCGATCCCGCCATGGCGGCGGCGCTGAGGCCGAGCGATGCGCAGCGCGTTCTCAGGGCGCTGGAAGTCATCGGTTCGACCGGGCGCTCGCTTTCGCAGTGGCAGGCGGCGGCGGGCAGACCGCTGGTCGGGCCGCAGGCCATCCGGCTCGTCATCGCGCCCGATCGCGCCTGGCTTCATGCCCGCATCAATGCCCGCTTCGAGACGATGGTCGCCGAGGGCGGACTGGACGAGGCGCGCGCGCTCGTGGCGCGCGGGCTCGATCCCGCCATGCCGGCCTTGAAGGCGATCGGCGTGCGTCCGCTGGCCGAAGCGGCATCGGGTGCGCGCGATCTCTCCGAGGCGATCGAGCGGGCGAAGACCGACACGCGGCGCTACGCCAAGCGGCAGGAGACGTGGTTTCGCAACCAGATGGGCGACTGGTCGCGCGTCTCACCCGACGAGATCGACGAGACGGCCGCACGCGTCGCGCGGGAGCTGGAGGCTCTGACGTGAGCCTGCCGGCCGCACTTGGATGCGTGATCGAGGGCGTGTCCTGGGTTTCGGAGAAGACCGTTGGCAGGTTACCGGAGGCGCCGGGTTCCTATGTCCTGTTGATCCGCCTGTCGCGAAAGCGCGCGCTCGACATGCCCCGCCTCGGGTATCCGGTGCTCCTTCGCGGCTGGTATGCCTATTGCGGCAGCGCGCATGGTCCGGGCGGCATCCGGGCGCGTGTCTCCCGGCACATGCGGCGGGAGAAGGTGCTGCGCTGGCACGTCGACCGGCTGACGGTCGCGGCCGGCGAAGTGCGCGCGGCGGCGTTCACGGATCGCGGCGAATGCGATCTGGTCGCGACGCTCATGCAGGCTGGCTTCACGGTTCCTGTGCCCGGCTTCGGCAGCACCGACTGCCGCGTGTGCCCGGCGCATCTGCTGCGCTGGCCGGGTGCGAGCGCCTCGCGCGCCGGTGCCGACATCACCTGAGAAGCGGCAGGCGTCCGAAGCGGCGGTCCACCGCCTTGCGCGGTCCGGCGAAGAGCAGCGCCTGCGGCACGTGATCGGCCAGCGGCTTTTCGGCGATGCGCATCGTGTAGTCGTCGTAGTTGCGGGCCTCGAAGGCGGAGCGCATGTAGGCGATGCGAAGCGGCAGGTCGGCTCCGTCCTCGAAGAGTTGCGGCAGATCTTCGGCCGGTGCGGCGAGGATCGGCACGGCAACGGTCGTGATCCCTTCCAGCGTGATCCCGTCGGCGGTCGGCGTTGCGTCGCCCACGAGGTCCGGCTGAAGCTTTCCAAGGCTCATCGCCAGAACGGCGGCGAAATTGGCCTGCAGTCCTTTCGGCAGTTCTTGCGAGAGGATGATGACGGGTTTGGTCGGCATGTTCGCTTCCTTCGTGAGGGAAGGGGGCTCATGCCATGGGGCAGGCCGGAAGGATTGGACGAAATTGACCTGTCAGTGCCGGATCAGAACACCCGGTGAGACGCCGTAGTGGCGTCGGAACTGCCGGATCATGTGGGCCTGGTCGCAGAAGCCGGCGGCGAGTGCGGCTTCCGCGGCCGGAACGTTGTCCAGCATCAGGTCACGGGCAAGCCGGATGCGGCGTTGCACGACATAGCCGTGCGGCGTCATGCCGGTGGCGCGGGCAAAGCTGCGGATGAGGTAGGACGGCGTGAAGCCGGTTTCGCGCGCCAGGTCCTCAAGGTTCAGCCGCTCTCCTGCCGTCACGCCGGCCTCTATTCTTTCGCGCAGGGCGCGAACCATGCCGGGCTCGCGTCCGGGGCGGCGCAACGGGGCGCCCGCATAGCAGGCGAAGGTGCGCGCCAGCACATCGTGCATCGCCTCTTCAACGGCCAGTTGCCAGTCCGGTCCGCGCGCCGCGTTCAGCCGGTCGGCAAGGAGCTGCAGGCTGCGCGCCACCTTCAGGTCGCGATCGCGCGGCGCCACGTCGCGAAAACCGGTCAGGTTGCGCAGGCCGAGCGAGGCGCGCACGGCCTCCTCCGTGGCATAGACCATGTTGTAGCGCACCCGGTCGGCCACGGCGCGGCCCGTGTGGGCTTCGTCGGGGTTCAGAAGCGACAGGGAGCCAGCCGGCAGGACCACGCTTTCACCGCGACAGTCATAGCCTCCCGCCCCCTCGGCGATGGCGCCGATGGCGAAGCCCTCGTGGCTGTGCCGGCCGAAGGTCTGCGTGCTGAACGAGGCCTCGAAGACCTCGATGCCGTGATGCCAGCCAAGATGATGGTAGCGGTTGTGCTGCATGGCGAGACCAAAGCGTCCTTGCCGGGGGCGTGAGGTTCAGGCGTCTTCGCCTGGCGCCTGCGTGCCGAAGACCCGGTCGATATCGGCCGCGCCCATCACCCGCCATTCTCCGGGGCCAAGATCCTCCGGCAGGTCGAGCCCACCGATGCGGTCGCGGTGAAGCGCCTCCACGTGGTTGCCGAGCGCCGCGAACATGCGGCGGACCTGATGGTAGCGCCCTTCCGTGATGGTGAGGCGGGCCTCCGTTTCCGACACGACGTCCAGCATTGCCGGTGCCAGCGGCTTGTCCTCGCCCTCCAGCATCAATGTGCCGGACGCAAAGACCTTTGCTTCGTCGCCGCGCAAGGGGCGGGCGAGCGTCGCCACGTAGCGCTTGGCCACGTGGTTCTTCGGCGAGATGATGCGGTGGAGGAGCGTGCCGTCGTCGGTCAGGAGCAGCAGGCCCGAGGTCTCCTTGTCGAGCCGGCCGACGGTGGAGAGCGCCGGATCGCGCCGCCGCCAGCGTTCGGGCAGCAGCGAATAGACGAGCGGACCCGCTTCCTTGTGGGAACAGGTGACGCCCTCGGGCTTGTGGAGCATCAGGCACATACCCGGCAACGGATCGAGCGGCTCGCCGTCGATCTCCATGCGGGCGGGCAGGTCCACATCGAGCGCGATGCGATCGTCCGCCTTTCTGAGTTCCGACCCGTCGAAAACGATGCGGCCGGAGCGCGCAAGGATCTGGATCTCGCGACGCGAGCCGTAGCCCATGTTTGCGAGAAGCTTGTCGAGACGGACGGCCTTGGTCATTTGCGGGCCTCGAAGAGCTTGAAGCCGGCGACCTCGCCGCGCGTCTCCACGCGGGCAAAAACCTCGCGCAAGGGGGCCTCGTAGGGCAGGTGGCGATTGGCGGTCAGCCACAGCACGCCGCCCTTGCGAAGCGCGCCGGCGGCGCGGCGGATGAAGGTCTGGCCGAGCGTGCGGTTCTCAAGGCCTGCCTCGTGGAAGGGCGGGTTCATCACCACAAAATCGAGATCGCCGGCAATCGATGCCGTGCGCACGTCCGCCCAATGAAAGTGCGCGCGCGGATCGTTGACATTGCGGCGCGCGGCTTCCACGGCGCGGTGGTCGAGATCGTAGAGATCGAGGCTCGTGACCGAGGGCGAGCCGAGCACGCGGGCTGACAGGATCCCGAGCCCGGCACCGAAATCGGCCCCCTTGCCGGAAAGCGGTGGCAATACGTCCACAAGCGCCGCGCTGCCGGGATCGAGCCGGTTCCACGAGAAGATGCCCGGCTGGGTCCACAGACCGAGGGTCTCGTCGAAGCGCGGGGCGCCGCGGGTGATGGCCTCATCGAGGTTGTGAAGCTCGGCCGGCCGTTCGCCGGTGCAGATGCGGTGATGATGTTTGGAGGTCTGTTCGGCATCGAGGCCGAAGGCGGCAAGTTCCTTGGCAAGCCGGCTGCCGCCCTTGTCCTTCGGTGCGAGGATGGTGAAGGGCGCGCCGGGTTTCAGCGCGCGCAAGCCATGCGCCATGGCGAAGGCGCGTTCGTCCGTGCCCGGAGGCGCCAGCATGATCAGTTCATCGAGCGCGGCATCGGCCAGCGTCTCTATTGCCTGCGCATCCGGCACGAGCGGCGAGAGCTGGAGGGCGTCTGCCGGGATATCGACAAGGTCGCGCGACGGTGCGCCATAAAGGCCAGTGGTCATGGGATGTCCGTGGATCGTTTGCTGGCGTGGGAATAGCAGGGGGAAGAGGCAGGGGGAAGAGCGGTGGATGAGGGGAGAAAGAATGCGGAGCGGCTTCGCCGCGCTTGCCCACGCTGGTTTCCGGGTCTGGCCATGCAGCTTCGCTGCAGACCGCCCGGAATGACGGTGTGTGTGGCGGGCTTGAAGCCAAACTCACCCTCCCTCATTCCGGACAAGCGAGGCGAAGCCGAGCGCTGATCCGAAATCCAGCGTGGGCAAGCGCGGCAAAGCCGCTCCGTCTCCCTTTTCTTCCAGCCAACCAACGCCCAACAAAAAAGGGCCGGCGCATCGGCCGGCCCTTTCGATCTTGCTGCCGTTCCCGCTCAGCTCGCCTTCAGCGCTCCCCCTTGCGGGTTGGAGGACTTCATGCGCTGCGCCAGCCGGTTCATGGCCGAGACATAGGCGCGGGCGGAGGCGACGAGCGTGTCGGTATCCGCGCCCTTGCCGGTGGCGATGCGGCCGCCGGCCTCCAGACGGACGGAAACCTCGGCCTGGGCGTCGGTGCCCTCGGTCACCGCGTTCACCTGATAGAGCGCCAGATGCGCATCGTGCGGCACCACCGTGCGGATGGCCTTGAAGGTCGCATCCACTGGACCGTCGCCGTTGGCCTCCTTGGTGATGTGCTGGCCGTCGACTTCCATCGTGATGATCGCCTTCTGCGGACCGCCGGTGCCGGCAATGACCGTCAGGGCGATGACCTTGGCCATCTCGTCGCCGCGCGTGGAGATCTCGTCTTCCACCAGCGCCTCGATATCCTCGTCGTAGACGTTCTTCTTGCGGTCGGCCAGATCCTTGAAGCGGCGGAAGGCGTCGGCAAAGGCGTTGTCGCCCAGCTCGAAGCCCAGATCCGACAGCTTCTCGCGGAAGGCGTGGCGGCCGGAATGCTTGCCCATCACCAGCGAGGTCGCCTTCACGCCGACGTCCTCGGGCTTCATGATCTCGTAGGTCTCGGCGTTCTTCAGCATGCCGTCCTGGTGGATGCCGCTCTCGTGCGCAAACGCGTTCTTGCCGACGATGGCCTTGTTGTACTGCACGGGGAAGTTCGTCACCGCGGAGACCAGCTTGGAGGCGCGCATCAGGTAGTGCGGCTTGA
This sequence comes from Breoghania sp. JC706, assembly GCF_037026715.1. Classification (NCBI taxonomy): domain Bacteria; kingdom Pseudomonadati; phylum Pseudomonadota; class Alphaproteobacteria; order Hyphomicrobiales; family Stappiaceae; genus Breoghania; species Breoghania sp. JC706. The sequence continues at coordinate 287,441 of NZ_JBANCG010000001.1, forward strand.
TCGAGGTGGTGTAAGGCAGCACGTCATGGCGGGTACGGATCGCCATGACGATCTCCTCCAGCGCCGCGTTGCCGGCGCGCTCGCCCAGCCCGTTGATGGTGCATTCGATCTGCCGCGCGCCGCCGGCGACACCGGCCAGCGAGTTGGCGACCGCCAGGCCCAGGTCATTGTGGCAGTGGACGGAGAAGACCGCCTTGTCGGAATTGGGGACGTTGGCGCGCACGCGCTCGAACAGATCCTTGTATTCCAGCGGCGTGGTGTAGCCGACCGTGTCGGGAATGTTGATGGTGGTAGCGCCGGCCTTGATGGCGGCTTCCACGCAGCGGCACAGGAACTCGAATTCGGTGCGGGTGCCGTCCTCCGCGCTCCACTCCACGTCATCCACCCACTTGCGGGCGCGCCCGACGCTGTCGGCGACATGCTGCAGCACCGCTTCCGGCTCCATCTGCAGCTTGTACTTCATGTGGATCGGCGAGGTGGAGATGAAGGTATGGATGCGCGATTGCCGGGCCGGCTTCACCGCCTCGCCGCAGCGGTCGATATCGTTGAAGGCGGCGCGCGACAGGCCAGCGATGATGGAGTTCTTCGAACGGCGCGCGATTTCCTGCACGCTCTCGAAATCGCCGGTAGAGGCGATCGGGAAGCCGGCCTCGATGATGTCGACGCCCATCTCGTCGAGCAGTTCGGCGACCTGCAGCTTCTCCTCAAACGTCATCGAGGCGCCGGGCGATTGCTCGCCGTCGCGCAAGGTCGTGTCGAAGATCCGTACGTGCTCGGCTTCGGAAGAGACGGTGGAATTGGTGTTCGCGGCTTTGGTGTCTTCGGGGGTGCCTGCGGGGGTGCCTGCGGTCATTGCGGGGTCGTCCTTCGGTTTCCTTGCCCGGGGCCTGCTCTTGGTGAAATGGCGGCCGTTGGGGCGTCAACGTTCATTCGGGCTTGTCGCTCGATATCTGAAACTCCCCTGAGTGCCCGCCCTCAAGACAAGGGCAGTCGACGCTCAGGGGCAGATAAGGAGGAGCGCGCCGAGAAGCGAAAGGGAAAGAAGGGCAATAAGGGAGGGGGCGCCGCGCATCTGCGCGTCGATCGCAAGAGCCGTAATGTTGCGGCGGGCGATCATCGGTCCCGTCGTTCTCCGCTTTGCCGTTTCAAGGCTGCCCGAATGTCCGAGGCTGCCAGAACCATCCGTAACGGCCAGTGTGGCCACTACCGGTTATCGAAAGATTAAGAAAGGTTCTTAGGTGATCGCGCCGCCCGGCGCAAGCGTCTTTGTGGCATGCAACGGCAAAATGGCCGTGCGCAGAGCTCACACGAACAGCTCTCCGCGCGCGACGATCACCGCCTGGCCGCCGATGCGCACGGCGTCGAGTTCGCGGCTTTCCACGTCGATTTCCAGATCGATCAGCGAGGGGCGGCCCATTTCGAAACCCTGCTCGATGCGGATGAAGTGCGTACCGTCGGTCGGTTTGTCGAAGGTGCGAACGACACCGGCGAAGGCGGCCGCGGCCGAGCCCGTCGCCGGGTCCTCGGTGATGCCCATCTCGGGCGCGAACATGCGCGCGCGGAAAGTGGTGCGGTGGTTGCGGGTGTCGCGGCAATAGAGGAAGGCGGAGTTGTGATCGCCATCGCCGAAGGCGGCGACCCAGGCCGCGAGGTTGGGTCTGGCGCGTCCCAGCGCATCGAGGCCGCCGACCGGCACGAAGGCGAACGGCACGCCCGCCTCGAAAGCCGAGGGGCGGTGGTTTTCGAAACCGATGTCGGAGGTGTTGAGATTGAGCGCGGCGGCGACTTCGGCCTTGTCGCCGAGACTGATGCCATGGGGTTTGGCGATGCGCGGCGCATCGAATTCCGCAAATCCTGCGGCCTTGGGCTGGAGTTTCACGCCGCAGCGGACTGCACCGACCGTCTCCTCCAGGACCACCATGGCGTCCTGAGGCTGATCGATCTCGCCGAAGCGGTCCGTGGCGAGCAGGATGGCGGTGCCGATGGTCGGGTGGCCGGCAAAGGGCAGTTCGCGCGCCGGCGTGAAGATGCGCACCCTGGCCGAGTGTGCGGGATTGCTCGACGACAGGACGAAGACCGTCTCCGACAGGTTGAACTCGGCTGCGATCTTCTGCATCGCCGCGTCTTCCAGCCCGTCCGCATCCAGAACGACCGCAAGCGGGTTGCCCGCAAGCGCCTGGTTGGTGAACACGTCGAGGATGGCATACGGTCGCGACATCAGGCTTGTTCCCGGGTTCAGGTTGGCATTTGGGCGGCGGTCGAAGGCGGGCCCTCAACGTCTTCCAATAGCGGAAAGGCCCCCGGCCCGGCCAACAAAATATCGTCCCGGCGCTCCGCAATTCGTCAAGCCCAGGCCGTTTGCGCGTTGAAAACCCCAGGGGATCGCCGCTTCAGGGCAAGGTTTCTCTGGCGAAACCGGCCGTGGTGGTCATTCCCGCGCCCGGCGTGCGCTTTCCGTCGTTCATCGTGAACAAATCGTTAATCCGCCCGAGGCCTGTAAAACAAGCGAGGGCCGATCGAAGGCCAAGTCAGCGCACGCAAGCGGCTGGCGCGAGCTTAAGCAACTTTACATGTTTATACGTAATTATTTTCCCCGACAATTTTATCGATACAACGAAATTTACCGGACTGTCGAGGGCGCACCTATGAAGACCATTCGAGCCAAATTGAGCCTGTTGATCGTGGGGCTGGCGATACTGGCGTCAGCGGCGATCTTTGGGGTGTCGCAGTGGGTGTCGGGCCACATGGTCGAGACGGCGCTGACGCGGGAAGTCCAGGGTGCCGAGCAGCAGTTGAAGGCGGCGATCGAGTCGGAAAGCCGCCAGGCACTGATGCTTGCAAGCCTCGTCGCGGGCGAGGCCAGCGTGCAGGAGAAATTCGCTGCCGGAGACCGCGACGGCCTCGCCGCCGAATTCACGGGGGCCTTCGCCGCGCTCAAGAAGAACTTCGGCATTCGCCAGTTCCAGTTCCACCTGCCGCCCGCGACGTCGTTTCTGCGCGTGCACAAGCCGGAGAAGTCGGGCGACGATCTTTCCGGCTTCCGCAAGACGGTCGTGCAGACCAACGAAACGCAAAAGCCGGTCTGGGGACTGGAAAAGGGCGTGGCGGGGATCGGCAACCGCGGTGTGGTGCCCGTGTTCAAGGATGGCCGGCATATCGGCTCGGTGGAGTTCGGGCTCGATTTTCACGAGAATTTCGTCTCCGGCTTCACGCGCCAGACGGGCTATCGGCTGGCGGTGCTGCGCCCGGCGCAAGGCGGCTTCGACGTGATCGGCAACACCTTGCCGGAAGGGTTTTCGCCGGACCGGCTGATGACGCAGCTTGCTGGCGAAGGCAGCAGTCTGGAGAGCGGCGATTACCGGATCACCCGGGTGTCGGTGAACGACTATTCGGGCCAGCCGATCGCCGTCGCGCTTCTCGCCGTCGACCGGTCGGCCTATCGGGCGATCGCCTCGACGGCACAGGTCGTCGGCATCGCCATCGGCGTTCTGCTCCTGGCCGTGGCCGGCGGGATCCTCTATTTCGCCAATCGCTCGGTCCTGCGTCCGCTGCGCAGCGTCGCGGGCGAGATCGTCGCCCTTGCCGGCGGCGCGCGCGACATCGCGGTCACGGGAACCGAGCGTGCCGACGAGATCGGCGACATGGCCCGCGCCGTTGATATCTTCCGGGTGGGCGCCATAGAGCGGGAGCAACTGGAGGCGGAACAGGGGCGCAGCCAGAAGGCCCGCGAGGATCGCCAGCAGCGCATCGAGCAATTGATCGAGGCGTTCCGCGCCACCTCGCAGGGGCTGCTGTCCTCGGTGGAAGAGACCAATATCGGCCTGCAATCGACGGCTCGGAGCCTGGAAAGCGTCGCGGCGGCGAGTGCGGATCAGGCGCGGGGTGCTGCGGATGCCTCCGGCGAGGCGGCGTCGAACGTGCAGACCGTCGCCTCGGCGGCCGAAGAGCTGTCCTCGTCGATCTCCGAAATCTCCAATCAGGTGGTGCGGACGACGGATATCGTTGGCCAGGCGACCGGCGCGGCGCAATCGACCAACGAGAAGGTGGCAGGCCTTGCCCATTCCGCGCAGAAGATAGGCGACGTGGTGTCCCTTATCCGCGACATTGCGGAACAGACGAACCTTCTGGCACTGAACGCGACGATCGAGGCCGCGCGCGCCGGTGAGGCGGGGCGGGGGTTTGCGGTCGTCGCCGCGGAGGTGAAGGAACTCGCCACGCAGACGTCGAAGGCGACGGAGGAAATCTCCGCGCAGATCTCCTCCATCCAGGTCGCGACGGAGGAAACCGTCGGCGCGATCGGCGCGATTTCGAGCACAATGGACGAGGTCAACGGCTACACCGCCGCGATTGCGGCCGCGGTGGAGCAGCAGGGCATCGCAACGGTGGAGATCAGCCGCAACATCCAGAACGCGGCCGAACAGACCCAGTCTGTGGTGAAGAGCATCGGCTCGCTGGACGACGCGGTGAACGAGACCAACCGCTCGGCCGCATCCATGCTCACCGCCAGCGGCGATGCTGCATCGAAAGCGGAGACCTTCCGCACCGAGATCGCCCGCTTCCTGAAGGACGTCGCATCCGCCTGAGGGGGACCTCGGTTATCGACACGAAAAAGCTCCGCCGGATCCAACCGGCGGGGCTTGTATTTTGCGGGCTTTACTAATGCCCGGGCCCGTTGGCCGGGCCTAGTTCTTCGACTTGTCGACCAGCGCGCCCTTCTTGATCCAGGGCATCATGCCGCGCAGCTTTTCGCCGACTTCCTCGATCTGGTGACTGTCGTTGTTGCGGCGCGTGGCCTTGAAGCGGGCCTGGCCGGCCTTGCATTCCTGCATCCACTCCGAGGTGAACTGGCCGGACTGGATCTCCTTGAGGATCTCCTTCATCGCGGCCTTGGACTGGGAGCCGACGACGCGCGGGCCGGACTTGTACTCGCCCCACTCCGCTGTGTTGGAGATGGAGTAGTTCATGTTGGCGATGCCGCCCTCGTAGATCAGGTCGACGATCAGCTTCATCTCGTGCTGGCATTCGAAATAGGCCATTTCCGGCGCGTAGCCGGCTTCCACCAGCGTCTCGAAGCCGGCGCGGATCAGCTCCACGAGGCCGCCGCACAGAACCGCCTGCTCGCCGAAGAGATCGGTCTCGCACTCTTCCTTGAAGGTCGTCTCGATGATGCCGGCGCGGCCGCCGCCGAGGCCCGCCGCATAGGCGAGCGCGATGTCGAGCGCGTTGCCCGACGCATCCTGCGCGACCGCCACCAGGTTCGGCACGCCGCCGCCGCGCACATACTCGGAGCGCACGGTGTGGCCCGGGCCCTTCGGCGCAATCATGATCACGTCGACCGTGGACTTCGGCTCGATCAGGCCGAAATGGACATTGAGGCCGTGGGCGAAGGCGAGGACGGCGCCGTCACGGATGTTGGGGGCGATGTGGTCCTTGTAGATGTCGGCCTGCAGCTCGTCGGGCGTGGCCATCATCATCAGGTCGGCCCAGGCGGCGGCGTCGGCAACGCTCTTGACCGCGAAGCCGTCGGCCTCGGCCTTCTTCGCAGAGGAAGAGCCCTCGCGCAGCGCGATGGCGATTTCCTTCACGCCGGAATCCTTCAGGTTCAGCGCATGGGCGCGTCCCTGGGAACCGTAGCCGATGACCACGACCTTCTTGTCCTTGATGAGGCCGAGATCGGCATCCTGATCGTAATAGACGCGCATAGCTTTTCCTTCCAAACGTTGATCTTGTGCAGTCATTCCGGCCGCCGCGGTGAGGGCGCATCCTCGCCGCGTGCGGCAGTCTCAAGACGTCGAGAGCGCCTCCACCGATCGTTGCGATCCGTAGAGGCGGCAGAACTGATTGACGGCCGCTTCCGCCTGTGCGGCGAAATCGTCCTCGCCGGGCTCCAGCGCATCGCCCAGCAGCAGGCGCAGGTGAACGTCGCGCACCACCAGCCCGTAAAAGGTGGAGTAGGCGGCTGTCGCATCGTCGAATTCGAGATGGCGCTGGCGCCGGCCCGCCGCGAGCAGGGCCCGGCCGCGCGCCGTCACCGAATGCTTGCCGCGCTCCACCAGAAGCCGGCCGAGCGGCGACTCGGGCCGCGAGGCCTGGCCGATGGCGAGCCGGTTGAGAGCAAGCGAAACGTCGCCTGCCAGAACCGACAGAAGCTCATGGGCGAAGGTGACGAGCCGGCGACGGTAGCCTGCCGCATCGAGCGCGCTTTCGCTGGCTCCCAGCGGCCGCACCTTGGAGGCCTGGAAGGTGACCACGGCCTCCAGCAGGCCGTCGCGGTCGCCGAACCACTTGTAGAGGGATTCCTTGGAGCAGTTGGCGGCGCGCGCAAGGCCTGCCGTCGTCAGCCCCTTTTCACCGCCCTCCACCAGCAGCGACAACGCACAGGTCAGCACCGCCGCCTGGCGGGGCGTGAAATCGCTGTCATCTGCAACCGTGCCGGCTGTGCGGGCCATGGCGTTTCCTGCGCATCGAATGGGTCGGCATCTTTCCCGTCGCCCTCGCGGACCGGGACGCGCCCTTGGAACGGTCGGCATTTCCGCTTCAGCTGGAGGGAACCGTACCGTACGGTTCGGAACAATGGCGAACGCGGCGAAGCCTGTCAAGACAGATGTGGACGAGGCGAAGTCTATAAGGCCTGTGAAGGTGGTCATGGAGGTAACGCGCGGCGGCCAGCCTTGCAGTGGGGGAGGGGCGCAGGCTGAAAGTGCAGGCCGGCGCCCGATATGGGTGCGAAAGCCACGTGAATTCTTTTCAAGATATATCTTGACGCTATCGAACTAAGATATATCTTAGTGCTATCGAAACAGAAAGAGAGTGTTCACGATGAATGGACAACGACACATGCACGGGGCCCATGGCGGCGGATGCTGCGGCGGCCATCATGGCCAGGGCGGTCCCCACGGGCACGGAGGCGGCGAATGCTGTCATGAAGGGCCGCATCGCGGCATGCATCGCGGCATGCATCGCGGTTTCGGCGGAGAGTTTGGCGAGGACGGGCCACAGGGCCACGGACGCCGGCATGGCGGGCGCGGGCGCCGGCGGATGTTCGACGGGGGAGAGCTGCGGCTTGTGCTGCTGAAGCTGATCGCCGAGGCGCCACGTCACGGCTACGATCTTATCCGCGCCATCGAGGAGCGGACGGCCGGCGGCTATGCGCCGAGCCCGGGCGTCGTCTATCCGACGCTGACGCTTTTGACCGACATGGGCCTGATCAGCGAGAAGCCGGCGGACGGCGCGCGCAAGCTGTTCGAGGCGACGCCGGAAGGGCTGGCGCAGCTCGACGAGCAGGGCGATGTGATCGAGATGCTTTTCAAGCGGCTCGATGCCTTGTCGGAGATGCAGGAGCGCACCGATGTGGTGCCCGTTCGCAGGGCCATGCAAAACCTGCGGGCCGTGCTTCAGAACCGTCTGCGCGAAGGGCTCGACGAGGACAAGGTTCTCGCCGCAGTCGGCCTGATCGACGAGGCGGCTGGCAAGATCGAACGGCTGTAGGTCCTCCGGTACGTACGTCCTGACCGGAAAACCGGGATGCGAGAGGGGGCGACGTTAGCGGAAACGCGGCGTCGCCCCCGCTTCATTTTGTCTGCTCACGCGCATCATAAGCTTCTCGCGCGGCGACGACGCGATCGTGGTTCGCGAGTGCCCACGAGCCCAGCGCCCGCAGCGGCACCAGCAGTTCACGCCCCAGATCCGTCAACTCGTATTCCACCTTGGGCGGAATGGTCGGATAGACCGTGCGCGTCACGTATCCGTCGCGCTCGAGCCCGCGCAGGGTCACTGTCAGCATCTTTTGCGAAATTCCGTCGATCGTCCGCTTGATCTCCATGAACCGATGCCGTCCGGTCCCCAGCAGCATGACGATGTGGACGCTCCACTTGTCGCCCACCAGCGAGATCACCTCGTTGGCGCGGGTGCATTGTCCGGGCTTGTGCACATGCGAAGGCGAGACGGCGGGGGTGGCGGGGTCCGAAGCGCGGCTTTTCGCCTCTTCCGCTAGGTAGGCCATTGCATCTCCTTTGGAAACTTGAATGGTACCCGGTTTCATCAAGGTGCCTAGGGGACCTTTAGGTGCCATCTTGCGATGCAGCAACCAGTTTCGCATGTAGAGCCGGTTACCAATGTATACGGGGCAATCCTCCATGAAAACCGTAGCCGTGCTCGTGGGCTCGCTCAGAGCCGCGTCGTTGAACCGCAAGTTCGCGGAAATCCTTGCAAAGCTCGCCGATGGCAAGCTCGCCTTCAAGTTCGTCGAGATCGGCGACCTGCCGCTTTACAACGAGGATCTGTGGGAAAACCCGCCGGCCTCCGTCCTGCGGCTGAAGAGCGACATCGAGAGCGCCGATGGCGTTCTGTTCGTCACGCCGGAATACAACCGCACCTATTCGCCGGCGATCGACAACGCCATCCACTGGGGCACGCGTCCCTGGGGCAAGAATTCCTGGACGGGCAAGCCCGCCGCCATCGTCGGCACCTCGCCCGGCGCCATCGGTGCCGCCGTCGGCCAGTCCCAGCTCAAGCAGGTCGCCGTCGTCGTCGGCATGATCCTGATGGGGCAGCCGGAGGTCTATTTCGCCTACAGGGACGAGCTCTTCGACGACGAGGGAAACATCGTCGACGAACAGACCGCCGCCTTCCTGCGAAGCTTCGTCGACAGTTTTGCCGCGTGGATCGACCGGGTCGGCTGAGCGCCGGCGTCTGGACACTGGGATGCGGACCTCCTCGGCCCGCATCCGGCGCCTGTCGCCTCCCGCGACCGGCATGGCGTCGTCTCAAGACAGCGCCGGAATTCGACCGCAGAAGTTCGACCGCAGAAGTTCGACCATTGTTCGAATCCGTACGGTCTGCCCGTACCGCTTCCCATTTCCCATCGTATCCGATACCAGTTTTCGCAGAGCATGCGCGTGATCTGGTCGAGTCGACCACGCTTCCGGGCTGCGTTCGTTTGAAGCTTCCAGAGCGCGGTGTTTTGCTCAGGGCGCGCTTTTGCCCGCCGACAGCGCATTCCGGAGCGTGGTCCGCCCACGTTGCATGGCGGGAAAGGTAACAAAGTACGGCGATGACCGCGATTGACTACGGGCGGCTCTTCAACGACCTGCCGACACCCTACATGGTGCTGGACACCGAGCTGCGCTTTCTGGACATGAACCAGCATTATCTGGACGTGACGCAGCGCACGCGGGCCGATCTGATCGGCCGTTACGTTTTCGACGCCTTTCCCGCGACTGCGGAAGAGATCGCCCCTTTCGAGACCGCCTTGCGGGAGGCGCTGAGCGGCCAGACCTCGGTTCTGGAGCGGCAGATCTTTCCGATTCCCGAACCGGACGCCGAGAACGGCGGCCGGCGCGAGGTCTGCTGGACCTGCCGGCACGTTCCCGCCTACGACGAGAACGGAGAGATCTGCGGCGTCGTGCAGCATGCAGTGGACGTGACGTCCGAGGTCGCCGCCGAGCAGATGCGCGATGCCGTTTCCCATGAGTTCGCGCACCGGATCAAGAACCTGTTGGCGACGATCACCGTCATCGCGCGGCGCACGGCGGCGCAGGCGCGGACGATGGAGGACTTCACCACCGTCTTCGGCCAGCGCATCGACGCCATGGCGCGCACCCACCAGCTGCTCGTCAATGGCGGGTGGGACGGCATGCTGCTGTCAGACCTTCTGGAAGGCGAGCTCACGCCGTTCCGCAACGAGGGTCGTGGCGCCATCACCCTGCGTGGCCCCCGCGTCCTGCTGACCAGCACGCAGGCCCAGGCGCTCGGCATGGCCTTTCATGAGCTCTCCACGAATGCGGCCAAGTATGGTGCCTTCTCCGATCCGGCTGGCCGGCTGGAGGTGCGCTGGACGCTGGAAGCGGGCAAGCTCAAGATCGAGTGGAACGAAGACGGTCTCCACGACGTCCAGGCGCCGGACACGATCGGTTTCGGATCGCGCATCATTGAGGAAGTGATGCCGATGCAGGTGGAAGGTGAGGTCGAACGCGTCTTCAATTCCACAGGGATGCATTGCTCCATCGTGGTGCCGATGGCCTGAGAAGGCGCGACGTCGGGCCCAAAGGCATGCGAATAGCGGACCGGACGAGGCTGCCTGGGGGAGGGCGGCCTCTGGGGGGTACGGGGCGATCGCGGGGCGGATGCGAAAGATTCGAGAAGCATGCGTTGCTGCGACGAAATATTCGCGCTTTTACGCTTGACCGCTCCGACGCGCGCGCTTAGGGTCTGCCGCATCGTGGTCGGGGGTCCGGTCGCGGAAGGGATTCACGCATGACGACTCTCATTCTTGTAAGGAACGCGCACGCTGCCGGGATGGCCTGAGGTCATCCGGAACGGTGTCGTGCGCAACAGGGCCCTCGGGGCCCTTTTTTATTACCCGATCGGCTGTTGCGGAACGGGCGGAGCTTGACGGAACAATGAGGCCCTTCTCGCGGGCCGGTGAGCCGGAAGAAACCGGCGGTAAGGACGAGGACGAGACGATGACACGGGAGATGACAGGCGCCGGGATGGTTCTGCAGGCGCTGAAGGACCACGATGTCGAATATCTGTTCGGATATCCCGGCGGTGCGATCCTCCCCATCTACGACGAGATCTTCCAGCAGGACGAGATCAAGCACGTCCTCGTGCGCCACGAGCAGGGGGCCGGCCACGCGGCGGAGGGCTATGCGCGCTCCACCGGCAAGCCGGGCGTCGTGCTGGTCACATCGGGGCCGGGGGCGACCAACATGGTCACCGCGCTCACCGACGCGATGATGGATTCCATTCCGCTCGTCTGCATCACCGGTCAGGTTCCCGTGTCGCTGATCGGCTCCGACGCCTTCCAGGAATGCGATACCGTCGGCATCACCCGGCCCTGCACCAAGCACAACTGGCTTGTCCGTCGCATCGAAGACCTGCCGCGCATCCTGCACGAGGCCTTCCAGGTGGCGACCACCGGACGTCCGGGGCCCGTCGTCGTCGATATCCCGAAGGACGTGCAGTTCGCCACCGGCGAATACCACGGGCCGAGCCGCGTCGAGCACAAGACCTACCGTCCGCAGATCAAGGGTGACATGGCCTCGATCCGCCATGCGGCGGAACTGCTGGCCTCCGCGCGCCGGCCGATCCTGTTCACGGGCGGCGGCGTCATCAATTCCGGGCCGCAGGCCTGCCAGCTGCTGCGTGAACTGGCGAAGCTCTCCGGCGCCCCCATCACGTCCACACTGATGGGGCTCGGCGCCTATCCGGCTTCCGGCGATGCCTGGCTCGGTATGTTGGGCATGCATGGCACGTATGAAGCCAACATGGCGATGCACGATTGCGACGTCATGGTCGCCATCGGCGTGCGCTTTGACGACCGTATCACCGGGCGTCTGGATGCCTTCTCGCCCAATTCGACCAAGATCCACATCGACATCGATCCCTCGTCGATCAACAAGAACGTGCAGGTGGACCTGCCGATCATCGGCGATGTCGGCCACGTGCTGGAGGATCTGGTGCGGGTCTGGCGCTCGTCGGCGCTGAAGGGCGACGAGAAGGCGCTCAAGGCCTGGTGGAAGCAGATCGACACGTGGCGCGCGCGCGACTCGCTCGCCTACAAGCCCAACAGCGACATCATCATGCCGCAATACGCGATCCAGCGCCTCTACGAGGCGACGAAGGGGCACGACACCTACATCACCACCGAGGTCGGCCAGCACCAGATGTGGGCGGCGCAGTTCTTCGGCTTCGAGGAGCCCAACCGCTGGATGACGTCGGGCGGGCTGGGCACGATGGGCTACGGCCTGCCGGCGGCCATCGGGGTGCAGGTGGCGCACCGCGACAGCCTCGTCATCGATATCGCCGGCGACGCCTCCATCCTGATGAACATCCAGGAGATGTCCACGGCCGTGCAGCACGAGCTGCCGGTCAAGATCTTCATCCTGAACAACCAGTACATGGGCATGGTGCGCCAGTGGCAGCAGCTGCTGCACGGCAACCGACTGTCGCATTCCTACACGGAATCCCTGCCCGACTTCGTCAAGCTGGCGGAGGCCTATGGCGGAGTGGGCATGCAATGCTCCAAACCCGGTGATCTGGACGACGCGATCGCGGAGATGATTTCCGTCAAGCGGCCGGTCGTGTTCGACTGCCGGGTGGCGAACCTCACCAACTGTTTCCCGATGATCCCGTCGGGCAAGGCCCACAACGAGATGCTGCTGCCGGACGAGGCCAATGACGAGGCGGTGGCCAACGCCATTTCCGCCGAAGGCAAGATGCTGGTCTGATCAGGGGGACAGGGACATGAACGCACAGAACCTAAACGCGCCTTCGGCCTATTTCCTTACCAAGGTGAGCGACGACGTGGAAACGCACACGCTATCGGTGATCGTGGACAACGAGCCGGGCGTTCTTGCCCGCGTCATCGGCCTGTTCTCCGGGCGCGGGTACAACATCGACAGCCTGACCGTGTGCGAGATCGAGCACGAGCAGCACCTGTCGCGCATCACCATCGTGACCACCGGCACGCCGATGATCATTACCCAGATCCGTCATCAGCTGGAACGGTTGGTGCCGGTGCACCGGGTGGTGGACCTGACCGTGCAGGCGCACGAGAAGGGGCAGGAAAAGCCGCTGGAGCGCGAGCTTGCGCTGGTCAAGGTGCAGGGGGCGGGCGAGAAGCGGCTGGAAGCGCTGCGTCTGGGCGATGCCTTCCGCGCGAACGTGATCGATGCCACGACCGATCACTTCACCTTCGAGATCACGGGCCGGACCTCCAAGATCGAGCAGTTCATCCAGATCATGCAGCCGCTGGGGCTGGTGGAGGTGTCACGATCGGGGATTGCGGCGGTGCAGCGCGGACCGGAAGGGATCTGAGGGGATCTGGGCGCGCGCGCCGACGGACATCGAATGCTTGCAACCCCTCGCTCCCAATCGGGCGGGGGGCTTTGCGTTTCCGGGCATGTGCGCGGGGCCCATCCTTCGAGACGGGCCTGCGGCCCTCCTCAGGATGGGCCACACAACGTGTCACACGCGTGCCGCTTCAATCTCGCCTGCGACAATCTGCCTCGTGCGTCACCTTGTTCCTCACCCGGCGGAATGCTAGGCCCGTAGGCAGTCGACGGCGCAGGGCCCTTCGCTCCGCCCGCCTGAGCCTGTCCAGACAGTCGAGGGCTGCCCATGAACGAGACATCCACGCACCAGCCCTCCGACGCCAATCGCCCCGCGCCCGACCATCCGGAGCACGAGCGTCCGCGCAAGAGCCATCGCGGCGTGGTGACGGTGGCCATCGCCATGCTGAGCGTCATGGTCGGTCTCGTCATATACTCGCCGACGCTCTACCGGATGTTCTGCGCGGCGACCGGATATGGCGGTGCCGTCAATCGCACCACCACCAAGGAGATCGCCGGCAAGGCGGAAGGCCGTGCGATCAAGGTGCGGTTCGATGCCAATGTCGCGCCGGATCTCGACTGGGACTTCGCACCCGAACAGCGTACGGTTGAAACCCGCATCGGCGAGGCGACGAAGGTCTACTACACCGCGCACAACCGCACCAATCACCCGATCGTCGCGCGCGCCACCTACAACGTCACGCCCTATTACGCCGCACCCTACTTCTTCAAGATCGAGTGCTTCTGTTTCACCGAGGAAAGGCTCGATCCCGGCGAGACGGCCCGCATGCCGCTCGTCTTCTATATCGACGAGCAGCTGGAAAAGGACGAGGACGCGGCAAAGACGAGCGAGGTCACGCTGTCCTATACCTTCTTCAAGAGCACCGACCAGTCGCAGGGCAATCTGGCGGCCGCGCGGGCCTTGAAAAGCGGATCGCAGGCGCTCGACGATGAACTCTCGTCGAGCGGAAAGGCGCAGTTCAGCGTCGATGCCAAGCGCGTCGGGTCGGGAAGCCCCGTCGTTCGCTAGGGCGTCGGGGAAACGACCATTCGTAAAGGGAGGAATTCCGCATGTTTTCGCGTTTGTCGCGCATCGCGGCGCTGGCCGGGCTCGTGGTCGTTCTGTCGGCGGGGCTCGCCGCGGCGCACAGCTACAGGCTCGGGCCGCTCAGGATCGGCCATCTGTGGGCGCCGCCGGCCGCGGCCGGTGCGGGCGTGCCCATCTATGGTGCGATCCTGGACATGGGCGGCGAACCCGTCGTTCTGGACGGTGCGCGCACGCAGATCGGCAAGGACGTCCGTATCCGGCGCGTGGATGACGGCACGCCGACCTTTTCCGACACGTTCACGTTTCAGCCGGGCAAGCCCGTGGCCTTCGCCAAATGGCGGGAACACCTCTTCGTGGAAGGCAACGAGCGGCCGCTTGCCGCCGGCGATCATTTCTCCATGACGCTCGATTTCGCGCATGTCGGCAAGATCGACGTCGACGTGCTCGTCGAAGCGGCGCCAAGCGACTGATCTTCGAGGAATAATCCTCAGGGCACCGCGGCATCGGCATGGTCGCGAGGCCATGACGCGCCGTCGTCGGTGGCCAGGGCCGGGGGCGCAATTCCTCGGTTACGCCCGTTGATCTCGCGCGGCCTTGGCGTATAAGTCTGGGCCCGCGCACCGGGACCGCTTGTCGCATCCCGCGTCGCGACAAAGCCCATTCAGAACGCCCATTCCAAACGAAAGCACGTGCCGTCATGAGCAATGGCCTTTCCCGCCCAAAAAACCAGATTCGCTGGCTGCTGCTTGAGGGTATCTCCCAGTCGGCCGTCTCGGTCCTCAACGAAAACGGCTATCACAACGTCGAGCGGGTGCAGACCGCCTACGACAAGGATGCGCTCAAGGAAGCGCTGAAAGGCACGCAGATCGTCGGCATCCGGTCGCGCTCCCAGCTGACCGACGAGGTCATCGCCTCCACGAATTCGCTGGTTGCCATCGGTTGCTTCTCGGTGGGCACCAACCAGGTGGACCTTTCCGCTGCCAAGAAGCGCGGCATCCCGGTCTTCAACGCGCCGTTCTCCAACACCCGCTCGGTGGCGGAACTGACGATCGCAGAGATCGTCATGCTGATGCGCGGCATCTTCCCGAAGTCCGTTGCTGCCCATGACGGGCGCTGGTTGAAGTCCGCGACGGGTTCGCGCGAGGTGCGTGGCAAGACGCTCGGCATCATCGGCTACGGCAATATCGGCACCCAGCTTGCAACGCTCGCCGAGGCGATGGGGCTGCACGTGATCTACTACGATCAGGTCGACAAGCTCTCGCACGGCAACGTCAAGCCGGCGGAAAGCCTGGACCATCTCCTGTCGGTCTCCGACTTCGTTTCGCTCCACACACCCGATACACCGGAAACGCGCGGCATGATCGGGGCGGCGGAAATCGCGAAGATGAAGAAGGGCTCCTTCCTCATCAACAACGCGCGCGGCAAGCTGGTGGATATCGACGCGCTGGTGGCGGCGCTGAAGAGCGAGCATCTGGCGGGTGCCGCGATCGACGTCTTCCCGAGCGAGCCGAAGTCCAACAACGACGAGTTCCTGAGCCCCTTGCGGGAGTTCGACAACGTCATCCTGACGCCGCATATCGGCGGCTCGACGGAAGAGGCGCAGGAGCGCATCGGCGAGGAAGTGGCGCGCCGGCTCGTGGAATATTCCGATGTCGGGTCCACCATGGGCGCGGTCAACTTCCCGCAGGTGCTGCTGCCCAAGGGCACGGATGCGACCCGCTTCATCCAGGTGCACGACAACACGCCGGGCTCCCTGAAGAAGCTCAACGACCTGTTCGCCTCCAACGACCTCAACATCGTCACCCAGCACCTGCAGACGGACGGCGAGATCGGCTACGTTGTGGTCGACATTGAGGGCCAGGTGGCGAATTCTGTCGAGATCCTGGAAAAGATCCGCGCCATCCCCGGCACGATCCGCGCGCGGCTCCTGAACCGGGTGTAAAGCGCTCTGCTACCGCCGCTGACGAAGCAGGACAGCCCCTCGCCTCCGACCGGATGCGGGGGGCTTTTTCGTTGTGCGTGGTGTTTCCCGCGCCCTCACATCACCCACAGCGCGGTCGCGGGAAAGAACAGCAACAGGGCAAGCACCGCAAGCTGCAGCGCGATAAAGGGCAGCAGCGCGGTGTAGATGTGCTGCAGGGTGATCGAGGGCGGCGCGACGCTCTTCAGATAGAAGGCCGCGGGGCCGAACGGCGGGGTGAGGTAGCTCACCTGCATGTTGACGGCGAAGAGCACTCCGAACCAGACGGGATCGTAGCCGAGCTGCTTCACGATGGGCACGAAGATCGGCAGGGTCAGGAGGGCGATGCCGATCCAGTCGAGGAACATGCCGAGCACGAGCAGGATCGCCATCATGACGAGGACGATGACGACCGGCGCGGCATCGAGCCCGAGGATCGCGGCGGAAACGAACCTGTTGCCGCCCATCAGGTTGTAGACGCCGACGAGCACGGCCGCCGCGATGCCGATCCAGATGATCATGCCGCAGGTTTCCAGCGTGTGGACGAGGCTTTCCTGCAGCATGCGGAAGGACAACTCGCCACGCAGCGCCGAGACGATCAGCACAGAGGAAACGCCGAGGGCCGCCGCCTCGGTGATCGAGGCGATACCGCCGTAGATCGAGCCCAGCACCACGACGACGATGAAGGCGGGGGCGATGAGCGAGATGAGGGCGCTTGTGACCGACTCCTCGGCGTGCTCCTCGGCCGTCATCGGCGGGCCGAGTTCCGGGTTCTTCAGGCATCTCGCCAGCACGTAGGCGACGTAAGCCGCGAGCAACAGCAGCGCCGGGGTGACGGCGGCGACGAAGAGATCGGCGATGGAGACGCTCGCCACAAGGCCATAGATGATCAGCACGATGGAGGGCGGCATCATCGTGCCGAGCGAACCGCCGGCGCAGACGACGCCGATGGAAAGGTTGCGGTCGTAGCCGAGCCTGAGCATCTGCGGCAGGGCGAGGATGCCGAGGAGCACGATCTCGCCGCCGATGACGCCGGACATTGCCGCCATCAGAATGGCGACGATCAACGTCTGCACGGCGACGCCGCCGGGAAGGCGCCCGGCCAGCACCCGCATGCCGTTGAAGAGATCCTTCGCCGTGCCGGAACGGTCGAGCAGCGCCGCCATCAGGATGAACATCGGGATGGCGACCAGCGAATATTCGGTGATGAAGCCGAAGATGCGGGCGGTGACGAGCGGCAGCGCATTGCCGCCGAACCAGCCGAAGGTGAAGACGAGCGCCACGAGCCCGGTGACCCAGGCGAGAGGCTGGCCGGTCAGAAGCAGTGCGAAGATGGCGCCGACGAGCAGGTAGGTGCCGGCCTCGATGCCGAGGGCGTTCAGACCCATGTGCGATGCCCTCCGGACTTAGCTTGATCCATCGCGGCGGATGGCCCTGACCAGATGCAGGACCGTCTGGACGAACATCAGCACCACGCAGGCAAGGATGATGATCTTCAAAAGCGCCGGCGTCGGCGGGTTCCAGGCGGTGCCGGTGCCTTCCAGGTGGATGTCGCCCGTGGGCGTGTGCGTCGCCTTCCAGGCCATGATCGCGCCGGCATAGCCGAGGCCGGCGAAGAAGATCAGCGCGACGATGGCGTTGAAGATGTCGAGGAGACGGCGGCCGCCGGGCGGGACGGCGTCGTAGATCATCCGCACCCGGATGTGCTTGTCACGAGCGAGCGCGATCGGTCCGCCGATCAGGAAGATCGCGGCGATCAGGAAGGTCGTCGTCTCGTGCGCCCAGAAGGTGGGAGCCTTGAAGACGTAGCGGGCGACGACCTCGTAGACGCTGATCGCGAAGGCTAGAAAGATCGCCCAGGCAAAGACCTTGGCCGAGCCGGCGACAAGCCGGTCGAGAGCGGTCGCGCCGGGGGGCGGGCCGGTGTCGTCCGGCGAGGGGGATCGCGCGTCATCCTGCGTCATCGTTGGTCCTTGCGCTGACGGTCGGGAAAAAGGAGGCGGGAAGGGGAGAGGCGGGCGGCGCGCCATTGCCGGAAATTCCCGGCACGCCGCGCCGCCTTCGTCTTCAATGCGCGAAATGGTGCATCACAGCAGGTTTCGGCCTTCCAGGTACTTGATGACGGCATCGTAGTAGCGCTGGGTCATGTCGTTCTTCTTCGCCCAGACCTGCCACTCCTGCTGGGCGATGCGGCGGAACTTGGCGCGTTCCTCCGGTGACCAGTTGATGATCTCGATGTCCTCGTTCTGCTTGGCCTGCTTCACGGCCTCGGCATCGAGCTTTCTCACCGAATAGATGTGGTTGAAGGTGAACTGGTCGACGGAGGCGTTGAGGATCGCCTTGAGGTCATCCGGCAACCCGTCCCAGATTTCCTTGTTCATCGAGATGTCGATCAGCGGCAAGGAGTGGAAGCCGGGATAGAGCGGGTAATGGGCGATGTCGTTCATGCCCTGGGCCTGGTTGGTGGCGAAGACCGTGTAGTCGGCCGCATCGACCACGCCCTTGTCGAGGGCTGTGAAGACCTCCGATCCCGGCAGCACCACCGGCGACGCGCCGGCCTTGGCGAAGATCTCGTAGACCATGCCTTCCGGCGCGCGCAGCTTGATGCCCTTCAGGTCTTCCACGGTGCGGATCGGCTTGGCGGAGACGAAGGCTTCCGGCTCGGTCGCCGCCGCTCCGATGAAATGGACCCCGTAGGGCTCGACCAGTTCCGAATAAAGCTCGTTGCCGCCACCGGACTTCATGAAGCCGAGCAGTTCGAACGGATCCGACCACGCGCCGACGAGATTGCCCATCATGGCGAAGGCCGGGTCCTTGCCGGCGAAATAGCTCGGATCGGTCAGGTGGCCCTGCAGGATGCCCGAGCCAACCGCCTCCAGCGTGTCGGTGTGCGGAACGACTGCGCCGATCGGCAGGACCTCGATCTCGATGCGGCCGCCGGAGAGCGTCTTCACGCTTTCCGCCCACTTCTGCTTGTTGACAAAGCCCGGCTCGCCGGCCGTCTCGGAGGTCTGGAATGTCCAGTTGTAGTCGGCGGCACCGGCCGCGTGCGGAATGGTGAGTGCGGCCGCGCCGAAGATGGCGGCCCCGATGAGTTGCCTGAACATCAGTTGTGTCCTCCCTGATGACTGTTCGCAGGTCAAATCCCTCGATGCGGCGGCGCGTCTTCGCACGCTTACGCAGCGTCAAATTAACCCTGCACATGGAGAGCGGGGAGAATCAACTCCCCATTCGGACAACTCCGAATTCATCAGGGATTGGCGACATGGCCGATGGAAACGCCCTGGGGAGGATGCCGCGCTTCTGGTCGGGCCGCTATCACTCCGCCTGCGCTTTTGCCTCCCGCGGATAGTCGGTCTGAGCGCCGCTCCCCGCCTGACGCAGGTGAAGACGTATGTGGTTCGTCACGCCGCCCAGCAGGAACAGGGCGCTGCCGAGGACGAACTGCCAGGCGATATAGGTCTTGATCGCCTCCGCGTTCACGCCGCCCGGCTGGATCCAGAGATAGGGCACCGAGGCGACGGCGAAGAGCAGGGCGCCTGAGGAGAAGCTGAAGGCCGTCAGGTTCATCATCTGTCGCGCACGCATCTGCACGTCCGGTGTGATCTGGGAAAGGTTGATCGCGCCGCCGATGAAGAACGCCAGACTGCCGATGAGAAATGTGAGGCCTCCGGTCGCCTTACGGTCGATGAGTGCGGTGAAGCAGAGGCTGCCCGAAAGAACGAAAACGGTGGCGACGAGATAGAGCCAGGCGGCTGCGGCCTCCAGCCGTTCGCGCGCCGGACTTGCCCCCTTTTCGGCCAGACGTTGCTGGATTTCGGTGAAGTCCTGGATGGTGACGAGCAGGTAGACCAAAGAGCCGGCCACGAAGATCCAGGCCCCGACGGTCGTCTCCAGGTGAAGACCGGGCACGAAGAAGAGGCTCCCGGCGATGAAGGTCAGACCGCCGACATTGTAGAGAACGGCATTGATCTGTTCCCACCGGTGCTGCGCGTTCCGATCGGCCTTGCCGGCAAAGAGGTTGAGCGCCCGGCGGCGGGCTGTGTAGAGATGAGCCATTGTCGACGGTCCGCTTGAATGGCGCCCCGGTGCTTGCCTTCGCGGCTTGCGTTGCCGGAAGCTTGCGGGTCGCGCTGTCTGGGTCTCGGACCCCGCCCGGGACGCGTCCCGGCGGGCCTTTGCTACCCCAACGACGGCGACGGATGTCGGTTCCGTAGCGAGATCTTCCATTCCGGCATTTCGGGAAAACCCGGTGAGAGGCTTCGCTCGCCGACAGCACCGGCGCATGCGCGAGAGGTGCGTGCCGGGCCGTCAGCCGATTTCGTCGATCACCGTTTCCAACTCGCCGAGGTTCGCGATCTCGCGGAAGCGGGCGGCATCCGGCGTATCGTGATGCTCCAGCGCCCAGGTGAGATCATGCGGAACATGGACGCCCCAGGCGCCGGCCTCAAGCGCTGGAACGACATCCGACTTCAGCGAATTGCCGACCATCATGGCCCGCTCCGCGCCGCTGCCGTGGCGCGCGAACACGGTCCGATAGGTGTCTGGGGTCTTGTCGGAAACGATCTCCACCGCATCGAACATCTCCGCCAGCCCCGATTGCGCGACCTTGCGCTCCTGATCGAACAGGTCGCCCTTGGTGACGAGGACCAGCCGGTAGCGGCCGCATAGCCGCTCGAGCGTCTCGCGCGCATGGGGCAGGGGCTCCGCCGGCTGGCTCAGCATCGCGCGGCCCGCCTCCAGGATCTCGCCGATCACGGTTGCCGGAACGCGTCTGTCCGTCACCTCCAGCGCGGTTTCGATCATCGAGAGGGTGAAGCCCTTGATGCCGAATCCGTAGCGCGAAATGTTGCGCCTCTCGGCCGCCAGCAGCCGTTCGCTCAGATGGCCGGCCTCGGCATACTCGGCCAGCAGCTCCGTGAATCGCTTTTCGGTCAGGCGAAAATACTGTTCGTTGTGCCAGAGCGTGTCGTCCGCATCGAAACCGATTGTGTCGAGAGGACGACCCCGGGACATGTCAGACCTGCCGTGTTACTGGATGATCGGGAAAACGAAAGAGGATGCCGCCATTTTCCGGGCTTTGCAGGGGCAATTCAATGGCCGAACGGCCCATCGCGCGCGCCTTTGTTCAGGAAAGGTTTTCCCCAGCATGCAAAATCATTGACAGCCCGCTTGCACTCCCGGCGCCGCCCCGATATATACCCCCTCGTCGCCGCCGCCCGACAAGGGGCGGACCGCAGCGGCCTTCGGGTGTGTAGCTCAGATGGTAGAGCAGCTGACTCTTAATCAGCGGGTCCAGGGTTCGAGTCCCTGCTCACCCACCATTCCTTCCCTAAAATAGAAAAGACATTCGTCACCTCGGGTGACGCCCAGCCGTTTTATTGAGCCGTCGTTCGCGGGGCGCTTGTGTGCGTCGTCCGTTTCGCGTCGCACGTGGGCCGCGCGCTGGAACGATCCATCATCCGTATCGGTTAACGTCAAAACGACGTTAGGTGATGAACGTCACTGCGCATCGGTGCAGGACGGTCTATCCTTCAAACCATAGGCGGTGCGGCCTCCAGTCGGGGCGCCGGCCGTGCCGACCCGGGATATCGCGATTTAGCCACGATCGCGGATCTAGTGTCTTTGGCTCCCGGCGTGGCCCGGGACGACAAAAGGGAGGTGCGTGGTGACGCACATTATTCGGACCTCGGTTCTTGCGGTCGCAATCGCCGTCGGCGGTCTTGCGGTCATGGCGAGCGATGCCTTCGCGCAGTCGCATCGCCGGTGCGATGCCTATGCGCGCGACTACGCCAACCGCGCGACGCGAACGGGCAACAATGTGGTGGGCGGCGCGGTTGGTGGCGCCGTCGTCGGCGGTGTCATCGGTTCTGTGACGGGCAGCTGGGGCAAGGGCGCCGCGATCGGCAGCGGTGTTGGAGCCATCGCCGGTGCCGGCAAGTCCTCGTCGGACTGGAACCGCAACTACCGATATGCGTATGACGACTGCATGCGCGGCGCGCGTCGCGGACCGCCGCCGCCGCGCCACGGCGGCCGTTTCGAGCCGTGGTCGCCGGCCTGGCACGACTACTGCTCGCGCAAGTATCGCTCGTTCAATCCGCGAACGGGCTATTACACGACCTACGGCGGCGAGCAGCGC
This sequence comes from Breoghania sp. JC706, assembly GCF_037026715.1. Taxonomy (NCBI): domain Bacteria; kingdom Pseudomonadati; phylum Pseudomonadota; class Alphaproteobacteria; order Hyphomicrobiales; family Stappiaceae; genus Breoghania; species Breoghania sp. JC706. Next base: position 309,421 of record NZ_JBANCG010000001.1, read on the forward strand.
TTCTGCCGATAGGCAGAACGGCTATTGCCATTGGAACGCCCGACTTCGCGGCGCTTCGAAAGAGGCGCCGCTTTTCGTTCGGGCAGGAGTGTTGTGATGGGCCCATCCTTCCAGACGCGCTCTCACGAGTGCTCCTCAGGATGACGTTGTGTGTGTTGAGGAATTGAGGAAATCCAACACCACGATAACGTCGTCCTGAGAGACTGGTCCGGAAATGATATCGGGTTGCGTGCTTTTGATCTCGTCCCCTCATGCCTCTCGACCGTCATTGCCCGGTGAAGTCCGGGCAATCCATCGCCAGCCGCAGCATTCGGGGCACGCGCTGGATCACCCGGACTTCGCCGGGTGATGACGATGGAGAGGTATGAAGGCGCGTAGAATTCGGCGCGTAGAACCGGCTACCATTTCCGAGCTAGGCTCTGAGGAGGCCGCAGGGCCGTCTCGAAGGATGGCCCCCGCCTCGAACAACCAGCTCGAACCCCAGAAAACCGGCGTCTCTATCCGGCCCGGCTCGCGAGTGCGGCGAGCAGTCCTCGTGTCGAACCGTCGGCGCCGGCCGGCACCTCGCCGCCCTTGACCGCCGGCAGCAGTGCGGTGGCCAGTTCCTTGCCAAGCTCCACGCCCCACTGGTCGAAGGAGTTGATCCCCCAGATCGTGCCTTCCACGAAGACCCGGTGCTCGTAGAGCGCGATGATCGCGCCGAGGGTGCGCGGATCCAGCCGGTCGTAGACAAGCGTGGTGGACGGACGGTTGCCCGGGAACACCTTGTGCGGGGCGAGTTCTTCGATTGCCGCCGCGTCCTTGCCGGCGGCCTTCAGTTGCGCCTTCGCTTCCTCCAGCGTGCGCCCGCGCATCAGGGCGGCGCTCTGCGCCAGACAATTGGCGACCAGCATGGTGTGATGGTCGCGTAGCGTCGGCTCGTGTCCGTTGGCCGCCACCATGAATTCCGCCGGGATGACGTCCGTGCCCTGATGGAGCAGCTGGAAGAAGGCGTGCTGGCCGTTGGTGCCCTGTCCGCCCCACACGACAGGGCCAGTGGCGCCTGCGGCCGGCTCGCCCGACAGCGTCACGCTCTTGCCGTTGCTCTCCATGTCGAGCTGCTGGATGTAGTTGGGAAAGAGCCGCATGCGCTGGTCATAGGGCAGGATCGCGCGGGTCGGGTAGCCGCAGACATTGCGGTGGAGGACGCCGACGAGGCCGAGCAGCACAGGCAGGTTGTCGGCAAGCGGTGCGGTGCGGAAATGTGCGTCCATCTCGCGCCCGCCCGCCAGGAATTCGGCAAACCTCTCCGGGCCGATGGCGATCATCAGCGGCAGGCCGATCGCCGACCACAGCGAATAGCGTCCGCCCACCCAGTCCCAAAAGCCGAAGACCCGGTCGCTGGCGATGCCGAACTCGTCGACTTTGTCGAGCGCGGTGGAAATGGCGGCGAAATGCGCCTTGACCGCTCCCTCGCCGAGGTTCGCCACGATCCAGCGCCGGGCGGAAGCGGCGTTGGTCATCGTCTCCGCGGTGGTGAAGGTTTTTGACGCGATCAGGAACAGGGTCGAGCGCGGATCGAGGTTCTTGACCGTGTCGGCGAGATGCGCCCCGTCGATGTTGGAGACGAAATGCAGGCGCGGGCCGTCATGGTAGGGCGCGAGCGCCGCAGTCGCCATGGCCGGGCCGAGATCCGAGCCGCCGATGCCGATATTGACGACATCGGTGAAGCGCGCGTCGGTGTGGGAGCGCACCTGCGCCCCGCGGACCGCCTCGGCAAATGCCTTCATACGGGCAAGAACGGCGGTGACCTGGTGCATCACATCGACGCCATCCACCTCCACGGGGTTTCCAGCGGCATTGCGAAGGGCCGTGTGCAGCACGGCGCGATGTTCCGTCGCGTTGATGGCGGCGCCGGAGAACATCGCCTCGCGGCGTTCCTCCACTCTGGCGGCGCGGGCGAGGGCGCAAAGCCGGTCGAGCGTCTCGCCCGTCATCAACACCTTGGAGACGTCGAGCAGCAGGCCGGCACCTTCGCGCGAGAAGCGTGCGAACCGGTCGGGATCCTCGTCGAACAGGCTGGCGAGCGGATGGGCCGTCAGCGCGCGGTGATGCTCCAGCAGGTGTTGCCAGGCTTCGCCGAGCGGGCCGTCGCCGGCAGGAACGTGACCCGAGGCGGTTGTATCGGTCGTGGGATTGATCGCGGTCATGCGTCGGTCGCTCCGTCTTGCTCTTGCGGGGGCAGGCTATTCGGTTTCAGGAGGCTTGTCAGGGACGATCGCACATGAAAAACGACAGGTGCCGCAGCGTCATGGAGTTGACCCTTGCGTAAACCGCCCCCAAAGTCACGTCAGAGATGCGCCATTCGAAAAAGGCGCGCACGGCTTCCAACGCGGCACCGGCCTGTTCGGTTGCGCGAGGGGCAGATGAGGGAGAAAACGCAATGAACGGCGACGCGACGGCGGCGGCCCCCGTTTTCACGCCGCGGCCCATGGCCGACTATCTGGACGAGACGGTCCGCGTGTTCGCGGATCGTCCGGCGCTCGATTTCATGGGCAAGGTGTGGACCTACCGGCAGCTCGGCGATCTCGTCGATCGCGCGGCCGAGGGTTTCCGCAAGCTCGGCGTCAAGCGCGGGGTTCAGGTCGGTCTGTGCCTTCCCAACACGCCCTATTTCACCATCTGCTATTTCGCCGTGCTGAAGGCCGGCGGCACGGTGGTGAACTACAATCCGCTCTATGTGGAGCGCGAGATCGCCTTCCAGACGCGTGATTCCCGTACGCGCATCATGGTGACCCTCGATCTCAAGGTGATCTACGACAAGGTGGAGGCGGTCAGGGCGTCCGGCGGGCTGGAGACGCTGGTCGTTTGCCGGATGGCCGACATCCTTCCGCAGCCGAAGAAGCTGCTCTTCACGCTGTTCAAGGCGAAGGAACGGGCCTCCGTTCCCCGCGACGCTGCGCACCTGCCGTTTGCCGAACTCGTTTCCGGACCGAGGATCACCGGCGCGCCGAAGGTCGATCCGATGACCGATGTCGCCGTGCTGCAATATACCGGCGGCACCACGGGCGTGCCGAAGGGCGCGATGCTGAGCCATGCGAACCTGTCGGCCAACATGGAGCAGATGCGGCTGTTCTTCTCCGCCGCGCGGCCCGGCGAGGAAGTGATGCTCTGCGTGCTGCCGTTCTTCCACGTCTTCGCGATGACGGCGGCGCAGAACCTCTCGGTGCTGATCGGCGCGGAAATGGCGCTGATGCCGCGGTTCGAGCTGAAGATGCTGCTTGAGCTCATCAAGCGCAAGTCGGTGACGCTGTTCCCCGGCGTGCCCACCATCTACACAGCCATCAACCACGCGCCGCAAACGAAGAACTACGACCTGACCTCCATCCGCATGTGCATTTCCGGCGGCGCGCCGTTGCCGGTGGAGGTGAAGGAGAACTTCGAGGCGCTGACCGGCTGCACTCTGGTGGAAGGCTACGGGCTGACGGAGGCATCGCCTGTGGTCACCTGCAACCCGCTGGAGGGCAAGCCGCGCGCCGGCTCCATCGGCAAGCCGGTCGCCTGGACGGAATGCGAATTCCGCTCGCTGGAAGACCCCTACGAGGTGATGGCGGAGGGCGAGAAGGGCGAACTGTGCGTTCGCGGGCCGCAGGTCATGCTCGGTTACTGGGAGCGTCCGGACGACACCAACCGCACCATCGAGAACGGTTTTCTTCATACAGGCGACGTCGGCTATCGCGATGCGGACGGCTACATCCATCTGGTCGACCGGATCAAGGATCTCATCATCTGCTCCGGCTACAACGTCTATCCCCGCGTGATCGAGGAGGCGATCTATCAGCACGAGGCGGTGGAGGAGGTGATCGTCATCGCCATCGCCGACAGCTATCGCGGCCAGGCACCGAAGGCCTTCGTCAAGCTGAAGGAGGGTTCGGAAGTCACGGCGGACGAGCTCAAGACCTTCCTCAAGGGGCACCTGTCGGCGATTGAGTTGCCGCGCGAGATCGAATTCCGTGACGAACTGCCGAAAACGCTCGTTGGCAAGCTTTCCAAGAAGGAACTGGTGGAAGAGGAAAAGGCCAAGTCTGGGGATGTCGCGGCGGAGTGAGGCCGCTTGCTGCGAACGTGGCGCTTGCCGTTCCGCCCGAACGGCTGACTTTTTTCTTTTCCCCGCGAGCACAAACGATGCCGCAACGCCCTGAGTTGCCCCCTTGCGTCCCCCTCCCCCTTGAGGGGAGGGGCTAGGGGTGGGGGTACCCTCGCTTGCTCCGAACCTGCCGCCTTCACCCCCACCCGAACGGCCGAAGAAGCCGTTCGACCTCCCCTCAAGGGGGAGGTGTTCCGTGCTGCTAACCTCTTTCTCCAGATGCCCCAACGAAACCCGCCGCGACCCTCAGGACGAGCCCCTCGCGTCCTCCACCTTTGAGGGCGGGGGCTCAGGTGGCAAGCCGGAAGCCAATCCTAGTTGTTGTATCCGCGTCCTTCGGCATCGCGCACGAGGCGGCGGTTGAGCCTTGCCTCCCGATGGACGGTATAAAGCGAGGCGGCGATGATGATCGCCGCACCCGCAAAGGTGGTCAGGCCCGGCCATTGGTCGAAGACCAGGACGCCAAAGGCGGTGGCGTAGAGAAGGCGGGTGTAGTCGAGCGACGCGATCGCCGTCGCCTCGCCGGCGCGGAAGGCCTGGATGTTGCACATCTGGGCGCACCACGCGACGACGCCGATGGCGAGCAGGATCGCGAGTTCGGTGGGCGTCGGCGTCACCCAGTAGATCCAGGTCGGCACGATCATGATGAGGCCGACGCCGCAGGCCTGGTAGGTCAGGATGGTGACGGGGCGGTCGGTACGCGTCATCTGCCTTATGAGGATCATCACCATCGCCGCGCAGGCAGCGCCCGCAACCGCCATCAGTCCATAGACATTCATCGTGCCTTCGCCGGTCGGGTTCAGCATGACGAGGACGCCCATGAAGCCGACGACGACCGCGCCCCAGCGATGCAGGCCGACGGTCTCCTTCAGGATGAGAATCGCGAAGATCGTGACGAAGAAGCTCTTGGCGAACGAGATCGCGGTGGCATCGGCCAGCGGCAGGTGAATGACGGCGGTGAAGCCGAAGACCATCGCGCCGGAGGCGAGCACGATGCGCATGAGATGAAGTTCGGGCCGAGCCGTGCGCAGCGAGGAGGGGAAGGAGCCGATGATTGTCGGTGCCACGATGATCGTCATCACGATCTGGCGCACGAGCAGGATTTCCGTCACATGGATGCGCTGGCCCGCCACCTTGATCAGCGTCGTCATGATCGTGAAGAAGAAGGCGGCGGCAAGGATCCACAAGGCGCCGCGGGCATTGCCCGCAAGTGTTTCCCACCATGCGAGCCAGCGAAGGCGGCCGCGGGCGGCCATGCCGGGGCGTCCCTGCATTGCCGGGCGCTCGCCGGGCGGTTGGCGATCGGGGTGGGGTGGTGAATCTTGCATGCGATTGTATACTCCGCGCAGAACGTCCATCATAATGACCTTCACCGCAAGGACTATCCGTCCCGGCGGCCGATCTCATTCCCGGTTGCCGCGCTCCCGCCCATCCTGCCGACCGTCACACCGCAGATGCGTGTCGTCCCGGCGAGTGGGGCGGCTGCACGTGGACGAAGCGGCAAGGAAAGGGATGGTGCGATGGCGGGCAGGGAAACGAGTTTGGGGGCTGGCCAAGTCGCGGGGCTCTTCTATCCTTGTCTTTTCTGTCTATCCTTTCCTTGAGGAAAGCCAGCATTGTCTCAGAGCGACAGCGAACCGAAAGGCATTTCTGCATGAACCAGCCGGTCAACGCGAAATTCGGCATCGGTGCGCCGGTGCGTCGGAAGGAAGATCCGAGCCTCATCACCGGCCACGGCCGATATGTCCCGGATATTACGCCGGAGGGGGCGCTTCACGCCTGGGTGCTGCGTTCGGCCATGCCGCATGCGCGGTTCTCGCTTTCGGGCCTCGACGAGGCGCGGCGCGCGCCGGGCGTGTCGCTGGTGCTGACGGCCGCCGATATCCCCGATCTCGGACTGATGCCGACGAAGGCGGTCATGCCCCAGGTCGACGGCACGCAGCATGCCGTGCCGCCGCGCGAGGTGCTGTGCTCCGATACGGTGCGCTTCGTCGGCGACGCGATCGCCTTCGTGGTGGCCGACAGCGTCGATGCGGCGAAGTCGGCAGGCGAGCTGATCGAGGTCGAATACGATCCGCTCGATGCGGCGGTGGAGACGGGCAGGGCGCTCAATGGCGCCGCGCCGCTGGTCTGGCCTGAAACCGGCACCAATCAGGCCTTCGAACTCGGCCAGGGCGACAAGGCGAAGACCGATGAGGCGTTCGCGCGCGCTGCGCACGTCACAAAGATCGACATCGTCAACAACCGCCTCGTGACCAACTACATGGAGACGCGCGGCTGCATCGGCGAATATGACAGGACCACCGGCCGCTATGCGCTCACCACCGGCTCCCAGGGCGTCCACGGTATGCGCGACATCATCGCCGGCGATATCCTGAAGATCGATCCGGCCAGGCTGCACGTGATGACGCCGGATGTCGGCGGCGGCTTCGGCACCAAGATGTTCGTCTACCGCGAATATCCGCTTTGCCTGGTGGCGGCGGAAAGGCTCGGCCGGCCGGTCAAATGGGTCAGCGAGCGCATGGAACATTTCGTGGCCTGCGCGCACGGGCGCGACAACCTCACCCATGCGGAGATGGCGATGGACGCCGACGGTCGCTTCCTCGGCCTGAAAATCGACGTCATCGCCAACATGGGCGCCTACCTGCACCAGTTCGGGCCCTACATTCCCTACGTGGGCACGACCATGTCGACGGGGCTCTACGACATTGACGCGCTGCATGTGCGGGTGCGCGGCGTCTTCACCCACACGGTGCCCGTCGATGCCTATCGCGGCGCGGGGCGGCCTGAGGCGGCCTATCTGATCGACCGGCTGGTCGACAAGGCCGCGATCGAGATGGGGCTTTCCACCTCGGAAATCCGTCGGCGCAATTTCATTCCGACGGAAAAGCTTCCCTATACGACGCCGACCGGACGCATGTACGACACCGGCGAATTCGCCGCCCACATGGACAAGGCGATGGAAGTGGCCGGCTGGGCCGACTTTGATGCGCGGGCCGATGAGGCGCGTGCGCGCGGGCGTTATCGCGGCATCGGCATGTCGACCTACATCGAGGCCTGCGCCTTCGCCGGCTCCGAAGAGGTCAACATGCAGCTGGACCAAACGGGCCGGGTTAAGCTCCTCATCGGCACCCAGACCAACGGGCAGGGCCATGCCACCGCCTATGGTCAGGTGGCGGCCGAGATCCTCGGTCTCGATCTCGACGGCATTGAGGTGGTTCAGGGCGACAGCGACCTGATCGCCACGGGCGGCGGCACGGGCGGCTCGCGCTCCATCCCCATCGGGCTTCCCTCCGTCGATGTGGCCTCGCGCACGCTCGTCGAAAAGATCAAGGCGCTTGCGGCCGATCAGCTGGAAGCGGGACCTGACGATCTGGAACTTGCCGACGGCATGGTCCGGGTGGCGGGCACCGACAGGGCGGTGAGCTTCTCGCAGATCGCGGCGAGCACGGCCGATCCTGAGGACCTTAAGGCGCAGGCGCGCATCAAGCAGACCGAGGCGACCTACCCCAACGGCACGCATATCTGCGAGGTGGAGATCGACCCGGAGACGGGAACGACCGAGATCGTGCGTTACACGATTGTTGACGATTTCGGTGTCACGGTGAACCCGCTGCTGCTTGCCGGACAGGTCCATGGCGGGGTCGCGCAGGCCATCGGCCAGGCGCTGATGGAAGACACGGTCTATGACGGCGAGGGGCAGCTGCTGAGCGCATCCCTGCTCGACTACGCGCTGCCGCGTGCCGGCGACGTGCCGGATTTTGACTTCCAGACCCGCAATGTGCCGTCCACGACGAACGCGCTGGGCATCAAGGGCGCGGGCGAGGCCGGCACCATCGGTGGTTGCGGCGCCGTGATGAATGCGGTCGGCGATGCGCTCAGGCGCGGCGCGGGCGTGGCCCATATCGACATGCCGGCGACGCCGGAGCGGGTCTGGCAGGCGATCCGCGCGGCCCAGGCCTGACGGCGCGCGTGGCTGGCGCCGCGGCACTTGTGCATCGGGCAGCTTTCTGCCATCAGGCCATGAGAGCCTGAGGGCAGGAGGCTCGAGAACCGGGACCGGTCGCCCTGGCGGCGACCGCTTCCAGACCTGACGCCTGTTGGCGCCTTCCCTCCGACCGCCACCGCTTCCGTGGCCTGAAAGCAGCAGTTCTAGATGTCTTCCGGTGCGTCGCCGACGCCTGTATACGAAACGCAGCGCCGACCCATGCTCGGCATCGTCCTCAAGATCCTTTCCACCATCGTGTTCACCGTGATGTCGGCGCTGATCAAGCTGGTCATCGACGAGGTGCCGACCGGAGAAGTCGTCTTTGCACGCAACTTCATCGGCATGGTTCCGGTGCTCTTGATGATGGCTTTCCAGGGCCAGCTGCCCCTGGCGCTCAAGACGCAGCGGCCGCTGGGCCATTTCCTGCGCGCCATTGTCGGCGTGTCGGCGATGGGGCTCAATTTCGCGGCGCTCGCCTTCATTCCGCTGCCCGATGCCACGGCGATCGGCTATGCCGCGCCGCTTCTCACCGTCGTCATGGCGGTGTTCCTGCTGAGCGAGGTGGTGGGCATCTACCGCTGGAGCGCGGTCGGCGTCGGTTTCGTCGGTGTGATCATCATCCTGTCGCCGAACCTCGGCAACAGCCACCTCGACCACGGCACCGCCGTCGGTGCCAGCCTGGCACTGACCGCGACGCTGTTCATGGCGGGGGCGGCGATCATCGTGCGCAAGCTGATCACGTCGGAGCGGTCCTCCACCATCGTCGTGTGGTTTTCCGCCTCCTCCTCGGTCATCGCGCTGGCGACGATCCCGCTCGGGCTCCTCTGGCCGAGCCAGGCCTGGGTGATGCCGAATGCGGAGCAATGGCTGGTGATGATCGCGATCGGGCTTCTCGGCGGGCTGGGGCAGATCCTGATGACGACGAGCTATCGCTTTGCCGACGCCTCGACGATCGCGCCCTTCGACTACACCACCATCATCTGGGCCACCGCGCTCGGCTGGCTGATGTTCGCCGAAGTTCCGGGACCGCTCGTCATCGTCGGTTCCGCGGTCGTCATCGCGGCCGGGTTGTTCGTCCTCTACCGCGAACACCGCCTCGGCATCGACCGCACCCGCGCCCGCCGCGCCTCGACGCCGGGCAAGGTGTGAGCGAAGGCGGGTAAAGCGGATGCCGCCTATCGGCGATCCGAAGGTCTGATTCGCAAAAACGGCCGCCGTTCGCGGGCTTCACGTCCGCGTGCGGCGGCCAGATGCGCCGGAGTGCCTTGCCCTTTATCAGAACGCCTTGAAGGTGAGGATCGTCTTCGTGTCCTGGATGTGGCTGATGGAGTGGACCTTCTGGTTCACGAACTGGCCGATATCCGTGCCGTTCTCCACGTAGAACTTCGCCAGCAGGTCGTAGTCTCCGGCGGTGGAATAGATCTCCGAAGCGATCTCGGCATCGGCGAGTTCGTTGGCCACCTCGTAAGATTTTCCAAGGTCGCATTTGATAAGCACGAAGAAGGGGATCATGAATGTCTCCGGGTGGGCGTGAAGCGAATTCGCCCCAATCAAACGGATTGCACTGCCTGGGGCAAGCTTGCCGTGCGAGGACGCACAGCGGTGTACCGTCGCCCTTGTCATGGCCTGCCGTTCCTACTAGGTGTTAATTCATCCAATGGGGGTGCCCGACAAGGGCTGAGAGGCTTAGCGCCAACCCCTCGAACCTGAACCGGATCATGCCGGCGGAGGGAATTGGAATGAAGAGAACGATCAGCACAGCCCGTACAGGGCACCAATCCACATCATTCAAAAGCCCGAAATCCGTTTCGAGCGCAAGCGACGTGGGCGCGTCTGCCCGCCTTGGGCCCAACGACGGCTGGTGCGAAGAGGATGGCGACGCGGACATGAGCGCCGCCGGTCGCCTCGCCGGCGATCACCTGCCGCTGTCGGCGCGCATTTCCTCGGTGTTGAAGCGGCTTCGGCTCATCGGGCCGCGCATCCACTGCCTGACCGGCTCGCTGGCGCAGGAGCGCACGGCCGAACTTCTCCTGGCGATGGGGGCCGTTCCCACCATGGGCGGCGCGCCGGAAGAGGTGCGCGATTTCGCGGCCAGCGCCGATGCACTCCTCGTCGATCTCGGTGCCACGGAGACAATGACGGCAAAGACCGTCGAACGGGCCATCGAGGGCGCCGATGTCGCCGGCATCCCCTGGGTTCTCGCCCCCGTCGCCATCGACCGCGCGTCCGCGCGCCGCGAACTGGCGGTGCGGCTCCTGAGGCGGCAACCGCGCATCCTGCGCGCCAACGTTTCCGAACTCCTGGTCTTGCTGCCGCCGACCGATTCGATTGCGGGCTTCGCGAAGGCGCAACGCATGACGGTCATCCTGAGCGGCGTCGTGGACACGGTCAGCGACGGGATGCGGCAGTACGCGCTTGCAAACGGTCACGAGATGATGGCCCGCGTGCCTGCCATGGGGCGGGCTGTGACGGCTGTCGCCACCGCTGCACTCGCCGTCGAGCCGGATCCGCTGGTCGCGGCCGCTGCCGGCGTCTCCATCGTCAATGTTGCCGGCGAGATCGCCGCAGAGCGCGCCGCCGGACCGGGCGGCTTTGCCGGTGCGCTCGTCGATGCGCTGCACGGGCTTGACGTGGACGATCTTCGCGACCGGCTCGATATCATGCGGGAGAACGTCGACGCGGCGGATCTCGTCGCGGAAACGGTGGACTGAAAACAGGGAGCGGGAAAACCCCATGACGGCAATCGCGGTAACGATAGCCGGGTCGGACTCCGGCGGCGGAGCGGGCACCCAGGCGGATCTGAAGACGTTTTCGGCTCTGGGTGTCTACGGCGCGAGCGTCATCGCCGCGCTGACGGCGCAGAACACGCGCCGCGTTTCCGGCATCCACGATGTGCCGCCGGATTTCGTTACCGCGCAGATCGATGCCATCTATTCCGATCTCGACGTCAAGGCCACCAAGATCGGCATGCTGTCGCGCACCGACACCATCGAGGTCGTGGCTTCGGGGCTTGAGCGCTGGGCGGTGAAGAACGTCGTTCTCGATCCGGTCATGGTGGCGGCCTCGGGCGATCCGCTGATCGCGGATGATGCGGTCGATTTCCTGGTGAAGCGGCTTTTCCCGATCGTCGACGTGATCACTCCAAACCTGCAGGAGGCGGCGCGGGTGCTCGGTGCGCCGCTCGCTGAAACGCGGGAGGAAATGCAGGCGCAGGCCGTGGAACTGAAGGCCTTCGGGCCCGCCGCCGTGCTCCTCAAGGGTGGCCACGGCACGACCGGCGAGAGCGCCGACCTCCTGCTGGACGACAGCGGCCAGCACTGGTTCGACGCGGCGCGGATCGACACGCAGAACACCCACGGCACGGGCTGCACGCTTTCCTCCGCAATTGCCGCCGGGCTCGCGCTCGGGCTTTCGCTCGCCGAGGCCGTGCGTCTCGGCAAGGACTACGTCACCGCCGCGATCGCGGCCGCCGACACGCTCCGCATCGGCCACGGTCACGGACCCGTCCACCATTTCCACGCGCTCTGGGAGAAGGCAAAATGAACACGAAAGGCATCAGCCGCCGCAGCGCCCTGCGGCTCGGCGGCGCGGGCAGCGTCGCCGCCGTGGCGGGTCTTGCGACGCCGGCCGTGGCGCAATCGGTCATCACCTGGAAAATGGTGACCTCCTGGCCGAAGGACCTGCCGGGGCCGGGCGTTTCCGCGCGGCGCATCGCGGAGGCCATCACGCGGCTCTCAGCCGGGCGCCTGAAGATCGATCTCTTTGCCGCGGGCGAACTCGTGCCGGCGCTTGAGGTCTTCGATGCGGTTGCCGGAAGCACCGCGGAAATCGGCCATTCGGCCTCGTTCTTCTGGCAGGGCAAGATGGCGGCCGCCCCCTTCTTCACCGCCGTTCCGTTCGGCTTCACGCCGCTCGAACACATGTGCTGGATCGAGCGCGGCGGCGGACAGCAGGTGTGGGACGCGCTTTACGAACCCTTCGGCGTGCGCCCCTTCATGGGCGGCAACACCGGCTTCCAGATGGGCGGCTGGTACAAGCGCGAGATCGCGGGGCTTGAGGACATCAAGGGTCTGAAAATCCGCATGCCGGGGCTTGGCGGCGAGGTCATGCGCCGACTGGGGGCGACGCCGGTTTCGCTGCCGCCGTCGGAAATCCTCACCGGGCTCCAGTCCGGCGTCATCGATGCGGCGGAATTCCTCGGGCCCTCGTCCGATCTCGCCATGGGTTTCCATCAGGCGACGAAGCTCTATTACGGCCCCGGCTGGCACGAGCCCAACGGCACCGGCGAGGCGCTGGTGAACGCTTCCGCGCTCGCCGCACTGCCGGAGGACCTCCAGGAGATCGTCATTCACGCCATCCGGGCGGAGAACGCGCTGGGTCTAGCCGAAGGCGAATGGATGAACGCCGTTCAGCTCGGCACGCTGACCGACAGGTTCGACGTGAAGCTGATGCAGTTCCCCGACGACGTTCTGGAGGCCGCACGGCGTACGTCGGACGAGGTGCTCGCCGGTTTCGCCGACATGGGCGGCGCGGATGCCGAGGTCTACCGCTCGTTCAAGGCGGCGCGCGAGACCATGACCCCGTGGAGCCGGGCGAACGAGGTGACGTTCCTCAACGTCCGGGTGTGAGGGCGTCGCGCGCCAGGGCAACTTGAGGAGAGATTTCGGATCTTTTCCGCCTTGGTCCAATCCCCTCCGTCGTCATTGCCCGGCTTTGTCCGGGCAATCTAATGCCGGCTGCGGCATGCGCGGCGCGTGCTGGATCACCCGGACGAAGCCGGGTGATGACGGTGGAAGAGCGAAGGCTGAAGCAGGATCTTGAACCGCTCGGCAGGGGGCGAAGCCCGCGGTGACGCGCAATGTCCAAAACGGCATCAGCGGCGCCTCATGCGCGAGCCTGTTCCGCGACCACCTTCTGGCGCTGTTCGCCGAGGCCCTCGATGCCGAGGCGCATTTCGTCGCCGGGCTTCAGGAAGACCTGCGGCTTGCGGCCCATGCCGACGCCAGGGGGCGTGCCGGTAACCACCACGTCGCCGGGTTCCAGCACCATCATGGTGGAGAGGAACGACAGGCATCGCGCCACGGAGAAGATCATCGTGGCCGTGTTGCCGGTCTGCATGCGGTTTCCGTTGAGATCCAGAAACATGTCCAGCGCCTGCGGGTCGGCGATCTCGTCAGGCGTCACCAGCCAGGGGCCGAGCGGGCCGAAGGTGGGCGCGCTCTTGCCCTTGATCCACTGGCCCGTGCCCTCGATCTGCCACTTGCGTTCCGACACGTCGTTGGCAACCGCATAGCCGGCAACATGGGCGAGCGCGTCGGCCTCCGACACCTGCCACATGCGCGCGCCGACGACGGCCGCAAGCTCGACCTCCCAATCCGCCTTTTCCGATCCCTTCGGCAGAACCACGTTATCGCTCGGACCGGACAGACAGCTCGGCGCCTTGGAGAAGACGATGGGCTCGGCCGGGATCGGCATGCCGGCCTCCGCCGCGTGGTCGGCATAGTTGAGGCCGATCGCCAGATAATGGCCGATGCGGGCAAGCGGTGCGCCAAGGCGGGTATCGGCGGCAACGGTGGGCAGGCTTTGCGGATCGATCGCCCGCAGCCGGTCGAGCGCCCCGAGGCTTATCGTCTCGCCCGCGAAGTCCGCCGTGTGCTGGCTGAGGTCGCGAATGGTGCCACTGGCGTCGAGCAGGCCCGGCTTTTCCTGGCCGGCGGGTCCGAAGCGGACGAGTTTCATGGGCGGTTCCTCAATGATCCCTGTGGTGCAGATTTGGCGTGGATCATGGCCGGTGGCCCGGCCGGTTTCAAGCACCCGCGGCGCGACGGCCGCCACCGCCATCACACGAATCGTCGGTAAAGCGCGGCGATGCGAGCCGGAACCCGTCGCGCTCGTGGCGGGCGGGCCGACCATGCCGGCCTGCCACAGATGTGTCGCAATTCGGCAACAATGACGACGAATTCGCACTTTCGTGACGGTTGTCATTGAATGCTGTATACGTGCACAAAAATTGTGCAGTCGATACGAGTTCTATCTCCAGACACATATTTCGGCGGTGTTGGGCGGGTTTGACGCACCGTTTTCGAACCTTGGGCAAACGGTCGTGCAAAAAAGCCGGCTCATTGTTCTTTCGTCCCTTCCGCAGGGTGACCGGATCGATGCCCTTATAGCTGTTGTCAGTACTTATTCGGTGTCGTTACCATCCAGACAAATAAGGGTACCTGGACAGCGATAGACGCGCTGTCGAAGCAGTATCGGGGAACGGAAGACGCTCATGTTGAAGAAAAACCATCTCTTTCTCACGGTTTCCATGGCGGTGCTCGCCGGCGGGGCGACCCAAGCCCTCGCGGGCGGTTTCGCCCTGCGCGAGCAGAGCGCCTATTTTCAGGGAATGTCCTTTGCGGGCAACGCGGTCGGGGGGGATTCGATCTCCTCGATGTTCTGGAATCCGGCAACGCTGACGAACACCATCGGCCTCGTTTCGGAATCGCACCACACGCTGATCGTGCCGAACTCGGAAATCACGCCGGATGCGAGCGTGGCGACGGCGGCCTTCGGCCCCAGCGGCGATCTTGCGAACGACGCCTGGATACCCGCCTCCTATACCGGCTATCAGATCGACGAGAACTGGTATCTCGGCCTGTCGATCAACACGCCCTTCGGTCTTTCGACGAAATCCGGGCCGAACTGGTCGGGTCAGATCTATGCCCGTACGTCCGAAGTGTTCTCCGTCAACGTTACGCCGACGGTCGCCTACAAGTTCAACGACATGCTGTCCGTCGGTCTGGGCATGCAGTTCCAGTATTTCGACGTGCGGCTGACCAGCGCGACCGGCGTGGCTCCCGGCTCGGCGACCGCGGGACTGACGGGTGACGACATCGGCTACGGCTTCACCGCCGGCGTCACCTTGACGCCGATGAAGGGCACCGAGATCGGCATCGGCTATCGTTCTGCCGTGTTCCACGAACTCGACGGCGTCTTCTCCGCAGCGGGCACCGACCTCGGGATCACGGCCAAGATGGCGACCCCCGACATGGTCACCCTGTCGGCCAAGCAACGCATCACCGACAGCTTCCGGATCATGGGAACCGTCGAATGGACGAACTGGAGCCGTCTGAAGGAACCGGCCGTCGTCCTCGACAACGGAGTGCAGCTGCGCACGCTGCCCTTCAACTACGATGACAGCTGGTTCTTTGCGCTCGGCGGCGAGTACGACTGGAACCAGGACCTGACGCTTCGCGCGGGGGTCGCCTACGAGATGTCGCCGATCGATGAGGATATCCGCTCGCTGCGCCTGCCTGACAGCGACCGCGTCTGGCTCTCCGCCGGCCTCAGCTACAAGCCGATGGAAAACCTGTCGCTGGATCTCGGCTACACCTACATCTTCTCCGCCGACGATGTCCGCGTGAACATCGGTCCCTCGCATCAGGACTATGCCGGTCTGACCTATACCGGCGATGTCGATTCGTCGGTGAACATCGTCTCTGCGGCCGTCCGCTACACCTGGTAGCGGCGCAACGCGCGCGTCAAGCGCGCCCGAAGCGTAGCGGGGGGCACGCGTCGGATCGCAGGAAAAACGCCTGGAGCCCGCGCTCCAGGCGTTTTTGTCTGTAAGAGCTTATGGTCAGACGGATGGGCCGCGAGCTGGAAGATCTGCGATCCGCTTCCACCAAACCATGAAACGTCCCGGGTGCGGCTCAGAAGGCGGCCGGGTAGAGCCCGCCGTCGAGCAGGAGGTTCTGGCCTGTCATGTAGCCGGCATGGACCGAGCACAGGAAGGCGCAGGTCTGGCCGAACTCCTCTGCCGTTCCGAAGCGCCCCGCCGGGATCTCAGCCGCCTGGGTGGCGCGGGCCTCTTCCATGCTCATGCCCGTCGCCGCGACCGTGCGCTCGAACAGGCCCTTCAGGCGGTCCGTGTCCATCTTGCCCGGCAGCAGGTTGTTGATCGTTACGCCGCTGCCCGCGACCTGTCGGCAGACGCCCGCCAGAAACGCGGTGAGGCCGGCGCGGGCGCCGCTGGAAAGATCGAGCCCTTCGAGCGGCATGAGAACCGACATGGACGTGATGTTGACGATGCGCCCGAAGCCGCGCTCCGCCATGCCGTCGATCACGGCCTGGATCATCTCGATCGGCGTGATCATGTTCTGGACGACGCCACGGGCCATGGCTTCGCGGTCAAGCTCGCGGAAATCCTTGCGCGGCGGCCCGCCATTGTTGTTGACGAGAATGTCCGGCTCCGGGCAGGCGGCGAGCAGGGCGCGCTGCGCGCCCGGGTCGGAGACATCTCCGGCAACGGGGATGATCTTGGCACCCGTTGCGCCCGCGATCGCCGCCGCCGTTTCCTTCAGCCGGTCCTGATCGAGACCGTTGATGACGACCTCGCATCCGGCCTGTGCCAGCGCTTCGGCGCAGCCGCGCCCCAGGCCTCGGTTCGACGCGCAGACGATCGCCTTGCGGCCCGCAATTCCCAGATCCATGCCGTGTCCTGCCCCTCTTGAACGAACGGTTCCGCCGGGCCGCCCGACCGTCCGCAACGGCATGTGCCGGCAGAGGTCGGCGCGTGCGCAGGCGGCCAATGCTCCATTGCTCGCAAATGCCAATGCGGAAGGCAAGGGGGCGTCGCGGGGCGGCGGCGGGAGGCATCGTGCGATCGCGCCTGTGGCGCGTCCGTCACGGCAGGAAATGCGCACTGTCACAATAGTGAGACGTGAATCGAGAATAAGAGCGTTACTTTCGCAATGGAGAGCGGAACATGAACGCCCCAACGGAACCGCGCCACTATCGGGCCCTGTTTCTTTCCGACATCCATCTGGGAACGCGCGGCTGCCAGGCGGGCATGCTGCTCGACTTTCTCCGTGTGCACGATGCCGAGACGGTCTACCTCGTCGGCGACATCGTCGACGGCTGGCGCCTTCGCAAGAACTGGCACTGGCCGCAAGAGCACAACGATGTGGTGCAGAAGCTGCTGCGCAAGGCCCGCAAGGGCGCGCGTGTCGTCTACGTGCCCGGAAATCATGACGAATTTCTGCGCGAATATGCCGGCACCCATTTCGGTGGCGTGGAGGTGATGGACAGCTGCCTGCATGAAACGGCCGGCGGCGACAAGTACCTCGTCATCCACGGAGACCAGTTCGACGTTGTCGTGCGGCACGCCCGCTGGCTCGCCTATTTCGGCGACTGGGCCTATGTCACCGCGTTGAACGTCAACACCGTCGTCAACGCTGTCCGCCGCAAGCTTGGGTTCCCCTACTGGTCGCTGTCGGCATGGGCCAAGCTCAAGGTCAAGAACGCCGTGAACTTCATCGGCCGTTTCGAGGAAACGCTGGCCGACGAGGCGCGCCGGCGCGGGGTTTCAGGCGTCATCTGCGGTCACATCCACCATGCGGCGGATCAGGAAACCAACGGCATCCACTACATCAACACCGGCGACTGGGTGGAAAGCTGCACGGCGATCGCGGAACGTCACGACGGAACCTTCGAGCTGATCCGCTGGGCCGACATGTGCCGCACCGGTGTGCCGCTGCAGCTCGCCCATCATCAGGCGGTTGCATGACGAAAATTCTGATCGTCACCGACGCGTGGCGGCCGCAAGTCAATGGCGTGGTTCGCACGCTGGAGATCACCGAACAGGAACTGGCGAAAATCGGCGTTGAGGTCGAGTTCGTGACGCCGGCGGAATTCACCACCCTGCCGTGCCCGACCTACCCTGAAATCCGCCTGTCGCTCGCAACGCCCACGCGCCTGCGCCGACGCATCCGCAAGAGCGGGGCGGATTTCTTCCATCTGGCGACGGAAGGGCCGCTGGGGCTTCTCGCGCGTCGGGTGATCCTCAGGGACGGCGGGCACTACACGACCAGCTACCACACCCGGTTTCCCGAATATGTCTCCGCGCGCCTGCCGGTGCCGCAATCGTGGTCCTACGGCTGGCTGAAGCGCTTCCACAACGACGGCTCGGGCTGCATGGTGGCCACGCGCTCGCTGGAGGAGGATCTCAGGGCGCGCGGTTTTGAGAACCTGATGCGCTGGTCGCGCGGTGTCGATCACGAGCTTTTCCATCCCCGCCAGGACGTGCCGGAAGCGCTGAAGGATCTTCCGCGTCCGATCTTCCTCCATGTCGGCCGCGTCGCGGTTGAGAAGAACATCAAGGCCTTCCTGTCGCTCGACCTGCCGGGATCGAAGGTCGTCGTCGGCGGCGGGCCGCAGCTCGATGGGCTCAAGCGTGCCTATCCGGACGTGCATTTCACCGGCCCGAAATTCGGCGAGGAGCTTGCCGTCCATTATGCGGCGGGCGACGTTTTTGTCTTTCCCAGCCTCACCGATACCTTCGGCAACGTGGTTCTGGAGGCGCTGGCGAGCGGGGTGCCGGTGGCGGCCTTCCCGGTCACCGGCCCGCTCGATATTCTTGAGGGCACGGGTGCCGGCGCGCTCGATGCCGATCTCGGCAAGGCGGCGCTTGCCGCGCTCGATGTGGATCGGGCGCGCTGCCGCGAGGTGGCGCTCGGCTACACCTGGGCGAAGGCGGCGCAGCAGTTCCTCGACAACGTCATGGAGGCGAACGGCGTGGCGATGCGCCGGGCGGCCGAATAGCGGGGTCGTTGCCGGACGGTTTTTGCCTCCCGTGCCGTGACGCGTTGCCGGGGCGCTTGCCCGAGGCGTTACGGGCTGCTACCCGGTTTGTGCCGGCCTTCTTCCGGCCGGCCTTCTGGAGTTTTGCCCATGAGCCCCTTGCCGCCGCCCGATGCGGCCGCCGTGCGCGCCGCACGCGCGCGCCTCGCCGGACACGCCGTCGTCACCCCGCTTCTTGAATTCCCGTTCCTCAACGAACTGACCGGCGGTCGCATTCTGGTAAAGCCGGAATGCCTGCAGGTGACCGGATCCTTCAAGTTCCGTGGCGCCTTCAACCGGCTTTCGATGATCCCGGAAGGCGAGCGCTCGAAAGGCGTGGTCGCCTGCTCCTCCGGCAATCACGCTCAGGGCGTGGCGGAGGCAGCCCGCCGCCTCGGCATGTCGGCGACCATCGTCATGCCGGCCGATGCGCCGGCGCTGAAGATGGAACGTACTGCCAGAAGCGGGGCGACCATCGTCCGCTACGACCGGCAAACCGAGGACCGCGAGGCGATCGCGCGCGAGATCGAGACGCGCACGGGGGCGACCTTCGTGCACCCCTATGACGATGCGGGCGTGATCGCGGGGCAGGGCACGGCGGGACTTGAAATCGTGGAGCAGGCGGCCGCGATGGGGCTTGAGCCGGAGGCGGTTCTGGTGTGCTGCAGCGGCGGCGGGCTTACGGCCGGCATCGCGCTGGCGCTGGAGGATACGCTTCCCCGGGCCACGATCCATCCGGTCGAGCCGGAGGACTTCGACGACTACACGCGTTCGCTTGCGGCGGGAGAGCGACTGTCGAACGCGGCTGCCGCCGGTTCGGTCTGCGATGCGCTGATGGCACCCTCGCCGGGCGCGATCAATTTCGCGATCAACATGCGGCGCGGCGCGCGTGGCTTGACCGTTTCCGATGCAGAGGTGCTCGATGCTGTGGGCTTCGCGTTCCGGGAAATGAAGCTGGTGGCGGAACCGGGGGGTGCTGCGGCGCTTGCGGCTGTCCTTGCCGGCCGCATCGAGACCAAGGGGCGCACGCTTGCCGTCGTGCTTTCCGGTGGCAACATCGAAAGAGACATGCTCGCCCAGGCACTCGGGTAGGACGTCGGCGCTGGAGATCCCGTTCTGGGCCAATAAGAGGCGGAGCGCCGCCTCTATTGGCCGCAGCAAAAGATCCCGCGATCCGGGGGCACCCGCCCGAAATATGTTCTAGTTGAACAGGGCGAGCCGTTCGCCGGTGGAAAGCGCGCGCAGCGGATCGGCGGCGTCGTCCTCTTCCTCGGCAGAGGCTTCCGCGTCGAGGAAGGCCTGATCGGCGTCCTCTTCGTCCTCGTCGCTCTCAAGGCCGGCGTTCTCGTCGGCGGCGTCGAAGGGCTCCTGCGGATCAACCTCAAGGGCGGCGAATTCGTCGTCGGTGTCCGCGTCGAGCATGTCTTCCAGGACGTTGCCTGCGCCCGCGAGATCTTTCGGGAGTTCGTCTCCGGCGGTCTCCTCTTCACCGGTTTCGTCCGCTGCAGCCTCGTCGGCAACGGTCGCCTCCATCGCGTCCGCTTCCGCCTCTTCGTCGCCCATGTCGATCTTGTCGAACGAGATGTCGTTGATATCGAAACCGCCGTCCTCGGCGTCCGCGGACGGGTTGACAGCTGTCAACTCCGCGTCGTCCTGCGGGTCGTCCTCGGTGACGACGGCTGCGGCCTCCGGCTCGGCAGCGGTTTCCGGCTCGATCTCGTTCGGCTCGGCCTCTTCGGCCGCATCGCTGGTGTCGATGGCGGCGAAATCCATGGCGTCGATGTCGATCTGTTCGGATACGCCCGCTTCGTCGGCGCTCTCTGCCGCCGTCTCCGCGCTGGCGCTGTCCGCGTCGGCCATATCGTCATCGGCCATGTACCTGGCTTCGGCGTCCATCAGCTCGTCGACGGTGTTCTGCTTGATGGCCTTGTCCTCGCCCTGCGGGCCGTGCAGCAGGTGGGCGTCGGGGCGGTGTTCTTCCGGGTTGATCGGACCGGGATCGACATTCAACTCGTCGGCCTGAACGTCCCAGATCTCCATCATCTCGTTGATGCGCGATTCCAGGTAGCGCAGCACCTGGACGACCTTCTGCGTGCGCTGGCCGGTCAGGTCCTGGAACGAGCAGGCCATGAAGATGTCGGTGGTGTGGGCGTCGATGTCGTCGCACACCTTCTCGTCCACGCCCTGTTCGCGCAGGGTCCAGGCCAGTTCCTGAACGAGTTCCGCCTTGTGCAGGATGTCCTGGGTCGCGCCCTCGGTCTGGGTGACGATGGCGTCGAGCTCGTTGGAGGCCTCGGCGAAGCGGTCGCCGTCGGAGGATTCGGTCTTGATCTGGGCGATCTCGCGCCGGGTGCGCTGGATTGCCTCCTGCATGTCGGCGAGATCGAGCTGGATGCGCTCCAGCTTCGGCACCCTGTGCTCGCGGCGCATCATGCCTTCGAGCTTGCCGATCGCATCGAGCAGGATATTCGTGTCGGCGGACCTGTTACGCCGGGCATATTCTGAAAGGAACCAGCGGCCCCGCGTCGTCTCCATGACGGCGGATTCGATTGCTTCGTAGTCTTCCTCCCGCATAAGGGAAGGGGGGCTGACTGCGGCCATGCTTTCTCGCCTCGGCTTCATTTCCTGACGCTTCACGCGCGCTCTATGCGTGGCGCGCTTCAGGTTCTAATGTGACCCGAACTCGTCCATCGCCGTTCAGTATCGGTCCAAATCGTTAACGGCAGTTTAGATAGCCGCAATGGTTCGCGCAAATCCTGCCTCTTTTGCCCTGAAACGGCGTGTCGGGCTTCTTTTCGCATTGCAGTTTCTTGCGATGGGTCTGTTCCTGCCGTACTTCGCGATCTTTCTTTCCGACAAGGGGCTGACGGATGCGCAAATCGGTCTGGTCCTCGCCACGCCGCTTGCCATCCGCATCGTCTGTGGCCCCGTGATCGCGGCGATCGCCGATCGATTTGGCCGTCGTTCTGCTGCAATATCAATCGTTTGCGTTATTTCGGGTGTCGCCGTGGCCGGTTTTCTGCCGGCCCAGGGCTTCGTACAGATCCTGATGGTGATGATTGCCATGGCGATCTTTCACGGGGCGATCATTCCGCTCAGCGATGCCTATGCGATGGATACGGTGCGTGCCGGAGAGGGCGATTACGGACGCATGAGACTGTGGGGATCGGTGGCGTTCATGATCGCCACACTGGCCGGCGGCGCCGCGCTGGAGGCGATGTCCTCGAACCTCGTTCCCCTGGCGATGGCGGTTGCGCTCGTGGCCTGCGGCCTGATGGCGCAGACGTTGCCGGAACTGAACCGTTCGGATCCGGCGCAGCCCGCGCTGCCCTCCGCGCGGGGCCTGCGCGAGCCGCTCTTTCTCGCCGTGCTGCTCGCTGCCGCGCTCGTTCAGGGAAGCCATGCCGCCTATTACAGTTTCGGCTCGCTCTACTGGCGCGGACAAGGCATCGGCGAGACGGCGATCGGTGTCTTCTGGGTGACCGGCGTGGTGGTCGAGGTCGGGTTGTTCATGGGGGCGACGCGCCTCGGCATGCGCATGCCGCCGATGGGGATGATCGCGCTCGGAGCTCTCGCCGGCGTCGTGCGGTGGACGCTTTTCCCGCTCCTCACCGCCCCCGCCGCGGTGCTCGCGATGCAGATGCTGCACGGCTTCACGTTCGGCGCCGCGCATCTCGGGCTCGTCGCCTTCATCGCCGCCAGCATTCCCGCCCGCCGTGCCGCCACCGCGCAAGGCCTCGGCGGCACGTTCGTCGGTCTCGTCACGGCGCTTGGAACGCTGGTCAGCGGTCCGCTTTATGGCGCGGACCCCGCCTATGCCTTCTGGGCGATGGCGATGGCCTGCGTGCTGTCCGGTCTTCTGCTGGCCTTTGCGGCCGTGCGCGGAGCCGGCCGCACGCTGCGCGAAGGCTGAAGTCTGGCCTGTTGCGACCCGGCCTGTCTCGACCCGGCCAGGCGCGGCCGGGTCCATTGCATTTCAAATCGCGCTCAGGCGAGGCTCAGGCCGTGCCGCCCCACAGGGCGCCGTCGTAGCCGCGGATGACGCTGCCCTCATAGATGAGACCGGGCTCGCGATCTTTCGCCAGCAGCAGCGGGGCGTCGAGATCGACGAAGGCGGCATGGGCAGTCAGCAGCAGCGCGGGCGCCATGGCGAGCGATGTGCCGACCATGCAGCCGGTCATCACCTGAAAGCCCAGTTCCTCCGCCTTCGTCAGCGTGGTGATCGCCTCCGTCAGGCCGCCGGTCTTGTCGAGCTTGATGTTGATCGCGTCGTAGCGGTCGCGCAGGGTCTCCAGATCGGCGGACACGTGCATGCTCTCGTCGGCGCAGATCGGCACAGAAAAGTCATGCCCGCGCAGCGCATCGTCGTCAGCGGACGGCAGCGGCTGTTCGATGAGGGCGACACCCGCTCTGGCGCAGGCGGCAACGGACTCGGCCAGCCCGTCCTCGCGCCACGCCTCGTTGGCATCGACGATGAGAACGGATTCCGGGGCCGCCTCGCGAACCGCCGCGATACGCTCGATATCGCCGTCGCCGCCAAGCTTGATCTTCAGCAACGGGCGGCTCTGGGCTTTCTGTGCGGACTTGAACATGGCCTCGGGCGTGCCAAGGCTGATCGTGTAGGCGGTCGTGACGGGCCCTGCCGGGGCAAGGCCGGCGGCCTCGGCCACCGGTACGCCGGACAGCTTCGCCTCCAGATCCCACAGTGCGCAATCGATGGCGTTGCGCGCAGCCCCTGCCGGCATCGTCGTGCGCAGCGCCTCGCGGCCGAGCCCCGCCGCAAGGTCGGTTTCACGGCCGCGAATGGCGCTCATGACGTTTTCGACCGTTTCGCCGTAGCGCGGATAGGGGACGCATTCGCCGCGTCCGATATGGCCGTCCTGTTCGATTTCGACGACGACGACGACCGCTTCGGTGCGGCTGCCGCGTGAAATCGTGAAGGCCTCGGCCAGAGGCCAGGCCTCGCGTTGAATTGTCAGCCGGCGTGTCATTTTGATCATAGCTTTCAGAAAAGACGGAAGAATCGGGTGTTTGCCGGGGGACATGTTAGGCCAAACGGGTTAGTCTTGGCAGGTCCTTTTGCCCCACGGACGTTCGGAACCGAATGACCTATCAGACCGCCTCCGCGGAGCCGGCGATTTCATCGCAACGCGCCGGAAGCACGGCATTCCTGTCGCTGTCAGGTCCGTGGTTGCTCGCGCATGCGGCCGGGGCGGAGCATCTCGTGCAGACGGTGCATCTGGGCAAGCCTGCCATCGTCGAGATCGATCTGTCGCAGGTGACGGAGCTCGATACCGCGGGCGCATGGCTCATCCACAGGATTCGCGGGCGGTGCGAGTTCAAGGGCGCGCGCGTGCGCATCAACGGCGTCACGGAGCGGTTCCGCACCTTGCTCGACGAGGTGGAGGCGCATCATCCGCCGCCGTGGGACGCGCGCCGGCGCCGGATTTCGCTGCTGTGGCTGGTCGAGGCGACCGGCCGTCAGATGGTGGAAGTCGGCAAGGACGCCGTCGCCGTGCTGCACATCCTCGGCACGCTCGGCGTGGTCATCGCCAACACGATCGTCCATCCCCGGCGCCTCCGGCTGGTCTCCATCGCCCATCAGTTCGACCGGGTCGGCATCGGCGCCATCCCGATCGTCATGCTGATGAGCTTCCTGATCGGCGCCATCATCACCCAGCAGGGCGGGTTCTATCTGCGCCAGTTCGGGGCGGACCGCTATTCGGTGGATCTGGTCGGCGTGCTGGTGCTGCGCGAAATCGGCGTGCTTCTGACCGCGATCATGGTGGCGGGGCGCTCGGGCAGTGCGTTCACGGCCGAACTTGGCTCGATGAAGATGCGCGAGGAGATCGACGCGCTGCATGTCATCGGCCTGCGCGTGGGCGAGGTGCTGGTGCTGCCGCGCATCGTGGCGCTGATGCTGGCGCTGCCGATGCTGTCCTTTTTCGCCGATCTCGCTTCGCTCGTCGGCGGCGCCATGGTCGCTTGGAGCTATCTCGGCATCCAGCCGCAGAACTTCCTGCAATATCTGCGCGCGGCCATCGATTTCCAGACGCTGATGATCGGCCTCGTCAAGGCGCCGTTCATGGCGCTGATCATCGGTCTGGTGGCCTGCGTGGAGGGGCTCAAGGTGCGCGGTTCTTCCGAATCCCTCGGGTTGCACACCACGCTGTCGGTGGTGAAGGCGATCTTCATGGTCATCGTGACGGACGGGCTCTTCGCCATGTTCTTCGCCGGCATCGGGATCTGAGGCAGCCATGATCGATCCCGCGTCCACGCAAACGGCCCCGCCGGCGCAGGCCCCTGAGCGTGATGTCGTGCTCTCCGTGCGCGACGTGACGGTCGGCTTCGGCGACACGCTGGTCCTCAAGGATCTGGATCTCGACGTCTATCGCGGCGAGATCCTCGGCTTTGTCGGCGGGTCGGGCACGGGCAAGTCGGTGCTGATGCGCGCGATCCTGGGGCTGACGCCCCGGCGGGCGGGAACGATCGAGGTGCTCGGCATCGACCTCGACAAGGCCGACGATGAGGAGCGCACCCATGTGGAGCGCAACTGGGGGGTTCTGTTCCAGCAGGGCGCGCTGTTCTCCTCGCTCAACGTGCGCCAGAACATCCAGGTGCCGATGCGCGAACACCTCAGCTTGAGCGAGCGGCTGATGGATGAACTGGCGCTCTTCAAGCTCGATCTGGTGGGCCTGCCGCGCGATGCGGCGGAGAAGTTCCCCTCCGAGCTTTCCGGCGGCATGATCAAGCGGGCGAGCCTGGCGCGGGCGCTGGTGCTCGATCCGGAGATCGTCTTTCTGGACGAGCCCACCTCGGGGCTCGATCCGATCGCGGCCGCCGCCTTCGACGATCTGACGATCAAGCTGCGCGACACGCTGGGTCTGACCGTCTACATGGTGACCCACGACCTGGACAGCCTGCATTCCACGTGTGATCGGATTGCGGTGCTGGCGGAAAAGCGGGTTCTGACGACGGGGACGATCGATGAGATGCTCGCTTTCGATCACCCCTGGGTGCAGTCCTATTTCAACGGCGTGCGCGGCGCCAGGCGGGCCGGGCAGGAAAGGCCTGATGGCGGTCGCTCGGGTGCATGAGGGACACGCGCAACGCGGCCATGAGAGGCCGTTGAACAGCATGCGGATCGGGGCACCGTCGCGGTGATCCGGTCGTCAAGGAGTGGACGGGAATGGAAACCCGGGCGAACTACATCGCGATCGGATCGGTCGTCCTGCTGACGATCTTCTCCGCCTTCATCTTCGTCTGGTGGTTGGCGGGGACGGGCGAGGGCAACACGCGCCGTACGCTCAGGGTCATCTTTCCCGGCGCGGTGACGGGGCTCGAGGTCGGCGGTCAGGTTTTCTTCAACGGCATCCGCGTGGGCGAGGTGACGGATCTGACCTTCGCCCATGACGATCCCACGCGCGTCGTCGCGGTCACCGCGATCAAGGCGAACACGCCGCTGCGCGCCGATACCAAAGCCTCGCTCGGCTTTTCCGGTCTCACCGGCGTCGCCTACGTGGAGCTTGTGGGTGGCTCGAAGGACATGCCGGGCCTTCTGGAAACGGAAGAGAACCCCGAACTCATCGCCGACCGGTCCGGCTTCCAGGACCTTATGCAGGGCGCGCGCGATGTGCTTTCGAAGGCGGACAAGTCCCTTTCCACGATCAACGACCTGATCGATGCGAACCGCCCGGCGGTCCGCGAGTCGATCGACAACATCACCAAGTTCACCGATGCGCTCGCCGCCAATTCCGATGGCGTGAGCGGTTTCATGGCAAGCGTCTCGGACGCGACCAAGGCCTTCACCGGGCTTTCCGACAAGCTGCAGGGGCTGGTGGAACGGGCCGACACGCTGGTTGCCGCCGTCGATCCGCAGAAGGTGTCGACGTTCGTCGACAACATGTCCAATGCTTCCGGCAAGCTCGACAACGCGCTCAATCAGGTCGACCAGGTGGCCGCGGGCGCGAAAAAGGTGACGGACGAGCTGTCGACGTTCTCCGCCGGGCTCAACGCGGAACTTGAGAAGATCGACGCCGTCATCGGCGCGGTCGACAGGGACAAGGTCAGTGCGATCGTCGCCAACGTGGAGAACGTGACGAACCGGCTTTCCGCCAAGGCGGACGAGATCGACCAGATCATCGCCGATGCGCGGGCGGCGGCGGCCAGCATTCGCGAGACGAGCGATACCGTGGCGGCGAAGTCCGAACGCATCTCCAAGTTCATCGACGATGCCGGCGCGGTCGCCGACCAGCTCAAGACGGTCGCCGGCAACGTCAACGGCGTCATGGACGATGCGGGCAAGGTGATCCGTTCCGTCGATCCGAACCGGGTGTCGGATATCGTCGCCTCGGTCGACAAGGTCACCAAGAGTCTCGCCGGCCAGACCACCACCATCGAGGAAACGCTCGCCGATGCGCGCGGCGCCTCCGCAGATCTCCAGGCCTTCACCCAGGACGTGCGCAAGCGCCAGCCGGATATCGACCGGGTGATCTCCGATGCCCGGAACATCTCCGGCAAGCTGGACGTTGCGTCCTCGAAGGTCAACGACGTCCTGACCAAGGTGGACGGCTACGTGGAGGGCGACGGCGAGGGGCTGATCGTGGAGGCGACGGCGGCGGCGCGCTCCATCCGCGAGATCGCCGACAAGATCAACAGCCGCATCGGGCCCATCACGGACGGGTTTGCCCGCTTCTCCGACCGCGGCCTGCGCAATGTGGATGCGGTGCTGGAGCAGGCGCGGCAGACCCTTGAAGAGATACGGACGGTATTCGCCAATTTCGATCGCAATCCGAGCCGGGTTCTTTATGGTGGCGACGACGTTCCCGTCTACAATGGTGAGAGAAAGCGACGTTAGGGCATGTTTCCGTCAGATTGAATCCGTCCGGTCGACAGGAAACCGGACCAATGTCGGTCTGATTTATGAGGCTCGTGGCGCGTGATGCTTTACGGGCTTGTGCGAATAGCGCAAAAGGCTGTGAAGGTGCAGGCCTGTTCGGGAAGGGCCTGTGGCCCTCGGGCCGAAAAACGGACCGACGTGACGCGATGCCGGCAATGCCGGCGGCGGAGCGCGGGCAAAGAGGCGACGGACGCAATGGTGTGGCTGAGAACGATCGCAGATGTGGCCCGGCGCGGCGCGGCCGTTGCGCTTGTCGCGGCGGTGAGCGGATGCGCCGCGCTCGGCGGGGGCCCGGCGCCGCGCGACATCTACACGCTCAGTGCCCCGCGCGAGTTCGGCGCAACGAGCCGTCACAGCAAGGCCCAGATCCTCGTCGCGGCGCCGCATACGGTCGCCGCACTCGATACCGACAACATCGCCGTCGTCTCCAACGACATCTCGATGAGCTATTTCGGCGGTGCGGCCTGGAGCGACCGTGTTCCCCGCCTGCTGCAGTCCAAGATGATCGAGGCCTTCCAGAATTCCGGCGGCGTGCGCGCGGCCGGCCGGCCGGGCGAAGGGTTGCTGATCGACTACCAGATCGCCACCGACATCCGCGCCTTCCAGCTCGCCGTCGATGGCGCGCGCGTGGCGCGGGTGGAGTTCGCCGCCAATATCATCAACGATCGCAACGGCAAGGTTCTCGCCAGCCGCACCTTCCGGGCCGAAGAGCGCGCGGCGAGCGATACGGTCGAGGATGCCGTGGCCGCGATCGACCGCGCCACAGACAAGTGTCTTGTCGATCTCGTGAACTGGACGCTTGGACGGATCTGAGGGTGGGATGCGCTCCCGTTGCCGCGATGCGGTCCCTTCTAAATTGACTGCCTGGGGTCCGCCATGACCGGGCGTAGTGGACGTCTTCTCGCTCTTCTTGAGGAATTGCGTGCGCACCGTCGGCCGGTCACCGCAAAGCAGTTGGCGGCGAAGTTCCAGGTGTCGGAGCGCACCATCCTTCGCGACTTCAAGGTTCTGGCCGAACTCGGCGCGCCGGTGGAAGGCGTGGCCGGCCTTGGCTTCGTGCTCGGAAAAGGCTTCTTCATGCCGCCGCTGGCGCTAAGCGAGCTTGAAGCCGACGCCGTGCTGCTGGGCTTGCGCTTTGTGCAGCGGCGTGGCGATCCGGATCTGTGCGAAGCCGCATCCGGTGCGCTCGCCAAGATCGCCGCCGGGCTCGGCGAGGATCGGGCGCGCGCCATGCGCACCAGCGGGCTTGCGGTCGCCCCGTCGAACACGGATGACGGCGAACGGATCGGACAGGTGCGCCAGGCGATTTCCGCCGAGCACAAGATCGAGATCCTTTATCGCGATGCGCGCGGTGCGGAGACGAGACGCATCGTCTGGCCCATCGCGCTCGCCTTCTTCGACGATACGCAGATTCTGGTTGCATGGTGCGAGCGCCGCGAGGCATTCCGCCATTTCCGCCTCGACCGCATCCAGTCCTTGAGCAACCTTGCCGATCGCCTGCCGGCGCCCCGGCGGATCCTTCTGGCCGAATACAGTCTGGAGGAACCAGAGGCCGACCTGTGACGGATCGCTCCTGACACGAATTGACGGGAGGCGCTGCTACTCCGCGCGTTCGCTTGCGAACGAAAAGGAGTTTGATCGTGCATATCATTCTTGGCGGAACGGGACAGGTGGGCGCAGCGGCGGCGCGCTATCTGCTTGCGCGCGCAGAACCGGTGACCATCGTGACTCGAGACGCGTCGCACGGGGAAAGCCTGCGGGCGGTCGGAGCCGAAATCGCGGTCGCCGATATTCGCGACGCGCGGTCCCTGCATGACGTTCTCGCCCGTGGCCGGCGTGCTCTGCTTCTCAATCCGCCGGCAAACCCGGCTGGCGATATCGATGTGGAGGAAAGCGCCGGTGTGGCCGCAATCCTTCAGGCTCTTGAAGGCGCCCCGTTGGAAAAGGTCGTCGTGGTCTCGACCTATGGCGCGCGCCCCGGCTCGCACTGCGGAGACCTGACGGTCCTGCATGCGCTGGAACAGGGCGCACTTGCGCAGCCGATCCCGGCGGCGATCAATCGCGGCGCATACTACATGAGCAACTGGCTGCTTTCCGCACGGCAGGCCCGTGAAACGGGTCGGCTTGTCTCCTTTCTTCCCGCAGACATGCCGCTCGCGATGGTGTCGCCCGACGATCTGGGCGAGGCGGCCGCCCGCCGGCTGCTCGAACCGGCGGACGATATTGCGCCCTGGCATGTGGAGGGCCCGCGCTGTTACACGCCGCGCGACGTGGCGGATGTGCTCTCCGGCCTCTGGGGGCGGCAGATACAGGTGGAGGAGGTGCCGCCGGGTGAATGGGAGGCATGCTACCGCCAGGCCGGATTTTCCGCCGCGTCCGCGCAGTCTTTCGCCGGAATGACCGGGGTCGTCGCCGATGGCGGGATCGAGACGCCGGCCGATCCCGTGCGCGGGCCGACCGGTCTGGAGAGCTATTTGCGCGCGGCTCTCAGCAACTGAAGGCGCATGCCGGTCATCGGGAGAGGATGCGTCCGTGGCTTTGCCGTCCTTGTTCGCATGAAGGCTTCAAGGTTATAAGCCGCGCTATCGTTTCCTCTCTCCCGTGATTGCGACCGCGCCCCATGACCTGCCCTGAAAACCCGCTGTTCGCGCTTCTGGAAAGCCGGCATTCCTGCCGCAAGTTCCTGAGCGAGCCCGTGCCTCTGGCGATCCTGGAGCAGCTCCTTCGGGCCGCGCGCGCAGCACCCAGCAGCTCGAACCTGCAGCCGGGCCGCTTTCAGGTTCTCACCGGCGAGCCGCTTAGCGCCTTCTGTGCCGATCTTGCCGCGCATGCCGAGGCCGAGGCGCCGGAGCCGCCGGAATACTCCTATTTTCCCGATCCGATGCCCGCGCATCTGAAGGAGCGGCGCAGAGGGGCCGGCTATGCGCTCTACCGCGCGCTTGGCATCGACCGGCGCGACCTCGAGGGCCGCAAGGCGCAGTTTGCCGCGAACTACCGGTTCTTCGATGCGCCGGTCGGCCTTGTCGTCTCCATCCGCCGCGACATGGGGGCTGGCTGCTACATGGATCTCGGCATGTCGGTCCTGGCTCTGATGCTGGCGGCCGAAAGCCTCGGCTATGCCACCTGCGCGATCGGCGCGCTCTCCAATTACGGGCGCTACATCCACCGCCGCCTTGCCCTTGCCGACGACGAACTCGTCGTCTGCGGCATCGCCCTGGGCCGGGCGGACCGTGCGGCGCCGGTCAACGGCTTTCGCACCGAACGCATCGGGCTCGCCGACTACGCAGCCTTTCACGGTTTCGACGGGGAGGCCTGAGGATGGCCGAGGCGCGGGTCGAAATCGCCTGCAACGGCATTGCGCTGGAGCGGGCATCCGGCGAGATGGCCGATGCGCTCTCCCGGCTGCTCGACCTGCGGGCGGAGGGGGCGAGCCTGCGGGTCTCCCATCGCGCCCCCTGGGTCGAGGCGCGGCCCGGCGCCGGGCACATCGAATGCATGACGTCTGGAAGCCGCGGCCGACCCAAGGTCATCCGCCGCGCCCTCTCGTCATGGGAACGCAGCTTCGAGGTCAACCGAGAGCTCTTCGGGTTCACTGCCGACGATCGTGCGGCGGTGTTCGGCAATCTCGGCCATTCGCTGGCGCTCTACGGCGTTCTGGAAGCGCTGCACGCCGGCGCGGGGGTGGAATTCATGGCCGGCATGCGGCCCGATCATCAGGCCGAGCGGCTGGCCGAGGCCGGCGTCAGCGTTCTTTATGCCACGCCAACGCAGCTCAAGTTGCTGCCGGCGGAGCGCGGCATTCCCGGCGTGCGGTTGATCCTGTGCGGCGGCGGCGCGCTCGACCGGGCGACGGCGGAACGGGTCGCGTCGGTCTTTCCATCTGCTGAGCTGCGCCAGTTCTACGGCGCCTCGGAGACGAGCTTCATCACGCTCAGCGACGGTGGCACGCCGGAAGGTTCGGTCGGGCGCGCCTATCCCGGCGTCGAGATCGAGATCCGCAACGCCTCGGCGGGCATCGGCGAGATCTGGGTGAGGAGCCCGTATCTCTTCGAAGGCTACAGCGAGGGCGAGAGCGCGGACACGCGGCGCGACGGCGAATTCCTGACGGTTGGCGAACTCGGCCGGCAGGATGGCGAGGGATATCTCTGGCTCGCCGGCCGCACGAGCCGGATGGTGACCATCGCCGACAGGAACGTCTTTCCCGAGGAGATCGAAAGGGTTCTGGCCGAGGTTCTGGGCAGTCGGGCCTGCGCCGTCATCAGCCGCAAGGATGTGCTCAGGGGAAACGTGCTCGTCGTCTTCATCGAGGGCCGGGACGACGATGCCGAAGAGCGGCTGCTCCGGCAGAAGATCCGCGGTGAGCTCGGGCCGGAAATGGTGCCGCGCCGGTTCGTCTATCTCGACCCGTTCCCGCTTCTCGCCTCCGGCAAACCCGATCTTGGCGCTCTGGAGGGGAGGGCAACATGAGCTTCATCGCGGCAGCGCTTCGAACGGCAGTGGTGCCGCGCGGCGGCGCCTTCAAGGCCTTGCGCCCGCACGAGCTGGCGGCTCCCGTGATCGAAGCCCTGCTGCGCGAGGCGGGGATCGGGGGCGCCCGCGTCGACCAGATCATTCTTTCCAATGCGCTCGGCGGCGGCGGAAATCCGGCACGCGTCGCCGCCCTTGCGGCGGGGCTGCCACATGTCTCGGGCCTCAGCATCGACGCGCAATGCGCCGGCGGGCTCGATGCGATCGCGCTCGCCGCTGCCATGATCGATGCGGGGCAGGCGCGCATCGTGATTGCCGGCGGGGCGGAGAGCTTCTCGCTGCGGCCCTTGCGCGCCCACACCTTCGCCGATGGCCGAGAACCCGAATTCTACACCCGTCCGCCGTTTTCGCCCTTTCCCGAACAGGATCCCGACATGGCGGATGCGGCGGATGAACTCGCCCGCCAGTACGGCATTACGCGCGAGGAACAGGATGCCTACGCGGTCGCCAGCCACGCCCGGGCGCTTGCCGCGCGGGAGCGGCTTGCGGGTGAAATCGTGCCGCTGGCGGGGGTGGCGCAGGACATGTTCACCCGTGCGCTGTCGCCAAGGCTTGCGGCGCGAACGCCCGTCGTCTCCGGTACGGTCAGCGTCGCGGCAACGGCGGTGGAGGCGGATGCGGCGGCGTTCTGCCTCGTGGCGTCTGCCGACGTTCTTCGCGAAATGCCGCATCTGCGTGGGGCGGAGATTGTCGCTCATGCGAGTGCGGGCGGGGAAAGCACGATGCCCGGCATTGCGCCTGTGCGGGCGGTGAAGCGCGTTCTGGCAGGGCAGGGGCTCCGTCCGGGCGATCTCGTCGCTGTTGAACTGATGGAAGCCTACGCGGCGCAGGCCATGGCCTGCATCCGAGGTGCGGGACTGCCTGCCGACCGCATCAATCGCGGCGGCGGCGCGCTTGCACGCGGCCACCCGATCGGGGCGTCGGGCGCGATCCTCGCCTGCCGGCTCTACCACGAACTGGGCGCCACAGGTGGAACGGGTATGTGCGCCATCGCGGCCGCGGGCGGCATCGGTTCGGCGCTGTTGCTGCGGGCATAATACGGCCGAGAGGACGGTGTGAAGCCGATTCCCTCGGGACGGCTCGCGGCCCCGTTATCTTCCTGATCAATACGCTTGCCACCGTCATTGCCCGGCTCCGTCCGGGCAATCCAGTTCGTCCGGGATGCGCTGAAAGGTGGATCCCCCGGACAAAGCCGGGGGATGACGCCGGATAAATCTACCGGATTTTAAAAGCCGAAAACAAAAGGGGCGCGTCCTGCGACGCGCCCCCTGTCGTTTCGCTATGTCGCTAAACCTCAGTCGAGGCGGCCGCTGGCGTGGGCGAGCATGGTGTAGACCTTGCCCGTGTCGGACGACATGTAGGTCTCGCTCAGCATGTTGTCGCGATCGTTCTGGGAGACCTGGGTCAGCAGCGCCTCGAAATCCTCGATGTAGCGATCAACGGCACCCCTGAATTCCGGGTCGCGCTGATACTTGGAACGGATCTCGTCGAAGGTCTGCTGGCCCTGCAGGGTGTACAGACGGCGCGTGAAGACGTTGCGCTCGCCGGCCCGGTAGCGGTCCCACAGGTCGATGAAGGTCTCGTGGTCGATGGCGCGGGCGATGTCCATCGACAGCGAGTTCAGCGATTCCACCATGTGCAGCTGCGAACGGCCACCGGTGCCGGTCGCCGGAGCGGAACGGTCGCGGCGCGGGGCCTCGGCCTCCGGCTGTTCGCGTTCGTCCTCGGAGGCACGACGCAGCAGGTCGGAAACCCAGCCCTTGGGCTGGCCGGCCTGAGTGCCGCGTTGGGGGGCGCGTTCCGCCGGCTGCGAGGCGGGCTGAGCCGGGCGACGCGCGGCCGGCTGAGGCTGCTGGGGCGCCGCCTTGGCGGGCGCCGGAGCCGGTGTGGCCGGGCGCTGATAGTTCTGTGCCGGCTGGGCCGGGGGCTGAGCGGCCGGCTGCGGGGTGCGGGCAACCGTCTGCGCCGGTGCGGCTGACGGCTGGGAGGCCTGCGGCGCCTGCCAGCGGGAGGCCGGGGCCTCGGGGACCGGCTGGCGCGGCGAATGCGCCTGCTGGGCCTGAGCCGCCTGCGGTGCCGCGACATCGAGCGCGTTCGACTGGCGCGCCACGATCTCCGACAGCTCGTTCAGCGCGCGGATCTGCTCGGAAACCACCTTGCGCATCGTGGCGGTGGATTCCTGCGTCTCCTCGGGCAGATCGAGCACGCCGCGCTTCAGTTCGGCGCGGGTGGCTTCCAGTTCGCGCTGCACCTCGCGGGCAACCTCGCGCATGCGCTTGGTCGCCTCGTTGAAGCGCTCGGAGGCCTCGCCGACGGTGCGGCCGACCTCTTCCACGAATTGGGCCTGTGCGGCCTTGACGGCCTCGCGGGCCTTGTCGCCATGGGCGGACGCGGTCTCTTCCAGCGTGGTGAGCTGGTCGTTCAGCGTCTGCGTGGCGGTGTCGGCGGTGCGGCCGAGCAGGTTGACGACGGCACGGGCCTTGTCGTCGGCGCTCGACAGCGTGCCGGCCAGAAGCTGCGCGAAGTTCTGCATCAGCTCGTCGACGGTGCCGGTCTTGGTCACCAGGCTTTCCGCCGCGTTCTCGATGGTCGAGGCCTGCTCGCTCACCGAGCGCGTCACGGTGCGCTGGGTATCGTCGAGCTGGCGCGCGGCCGCCGTGATCTGCTGGCTCTGCTCCTCGAAGCGGTCGGCGAGGCCGGTGATGTCGGTGAGCATCGCGCCGGAAACGGTGCGAAGGGCTGCCACCTGATCGCCGATGATCGCGGTCGACTCGTTGGTATCGGTGACCGCACGGTCCACCGCGGTGCGGAACTCGCCGGCGCGCTGGGTGAGCTTGGTCTCGATCTCGTTGAGGTTCTCGCCCGCGCTCGACAGCACCTCGCGCAGTCCGGTGTTGGACTGGTTGAGACGGTCGAGAATGCCGGCGATCTCCGATTGCAGGCGATCGTTGGTGGAGCCCAGAAGCGCCACCGCATCGCGCGAGCGGGCCTCGATCGCGGCCGCGATCTCCTCGCCGGTCGCGGCCATGGAGCGTGTCGTCTCCAGACCCTGACGGGCGATGTTCTCGGAGACGTCGCGGCCCTTGACGGTGATCGCGTCGAGGATGGCGTTGTGGACCTCGTCCATGCGGCCGGTGAGGTCGCGCGAACGGGCCTCGATGGCGGAAACCAGCTCGTTGCCGTCCGTGCCCAGCAGGGTGGACAGTTCGGTCGAGCGGGCCGCCAGCGTCTCGTTGAAGGAGCTTGCCTGTTCCTTGAGATCCTCGGTGACGATGCGGCTGCGGTCGGTGAGGACCCGGGCCGCCTCGCGTACGGCCAGCGTGACCCGGTCGCGCAACTCGTCCGCCTCGCCGGAGACCAGCTGGTGAAGCTGCTCGGAGGTCTTCTCCAGAATGATGCGGGCGTGCTCGCTTTCCGCGTTCAGGCTGCCGGAGACTTCCGCGATGGTGCGGGCCATGGTCTCGCGCACCTGCTCGCTCTCGCCCGACAGCGCGCCGCCAAGTTCGGCGAGCGTTGCGGTGTAGAGCGTGCGGGCCCTCTCGCTTTCCGCGTTCATCGAGCGTCCGGCCTGTTCCACGGCCTGGAGAACCAGGTCGCGCACCTTGCCGCTCTCGCCTTCCATGACCTGCGATGCGCGCGTCATGGCCTCGGTGACGACGGAACGCGCCTTCTCGCTTTCCTCGGCCAGCGAGCCGGTGATGGCGGAAAGCCGGTCGTTCAGGATGCGCTCGATCTCGCCGGCGCGTCCGTCCAGCGTCTCGGCGACCTCGAACACCTTGGAGCCGAGCGAGACGTTGATTTCGGCGATGCGCTCCGACAGCATCTCGGTGAGCTGCTGGGTCTGGCGGGAGAGCACCTTGCTCACCTCGTCCAGGCGGCCGTTGAGCGCGTCGGTCATTTCGTTCTGGCCGACGACGAAGGCGCCCGCGATCTCGCGGGTGCGGGCGATCAGCGTCTCGGAGATCTGGCGGGCACGCGCATCCAGCGTCTCGTCGACGCGGGTGATGTTGGTGCTCATCGTCTCCGCGAGCTTCTCGGAACGCTCGTTGATGTGGCTTGCGGCACCGTCGATGCGGTCGCCGACGGCCTTGTCGAAGGACTCCAGCTTCTCCGCCATCGTCTCGCCGATCGCCTGGGAGCGTGCGTCGAGCTGCTTGGCGATCTCGTCGGTGCGGCGGTCGAAGTCGGCGCCGGCTTCCTCCACGCGAGCCTTGAGAACGTCGGAGACGATCGCCGTCTTGTCGTCGAACGTGTCGGCGATGCGGGCGCCGCCGCTGTCCAGCGTCTCGCCGATGCGGGTTGCGCCGCTCTCCAGCGTTTCCGCGATGCGGGTGGATGCGGTCTGAACCGTCTCGCCGATGCTGCCGCCGGTCGTCTCCAGCGCCTCGGTGATGCGGGCGGTTCCGCTTTCCAGCGAGGAGGCGAGCGCCGTGGTGCGCTGTTCCAACGCCTCGTTGAGGGCGAGGCTGCGGTTCTCGAAGGTCGCATCCAGCGTGTTGGACCGGCTTTCCAGCGCGGCATCCAGCGCCTCGGTGCGTTCCGCAAGGGCGCGGTCCATGGCGCCGATGCGGCGCTCCAGCGCGGTGTTGATCGAGCCGGTGCGCTCCTCCAGCGTGCCGTCGATGGTCTGGCGGTGCTTGTCGAGGCTCTCGTTGAGCGCGCGGGTGCGATCTTCCAGGGCGCCGTCGATGGCGCCGAGATGGCCTTCCAGCGCGGTGGAGAGTTCCGCCGTGCGGTTGCCGAAGGAGCCGACCAGTTCGCCGCCGCGCTCGTTGATGAGCGTGTCGAGTTCGGCAAGCCGGCTGGCGAGGCTGTCGTGCATGACACGGGCCCGCACGTCCACCGTTTCCGAAATCCGGCCGCCGATGGTGCCGAGTTCGTTGGCGATGGCGTCGCCGCGCGCGCCCATCAGGCGGGCAAGCTCGGTACCGGTCTCAGACAGGCGCTGGCCCAGTTCGTAGGAGCGCTCGCCCAGAGCCGCGCTGATTTCCGTGGTCGCGGAGGCGACGGTGGCGTCGAAGTCAGCCGCGTGGCGGGCGATGAGCTCGCCCATCGCCTCGCCGCGGGAGGCAAGCCGCTTGTCGAGCAGCTCGCCTTCCACGGTGATCGATTCGTGGATGCGCTCGCCGATGGAACCGAGCCGTTCGGCCAGGTCGCCGCCCTTCACCGTGATCGTCTCGGTGAGGTGGCTTGCGGTGCTGTCGAGCTTGGCCGCGATCTCGCCGCCGCGCAGCGACAGGTCGACGACGATGGACTCGCCCGTTCCCTGCAGGATGTCGGCAACTTCCGTCGTGCGGCTGGTGATCGTGTCGATGATCTCCGCACCCTTGGTGGCGATGTGGTCGGCCACCTCGCCGCCGTGATGGGTGATCGTGGAGATGACGTTCTCGCCGGTCGTCTGCATGCGCTCGTCGAGGGTCGAGACCTTCTCGTCCATGCTGTCGATGAGCGTGCGGCCGGTTGTGTCGAGGCGGGCGGTGATCTCCTCGGAGTGACGGGCGAAGGCCTCGGTGATCGTGGAACCCGCGATGGTCAGCGTGTCGTTCACTTCCGCCGAACGCAGGCCGATCGTCTCGGACACGCTTTCGCCGGTCTCGCTCAGCAGCTTGTTGATCGCGTTGCCGCGATCCATCAGCGTCGTGACCAGGCTGTCGGCTGTCTCCGACAGGCGGACGTTGATCTCGCTGCCGCGCAGGCTCAGCACTTCCGAAAGCTCGGAGGAGGAACGCGTCAGCCGGTCGACGTAGTCCTCGCCGCGCGAGGAGAGCGAATCGACGAGATCGCGGCCGGCTGCATCGAGCGACGCGGTCATGTTCTGCAGACGCTCGTCCACCGCCGAGGTGAAGTTCATCGCGCGGGAATCGAACGTCTCGGTCAGGCGGCTGTTGGCGGCGCTCACCGCTGTGTCGATCTGCTCGGCGGTGGTCGACAGCTGGGTCGCCAGGCTCTCGTGCGCGCCGGAAATCGAGGTGCGCACACGGTCGGCATTGGCGGTGATGGCTTCGCGCTGGCTGACCAGATCGTCGATCAGCGCACGGATCTTCAGCTCGTTGTCGTTGTAGGAGCGTTCAAGCGAGGCGACCTCGTTGTGGACGAGCACCTCCAGTTCGCTCGCACGCGCGATGGCACGCTCGATGCCGTCGCCCATGGCGGCGACCTCGCGGCGGATGGCCTGGCCGACGTTGAGCACGGATTCCTTGGCGATGTCCTCCGGCTCGGCGAGCCTCAGCGCCACTTCCGTCATGCCGTGCGCGACGATGCGCATCTCCTGGGCGCGGCGGATCATGATCGCCAGCACCAGGAAGAACACGACCGGCAGCACAAGCGCGATGCCGGCGGCGATCAGCGAGGGGAAGCGGGCGATCTCGCTCAGCGTCGCGATGGAATTGATTTCGGTGTTGAAGGCGGACCAGACGATGCCGCCGCCGATGCCGACCCAGGCGATCGACAGCAGGAAGGCGATCCACACCGGCGCCGTGGAGGGCTGGCGCTGCAGCGCATAGATCAGGTTGCCGATCGATCGGCGGTCGTCGTTGGCCGCGCTCTGTCGCGTGGAGCGGGCCCTGCGGCCGCGCCGCGGCGCACTCTTTTCCTCACGCTCGCGCGCGTTTACCGCCGCCGCGATCGCATCGACCGCGTCGCCTTCCCCTGAAGCGCCGCTTTCTCCGGTGTCCACGCCCGTGCCGGAAGAGCTGCGCGCGTCGCTCTCGAATTCGAGCTTCAGCGCCTCTTCGACGGCCGAAAGGGCCGCTTCCGCCGGATCGTTGGACTTTTGCGATTTACCCGCCATGTCAGATCGCCTCTGTCGGTACTCTGTACTTGCCGGCGACAGATTGCCGTTCGCCGTTGCCGCAATCGCGATACACATCGATAAACCCGGCGGCCGCCACCGCCGGAGCAATCGCAAATGCGGCCATTTCTGGCTCGGCCGCCATGAACCTTGTCATCATGGTCAATGTTAGGCACGACCCCCGCGGCCCGAAGAGCGTTCGTGCCCCGTCCCGGTACACGATCCTGCCGCTAACACATCCGCCCTTAATAAGGCCTTGTGCTGACAGCACGTTCTTCGCATTCAGCCGCATCCTCCATGTTATTGGCACAAACAGGGTAAATGGACAAGAAATCTCGGGCTGCGGAGCCGGCCGGCAGGCGGCCGGAAGGGTCCTCTCGGCAGATATTTTATCGTAAAAAATGACGATATTCACGGTTGGTGTGGCGCCCGGTTCCAGGGTGTTCCCATGTCACTGCGGCCGGCTCGGGCGGGGTCATTCCCCGGACATTGGATAAGGTTTCATACTACCGCATTGCTCATCTGGTGCGTGCGATGAACAGGCCGGCGTTGAGCGCCGCAATGCTCGGACCGTCTTCTCAAGACATTGAATCTACTTATTATTCGAAGTCGCCGCGAAAGACCGTCAATCGAGCGCGGGTGGTGGCGCCTCTCTCGCTGGCGTGACGATCTTTCGGGCAAGGCGGCCGCCCGTCCAGATGCGCGTGGCGCGCGAGCTGCGGTAGCCTGTGCCGTGCTCACGTTGCGGAGAGAGGTGGCGGCGGATGCGACGTTAACCAAAAATTCACTTTGTTGGTGCTCAGGCGCATCAGTGCGGGGAAAACACGATCTATTCTTAACCGGGTTTTTGCCGGTGGGGGGCATGATCGGCCTCCATCGAAACCCGCTGTCCGCCGTCCGGGCGCAGGCGGGCAACCATGCGGAGACCAATATGGCTTCATCCGGTCTTGCCTCTTCGGGCGACGGCGGCACGTCGGCCGCACCGGTCGACCTTGTCCACCTGGCGCGCCACACCTTCGGCAACCGGGCGCTGGAGCAGGAGGTGCTGCGTCTCTTCTCGCGCCAGTCGGAAATCTGGCTGGAGAAGCTGAAGCGGGCGCCCGATGCAGGGCAGCGCAGCGAGGCGGCCCACACCATCAAGGGCTCGGCCCGCGGCATCGGCGCCTGGCAGGTCGCGGAACTCGCCGAGCGGGTGGAGGGCGATGCACAGGCCATGACGGACGGTCTGTCAGGCGACCTGGAGGCAGCAATCGCCGCGGCCAACACATATATCCGCCATCTGCTGGACGAGAACGGCTGAGCGGGGCATCGGCCTGAGGCAACCTGTTCGCTGCGCCCGTGTGTCTTCGGCGTCAGCCGCCGCGGGCCTCTTGCCTCGTTTTTCGTCGCCCTTGCCCTTTTGCTTGACTTGACTGGCGCTGCGGAGTGGTTATGTCGGAAGGCATTGTCATCCTCCCGAATACACCAGTCAGCGAAGCTTCATGCCCAAGATCACCTATGTCAGCGCGGACGGCAGCGAACGGAAAACCGTGGAGGCCGCCGTCGGCACCACAGTCATGGAAAACGCCATCAAGAACATGGTCGCCGGCATCGAAGCGGAGTGCGGCGGCGCGTGTGCCTGCGCGACCTGCCACGTCTATGTCGATCCCGAGTGGGTCGAGGCCACGGGGTCGCCGCAGCCGATGGAAGAGGACATGCTCGACTTCGCCTATGACGTGCGCCCCACGTCGCGGCTGTCCTGCCAGATCAAGGTGACGGACGCGCTCGACGGTCTCGTCGTGCAGATCCCCGAGCGCCAGGCCTGAGGCTCCCCGCCTCACGCCTTTCATTCGTTCTGTCGCGCCAGAAAGCTGTCCGGTGAAATCCTGACGAGCCGCGGGCTCGTATTTCCTGCAGCTGGAATCCGGTTCGGGAACTTGCCGGGCTCCGCCGCCCGGCCGTCGGCAGGGCTCCGGCCGTAACCTTGTCCCCAGGATCATCCTTTTCAGGAGTTCGTCACCACATGCGGCATGATGACTGATTATTCCCCCCAATGCCGTGCTGATAACTTGGCGCGCATGATCCCGAATTCCTCCGCAGACAGGCGGACAGTGTGCTGCTCTGGACATTTTCACAGATGAACCGGCGGCATAACGTGGGAAGGCCAGATCTTCCGCGCCTGTCGATGTTCCCGTAATCCGCGCAATACTGGTCCGTCGCCCCACCAAGAGACCCCTCGATACAGCCTCCCAAGCCCTCCCACAGGTTCGTCCCGTAACCTCCCGGCCGGTCCCTCGAACCCCATGCGCGTGATCGTGCACGCGATAGATAACATGTCCCCTCAACGGGGCATTACGAAGCTGTGTGCTGCGTATGAAATAAGAATATAAGAATTATGATCGCTGATAAAAAATCGTGCATAGTCGTTCAGACGAAGAATAGTAGACAATACGTTCCGGCGTTTCTTGCTTACCACCTGCGATGTGTCGACAAGATATTCCTGATCGATCACAACTCCGACAAGGACTATCGCGGGTTGGCAACCGATCGGGTCTCGGTGTTCAGGTCCCGCATGGCGATTTTCGCGTCGGATGTGAATATCAACACAGTCTTGTCCAATTTCCCCGAGATCCGGGGGTTCGATTGGGTTTTCGTGCTCGACATCGACGAGTTCCTCCCGTTCTCAAATTTGTCCGAGACGAGGGAATTCATGGCGATGCATTCGGATGACAGTGTCGTCTGTCTGCGTTGGCGTAACGGCGTTCCTGCAGGAACCGTTGCAAATCTGGACGATGCCACTCTGTTGTCCTTCCAGCATGAGCCGTCGGGAACGAGCAAGATGGCGTATAACATGCGCCTGTTTCGAAATTTCCTGATAACGGAAGGCAATCACCGTCCCTTGAACCTCAATTCGGGCATCCTCAGGAATTTCAGAAAACGTGTTGCCCAGGACTCTTCCCATTCGATTTTCCATATTCCCTTCCTGAGCTTCCGTAACCTGAGAGACAAAATACGAAGCTGTCCGCCAAAGGAATTCGGGCAAAAGATAAACGGCACGGCGCGGCTTCTGGTCGAGAAATACGGACCTGACTGGCTCGAAAAAGACATCGAGACGGCAGACTTCACGTGGCTTGTCGCCAACTACCGCAACAGGGGCGAAGCCATCGACGTCTGCGCCGGGAATTTCTCCATGGACGAAGTCCATCTCTTCCGGGATCTGAAAGAGTGCATTGCCGACTGGGACGCGAGACTGGATGCGTGCCCGCGGGGCGAGGTGGTGCCAGCCAGACAGGCGGAGGCCGATTTCGTCAACCGCTTGCGGAAGAAAAAATGGCTCTATGTTGCCACGATCAGGCGGTGCATGAGGATCACGGATGATCGTTGCATCGTTCTGAATGCGTGATTGCACCGCCGCGCCGGGTCTGCTCCG
Source organism: Breoghania sp. JC706 (assembly GCF_037026715.1). Classification (NCBI taxonomy): domain Bacteria; kingdom Pseudomonadati; phylum Pseudomonadota; class Alphaproteobacteria; order Hyphomicrobiales; family Stappiaceae; genus Breoghania; species Breoghania sp. JC706. The sequence continues at coordinate 351,765 of NZ_JBANCG010000001.1, forward strand.
GAGCCTGTCACGTGGCCGCAGGATTGCGGGCCTTCCCCGCTTCCCGCTGCAGCCTCACACGTTCAAGAGCAGATACTCCCGTTCCCAGGACGAGATCACCTTGTTGTAGAGGTGCCATTCCAGCTGCTTGACGTCGACATAGGCGTCGACGAAGCGGCCGCCGAGCACGCGGCGCAGCGGCTCGGATTCCTGCAGAACCGACAGCGCCTGGTGAATGTGCCAGGGCAGAGAGACGCCGAGCGTGTGGGCATCGACCTCGACCATCGGTTCCGGCAGGCGTTCCTCCTCCAGGCCCAGAAGACCGCAGGCGAGCGTCGCCGCCATGGCGAGATAGGGGTTGCTGTCGGCGCCGATCACCCGGTTTTCCACCCGGCGCGAGATCGGTGCGGAATCGGGCACGCGCAAGCCGCAGGTGCGGTTGTCGCGGCCCCAGTGGACGTTGATCGGCGCATCGGATTCAAGCCGGATGCGGCGGTAGGAGTTCACGTTCGGACAGAACACCGACATCGCCGCCGGCACGTAGGTCTGCAGGCCGGCGATGTAATGCAGCAGCGCCGGCGCGTCGCTGCCGTCGTCGTTGACGAAGATGTTGGAGCCATCCTCAAGCCGCACGATCGACTGATGGATGTGCGTCGCCGAGCCCGGCATGTCCTGGTGCGGCATGGCCATGAAGGTGGCCACCATGTCGTGGCGGCGGGCGGCGAGGCGGGCGGAGCGCTTGAACAGGAACGTCTGGTCGGCGAGTTCCACCGGATCGCCATGCCGGAAGTTCATCTCCAGCTGGGCGGGGCCGGCCTCGTGCGCCATGGTGGCGATCTCGATCCGGCTCGTCTCGCAATAGTCGTAGATCAGGTTGACGACGTGGTCGTAGTCGTTGGCATGTTCGATGCCGTAGGCCTGATGGCCGGATTCCTTGCGCCCCGACAGGCCTGCAGGCACGGTCAGCGGCAGGTCGGGATTGATGTTCTGACCGGTCAGGTAGAATTCCAGCTCCGGCGCCACGACCGGGCGCAGGCCGCGCTTGGCGTAGAGGTCGAGCACGTGGCGCAGCACCTGGCGCGGGGCGAAATCGACCGGCGTGCCGTCCATGAAGACACAGTCGCAGATGACCTGGGCCGTCGGCTCCTCGTACCACGGCACCAGCCGCATCGTGGAGAGGTCCGGAACCGCGCGAATGTCGCGGTCGAGCGGATTGACGATCGTGCTCTCGTCGGCGGTATCCCCCGTCACCGCCTGAAAGAAGAGGAATTCCGGCAGCCGAACGCCGTCGCCGATCAGGCGGATGAAATCCTCCCGCGGGATGATCTTGCCGCGCATGATCCCATTCATGTCGGGAACGATGCATTCGACTTCGTCGATGCGGGCCTCGCGCAGCCAGCGGACGGCATCGTCGGGGCTCGAGGGAACGTGGGTCGCGAGGTCTTCGGAGGGCATCGGTCGGCTCCATCGAGTTGAACGCAGGGGAGAAAGCGCTGTCTGCGCTCTTGCGTCAAGCAGGATCGTATGGCAAGGCTCGAACACCCCGCGCACATCCGTATTCCTACCCACTCGCAATATATGGCGATTGCAAATGTGATGGCGTCACCGTCATCCGGCGGTCGCCGGCGGTCGGATGTCAACAGGGGGAAGCCGACGGGGTTACTGACAGCTGATGTACAATTCGATTCTCGTACCGGTCGATCCGGCGGAATGCGCCTTCGCCGACAGCGCGCTTGCAAAGGCGGTCGAGTTCGTCCGGCAATATGATGCGGTGCTGCGGCTGGTTTCCGTCGTATCGCCGATCCGGGGCTTCGTCACCGAAGCGCTCGATGCGGATTACGATTCGCGTATCGTCGTGGATGCGCGCGAACAGCTCGCCAAGATCGCCGCGCGGCTGGAACTGCCCGCGCAAAGCGTCAGCATCTCCGTGCGCTCGGGTGCCGTCTATCATGAGGTGCTGGAGGAGGCGCAGGCCTTCAATGCCGATCTGATCGTCATCGCCTCCCACAGCCCGGGCTTCGCCACCTATCTGCTGGGCTCCAACGCCGCCAAGATCGTCCGCCATGCGGAATGCTCGGTGCTGGTGGTGCGCGACTGAGAGGGCGGAGCGGTCGGGGGGCGTTTGTTTCAGAGTATTGCGTGGTTGGCGCAAGCAAGCCGCCCATCCTTCGAGACGGCGCTGAAGCGCCTCCTCAGGATGACGTTATCGTGTTGTCATTTCAGAGAAACTAAAAGCACACACAACGTCATCCTGAGGAGGCCTGACAAGGCCGTCTCGAAGGATGGGCGGCAACGGAAACGCCGGCGTTTCTCTCTCGCTGGGCCATGAAACGATCTACCGCGTCAGCTCCTTCATCGCGGCATCAAGCCCTTCGAGCGTCAGCGGGTACATCCGGCCGTCCATGAGCTGCCGGATCATCTCGATCGACTGGGTGTAGGCCCAGTGTTTTTCCGGCACCGGGTTCAGCCACACCGCATGCGAATAGAGGTCGGTGACACGCCGGAGCCAGGTCTCGCCGGCCTCCGCGTTCCAGTGCTCCACCGCGCCGCCCGGATAGGCGATCTCGTAGGGGCTCATCGACGCGTCGCCGACGAAGATCGCCTTGTAGTCGGCGGGATAGGTGTGCAGCACGTCCCAGGTCGGCGTCACGTCGGTGTGCCGGCGGCGGTTGTCCTTCCACACGCCCTCGTAGAGGCAATTGTGGAAGTAGAAGTGCTCCATCACCTTGAACTCGGTGCGTGCGGCGGAAAACAGCTCCTCACAAACGCGGATATGGTCGTCCATCGATCCGCCGATGTCGAAGAACAGCAGCACCTTCACCGCGTTGCGCCGCTCGGGGCGCATCTTCAGGTCGAGATAGCCCTGGTGGGCGGTCGCCTTGATGGTGGTGTCGAGGTCCAGTTCCTCCGCAGCGCCCGTGCGGGCGAACTTGCGCAGCCGCTTCAGCGCCACCTTGATGTTGCGCGTGCCAAGCTCCACCGTCTCGTCGAGATCCCTGAACTCGCGCTTGTCCCAGACCTTGACCGCCCGGCGGTGGCGACTCTCCTTCTGGCCGATGCGGACGCCTTCCGGGTTGTAGCCATAGGCGCCAAAGGGGGATGTGCCGGCGGTGCCGATCCACTTGTTGCCGCCCTGGTGGCGGCCCTTCTGCTCCTCCAGCCGTTTTTTGAGCGTCTCCATCAGCTTGTCCCAGCCGCCAAGCGCCTCGATTTCGGCCTTTTCCTCGTCGGTGAGATGCTTCTCGGCGAGCTTCCTCAGCCACTCTTCCGGGATCTCGGCGCCTTCCACCGCCTCGCTCATCAGGTCGAGACCCTTGAAGACATGGCCGAAGACCCGGTCGAACTTGTCGAGGTTGGCTTCGTCCTTCACCAGGCTCGCGCGGGCGAGATAATAGAAGTCCTCCACCCGCCGTTCGGCGAGGTCGGCCTTCAGCGCCTCCATCAGCATGAGGTATTCGCGCAAGGAGACGGGAAGGCCCGCGGATTTCAGTTCCTGGAAAAAGTGAACGAACATCGCTGATCCCTGTGGAGGCCGAGGGCGGTGGGCAGCTTCCCGCCGCACCCGCTCCGGGCCATTTGGAGGATCAGGTTCCCTTGCCCCGGCCGTGAGGTCAAGGCCGGCTCGTCTCGTCGTGGGCGACCTGCCCGTTCGTCCGCGCCTTGAGGGCGTACCAGGCGACCTTGCCGGGGGCGAAGGCGTTGCGGCCGGAGCGGGTCCACAGCGGCGGCGTGTGGTCGCCGACGATGACGATATCGGTTGGCGGCAGGTCCGGATCGCTGGCGATCGCCGCGATGTCGTCCATCACGTCCATCCACATCTCGGTCATGTCGCAGACCATGTGATCGGCGAACGGGTTGGCCGTGTCGCAGGAAAGCCGCGGTGTGCCGGTGCCCGGTGCGATCGGCATGTGGGTGTTGAGCGTCAGCCAGTAGGCAAAGCGCGGCTTGCCGTCATTCCTGTCGAGATAGCGGCGCACCCGCTTCGAGACATCCGCATCGCACAGCCCCTTGAAAGTCAGGCCGCAAAAGGAGGGATCGGGGTCGGTGCCGTCGGCGACCAGGTCTTCCATGAAGTGGTCGTGCTGGAAGCCGACATGCGGATACCAGGTGTTGCGCTCGAAGAAGTTGCCGGTGAAGGCGTGGAACGAGGTGGCCTCGTAGCCGGCCTTGACCATGCGGGCGGGCAGGCAGTCGTAGTGGGGCTTGCCGAGATAGTCGCGGAAATCGCCCCACCGGCTGCACAGTTCGCGCGATTCAGCGCCGGTGGTCGAACCGACATAGGAGGACGTGCCGGACGTGACGGCGTAGCGCTTCTCCAGCTTCTTCGTTTCCAGAAGCCTTGTGAGCAGGGCCTGGTGCTCGGGGGCCGCGAAGGCGCCCATGCCCTCCACGACGACAACCAGCAGGTTATGCCCGTCGGCGACCGCCGATTGCTCGAACCCGGTTTCCTCCATCGCGGAGGTGAAGGGAACGCGCGAGGAATAGAGGATGCCGAGAAGGCCCTCGATGTTCTTGCTCGGCATGTTGACGGCGACGTCGGTGGCGAAAATGGCGATCGCGGCGAGGATCGCCGGCAGGAGGCTCACCGATTGCGTCTGCTTGCGGAAACGGATCAGGAGCCAGGCACTCGCGGCGGTGGTCGTGACGAGAACCGCGACGGCCAGCATGTAGGCCGCGGAGCCGAAGAAATCGAAGGCGACGGCATAACGGATCGATTCAAGCAACAGGCTCGGCGCGAGGTCGAAGACGCCCGCGATCACCATGAACGTGTCGATGCAGACGGCCAGGACCAGCAAGGCCACCGTCGCCCAGCCCGGCACCTTGCGGGAAAGCATGGTCACGAGGAGATAGAGGACGACCGCCCCCGAGCGCTTCGGGCAGGCGAATATCATCAGTGCCAGGAACGGGAGATTGGGCACAAGGACGCCGGAAAAAGCCAGAAACCAAGCGTACTTGTCTGAAAATGCGGAAGAAAATCCGTCAGACCCAAGATTTTCCGTATCTGATATTGTCATCTCTACCCGCTGCTTCCGTAAATCTCGCGAGAAATACAAACGCTTGACGGGTACAGGTCTACGCGTAGACGCTGAATAATTTGTTGACGCCTTGGGCAAAATGGACAGGTAGGCAAAGCCCTACCCGGACGCGCCGGGCCTTTCGTCCTCCACCGTCTCCGCCGCCTTGCGTAGGGAGCCGACGAAATCCGTCACCCGGGGCGGTTGGGTGCCGATAAAGGGGGCGGGGCGGCACACATCGATTGCCGCGGCGCCGATGCGCGCGGTCAGCAGGCCGTTGATCACGCCTTCTCCCAGGCGGGCGGAAACCTTGGCCGCCAGCCCGTGGCCCAGCACCTGCTGCAACAGGCTGTCGCCGGCCGCCATGCCGCCAGTCACCGCCAGATGGCCGAGAACGTGGCGCACCAGCCGGAAGATGCCGAGCGTTCCGGGCCGGCCGCCGTAGAGCTGCGACAGCGCCCGGATGAGACGCAGGTTCTCTATCGCCACGACCAGCAGATCGACGACGGCGCGCGGCGAGATCGCGGTGACGATCGACACCCGCTTGGAGGCATTGGCGATGAGAGTGCGGGCACGCGCATCGAGCGGGCTGAGGAGTTCGCGTTCGGTCAGGACCACAAGGTCGCGCCCGTCGATGATCTCGCGCGCGTGTCCCGCCATGGCGTTGCGCCCGTGCGCGGTCTCGGGGCGCGAGGCATAGAGCGTCGTGAGTTCCGAAAGTGCCGCGCCCGCCGTCTTGCGGTCGTCAGCTTCGGCGGCGGCGGCGAATTTCGCTCGCAGCCGGTCGATCTGCTTCAGCCGCGAAAGTCCCGCGATCTCGCGGATCACGAGGGCCAGGACGGCCAGAACGGCGAGCCCCGCAAAGACGATGCCGGTCCACCCCAGCCAGTCGGTGCGGGCAAACAGATCGCGGATGAGGCTGTCGATCGCAAGCCCTGCAGCCAGCGAGATCAGCCCGCCAAGACCGATCGCCAGCACCCGGCCCCAGCGTCGCGAACGCGGCGGCGCGATGGGGACAGCGGCGATCTCCTCCGGCAGGGGCGGCTCGGGAATGATCTCGGCCTGCGCCTTGCGCGCATGGCCGCCGTTCTCGCGTGCGCCCTGACGCTGGGCGTCCTCCACGATGCGGTCGCCATCGATACGGAAGGCGCGCGGGGCACGGCGCGGCTGTTCGCCACTCATGAGAGCTTGTCTCCAACAAGGAATTGCAGTGCCCGATCAAGCCGGATGTGCGGCAGCGACAGGGTCAGCCCTTCGGCCGTGCGTTCCAGTTTCGGCGGGCGGAAACGGATGAAGCGCAGATCGGGGCTGGGGCCAGTCGGGGCCTCGTAGATGGCGGCGGGATCGTTGGGAAGGTCACCGGGAAAGAGCGCGATCTCGCTCTCTCCGTCATAGATCTCGCCCTCCAGCCTCTCGCCGGGAAGCGGCGTACCGAGAATGGCGGGCAGGGTCGTGCCGTCCTGGCGCACCTGCGCCTCGCGGGTGGCGCGGATGGCGGCGAGCGCTGTCACCTCCACCTCCGCGCCCGCGAACTCGGCGCGCGCCACGGCCTTCTCGACGAGCTTCGCCAATATCGCCTCCAGCCGGTCATGGTCGGCGTGGTGGAGATGATCGGCCTTGGTGGCGGCAAACAAAATGCGGTCGATACGGCGCACCAGAATGCCGGAGAGCCAGGAGTTCCGCCCGGGACGGAAGCAGGACAGGATGCCGGCGAGAGCCGCCTCCAGATCGCGCACGGCGGCCGGCCCCGCGTTCAGCGCGGCGAGCGTGTCGACCAGCACGATCTGGCGGTCGAGGCGGGCGAAATGCTCGCGGAAGAACGGCCGCACGACGTGCTTCTTGTAGGCCTCGAAGCGCCGCTCCATCATCGCGTGCAGGCTGCCGCGCTTCGCCGATCCGCCCGTTTCAAGATCGAGCGGACAGAAGGTCAGTGCGGGGGAGCCTTCCATGTCGCCGGGCATGAGAAAGCGGCCCGGCGGCAGCAGAGAGAAGGCGCGGTCATCGGCCCGGCAGGCGGCGAGATAGGCGGTGAAGCGGGCGGCCAGATCGCGCGCGCGGGCCTCGTCGGCCTCCATCGCCGGATCGGTCGCGGACAGGGCGGCGAGCCAATCGGCGGCAAGCTCTGAGCGGGCCGGATCGCGGGCACGCTCCAGCGCCTCGTGCGACCATGTGGCGAAGTCCTTGTTGAGGAGCGGCAGGTCGAGCAGCCATTCGCCGGGATAGTCGACGATGTCGAGATGAAGCGTTCCGCGCCCCAGCATGTTTTTCAGGAAGGTCGCGGATTCGTATTCGATGGTGAGGCGCAGTTCCGATGTCTGGCGGGTCGATTGCGGCCAGATGCGTTCATCGAGCAGCGTGTCGACATGGGCCTCGTAGTCGAAGCGGGGCACGGCGTCGTCGGGCTGGGGCTGGAGAAATGCCCGCGCCAGCCGCCCGCTCGCGGCCGCCTCGAAAAGCGGCAGCCGCCCGCCGTGGACGAGATTGTGGACGAGCGCGGTGATGAACACGGTCTTGCCGGCGCGCGACAGCCCCGTGACGCCCAGGCGCAACGTCGGCACCGACAGTGCCTGCGCGCCCTCCACGATGTTCTCGAAGGTGTTCAGCGCCTCGTCGGCGATTGAGCTCAGTCTGATCAACGGCCGGATCACTCCGTGGGTGGGGCGGCGGGACGCCGGTTCCGCGGTTGTGGTGGCGTCCATGATGTCTGTCGGGAGGACCATGCCGAACCTCCCGGGCAAAAGACGCCGCATCCCGGCGCCCTTGGTCGTGCCAGATGTAGGGAGGCAGGAGACCCGGTGCAAATGCCGTCGCGTTCCCGACGACGCCGCAGAGTGCGGAAATGCCAGCCGCCCCGGTTCTCTCCTCAGTCCGCCGTCTCGCTCCCGTCGTCACTACCGTTGGCCGTTTCCAGCTCGCGCGGCTTGATGAAGCTGACAAGGTGCCCGGCGCCCGATTTCAGCCCTGACCAGTCGGCCCCCTCGAAATCGAGAATGGCAAGCGCGGCTGTCGGGAAGCCGCCCTCCAGCCTTGCGATATCTTCTGTGTTTCCCGTTCCGGCCAGCGCCAGCGCGGTTTCGTGGGTTGCCGGGTTGTGGCCGATGACGAGCAGCGTCGCGGCATCGCCACCGTGTTCACGGATGATGTCAAGATAGTCATCGTCCAGCGTGTCGTAGATCGCGCGCAGGAACAGAACGTCGAACTCCCCCGCGAGGAACGGCAGTGTCTCGGCGAAGGTCTGGCGCGTTCGCAACGCCGACGAACACAGCACCCGGTCGGGCAGCAGGCCGTTCTCCTTCATGTAGTGGCCCATCAGCGGGGCCGCCTTCTGCCCGCGCGGGGCGAGCGGGCGGTCGAAATCGGCGGTCGCCTCCTCCGACCAGGATGACTTGGCATGGCGCAGCAGCATCAGGCGGGGCATCGACGGTCTCCGTCCGCATACGTGGTCCCGAGGGCACAGATCGATACCCTCGCGGTCATTTCATTGCGCGCAGCATTTCCACCATGTCGGTATAGGCCGTTTCCATCCGCCGTTCATCGAGCGGATAGGCATAGTTCATCCATACCACCAGCCCTCGCCGGCCGACAGATACCGGCCAGATCGTTTCGCGGCGCTGCACCTTGCCGTCGTAGCCCACCACGAAGGTCAGCCCGCGCGAGGCCAGTCCCGCCCCGCCGACCTGCTTGAAGCCGATTGTCGAAAACCGCGCGCGATAGTCCTCCAGCGCGCGTTTGAGGTAGCCCTGTTCCCACAGCTGCACGACGACGAAGACCTCGCCCGTGCGGTAGGTACAGCTTGCCAGCATCAGCGAGGCCGTGCCCGCCACCTCCGACCGCTCCAGCGCGCCGATGCGCTCCGGGCAGGTGAGGCCGCTGTAGTGCTTCAGGCTGCCGAAATCCTCCCGCCACCCGCCGTCGGCCATGGCCGGACGCGGGGCGGGTAATACCAGAACGAAAAGCGTTGCCAGCAGGAGGGCAGCTGCCGGCCGGAGCAGGGCAGGGAATGCTGCGAGAACGCGGTGCGGCATCCGCTAGCGCCCCTGGCGCCGGGCCATGAAGGCCAGTCTTTCGAACAGATGCACGTCCTGCTCGTTCTTCAACAGCGCGCCGTGCAGCGGCGGGATCAGTTTCGAGGCGTCCCGCTCCTTCAGCGTCGCCGGGTCCACGTCCTCGTTGACCAGCAGCTTGATCCAGTCGAGCAGTTCGGAGGTCGACGGCTTCTTCTTCAGGCCCGGCACCTCGCGCACCTCGTAGAAGAGCGTCAGCGCCTCGCGCAGCAGCAGGCCCTTCAGGCCGGGGAAATGCACGTCCACGATCTCTCGCATCGTCTCCTCGTCGGGAAACTTGATGTAGTGGAAGAAGCAGCGGCGCAGGAAGGCGTCGGGCAGGTCCTTCTCGTTGTTCGACGTGATGATCACCAGCGGCCGCTTTTCCGCGCGGATGGTCTCGCCGGTCTCGTAGACGTGGAACTCCATGCGGTCGAGTTCGAGCAGCAGGTCGTTGGGGAACTCGATATCGGCCTTGTCGATCTCGTCGATCAGCAGAACGGGGCGCTCGGGCGAGACGAAGGCCTCCCACAGCTTGCCGCGCCGGATGTAGTTCTTGATGTCGTGCACCCGCTCGTCGCCGAGCTGGCTGTCGCGCAGGCGCGAGACCGCATCGTATTCGTAAAGGCCCTGCTGCGCTTTTGTCGTCGATTTCACGTGCCATTCGATGAGGGGAGCATTGAGCGCGGTCGCGACCTCCTGCGCCAGAACGGTCTTGCCGGTGCCGGGCTCGCCCTTGACGAGGAGCGGTCGCTCCAGGGCGATGGCCGCGTTGACGGCGATACGCAGATCCTCGGTCGCGACATAGTCGGCGGTGCCTTCGAAACGCATGCGGTTGTCCTGTTGTCGAGTGGCTGATTGAACCTCGGAAGGGGTGCGCGCAGCATATGACGCAAGGGCGCGCGCCGCCAGCCCGCTTCGCCGCGCCGGATCCCGTCAAAACTTGCCTGCCGCCCGGCAAAGTTTGCCCGAAGGCGGCACAAATGTCCCGACCGGAAAAGCTTAAAATGCCACCCAACGCTCCCTAGTACGTTGGAAAAGCACAAACCAGGCGCTTTTTTTCGACTTGGCACGGCGGTTGCGTTGAGGGGCTTGAGTTTTTGTATCCCTCGCTGACTAGCGATCACTCGTGAGGAGAAGTCGATGGGCATCTATGGCGCCATCAATGCGGCGATCTCGGGTCTGAAGGCCCAGTCCTATGCGCTTGAGAACATCTCGGGCAACATCGCCAATTCGCAGACAACCGGCTACAAGCGCCTCGATACCAGCTTTTCGGATCTCGTGGCCAGCGGCGGCAACGACCAGACCACGCAGAAAGCCGGTACGGTGAACGCCAATTCGCGGGCGACGAACGAGATCCCGGGCGATATCCAGCGGTCGGATATCGACACCCATATGGCGATCAAGGGCGACGGCTATTTCGTCGTGCAGGAGAAGCTTGGCCAGACGGACGGCCGCTCGATCTTCTCCGGCAACAATGTCTACACCCGGCGCGGCGACTTCACGATCGACGAGGAAGGCTATCTCGTCAACGGCGCCGGCTACTACCTGTTCGGCAATCCGATCGACGAGACGACGGGCAACGTCTCCGGCACCGTGCCGGAACTGATCCAGATCACCAACGATTTCATGGGGGCCCGGCAGACGACGCAGATCGAGTATCGCGGCAATCTGCCGACCTATCCGATCACGGCGCAGTCCGATTCCACGACGCCGGGTTCGGAGCTGCTCGACAGCTCGATCACGCCCGGTACCGATATCACGGCAAACGACAACACCGCCTTCCTGCGCTCTTCGCTGGCAGGTGAGGCCATCACCGTCTACGACGAGAACGGTTCCCCCGTGAACGTCCAGTTCCGCTGGGCCAAGTCGCAGAACGCGGACTCTTCGGTGCCGCAGAATGCGCAGTGGGAACTCTATTACATGGCGGACCCGACCGCGACCGGCACGGATGCCATGTGGACGCACGCCGGCCAGTTCGAGTTCGACGGTTCCGGCGCTCTGGTCTCCACCACCGACGACACCGGCACCACGTCGACGCCGGCCGGTTCCAGCATGACCCTTTCGGACGTGACCGTTGCCGGCAACAATATCGGCGACCTGCAGTTTGCGTTCGGCAGTGACGGTCTGACCCAGTACGCCGACCCCAACGGTTCGGCGAAGGTGAAGACGCTGGCCCAGGACGGCTATGCCTCCGGTGAGCAGACCGGCGTCCAGATCTCCGGGTCGGGCCGCATCGTGGCCACCTACAACAACGGACAGACGCGCGATCTCTACGAGATCCCGATCGCGTCCTTCTCCGCCGATAGCCGTCTGGAACGCCTGCCTGGCGGCGCCTTTGCCCAGACCACCGATTCCGGCGAGCCGCTCTACAGCGCCACCGGGTCCGTTAAGGGCAATTCGCTGGAAGCTTCCAACACGGACATCGCGGATGAATTCTCCAGGCTGATCATCACGCAGCAGGCCTATTCGGCGAATACGCGCATCGTCACGTCGGGCGACGAGATGCTGCAGGAAGCGCTCAACATGGTCCGCTAGGGCGGGCCCTTCGCCGCCGGTTCCGGTTTCGGGCAACCGGCGGCGCTTTCATGAACCTCTCGTCAGGACGGTCGTGCCATGGGTCTGAGTTCGGCGCTTAACACCGCTCTTTACGGTCTGAAATACAACCAGCGGCAGCTGGACGTCACGTCGGCGAATATCGCCAGCGCGGATACTGTCGGCTATACCAAGAAGAGCCTCCAGGCCTCCGTCGATTACGGCAACAACGGCCAGGTGATCGGCGTTACCGCCGACAAGATCACCCGTTCGCTCAACGAGAATGTCCAGCGGCAGTTTCGTTCAAGCAACGCCGACTACAGCTATGCCAAGCTGATGGATTCCTACGCCTCGCGCGTCGACGAGCTGCTGGGTTCGATCGAGGATCCCGGCGCGCTGACAGAGGTCTGGAACGATTTCGTCGGCAATCTCAAGGCGCTGACCACCTCCCCGGAGGATTACACGGTTCGCCTTCAGACGGTCCAGAGCGCGAAGGCGCTGGCTTCCGAACTCAACAGCGCCACCGCTGCCGTGCAGCAGATGCGTCAGGAAACCGAGACGACGATCGGTGCGACCGTCGACCGGGTCAACCAGATCATCTCCTCCGTGGCCGACATCAACAACCAGATCGTTTCGCAGCAGGCCGGCAACCAGTCGGTCGTGGATCTGGAGGATGAGCGGGATCGCTATCTCGACGAGTTGTCGGGTCTGATCGACATCAACGTCCGCAACGATCCGAACGGTTCCGTGCGGATCTACACCACCAACGGCATGTCGCTGCTCGACGTCTATCCCTCCGAACTGCGGTTCGATGAGCGGGCGACGATCACGGCCGAGGCGCAGTGGAATGATGATCCCGCGCTCCGGCAGGTGGGTACGCTGACGCTCGTCACCCCCGGCGGTTCGACCATCGACATGATATCGACGCGCGGGCTTTCCTCGGGCAAGCTCGCCGCGCTCGTGGACATGCGCGACAACTATCTGGTGGAAGTGCAGAGCCAGCTCGACGAGCTTGCCAGCCAGATGTCGCTGGCGCTGTCGAGCAACACCGTTGAAAGCACCGATGCCGGTGCGACGCCGCCGCAGAACGGGCTGCAGGTGGATCTGGCGTCGCTGCAAAAGGGCAACAAGGTCACGGTGACCTACACCGATGCCGCTTCCGGCGAGCAGCGCACGGTAAGTCTCATCCGCGTCGACGACCCGAGCCAGTTGCCGCTTTCCAACAGCGAGACGGCCGACCCGAACGATACGGTCTACGGCATCGATTTTTCCGGCGGCAACGCCTCCGCGGCGACCCAGATGCAGGCGGCGCTCGCGGCGGCCGGTCTGACGGTCTCCAATTCCGGCTCCACATTCAGCTTCGTCGACGATGGCGGCACGACGTCCACGCTCACGGGGCTGAATGCCACGGTGACCGCAACCGGTCTGACCGACGAGGGCACCGGCCTGCCGCTGTTCACCGACGGACTGGCGGGCCAGCCCTACACGGACGCGCTGGAAGGGCGGGATCAGAAGGTGGGCTACGCCGGCCGGATCTCGGTCAATCCCGCGATCCTTGCCGATAATTCGCGCCTTGTGATCTATGACACGGTGACGCCGACGGAAGAGGGCGATCCGACCCGTCCGCTGGCGATGCTGAAGGCGCTGACCGAAACGTCCTACGACTACGACAGTTCGGCCGGGCTCGGCAGCAAGACGGCGCCCTTCGACGGCTCCGTGACCGATTACCTTTCCGCGATCGTCGGCCGTCAGTCGGCCAAGGCCGCAAACGCGGCGACCACGCTCGCGGGACAGAAGGTCGTCACCAACAATCTCAAGGACAGGCTGGACGATTCCTCCGCCGTGAACATGGACGAGGAACTCGCACGCCTGATCCAGCTGCAGAACGCCTACTCGTCCAATGCTCGGGTGATGACGGTGGTTCGCGAATTGTTTGATGTTCTTATGAACGCGTGAGGCCTGTCATGGCAGTCAATACCGTCTTCTTCAAGAATTCGTCGATGATCGATCAGCTGACGAACATGCGCGCGAAGTTCGACGCGCTGCAGAAGCAGTTCGACACGCAGAAGGTCTCCACGACCTATGCCGGCATCGGCAACAACCGCAGCCTCGATCTGTCGCTGAAGCAGCGCATGAACGAGGTGGGCGGCTATCAGTCGACCATCGACTTCGTCGATCTGCGCATGAACGTGCTGGACAGCACGATCAGCCGAATGGACGACATCCGCTCGGAGGCGCGCACTGCCATCGATCCGAACAATTTCGTCCAGCAGTCGGACGGAGGCACCAACAGCCAGACCGCGGCCAAGGTGTCGCTGGTGGAGCTGCTGGGCCTGCTCAACTCCGACGTCGGCGGACGCCAGCTCTACGGCGGTGCCAAGGTCGATACGCCTCCTGTGGCCGATTACGATCTGATCATGGACGGCGACCTCACCCATGCCGGGCTCAAGCAGGTCATCAATGAATACGTCCAGGCCGATGCCGGGCCGCTCGACAACGGCCGGCTGACGAGTTCGCTCGCCGGCACCACGGTGACGCTGGCGGAGGACGGCGTTCACGATTTCGGCTTCAAGATCGCCGGCGTGACCTCCGATCTCACCAATGCGACGACGACCTATACCGCAGGTCCGCCGGCGAGCCAGGACATCGATTTCGCCGGACAGCCGGAGGTCGGCGACAGCATCAAGGTGTATCTGGACCTGCCCGACGGGACCCAGACGACGGTCGAGCTGCATGTCGCGGAAGGGCCGGGAGAAAACGGCGGGTTCGAGCTTGGTGCCACGCCGGCCGACACCGCGCAGAACTTCCAGAACGCGTTGAACGGCGCGTTGTCGGACAAGGCCGGCAGCGAGCTGAAGGCCGCGTCCCATGCCCGCGGCTCCGAAGCCTTCTTCGACACCTATCAGGGCAATCCGGTCGCCCGCGTCGACGGTCCGCCCTTCGACACCGCGACCGCCACGCGCGACGGCAGCGCGGATACGGTGGCGTGGTATGTGGGCGACCAGTCGGTGGCCGATCCACGCGCCGGCTCCAGTGCCGTCATCGACGACAATTTCACCGTGAACTATGGTGCGCGGGCGAACGAGGACGGCATCCGCGAGGTGGTGCAGTCGCTGGCGGCCTTCGTCGTGGCCGATTTCTCCAGCGACAGCGAGGAGGATCACGGCTTCTACACCGCCATGGCCGAACGCTCCCGCGCCCCGCTCCAGAATGCGGAGGGCAAGACGTCGGGCATCGAGAAGATCCAGAAGGAGCTTGCCACCACGCATCTGGCGGTGAAGCGGGTGGACGAGCGTCACACCACGACGCAGAACTCGTTGCAGACGGCCGTCGACGACATCGAGGGCGTCAACGTCACCGAGGTCGCGGCGCAGATGCTCCAGCTCAAGACGATGATGGAAATCAGCTACCAGACCACGGCAATCGGCTATCAGCTGTCGCTCGCCAACTACATGTAGGCGGCGGGTCATCCGCCAGGGCGCGCGGAGCATTCGACAGACGAAAAAGGGCCGTCAGGGGATCACCTGACGGCCCTTTTTCGTTTGGGGCTTTGAACCGGCTTTATCGCCACCGGCTGGCGGGCGCCGGCCGGGGCGTGTCCGGCCGCGCGAAAGAGCGGGATCGCAACAAGCGGGAAGGGGGATCCGCGGCCGGCGGTGCCGGTCCGGCGCGTCAGCCGTGGCCGCGCAGGCCTTCGGCGATGTTGCGGTTGATCGAGATCAGCGAGGCGAGCCGCTGCGGATCGGGCGCGCGCATCACGTCGATCGTACGGTTCATGATGAACACGCCGAGATTGGTGATGTTGACCTTGATGGCGTCGGGCAGAGGGTTGTCCGCCTCGCTTACCGCGGCCAGCAGGAAAGTCCAGAGCCGGCGGTTGTAGGTCAGATGGTCGGTCAGCTCGCCGCGGGAAATGTCGTCCCAGTTGTCCACGGCATATTGCAGTTTACCGGCCGCCTTCATCAACAGGGTCGCTTCCAGATCCCGCGGGTTGACGCCGGTCTGGCTCATTTTCTGGTAGGCTGCCGTCGCCTGATTGTACATGCCCGATCAGCTCCTGCTCGTAGTCTATGAGCGCTCTCGCCTCTTTGAGCGCATGATACAAAGATCCGGTTAAGATCCTGTTATTGATGCGGTCGATAATTGGAAATGTGCTAGGCGCTGCTTCAAGGATATCTTTTACAAGGTCAAAATATATATTCTGATGCGGGCCCGAATCCTGGTCCAGATACATGAGCTGAACGACCAGGTAGACGCGTTTGGCCGGGGTGTCCGCAGTTTCCTTTGTAAGGATATCCTTTTCGCGAAGGATCGGAGCTTCGCCGGAAATGAACAGGCGTGTCCGGTGGTCTCCGTTCGTTATGACGCTGGAGCCCAGTATGAACCGTTCGCCGGGTTTTAGCTCGATTTTCAGCGCCATGACGAAGAGTTTCGCCGCATTTGGTTGAGGGATCTTTACTGTTTGTGCCGAGCAGGGACAGGCGCGGTGCAAGCGTGCCTGTCCCCTTACCTTAACGCGAAAGCACGCCGCGCGAAACGCCCCGCGACCGTTTCCGGTGGACCGGTTCTGCCGGGCCGGACGAACGGAACAGCGGCAGGATACGCATGCCCGCCTAGAACAGGCTCAGCGGCGCCTGGTCGGCCTGGGAAGCCAGCGACAGGGCCGTGGAGGAGAGCTGCTGACGGGTCTGGAGGGCCAGCATGTTCGCCGCCTCCTCGTTGCCGTCGGCCAGCACCAGACTGTCGGCGCCGGTCTCCAGCGTGTTCATCATCATCTTGGTGAATTCGGTGCGGTTTTCCACGATCGACAGGTTCGAGCCGAAGGCCGAGGACTGCGAGCGCACCGTGTTCAGCGCTTCCTTGACCGTGCTCATCAGCGAATCGATGTTGGAATCGAGATCGAGATCGGAGCTCGTCAGATCGCTCAAACCCAGATAGGCGGCGTTGATCGTCTCGCCGTTCTTGGTCTGGATGTTGATCGTCGAGGTGCCTGTCTCGTTGAAGGTGAGCTTCAGGTTGTCGCCGCGCAACAGGTTGATACCGTTATAGGAACTGTCGTCGGACAGCTTGTCGAGCTGGTCGCGCAGCTCGTTGAACTGGTCGGCCAGATCGGAGCGCACGCTGTTGCCGTCGATGGTCGTGGTGCCGGTCGATCCGTCCACCGTGCCGCTTGTGGTGGTGCCGGTGACGGTCAGGTCCTGGGTCGACTGGTTCTCGATCCGCAGCTTTCCGTCGTCGTTCGAGGCGCGCACCTTGTTCTTCAGGGTCGCGTTGTTGTTGATCTCGGACACGAGCGTGGCCACGGTCTTCTCCGTGACGTTCGCGACGCTGCCGGATGCGGCGCCAAGGCCTGAGTCGGAGGCGCCGGCAAGCGTTTCGGCGACGTTCGACACGGTTACCGCGGCGGTGGAGCTGTTGGATGCCGTGTCCGACGTGAGCACCAGTTCGCCACCGCTGGTCGAGGCGGTGATCGCGACATCGCTGGCGTCGAAGCCGGCGTTGATGACGGATGCCAGTTCGTCCGAGGTCACGGCTTCCACGTCGGCGACGTCGTAGGTCGTGGCCGGGCCGCCGCCGATGGAAATCGACAGAGTGTCGGCATCAGTCGCGGTGATCGAAACCGAGGTCGTCGTCCCGCCGTCGATCGCCACGTCGAAACTCAGCGAACCGGCATAGGAATTGTCGGCGGCGCTGTCGAAGTCGAGGGCGGAAAAGCCGGAACCGGTGGAAACGCCCTGGGCGGTCGTGAGGTCGATGTCGACAGGCGTGGAACCGACGGCGCCATCGGAAAGCGACAGCGTCTCCGTACCGGCCGGGGTGGCGCCGAGGTCCATCGTGTAGGCGGCGGTCTGGTAGGTCTTGTCCTGTCGCGCCTGGCGCAGCGTCGACTGCATCGATTCCAGCGTCTTGGTGATCGACGTCAGGCCGTTGTCGGCCGCCTCCAGCGTCTTCACGCCGTTCGTCATGCTGTCCATCAGCGCGGACAGGTCGTTCGCGCGCGACTGGAGCGACGAGGAGGTGAAGAAGTTCGTCGGGTTGTCGAGGGCGGAATTCACCTTTTTGCCGGTCGCAAGACGGTTCTGGGTCGTGGCCATCAAATCTGCTGTTTTCTGCAGGGAGAGAAGATTCTGCCGCACGCCTGCGGAGAGAGTGATGTCAGACACGGTCGCCATCCAATCCTGAAAAAGGCAGGAACTTGTTAAGACTGGTTAACGGATGACATCGAAATGGTTAACGCTTTGTAAACGACGCCCGTGCTGAGGAGGCTTTCACCCTCATATACGTAAAAAAAAGTCTAACCAGGCGCATTTTCTTCGTGGAGATACGTAAGAAAGTCGGTGGCTTTCGCCCTGGGGGGGCGCGAGCTGCCGTTTGCGCAGGCGCATTATGCCGCAGGGGAGGCGGCTAGAGCTGTTCACGGTCGGGCGGAAGCAGGTCGCCCATCCTTCGAGACGGTCGCTTCCGCGACCTCCTCAGGATGACGTGGTGTTTGGTGTTGGTTTTGCAGAAATAGCAACACGGATAACGTCATCCTGAGGAGGTCGCAACGCGACCGTCTCGAAGGATGGGCCGCGAGCTGAAATACCCGCGACCCGTTTCCGTCCAGTCATGAGCTGCTCTAGGCGGTGAGGGCAACGAAAAGCGGCGGAGCCTGAGGCCCCGCCGCTTGATGTCGTTTCGCGATATCCGCCTCGATCAGAACAGACGCAGCGGCGCCTGGTCGGCCTGGGAGGCCAGCGACAGGGCGGTGGAGGACAGCTGCTGACGGGTCTGGAGGGCCAGCATGTTCGCCGCTTCCTCGTTGCCGTCGGCCAGCACCAGATTGTCGGCACCGGTCTGCAGCGTGTTCATCATGGACTTGGTGAAGTCCTGACGGTTTTCCACGATCGACAGGTTCGAGCCGAACGCCGACGACTGCGAACGCACGGTGTTGATCGCGTCCTTCACGGTGCTCAGCAGGTTGTCGATGTTGGTGTCGCTGTCCAGATCGGCTTCCTCGATATCGGAGATACCCAGGGTCCCGGCGTTGATGGTCTCGCCGTTCTTGGTCTGGATGTCGATCGTCGAGGTGCCGGTCTCGTTGAAGGTGATCGTCAGGTTGTCGCCGCGCAGCAGGTTGATGCCGTTGTAGGAGGCATCATCCGACAGCTTGTCGAGCTGGTCGCGCAGCTCGTTGAACTGGTCGGAGAGATCGGCGCGAACATCGTTGCCGTCGATCGTCGACGTGCTCGTGGAGCCGTCGATGCTGCCGGTGGTCGTCGAGCCGGTCACGGTCAGGTCCTGCGTGGACTGGTTTTCCAGACGCAGCTTGCCGTTGTCGTTCGACGCGCGGATCTTGCCCTTCAGATCGGTATTGTTGTTGATCGTCGAGACGAGTTCGTCGACGGTCTTTGCGGTATAGGTAACGGTACCGCCAGTTGCCGCACCCGGGGCTTCGACAGGAGTGCCGAAGCCAAGGTCAGCCGCTGATGTCAAGTCAGTGCCGCTGCTGCCTGTGGCGCTGTCTTCGGTGAACGCAAAGTTGCTGACGGCAACGCTGGAAGTCGTACCCTTGGTATCGGACGTGATGACGATTTTGCCGCTGTCCTTAGAGGCCGTTGCGCCGGACAGTTGATCATTGATGGTAGCGATTGCCTCATCAATGTCCACGCCGTCGGAGCCATCGCCGCCAGCGGCCGCAACCGTCGCCTGAGTGAAGGTGATCGTCTGGGGCGAAGCCGCACCGTCAACCGTCACATCAAAGCTGACGCTATCGCCTGCTTCGTCCAGGTCGAATGATGCATAAGCATTCTGGGCCGTCGATGTGCCCGAAGTGCCGGTATCGGTCGAATTGGTCAGGTCGATATCGACCGCCGTGTCGCCGATGGCGCCGCCCGACAGGGACAGCTTCTCGGTGCCCGTCGGCGTGGCGCCCAGGTCGACCGTGAAGGACGCGGTCTCGAAGGACTTGTCCTGACGGGCCTGACGCAGCGTGGACTGCATCGATTCCAGCGTGTTGGTGATCGAGGTCAGGCCGTTGTCGGCCGCTTCCAGCGTCTTGATGCCGTTGGACATGCTGTCCATCAGCGAGTCCAGATCGCTTGCACGCGACTGCAGCGAGGAAGACGTGAAGAAGTTGGTCGGATTGTCGAGGGCCGAGTTGACCTTCTTGCCGGTGGCCAGGCGGTTCTGCGTCGTGGACATCAGATCCGCAGTGTTCTGCAGCGAGAGCAGGTTCTGGCGAACGCCGGACGAGAGAGTGATATCGGACATTTACTCATTCCTTTCTTGGAACTCAAAGGCCCCCTTTCTGGGGACTGGCAAAAACTGACGGGCAAATATTAACAACGGTTTAATACCTACGTACCTGTCAGTTTTCGGAGCACACCTTAAGTCCGCGAATGAAACGGCGATAGGTGTCGCGCGCGGATTGTGTGCACCCTGCCGCTAGGTCAGAAAGGCTTGTCTTGTCCGGGAAGGAGAGGGCGTGCGGGATCGGAACCCGCGAAATCGTGCGCCTTTTGCGCACCAGGCGCTTTTTCTCGCGCACTAGGGTGCGACATGGTGTCTCACCATGCGGATCGGCTGGGGAAATCGCAGTCGGGCGGGGGGGCAAAACAAAACGGCGGAGCCCTGAGGCCCCGCCGCTTGATGTCGTCTCCGCGATGTCCGCGTCGTCTTAGAACAGACGCAGCGGCGCCTGGTCGGCCTGAGAGGCCAGCGACAGGGCGGTGGAGGAGAGCTGCTGGCGGGTCTGCAGGGCCAGCATGTTTGCCGCTTCCTCGTTGCCGTCGGCCAGCACCAGATTGTCGGCACCGGTTTCCAGCGTGTTGATCATCGCGGTCGTGAATTCCTGACGGTTTTCCACGATCGAGAGGTTCGAGCCGAAAGCCGACGACTGCGAACGCACCGTGTTGATCGCGTCCTTCACACCAGAGAGCAACGTGTCGATGTTGGTGTCGCTATCCAGATCGACGGCCTCGATGTCGGAGATACCCAGGGTCCCGGCGTTGATGGTCTCGCCGTTCTTGGTCTGGATGTCGATCGTCGAAGTGCCGGTCTCGTTGAAGGTGATCTTCAGGTTGTCGCCGCGCAGCAGGTTGATGCCGTTGAAGGAGGCATCATCCGACAGCTTGTCGAGCTGGTCGCGCAGTTCGTTGAACTGGTCGGCCAGATCCGCACGCACCGTGTTGCCGCCGATCGTGCCCGTGCCCGTGCCGCCATCGGCGACGCCGGTCGAGGCATTGACGCCGGTCACGTCCAGGTCCTGCGTGGACTGGTTCTCCAGGCGCAGCTTGCCGTTGTCGTTCGACGCACGAACGGCGCCGGTGAGCGAAGTGTTGGCGTTGATCTCGGCAACCAGCGTATCGACAGTCTTGGCGGTGGTGTTGGCCAGGCTGTCGGCCGCGGCGCCAAGGCCGGAGTCGGAGGCGCCTGCCAGGGTTTCCGCGACGCTCGACACGGTGACAGCAGCGGTGGAGCTGTCGGAGGCCGTGTCGGAGGTGAGCACGAGTTCGCCGCCATCCGTGCTGGCGGTGATGGCAACGCTGTTGGCATCGAAGCCGGCGTTGATCACGGAAGCCAGTTCGTCAGCAGTGACCGCCTCGACGTCGGCGACGTCGAAGGTTGTCGCGGAGCCGCCGTCGATGGTGATCGACAGGGTGTCGGCATCGGTCGCGGTGATGGCGACGGTCTGTGCGGTGCCACCGTCGATCGCGACATCGAAGGTCAGCGAGCCGGCATAGGAGTTGTCGGCGGCGCTGTCGAAGTCGAGGGCAGCGAAGCCGGAACCGGTGGAAACGCCCTGCGACTGGGTGAGGTCGATATCGACGGCAGTGGTGCCGACCGAACCGCCGGACAGCGACAGCTGCTCGGTGCCGGCCGGGGTGGAGCCGACATTCACCGTGTAGGACGCGGTCTCGAAGGACTTGTCCTGACGGGCCTGACGCAGCGTGGACTGCATCGATTCCAGCGTGTTGGTGATCGATGTCAGACCGTTGTCCGCAGCCTCCAGCGTCTTGATGCCGTTGGACATGCTGTCCATCAGCGAGTCGAGATCGCCTGCCCGCGACTGCAGCGAGGAGGAGGTGAAGAAGTTGGTCGGGTTGTCGAGCGCCGAGTTGACCTTCTTGCCGGTGGCAAGACGGTTCTGGGTCGTGGCCATCAGGTCTGCGGTCGACTGCAGGGAGAGCAGGTTCTGACGGACGCCGGCGGAGAGAGTGATATCAGCCATTACAGTTTTCCTCGTTCTGGGAATAGAGCACCCGTTCTGGGTGAACGCAGGAGACGCTAAGTTTCAGATCTTAACGAGCGGTAAAAATGGCTGCAAACGCTAAGTAAATATCAATACGTATGTCATTTATGACGATTATTTTTCGGGCAAAAGGGCCCAAATATCGCTATAAGTAACGGTGAGTAAGACGAAAATCGATTAAAAATGATAAAAAATAAGAAGAAAAACAGGCGGCGAATACGTATTTAGAGATATGTCGTAAATCGCATTGTTTGGCATGCGGAGGCGTCTGTGTGACGCTTTTGAAATGCCGCGCAGCCCTTTGCGCCACGCCTGCCAAGGTCGCTTGCCGGGCTGATTGCCGGGGTGATTGCCGGGGTGCTTGCCAGGGTGCTTGATGGGGGCGGGGCTCGTAGCGCCGGCGCGGTTCGGCCTGGTGCGGGTCGGCATCTTTCCGGTGCCGCGGGGCGGGCGCGTTCGATCCGTCAGGTGGCGGCGGTTCCCGTTTTCCCGGAAGGACAGCGCGAATGCGCAGGAACCTAGGGGCGCGTCCCGCAGATGCGGGAGGTGCGAGGGAATAGGTCGCTGCGGAGGTGAGGGGGAGAGAAGTGCAGAATTTGCCGCGGGGCAGCGTTCAAGGCGTCCAGAAACGGATCTGCCTGTAAAACGCACATTCTTGTCGCATCGGCCGCAGGGCCGGGAGGTTGCTGTCCCGAAGGTCGCTGTCCGGGAGGTTGCCCGGCGCGGTTTTTACAGGGTGCGGTTGACGCTCAGCTCGGCGACGTTGCTGCCGCTACCCGAAGTGCCCGTGCCCGAACCGGCGCTGGAGAACGGAGCGTTCGCGGCCGCCTGGCTTGCCAGCGCCTGACGCAGGCGCAGCAGCGCCTCTTCCGGGATCTGCCGCACGACTTCGCCCGTGTCCGGATCGGTGGCGCGGAAGATCAGCGTGTTGGTCTCGTCGTCCAGAAGATTTTCCCGCTTCAGCGGCAGCTCGTCCCGACGTTCCCGCTCCTCGCGCGGCTTCGCGCTCGTGTCGCTTTCCTCGACCGCCGTCACGGCCTGCTCGGCCGGCAGTTCCGTCTCGTTCGCCGCCGCAGCACGCATTGCGTATTGGGTCTGCGATGTCACGGTCTGCGCCAGTGTCGAAACGGGCTTTATATATCCCGCGTCCATGGCAATCTCCTTGGGGCTCAAATATTCACGAGGCCCTTTTTACCGTCGCCAAGTATATAGCCTGCTTCTGACCGGAATGGAAAGGAAAGAGGTAAACCTTTAGGAAAATTTTAACAATTTTCTCCCGCTGCATTGCCAATGGTGATTCTTCCGTCCGTCATCGCGAAAAATGACCTCCGAAAAAATCCTTCTCTTACAAGGGGTTTGCAGGGCATCCGAGAACGGGAGGCCCGAGCGCGCGCACCGGGCGCAGGGGCCGGGGCGGGGCGCTGTCACGGCGCCCGGCGCAGTCTGGATTTTTTGTTTTTTGCAAAGCGGGCGGTGCATTCCGTACGGGACGAAAGACCGGCTGCGCCCGCCCGGGCAGGTGCCGCCGGTCTTTCGTCTTCGCGAACACTGTGACGGAAGAAAGCGCGCTGCTGCGTGAGCGAAAGAAGGCTCAGAGATTGCGGTTGAGGGCGATGCCGCGCGAAGAGTCCGTGCGCGGGCGCATGCCGTCGCGGCCGTAGGTCTTCGGGCTTTCCGTGACCCCGACGCATTCGGCGACGGAGCGCACCAGCTTTTCCGCCACCTCGCGTGCCGTCGACAGTACGGCGAGGTTGATCTTCAGTACCGCCTGGAACTCCGAATGGCCCCGGCGCAGGTCCGCCACCGCCACGGGCGCGAGGTTGCCGAGCGCCACGGAGTTCTCGCGGGTGCGGTTCAGGTACTGGATGTAGTTCTGCATGAGTTCGGCCTTGCGCGGCTGCAGGGCGCCTGCCTCACGCAGCTTGCCATCCCGCAACAGCGCCGTTTCTTCCTCGATGGCGCCCAGAAGCTCGTCCATGGCCCGACGCAATGCGGTGCATTCCGCTTCGGCCTCGGCGCGGGTGTGGATCGGCTGGCGCTCGTTGTCCTGGTGCACCGGAGCCGTCGCCCTCTTGTCAAAAGTCGCGGTCATTGGAAAGAGCCTTCCTGCATGGCGATGAGTTCGCGATGGACACTGTCAGCGATGCCGATGCCGCCGGCATCGACGATGGAATTGGCGTATTGTTCGGAGAGCATGCCGCGCCAGATCTGGGAGGCATTGGAGTCTCCGAACGTTCCTCCGCCCTCGATGGTCTCGAACATGCTGTCGATCATCTGGTGGAGGAACTGGGCTTCGAATTCCTTCGAGACCTTGCCGGCCTTGGTGTCGGCCGAGGCGGAGCCGGCGCTCAGGGCGGACGCCCGGGCTGCCTTCAGGTTGGTAACGCCCGATTGGGTCAGAAGGGAGGCTGCGTTGGTGTCCATCAGATCACCTCGATTTCGGCCTGCAGCGCGCCCGCGGCCTTGATCGCCTGGAGGATGGAGATCAGGTCGCGCGGGCCGATGCCCAGTGCGTTGAGCCCGTCGACGAGCTGCTGCAGCGTCACGCTTTCGTTGACGACCGCGACCCGGCGCTCCGCCCCGTCGGTCACCGTCACGTCGGTGCGCGGCACAATGGCGGTCTGGCCGTTGGCAAAGGGCTGAGGCTGGGCGACGAGCGGGCTTTCGGCGATCGTCACCGTCAGGTTGCCCTGCGCCACCGCCACCGTGGAGACCTTCACGTTCTGCCCCATGACGATGATGCCGGACTTCTCGTCGATGACGATCTTGGCCGGCAGGTCCGGCTCGATGCGCAGCTGTTCGATATCGGTCATCAGGTCGACGATGTTGCCGTCGAAGTCGCGCGGCAGGGTCAGACGCACGGTGGCCGGGTCCATCGGCTCCGCCGTCGGCATGCCGATCAGTTCGTTGATGGCGAGTGCGATGCGGCGCGAGGTGGTCAGATCCGGATTGCGCAGCTGAAGCCTGAGAGAGGTCATCGAGGCGAGCTTGAAGTTCAGTTCGCGCTCCACCACCGCGCCGTTGGAGATGCGTCCCGACGTCGGCACGCCTTGCGTGATCGAGGCCGCGGCCCCTTGCGCGGAAAAGCCGCCGATGGCGAGCGGGCCTTGCGCGATGGCATAGACCTCGCCGTCGGCGCCGATCAGCGGGGTGACCAGCAGCGTGCCGCCCTGCAGGTTGTCGGCGTCCCCCATGGCGCTCACCGTCACATCGATGCGCGAGCCTTGCGTTGTGAACGCGGGCAGGTTGGCGGTGACCATCACGGCGGCGACGTTCTTGGTCTTGAGGTCGGTGCCGCGGATGTTGACGCCAAGCCGCTCCAGCATCGCCTGGATGCTCTGCTTGGTGAAGGGCGTGTTGTTCAGCGTGTCGCCCGTGCCCTGCAAGCCGACCACCAGCCCGTAGCCGATCAGCTGGTTTTCGCGAACGCCTTCGAAGTCGGCGATGTCCTTGATGCGCGAGGCGGGCCACGCGGCGGTGGTGGCAAGCGTCGCGGCCACGAGGACGATCAGGCGGAGACGGGAGACGAGGGACATCTGGGCAATCCGCAAAGCGTGTTTCGAGTTCGCACAACAACAATGCGAGGAGCGTGCCAGTCCGTAAGGCGATCGTGTCCCGTCTTTAACGGATTGAAAACGAAAGCAATTTGGTGTGTTCTCTACACAATGATAGAGTGAGTGTGTCCGTAGGTGCCCGGCAAAATCTGCCTAGCACCCGGGAATGCCTTAAGAATTCGGAAATTTCTGCCCGATGAATCGGTTGTCGCCGGCCCTGAGCGGGACGGTGGCATCCGACCGGGCGAGACACGGCGGGACAGGGATGATACGGATCGGCGGACCGACCTCGGGCTCCGGTGTCCAGAAACGGTCGGGGACCAAGGGAACATCGAAGTCCGGATCGAGCTTCGCACCGGCTTCCGGTGCGGAGACGGAGCGTTCCGGGGTGTCCGGCGGTGTGAGTTCGGCCTATGGGGTCGACGCGCTGCTCGCGTTGCAGGAGGTGGAAGATCCGCTCACCGGAAAGCGCAAGAATGCTGCCCGGCGCGGCCATGACCTTCTCGACGCGCTTGAGGAAATGAAGGCCGATCTTCTCGCAGGTCTCATTCCCGAAGGGCGGCTCGACCGGATCCTGCAACTGGTGCAGACGCGCTTTCCCTCCGGCGATCCGCAGCTGGAAGCGGTGATCGACGAGATCGACCTCAGGGCGCGGGTGGAACTGGCAAAGCTCGGCCGCTTTCCCGACTGATCCCGCCTTCGGGCGATTGCGGAACAGAAGCCGCGACCGGACGTCGTGCCGGTCGCCCGGGGTGCCCGTCTCAACCGGCAGGTGCAATCGGGAATCGCTGGCGGCGAACGGGTGCGCAGCGCCGTAACGGAAGCTCCGGATGCGCGCTCTGAATGGCCTAACCGACTGGTATCGCGGAAGGGTTTGTTTTTTCCCGACATCGTCGTTGCGGGTTGTAGGCGTGATCGCTATATTCCGCGCGGCCTCGTTAGGTTTTCGGAGTGATCCATGACGGTTGAAGTCGAAGTTGATTATCGTCCTCACGAGGGCGAACCGTTCATGAATGAGAGGCAGCGCGAGTATTTCCGCTCGAAGCTGCTCGCCTGGAGAGAAGATATCCTGCGTGAGAGTAAGGAAACTCTCGCTCACTTGCAGGAGGAAAGCCAGAACCACCCTGATCTCGCCGATCGTGCATCTTCGGAGTCGGATCGTTCTATTGAACTACGTGCACGCGACCGGCAACGTAAACTTATCGCAAAGATCGATGCTGCATTGCAGCGGATCGAAGACGGTTCCTACGGCTATTGCGAGGAAACGGGAGAGCCGATCTCGGTGAAGCGCCTCGACGCCCGCCCGATCGCGACCCTGTCGCTGGAAGCCCAGGAACGTCACGAGCGGCGCGAGCGGGTTTACCGGGACGACTGAAGCCCGGGACCTCCTTCCAGAACGCGAACAAACTGGGACTGAATTCAAGGCCGCCTTCGGGCGGCTTTTTCTTTGGGCGACGGCACGCAAGTGAGAGGGGGGGCGGCGTTTTCCTTGTGTGGCCCATCCTTTAAGACGCCGTCTCGCGACGGCTCCTCAGTGTCTGGCCCCAAAATGGTAGCTGGTTCTTCGCACCGAACTCTAAGCGCCTTCATACCCCTCCATCGTCATCACCCGGCGAAGTCCGGGTGATCCAGCGCGTGCTCCGAATGCTGCGGCCGGCGGTGGATTGCCCGGACGAAGCCGGGCAATGACGGCGGAGGGACATGAGGGGGAATAGCCGAAAGCGGATAGCCCGATACCATTTCCGGGCGGGGCTCTCAGGATGATGTTCTCGTATTGATGGTTTTGAAGAAAACATCAACAAACACAACGTCATCCTGAGGAGGGCCGTAAGGCCCGTCTCGAAGGATCGGCCACTTGCGCCCGTTCGTCCCGCGCGTCTGGGCCTCCCCTGCGTCATCTCGAATGAAAAGGTCAGGGCGCGGTGCGTTGGGGAGCAAGGCACCGCGCCCTTCTTCAAGCCGTCCGGCCCGGGGAGTGGCGGGAACGGCCTTGGAGAACTCTGGGGAGTGAGTTCTCCGGGGAGCCGGGGGCGCGCCGCCGGGGGCGGCGGCGCGAGGCAAGACGGATCAGAAGGGCAGCAGGATATCCAGCGCCTGGGAGCCGTAGCGCGGCTGCTGCACGTCGGTGATCTGGCCGCGGCCGCCATAGGCGATGCGGGCCTCGGCGATCTTGGAGCTGTCGATAGTGTTCTCCGCGCCGATATCCTCCGGCCTGATCACGCCGGCGACGATCAACTCGCGAACCTCGAAGTTGACCCGGACCTCCTGCCGGCCCTCGATCACCAGATTGCCGTTCGGCAGCACCTGTGTGACGACGGCGGCGACCTTGGTCTCAAGGGTCTCGGAGCGGTCGACCGTGCCGGATCCGGCCTGGCTTGAGGAACTGTCGGTGCTGACGAGGTCGGATGCGCTGGAACCGGCCGGTAGCAGGAACGTATTGATGGCGCTGCCGACCGCGCCGCCGGCGCCCACCGAATCCGAGCCGGTGCGCGTGCGCTTGGTGGCGTTGTCGATTTCCGCCTTGTCGGTGATTGTCACCACCACCGTGAGGATGTCGCCGATCTGGCGGGCGCGCTGGTCCTTGAAGAAGGAGCGGGAACCCGACTGCCACAGCGAATTCGCCGCGTAGTGGACCGGTTCGGGATGCGGCATGGGCATCTTCACCGGCCGGTAACCGGCTGTGGTGGTCGGATCCTGAATGGCGGAAAGTGCGGGCGTCTGGCCGATGTTCTTCAGCTTGTCGGCGGTGCCGCAGCCGGCCGCCAGAAGGCCGGCGGAACACACGAGGAGGGTGCGGAAGGGGGTCACTTGCGGGCCTCCTCAAGGCTTGCGATGCGTGCGGTGCGCGGCTGGACGGATACCCGGCCCGGCCCGGTCACGACCGCCTGGATGGTGCGGCGGGACTGGATGTTGAGAACGTCGATGACGTCGCCCTTCGTGCCGTCGGCCATGGCTTCGCCCTGCACCGTCAGCGTCAGGCCTGCGACCTTGTAGGTGATGATCACCTTGGAGCGACGCTCCACCGCGAGGGGCTCCTCGAAGTCGCGCGAGGCCAGCGGGCGGCCGGGTGCCATCGGCCGGCGCACCGCCATGCCGATGATGTTGGCCGGATCGGTGACCGTGTCGTCCCGCAGCGCGGTCTTCGGCACGCGGATCGTTTCCAGATCGTGGGCGCTCACCGTTTCGCCCCGCGCGATGCGCTTGGCGAAGGTGACGATCTCCGCCGTCTCCCGTGCGACGCCGAAGACGGTGAAACGCGCGTTCTCGTGTCCGTTCTCCACGGAAAAGAGGGCGTCGAAACGGCCGTTGTAGGACGAATATTCCAGGCGGAGGAGCTTCACCGGCTCAAGTGCGGCCGGGTCCGCGGTCAGCGTCGGCAGCGGGTCGGAATACTCGATTTCCAGATCGTCCGCGCTCTGGGATCCGGTGCGCGCCGCCAGTGCGGTGCGGATCAGCTTGGCGAGCGCCTCGGGACCGACGGATAGGGCAGCGCGGTGGACGACGACCTCCCGCACGCTTCCCGCATCGGCATCGCCAAGGCCTGCGGCGCGGGCCCGGCGAACCACATCGAACGCGGACACCGTGCCGGTGCGGCCGAGATCGGGCGCGCGGAAGAGGGCGCGGTCGGCATAGGGACCGGGGTTTTCGAAGAAGTCGCCGACGGTGACGATCTCGCGGGTCGCGGTAACCTTAACGCGCAGCGTCGGGCGCTGTGCGACGAGGGGGGCCGCCTCGGCGGCCGCGTTCAGCGCGGGCGCGCCGGACAGGCTTCCAGCCAGCGGCAGGGCCGCGGCGAGGGCGAGAAGGAGGAGATGACGCTTCATGGCTCAGGTTCCCCGGGCGTTAGCGAAGCTGGGAGCTCGTCTGCATCATTTCGTCTGCAGCCTGGATCACCTTCGAGTTCATCTCGTAGGCGCGCTGGGCGGAGATCAGGTCGGAGATTTCGGTGACCGCCTCCACGTTTGCGGCCTCCAGGTAGTTCTGCAGCAGCGTGCCGGTGCTGCCGTCGCCGGGAGTGGAGACGATCGGTGCGCCGGAGGCTTCCGTTTCCAGGAACAGGTTGTCGCCGATCGCCTGCAGGCCGCCCTTGTTGGTGAAGCGGGCGAGCTGGAGCTGGCCGAAGGTGGTGTTGGTGCCGTTCACCGTGCCCTGGACTGTGCCTTCGGTGTTGATGGTGATATCGAGCGCGGTATCCGGGATCGTGATCCCGGGCTGCACGGTATAGCCATCCACGGTGACGAGCTGACCGGTGGAGTCGAGCTCGAAGGAGCCGTCGCGGGTGTAGGCGGTGGTGCCGTCGGGCAGGTCGATCTGGAAAAAGCCCTCGCCCTTGATGGCGATGTCGGTTTCCTTTTCGGTCAACTCCGGCGTGCCCTGGGACATGATCCGGCTGGTCGCCGCGGTGCGCACGCCGGAGCCGAGCTGCACGCCCGTGGGCACCAACGTGCCGGCGGTGGAGGTGTCGGAACCGACGCGGCGCAGGTTCTGGTAGAGCAGGTCCTGGAACTCCGCACGCTGGCGCTTGTAGCCGGTGGTGCGCATGTTCGCGAGGTTGTTGGAAATGACTTCGACGTTCAGTTCCTGGGCCTTCATGCCCGTGGCGGCGATGTGGAGAGCTCTCATGGGCTCGTCTCCTGAAATTCTGTGCTGCGGGCCGGATTAGCTGTCGGTGGTGCCGAGCTTCTGGATGGCGTTGGTCATCAGATCGTTCTGGTCCTTCATCAGCTGGGCCACGGTCGTATAGGCGCGGGTGACCTCGATCATGCGGGTCATCTCCGTCACGCTTTCCACGTTGGAGCCTTCGAGCGCGCCCTGCTGCAGGCGCGGCGTGACCACGTCCGCGGGGGGCATCGCGTCGCTGGTCTCAAACAGATTTGAGCCGATGGGCGTCAGGGCGCTGTCGTTTTCGAAATTCACGATGCGCAGGCTTCCCCGCTGGCCCTGATTGGTGGAGATGGAGCCGTCGCGGGCGATGTTGATGTCGGTCTCGTCATCGGCGAAGACGATAGGACCGCCGTCGCCCATCACCGTGTAGCCGTCCGGGGTGACAAGCTCGCCGTTGCCGTTGATCTGGAAGTTGCCGGCACGGGTGTAGCGCTCGCCCTCGGGGGTTTCGACCGCGAAGAAGCCATCGCCGTTGATGGCGACGTCGAGCGGGTTGCCCGTCACGCGGATCTCGCCGCCGCTCATGTCGCGGAAGGAGCTGAAGTCCTGCACATACGACAGCGGCCGGTCCATGCGCCGGGGGAACTCGCTCATCCGGGCGACCGGCATCTGGTATTCCTCATAGAGCAGCTTCTCGTTCTTGAAGCCGCTCGTATTCAGATTCGCGAGATTGTTGGCGATGACCGCCAGCTGGCGCTTGAGCGCGGTCTGGCGCGTCAGCCCGATGAGCTCCGCATTCTCCATCGTTAACTTTCCTTATGCTCCCCAACGCCACGCCAATCTCCCCAGACGACGTGGCCGCCCTTACATGAGCACGAGCCGTGCCAGTTGCGCGGGCATTGAAAACAAAGGGAAAATTCCGACGCCTTGGTTAACAGCCGGCAATAATTGCCGTCTTTTCCTGCCCGCGGGCAAAGGCTGCCCGGCTGTTGACGAGCCGCATTCCGGCCTTGCGGAGGCCACATACGGGACAGTACGGCAACGATTTGGAAACCATTCGTTAACCATTATGACCCCTATATTAAGGAACGCGGGCGCACGGGGAGCATTCTGCGTCCACAACACGGCGGGGAGCCGTTAATGTCTGATGCGGAACAGGGCGCGGCCGAAGAGGTCGTCGCCGACGGCGAAGCGCCGTCCAAGAAGAAAAAGATCATCGTCATCGCTGCCGCCGTGGTGGTGCTGCTGCTCGTTGCGGGCGGCGCCGCTTATTTTCTGGGGCTGTTCGGTGGCGACGGCGGTTCCGGTGTGCCCCAGGCCGGAGGCGCGGGCGAGGCCGAGGTTGTTCCGCAGAAGGAAGTCTACTTCTACGATCTGCCGGAAATGACGGTGAACCTCGCCACGCAGGGCCAGGCGACGTACCTGAAGGTGCACATTTCGCTGGAAGTGGCCAATCGCAGCGTTGCTGACCAGATCGAGCCGTTTCTGCCGCGCGTCATTGATGCCTTTCAGGTCTACATGCGCGAGCTCAGGCCCATCGATCTGGAAGGTTCCGCCGGCCTGTTCCGGCTGAAGGAAGAGCTTTTGAGGCGCATCAACGTGGCGGTCTATCCGGCGCGCGTGGATGGCGTTCTCTTCAAGGAAATCCTGATCCAGTAGGACCGACGTTCATGGCCGACGATGACGACGACGACATGCTGGTCGAGGACCTGGACGCCGCCTGGGGCGATGCGCTCGCCGAACAGGGGGGCGGGGAGTCCGAGGACGACGATCTGGCGGCGGCCTGGGGCGCGGCTCTGGAAGAGCAGGGCGCCGGCAGCGCCGACGACATGGCTGCCCACTGGGCCTCTATGGTCGACCAGAGCGAGCCGGAGCTGGAAAGCGCCTCGCGCGGCGCCGACCGCATCCTGAACCAGGAGGAAATCGACAACCTCCTGGGCTTCAACATCGAGGACACCATTTCCGGCGAGACCAGCGGCATCCGCGCGCTGATCAATTCCTCGATGGTGTCCTACGAGCGTCTGCCGATGCTGGAGATCGTGTTCGACCGCCTGGTGCGGCTGACCACGACCTCGCTTCGCAACTTCACGTCCGACAACGTCGAGGTGTCGCTCGATTCCATCACCTCCGTGCGCTTCGGCGACTACCTGAATTCCATCCCGCTGCCGGCCATCCTCACCGTCTTCAAGGCCGAGGAATGGGACGGCTTCTGCATGGCGACGGTGGAATCGAGCCTGATCTACTCGATCATCGACGTTCTGCTGGGCGGCGGGCGCGGCGGGGCGCCGGTGCGCGTCGAGGGCCGGCCCTACACCACGATCGAGACCAACCTCGTGCGCCGGATGGTGGAGATCATCCTGGCCGATGCCGAGCTTGCCTTCGCGCCGCTGTCGCCGGTTCACTTCAATCTGGAGCGGCTGGAGACCAATCCGCGTTTCGCCGCCATCTCGCGCCCCGCGAATGCCGCCATCCTCGTGGAACTGCGCATCGACATGGAGGATCGCGGCGGCAAGATCGAAATCATGATGCCCTACGCGACGCTGGAGCCGATCCGCGATCTGCTCCTGCAGCAGTTCATGGGCGAGAAGTTCGGCCGCGACACGACGTGGGAAGGCCATCTGGCGACCGAAATCTATTCGGCGGAGATCGAGGTCGATGCCGTGCTCTACGAGACCGAGGTTCCGATCAGCCGGATCATGAAGATGGGGCTCGGCGACACGCTGATGTTCGATATCGGTCCCCAGGATCCGGTCTCGATCAAGTGCGGCAACATTCCGCTCACCGAGGGGCATCTCGGGCGGGTGGAGGACAATATCTCGATCGCCGTGAGCCGCGGGCTGCGCAAGCCGAAAATGACACTTTCCGCCTTCGAGAAGGCGATGCAAAAAGAGATGGAGTCGTCGTCGTGAGTCACCTTCCCCTGGGCCTGGTCATCGAAAGCCTCGTCGCTGTCCTTCTCGTCCTGACCATCGCCTATTGCGCGGTGCTCAATGGCCGGCTGAAGCGGTTGCGCTCCGACGAGGAGCAGCTGCGGGCCACCATTTCCGAGCTGATCACGACGACGGAGATCGCCGAGCGCGCCATTCTCGGTCTCAAGACCACGGCGGCGGAATGCGACCAGACCATCGCCCAGCGCCTCAGCCAGGCCGAACACCTGTCGGCGGAACTTGCGCGCCAGCTCGATACCGGCGAATCCGTGCTCACGCGCATTACCCAGATCGCGGAAGCGGCCGGGCGCGGCCAGGCTTCGGGCATCGGGGGAGCGCACGCGCCGCAGGCGATGCGTGCCGCAGTCGCCCCGCAGCAGCGCCCGCAGGCCCAGCAGCCGCAGCAGCCGGAAGCGCCGAAGTCGATCTCCGCCCAGGACCTGCGCGCCGCCGCCGCCGAGGCCGCAGCCCGTCTGGAGCGTTTCCGTCAGCGTAGCGGGGAGCGGGCGGCTTGAGCAGACTGCGCCTCCTTCATCTGGTCTTTCTGGCGACCGGTGCGCTGCTGGTGTTCAAGGGCATCGGCATCGTCACCATGTCCGGTTTCGTGCTGAGCCCGGTGCTTGAGGCATCGGCCCAGGGCGCAGACCCGGCGGTGCCTGCGGCCGGAGACGGGGCGCAGACGATGCCCGAACCCGCGCCGCAGCCGGCGGACGCGGGGCAGCCGGGCGACGCGGGGCAGGGCGGCGCCCCCGGGACCGATGCGGGCAACCTGCCGCTTCCCGGCGAGGCCGGCATGGGCAACGGCCAGATGCCGGCGGATGGCACCGTCATTCAGGGCAACGATCTCGGCCGCTCGCGCTCGGAGCGGGTGGTGCTGGAGCGGTTGCGGGCACGGCGCAAGGAACTCGACGAACGCGACGCGCGCCAGCAGCTGCGCGAGGATCTGCTGAAGGCGGCGGAGGCGCGCATCGAGAAGCGCGTGAACGAGCTGAAGGAGCTGGAAGATCGCATCGGGGTTGCGGTCGACGAGAAAAAAAAGAAGCAGGAGGAGGAATTCAAGACCCTGGCGCGGATGTACGAATCCATGCGAGCCAAGGATGCGGCGCGCATCTTCGATCGGCTCGATCTGCCGATTCTCGTCAAGGTTGCGCGTGCGATGAAGCCCGCCAAGGTCGCCGACGTCATGGCCAAGATGAAGCCGGAAGTGGCGGAGCGGCTGACGATCGAGCTGGCGACCAGTCGCGACGATGGGCTGGCCGCCTCGGCGGGAGACCTTCCGAAGATCCGCGGCAATTAACCGATTGTCGCGACTTTGGCGAATCGATGTAACAGCGCGTTAAGCCGGCTCGCGTAGGGTGAAGGTTTGGGGGCGGCTTTCCGGACGATGGATTGTGTGTGCATGACGGAGCGGTCACCCGCGTTGCAAGGCCCAGACGGCGTGTGTCCCGCGCGCCTTGCGCAAGCGTGCGCGGGCATGGCCTTGCGGGGCGCCGTCGCGCTGCTCCTGCTCCTGCTCCTTCTGGTTGTGATTGCCCTGCCGCTGGCCGGTGCCGCCAATGCGGCCGAGCGGCCGGTGGCCGATGTCCAGGCGAGCCAGCAGGACGGCTACGGCCGGATCGTCATCACCTTCCGCGACCGCACGCTCCTGCCGACCTATGACGCGCGCATCGCCAGCGGCGTGCTGCGCATCACCTTTCCCGAACCGGTCGACCTGCAGGTGCAGGGATCGATCTCGAGTGCGCTTTCCAACTACGTGTCCGTGGTCCGGCTCGATCCCGATGGTTCCGGCCTCAGGCTCGCGCTTTCCGGAGACGCCCGCATCAACACGATGGAGGCGGGCGAGAAACTGTTCGTCGATGTGCTGCCGGCGAACTGGTCCGGCCTGCCGCCGAGCCTGCCGGACGACGTGGTCAAGGAACTGGCCAAGCGCGCCGAAGCGGCCATGCGCAAGCTGCGCGAGATCGAGCAGGCGCAGCTTCACAACCGCAAGCTGCCCGGGGTGGAGCTGCGCGTCGGCGAGCATCCCACCTTCACGCGGCTGGTCTTCGAATGGACGGTACCGTTCGACTCGCAATTCGTGCGCGAGGGCGATCTGGTCAAGGTGCTGTTCAACCACGCCGTCGATCTCGATATCTCCGATCTGAAGGTCCACCTGCCGCCGGGCGTGGTGGACGTCACCGCCTTCAAGGCCGAGGACCGGTTGAACTTCCTCATGCGGGTCAACCCGTCCGTCGATATCCGCGCCTTCCGCGAGGGCGGCAACTATGTGCTCGACGTGGTCGGCGGACAGGTCGGGCCGTCCGATCCGGTCAACGCCAAGATGAGCAAGGCGCTGTCGGGCGACGCGCCGTCGGGCGTGAAGGAAATGGTTACGGCCGCCGGCATCGATACGGCGAAGGCGGACGGCTCCATGGACACGGCGCAGGATCCGGAGGCCCAGCCGGCAGAGCTCCTGGCCGCCGATGCGGTCGTCGCAGCCCAGGAGAACCGCCAGGCCGATGCGCCGGCGCCCGAGGCAGCTGCCCCGGCAACCACAGCCACGAACCCCGCAGCCCCGGCCCCCGCACCCCCGGCCCCCGCACCCCCGGCACAGGTTGCCGCGGCGCCGGCTACCCAGGTCCCCGCCACGCCGGCAGCTCAGGTCCCGGCCACGCCGGCACCCGCTGCGCCTGAAACCGCCACCGCGCCTGTTGCCGCACCGCCCGCGACGCCGCCTGCTGCCGCGAACCCGCCTGCCGCGACACCCTCGCCGGCCGAGGGGGCTGCGGCGCAGCGCGGCTTGCCGGAGCCCAAGCCGCAACAGGCCGCAGCCACTGACGCGCCAGCCTCGTCGCCCGTCGAGGCCCCCGCAGCTTCAGCCGAAGCGGCCCCTGCCGCCGCACCCGAGACTGTGGCCACACAGACGCAAGCTCCCCAGGCGCCCGCGTCTTCCGGGGACGACATCTCCAAGCTCATCGCGGACAACACCTTCCAGCCGGATACGCGGGCCTCTCCGCCGCCGGCGAGCCTGCCCGACGCGCGCCCCAACCCGGAGCTTGCCAACGACGCGCAATTTGCGGCCATCCGCAATTTCGTCAGCGTCGAGGCGCGCCGCATCGGCGATACGGTGCGCATCGTCTTCCCGTTCCTTGATCCCGTTTCCTCCGCCGTCTTCCGCCGTGGCGACACGCTGTGGCTGATCTTCGATACCGACGTTCCCATCGACCTCGGCGCGGCACGCACGGCGCTGAAGGGCACGACGAAATCGATGGAGATAGAGAAGCACGGCGACTGGCAGGCGCTCCGGGTGGAACTGTCCGACCGCGTGCTGACCACCGTCGGCACGGAAGGCTCGGGCTGGGTGCTGACCATCGGCGAGATGATCCTGGAGCCGTCCAAGCCGCTTGAGGTCAACCGCAACATGCGCGGCAACGGCGGCTCGATCCTGCGCATTCCCTTCGGCAAGCCGGTCGCTCACCACGTCTTCACCGATCCCGTCATCGGCGACAAGATCGAGGTCGTCACCGGCTTCGGTCCGGCCCGCGGCCTCATCAAGGGGCAGTCCTTCGTCGAGCTCGACACGTTGTCCTCCGCCCACGGCATCGCGATCGTGCCGCATGTGGACGATCTGGAGGTGGTCTTCTCCGGCGACGACGTGCTCGTGCAGCGCAAGGAGGGCGGCCTGTCCCTGTCGGGCGCCAACGCGCGCAACGGCGCCTTTCTCGGCAACGGCGAACCTCTCAATGCGCCGACCTACGGCGACCTGACCCGTCTGGTCACCAACAGCACGACCGAATACGTGCACGAATTGCGCCGCCGCGAGCTGGCACTTGCCGCGCTGCCGGCGGAAGAGCGCGGACCGGCACGGCTCGATTTCGCCCAGTTCCAGGTCGCGAACAATTTCGCGGCCGAGGCGCTGGGCATGCTGGATCTGGTGAAATCGGACAATCCGGCGGTCGTAAACGACGCGGTCTTCAACCTGACGAGCGGTGCGGCGAACGTCATGGCGGCGCGCCCGAAGGCGGCGCTGTCATACCTGGAACAGCCGATTCTGGAGGACAGCCCGGACGCGGCGGTGTGGCGGATGATGGCGGACGTCGCGCTCAACAAGTGGGCCGACGCCCGCGTCGCGCTGCCGAAGGCGCAGGCGGTGATCGGCAACTATCCGGTGACGTTCCAGGCCGAATTCAATCTGGCCGGGGCCAAGGCGCTGGTCGAGCTGAACGATTTCGGCACCGCCTCCGGCTTCCTGTCGGAAATCGACCCGACCTCTCTGTCGAAGACGCAGGCCGCGCGCTACGATGTGCTGCGCGGCCGGGTGGCCGATGCGGCCGGCCGCTCGGAAGAAGCGCTGCGCGCCTTCGACATCGTTGCCCGGTCCTCCGACCGTCCGCGCGCGGCGGAGGCGACCTACCGCGCGCTCAGGATCCGCTACCGCGACGGCGGCATTGATGCGGAGGAGGCGAAGAAGCGGCTCGAGGGGCTCACCACCATCTGGCGCGGCGATGAGACGGAACTGAAGTCGCTGCGCTTCCTCGCCCAGCTCGCGGCGGCCAACGGCGATTACCGCGAAGCCTTCGAGGCGATGCGCGCGGCGGTGGAGGCCGATCCCTCCTCGCAGACGACCCGGCTCCTGCAGGAAGAAATGCACGCGGTTTTCTCCTCGCTGTTTCTCGACGGCAAGGCGGACGAGCTTGAGCCCATCGATGCGCTGGCCCTCTACTACGATTTCCGCGAATTGACGCCGATCGGGGCCGATGGCGACGAGATGGTGCGCCGGCTGGCTGACCGGCTGATTTCCGTCGATCTCCTCGATCAGGCGGCCGAGCTGTTGCAATATCAGGTGGATCACCGGCTGAAGGGCGTGGCGCGCGCACAGATCGCGGCCGACCTGGCGCTGGTCTATCTGCTCGACCGCCAGCCGGAGCGCGCGCTGTCCGTCCTCAACCGCACGCGCCAGGCGCAGCTGCCCAAGACGCTCGACCGCCAGCGCCGGCTGGTGGAGGCGCGCGCGCTCGCCGACACCGACCGTGCCGATCTCGCCATGGAGCTCGTCTCCAACCTGCGCGGCCCCGAGGTCGACCGGCTGAGGGCCGACACCCTGTGGCAGGCCAAGCGCTGGCAGGAGGCGGGCGAGCAGCTGGAGCGCATGCACGGCGTGCGCTGGGCCGACGACATCGCGCTGGAGGACCGTGAGCGGCTCGACATCCTGCGCGCGGCCATCGCCTATTCGTTCGCCGGCGACCAGCTCGGCCTCGACCGGCTGCGGTCTAAGTACGTGTCGAAGATGGCCAACAGCCCGTCTGGCGCCGCCTTCGAGGTTGTGACGCGTCCGATCGACAGCAAGGGCGTTGAATTCATGAGCGTGGTGAAGAACATCGCCGCGGTGGACACGATGGAAAGCTTCCTCGACGAATACCGCCGCCACTACCTGAATTCCGACCGCTCCAGCGACGTGCCCGTCGGCATGGCAGAGGCCAGTCCGAGCGCGTCCTGAGCTACGCAACGTGGAATGAGCTGAGCAAGCTGCCTATCCCTCGAGACGCCCGCTTAAGCGGGCTCCTCAGGATGACGCTATTGTGTTGTCGATGCAGCGGAAGTTGCAACAGACACAACGTCATCCTGCGAGCCTGGCTCGAAAATGGCAGTGCTTTCTTTTTCCCGAATTCTGAGCCCCTTCAACCCCTTCCATCGTCATCACCCGGCGAAGTCCGGGTGATCCAGTGCGCCCCGAATGCTGCGGCTGGCAATGGATTGCCCGGACTTCGCCGGGCAATGACGACAGATGGGCGTAAGGGAAAATAGCGAAAGCGCATAACGCGATAGCGTTTTCGGGCCAGATATTGAGGAGCCTGCAACGCAGGTGTCTCGAAGGATGGACCGCCTTCTCCGACCGCTTGCTCCGGTCATCGCCAAGGCCACCGCCTCTCGGCGCGTGCGGCCTCAGCCGCCTGCGAAGGATCGCACAAGGCTTCCCGCGATGAGGTTCCAGCCGTCCACCAGCACGAAGAAGATCAGCTTGAACGGCAGCGAGATCACCACCGGCGGCAGCATCATCATGCCCATCGACATCAGCACCGAGGCGATGACGAGGTCGATGATCAGGAACGGCAGGTAAAGCAGGAAGCCGATCTCGAAGGCGCGGCGCAACTCGCCGATCATGAAGGCCGGGACCAGCACGCGCAGCGACAGGTCCTCCGGGCTCGCCGGCGGCTCCTGGTTCGCCATTTCCAGAAACAGGGCCAGGTCGTTCTCGCGCACGTTCGCCCGCATGAAGGCGTGGAACGGCACGACGGAGCGCTCGAAAGCCTGCTCGAAATCGATCTCGCCGGCCACCAGCGGCTGCACGCCGGTCTGGTAGGCGGTCTGGAAGGTCGGCGCCATGATGAAGGCGGTGAGGAACAGCGCGAGGCTGATCATCACCGAGTTCGGCGGCGCAGTCTGCAGGCCGATGGCAGAGCGCAGCAGCGACAGCACCACGATGATGCGCGTGAAGCTCGTCACCATGATCAGGATCGACGGCGCCAGGCTCAGCACCGTGATCAGGGCGACGAGCTGGACGGCGCGTTCCGTCAGCGTCGTGTTGTCGTCGAAGTTGATCGTGACCCCTTGCGCCCATGCGGCGCCGGCGGTGAGCGCGACGACGGCTGCCGCCGCTATCGCAATCGCCGCCGGACGGCTGATGCGGCCGGATCGCACCTTGATCATGACTTCGTGTTTCCGCCGATCTCCTTCAGGAGCTTCGCCATTTCTTCCTCGATCGTGTCGATGGTGACATCGCCGCTCGGGCCGGAACTCTCCTCATCTTCCGCCGAGGGCTCATCGGTGCGCGAGGGTGCGGGAGTGGCGACCTTCGGCGCGACTGGCGCGGCGGGCTCCGCCGGCTTGACGGGCGCGGGCTCCGCCTTTGCCTGAGCTTGCGAAGCCGCGCCGGCATCGTTGGCCGGCTTCGGTTCGGCCGGCTCTGCCTTCACCGGCTCCGGTCGGGTTTCCTGCCGATTTTCGGGCTTTGGCGCATCGGGCTCCGTCTGCCGCGCCGTCTCCGGCGTCGCGGCTTCCGGCTTGGCCTCGTCCGCCTTGGCCTCGTCCGGCTTGATGGGCGCAGGTGCCGCCTGCGCGGGCTTCACCGGTTCCGGGGCGGGGCCGAGCAGGGCTTCCTCCAGACCCGCGGCAAGATCGAGCTCGCCGCCGGAGAAGGCCGGGGCCTTTGCCGCCGGACGAGCTTCCTCGGCCT
The DNA here is from genome assembly GCF_037026715.1 of Breoghania sp. JC706. Taxonomy (NCBI): domain Bacteria; kingdom Pseudomonadati; phylum Pseudomonadota; class Alphaproteobacteria; order Hyphomicrobiales; family Stappiaceae; genus Breoghania; species Breoghania sp. JC706. Next base: position 391,870 of record NZ_JBANCG010000001.1, read on the forward strand.
TCGGCTTTTCGTCTGCACCGGTTGCTTCCGTCGCCTTGTCGGTAGCTTCGCCGGGTGTCTTCGGGCCCGCGTCCGGAGCCTTTGCGGGTTCGGGCTCTGCACCGCGTGCGGTGGCCGGGCTCTCCGGGCGCTGGACGGCTTCCTGAGCACTCTGTGGCGCGGGGCCGGATGCCGCTGCCGCCTGGGGGGCGGGTTTCGGCTCGGCCTGCGGTTCGGTTTCGGCCTGAGGTTGGGGCGCTGCGTCCGCCGCTGCCGGCGAAGGCGATACGTCGACACTTACCGGACGTGGCGTGATGCGCGACATCTCGAAACGAGGCTCATTGCGTGTCCCTGGGCCCGTCCCTGGGCGCGTCTCGGGGCGCTGGTCGGACCGTGCCCCGTTGCCGTTTTCCTTCGCCGTTCCGTTGCCGGGGGTGCCATTTCCCGGAACGCCGTTCCCCCGCGCACCCTGAGCCGCTGCACCCTGAGCCGCTGGGCCCTGAGCCGCTGGGCCCTGAGGATGGGCGCTTGCGCGGTAGGGCTGGTTCAGGCTGCCGAAGTTCGCCGGCGGACGGGGCTCGGCGCGCGGCTCCATGCGAGGTTCGGGGCGGGGTTCGGGGCGGGATTCCGGGCGGGGCTCCTGACGGGGCATCGTCTGGGCGGCGGCCGGGTGTGCCGCCGGCTGCGAAGGCGCCGTGGCCTGGGGGGCGGACGGCTGCGCGGGCCGGGCGGGGCTCGCGGGCTCGCGGGCCGGCGGGGTTGCCGTCTTCTCGCGGGCGTCGCCGTTCTCGCCGCTCTCCGACGTGCTGGAGCCGCGTTTTTCGGAAAGGCTGGTGCGGAAACGGGCGACCGCCTGGGCCGCGCCCGCAACGGCGGAGCCGGCCCGCATCATGCCGGCCGCGCCACGGCGCTCGCTTTCGCCACTCTCTGCCGGGCCGGCGGAGGCGTCGCGCGCCTCGTCCGTCTTTGTGCCGCGCTGCGCGGCGTCGAAAGGCCACAGCCGCTTGCGCTGCTCCGGCGCACCGGCCTCGGCAGGCTGCTGCGGCGCGGCCTGCTGGGGCGCCTGTTGCTGGCTGCCGGGGCGCTGTTGCGCTTCGGGGCGCGATGGCTCAAAGCGCGCGGCGTCGTCGCGCCGGAAGGTCTGGCCTTGCGGATGCTGCGGCTGAGGATGCTGGCCCTGAGGATGTGGGGCCTGAGGGTGCGGGGCCTGGGGCGCTTGTGCCTGGGGGCGCCCGAAGTTCGGCTGCTGAGGAGGCAGCGGGCGGGCGGCGCCGGCCTGCGCATCCGCCGGGTGCAGCGGCATGGTCTGGGGTACGGGCCGTTGATGCTGCCCGGCCTCGTTGGCGACCGTCGGCGCCGGCGGCGAAACCTGCGGCTGCGGCATGGCCGGCTGCGGCGCGGGCTGCAGCTGGCGCTGTGCGGGCGCCGGCTGCTGCGGCATCTGGCCGGGATAGGGCTGGTGATGGTTCTGCCCGGCGCGCGGATAGCTGCTGGCCGGCTGAACGCGCACGATGTTCTGCTCAACCACCACGTCGGACGGGCCGCCGATCAGCAGCAGGTGCTCGATGTTGTCGCGCCGGATCAGGATCAGCCTGCGGCGGGCGTCGAGCGCGGCATGGTCCATCACGGCGATGCGCGGCTGACGGTTGCGCGGCACGCGCCCCATCCCGCCGCCGCCGACGCGGCGCAGGATCCAGATGACCACGGCAAACAACCCCAGAACGACCAGCAGGGCGATGACGAATTGCAGCCCGCGGGCAAAGCCGGGGTCGAGGTTGAATGCCTCCTCCAGCCAGGTGTTCATTAAGTCCTCACTGTCGTTTTATCGCTGCCCGTTGTGCGCCTTGAGCAACCATCCGTCGCGCGGGCCGTCTAGCGGGCACGCGGCAAGGCGGAAAAGTCGCGCCGGCCTGCGGCTTTTGAGTCGTCGCCGCATCCTATTCGGAGTTTCTCTTACAATCTTGGCGTCGCTTTGTCCCGTTTTCGAGCAGATTCCCGCATTTCACCAAGGCAAATTCAACGGCTTTTCGCCCGCGCAGCCCGCGTTGTTTGTCTCCCGCCGCGCCCGGGCGCGGCCCTGCAAGGGCCCATGCGCCCTCCGCGTTCGCTTTTTTTGACCCTTTCTCGTGCCGGGTTGCCGCGTGCGGAATATTCCCCGCGATTGCGGCGACGGAAGCCGTTCACGGTCGCTCAAGGTTAACAGATGTGGGAAAAATTTGCCGGTCAGAAACAATGCGGATGGCAGGCTTGAGGCGGTCTGCTACGTGAAAGACCGAGGTTTTGCGCCAGTTTTGCGTTACCGAAAACTTAACGGCGTTAACACCTCGTTAACCATCGGGGCGGCAAGATGTACCAAATGTTAATAACGTCCCCGCAAGCCGGCGGGGGTGTTTCAGGAGCCGTCGCATGGGCATTTCAGATCTTTCCGTCTTTCAGGCCCTGAAGACAAAGATGCAGTGGCATCAGGAACGCCAGCAGGTGTTGTCGGAGAACGTCGCGAACGCCGATACGCCCGGCTACATCGGCCGCGATCTGAAAGCGCCCACCTTCAGCGATTCGCTGAACCGCTCCGGCGTGAAGCCGGTGACGTTGGCGGTGACGGAGCCGGGTCACATGCACGCCTCTAGTTCGCGGGGGCTCGGAGATCCGCGCAAGGTCGGCTCCTTCGAGGTGACGCCGGACGACAATTCCGTGGTGCTGGAGGAGCAGATGATGAAGGTCACCTCCAACCAGATGGACTACCAGGCGGCGGCGACCCTCTATTCGCGCGGTCTCGGCATGATCAAGACCGCGATCGGCAAGAGCTGACGCAGGTCGGAGCCGGTACCGAAGAGAACGGCGGGACATAGGTCCCGCGAGGCCCTGATTGGAGGCCGGATATGGATTTCATGAAGTCGCTGATGATCGCCGCCTCGGGCCTCAAGGCCCAGAGCGGGCGCATGCGCGTCATCGCGGAGAACATCGCCAACGCCGATTCCATCGGTCGCACGCCGAACGAGGATCCCTACCGGCGCAAGATCGCGACGTTTCAGTCGAAGCTCGACCGGGAACTCGACGCCAAGACGGTGCAGCTCGGCCGCATTCAGGAAGACCGGTCGGATTTCAAGACGCGCTACGAGCCGGGCAACCCGGCCGCCGACGAGAACGGCAACGTGCGGCTTCCCAATGTCGACACGCTGATTGAGACGGTCGACATGCGAGAGGCGCAGCGCTCCTACGAGGCGAACCTCAACGTCATCCAGTCGACGCGCCGCATGCTGCAGCGGACCATCGACATTCTTCGCGCCTGAACGGCGGCACGCCGCAGCAGGGCGTGACCGCCTTGCCAAGACACCCAAGCGAATACGGACCTCAAGGCCATGACACTTCCGTCGATCGCCGCAAACGCCTACCAGAACGCCGCCCGCCTCGCCGGCAAGGGGGCCGCGCTCAACACCGAGGTCAAGGACGACGCGCTGTCTCCGAACTTCGGCGACATGGTCAAGTCGGCCGTGGAAGGCGTGGTCGATCAGGGCAAGGTTGCCGATACCAAGACCGTCGACATGATGAACGGCAAGGCCAACGTCATCGACGTGGTAACGGCGGTGTCGGAGACGGAAGTCGCGTTGCAGACGATGGTTTCGGTGCGCGACAAGGTGATCTCGGCCTACGAAGAGATCATGCGCATGTCGATCTGAGCGCTCGGCTGGGTGGGGCGTGCGGCCGTGTTCGGAGCCTTTGCCCGCGGCTTTTCGATCCGCGGCTTTTTCGCTTGCGGCCCATCCTTCGAGACGGCGCTTCGCGCCTCCTCAGGATGACGTTGTGTGTGTTGATGCGGTCTTCAAAACCAGCCACCCGAGGACGTCATCCTGAGGAGGCGTCGCAGACGCCGTCTCGAAGGATGGGCCACAGGCACCCGAACCACATGCCGATCCGCCCCGCGCATCGCGACAACGGACAGGTGTGCATGGCGGGGCGACTCCGTCTAGGATGATAACCGGTCATTAACCATGCGTGGCCGGCCGGACCACGTTGGCGAACGACACCAGCAGCAAGCGGGATGATCTGAGGTGAACGGAGCGGAAGTGCTCGATATCGGCCGAGAAGGCCTTTTCGTGCTGATCAAGATGCTGACCCCGGTGATGGTGGTGGGGCTCGGCGTCGGGCTCATCGTCGCGCTGTTCCAGGCGCTGACCCAGATCCAGGAAATGACGCTGGTGTTCGTGCCGAAGATCCTGGCGATCTTCCTCACGCTGATGCTGGTGCTGCCGTTCATGGGGCAGGCGCTGGCGACCTACATGAACCAGATCATGACGCTGATCATACAGGGCCAGGGCTGAGGGGGCGGCGGGTGACAGTCTCCTTCCTGCCCCAGATCGCGCTTTTGTTCATGCTGATCTTCGCGCGGCTGGGCACGATGATGATGCTGCTGCCGGCGCTGGGCGAATCCAACATCCCTCCGCGCATCCGCCTGTCGCTGGCGCTGCTTCTGGCGATGCTGCTCTATCCGATGCTGGCCGGGCGCTATCCGGCCGCGGTGCCCAACAATTTCGGCGCGCTGATCGTCATGTTCGGTTCCGAATTCGTGGTCGGGCTGTTCATCGGCCTGTCGGTGCGCCTCATCATGGCGGGCATCCAGATCGCCGGCACGATCATCGCCCAGCAGTCGAGCCTCGCCATGGCCATGGCCTTCGATCCCACCCAGGCGCAGCAGGGCGTGCTGTTTGCCAACTTCCTGTCGTTGCTGGCGGTCACGCTGATCTTCGCCACCAACCTCCACTATCTCGTCATCGCCGCGCTCAACGACAGCTTCACGCTGTTTCCGCCGGGCCAGTGGATGCCGGTCGGCGATCTGGCGAAAAGCGCGGTCGACACGGTGGCCGCGGCCTTTTCCATCGCCATGCGCATCTCCTCGCCCTTCATGGTGTTCGGGCTCGTCTTCTATTTCGGGCTCGGCCTGCTCAACCGCCTGATGCCGCAGATGCAGATCTTCTTCATCGCCATGCCGGCGAACATCTTTCTCGGCATCGGCCTTCTGATGCTGCTGCTGGCGACCCTTATGACCTGGTACATGGGCCATATCGAGCAGGTGCTCGGCCGGTTCGTGGTGCGCTAGGGAGCCCGGACCATGGCCGAGAGCGATCAATCCGAAAAAACGGAAGACCCGACACAGAAGAAGCTCGACGAGGCGCTGAAGCGCGGCGACGTGGCCAAGAGCCAGGAGGTCTCCACCTGGTTCTCGCTCGTCGGCGCCGCCCTCGTCGTCGCCATGTTCGCTCCCTCCATCGCCGGCAGGCTCGGCAGCGACATGACCGGCATTCTCGCCAATTCCTGGCAGATCCCGATCGATTCCGGCGGCGTGCGGGAACTGTTCTTCTCCTCCGGCATGATGATCATCGCGGCCGTCGGGTTGCCGTTCCTGTTCCTGGTGGTGCTCGCGGTGGCGGGAAACCTGGTGCAGCACCGCTTCGTGTGGTCGGGCGAGAACATGAAGCCGAAGCTGTCGAAGGTCTCGCCCCTTTCCGGCGCCAAGCGCATTTTCTCCAAGGACAGCCTCGTCAACTTCACCAAGGGTGTGGTCAAGATCGCCGCGGTCGGCGCGCTGATGTTCGCGGTGCTGTGGCCGATGCGCGACGAGCTGGACACCATGGTGAGGCGCGACGTCGTGATGATCCTGCCGGAGACGCGCGAGATCTCGCTGCAGCTGCTGGGTGCGATCATCGCGCTGATGGCGGTGGTGGCGGCGGCCGATTTCCTGTGGCAGCGCCACAAGTGGTACGAGCGCCAGAAAATGACGATCCAGGAGATCAAGGACGAGTACAAGCAGTCGGAAGGCGACCCGATGGTCAAGGGCCGCATCCGCCAGATCCGCATGGAACGCGCGCGCAAGCGCATGATGGCGGCTGTGCCGAGTGCGACCGTGGTCGTCACCAACCCGACCCACTATGCCGTGGCGCTGAAATACGAGGACGGCATGCAGGCGCCGCTCTGCGTCGCCAAGGGCTCCGATCAGGTTGCGCTGAAGATCCGCGAGATCGCCAAGGCCAATGACGTTCCGATCGTGGAAAACCCGCCGCTTGCCCGCACCCTTTACGCGCAGATCGAGATCGACCAGGAAATTCCCGAAGAGCATTACCGCGCGGTCGCGGAGGTGATCGGCTACGTGATGCGCCTGAAGAAGAAGAAATCGTGGCGGCGCAATTGATCCCGAATGCCTCAGGCTTCAAGTTGACGCGCCGAATTCGGGCGCCGCATTTCGCGAAAACGGGTGAATCGCGCGGGAATCGTGGTATCCGTCAGCTTCGCGCCGGCGCGCTGCGACAGCCGATGCCGGGCGTGAGCGTCCGCGATGCCCGGCGGGGCCGGGGCGGGCGGCATGTGGTGTTTTTGAACGATCGAGCCCATCGGCAGCCGGAAGGCGGGCTTCAGGAGAACGAGCGGCCATGAGCGAACCCTCCCTGCGACCGTCCGCGCCGAGCGCGGGGCCCGCGAACGGATCCGTGAGCGGACCGGTCGTCGACCGCTCCGAGCGCACCGGCAGCATCGGCCTGCTTGTGCTGCTGGCGCTGGCGCTGGTTGTGGCGGCCGGCGCGATCGCGGTCATGAGCCGGGAGCAGGCGGAGCCCTATGTGCTCGGCCTGCTCGGCCTTCTCGCAGTCGTCGGCGTGTTCTGCCTGTTCGCCGGCGCCATCGGGCTCCTGCGGTTCTCGTCGCGGGCGCGGGCCAATCCGCTCGCCCAGGCCTTCCTCGATACCAACGACATCGGCACGGTCATCACCGATACTTCCGGTCGCATCATCTACGCCAACGCGGCCTATGCCGAACTCACGGGAATGAGCGGGCCGGGTGACGTGCGCACGGTCGAACGCGTCTTCGCCAGCGACCCGGATGCGGCCGATGCCATCTTCCGGCTGTCGCAGGCGACCAAGAGCGGCATGCGCGCGCAGGAAGAGGTGCGCCTGCCGCACCCGATCGGCCAGTCCGACGGCCCGGCGCGCTGGTATCGCATCCGCGTGCGTCCGCTGGAGGTGGAGGAAGGCGCCGGCGCGCGCACCTGCACCACATGGCTCGTCGCCGACATCACCCGCGACCGTGTGGAGCAGGAATCCTCCTTCCAGGAGCTGCAGCGCGTCATCAATTTCCTCGACCACGCGCCGGCCGGCTTCTTCTCCGCCGACGGCCAGGGCCGCATCGTCTATCTGAACGCCACGCTCGCCGACTGGCTGGGCCATGACCTCGCCCAGTTCGAGGCCGGCGCACTGGCGCTTTCCGACATCGTGCGCGGCGACGGGGCGGAGCTCATCCATTCCATCACCGGCCAGCCGGGCGATGTGAAGTCGGAGACGATCGATCTCGATCTCGTCACCCGCCAGGGCAAGACCGTTCCCGTCCGCCTGCTGCACCGGGTGCCCTTCGGCGCCGACGGAATGGCCGGCGAAAGCCGCACGCTGGTGCTCAACCGTTCGCCGGGGGAGGAGGCGCAGGAGGCGCTGCGCGCGGCCGAGGTTCGCTTCGCCCGCTTCTTCAACAACACGCCCATCGCCATCGCCTCTGTCGATCGCGACGGCCGGGTGGTGCGCTCCAACGCGCCGTTCCTCAGGCTTCTTGGCAAGCCGGAGACCGGGCCGGACGCGGGCGAGGAGAACGGGCCGCGGCGGCTGACCGATTTCGTCGCCGCGAGCGGGCGCGATATCCTGTCGGCGGCGCTGGAGGCGGCAGCCGAAGGGCGCAGCGAGATCAACCCGATGGATATCGAGCTCTCACACGACGGCGAGCGCTCAGCCACCTTCTACATCTCCGCCGTGCAGGACGGCGACGCCGACGACGAGGCGGCCGTGGTCTATGCGCTGGAGACGACCAAGCAGCGCGCGCTGGAGCTGCAGTTCGCCCAGAGCCAGAAGATGCAGGCGATCGGTCATTTGGCCGGCGGCGTGGCGCACGACTTCAACAACGTGCTGACCGCCATCATCGGCTTTTCCGACCTGCTGCTCGCCAATCACCGGCCGACCGATCCGTCCTTCCAGGACATCATGAACATCAAGCAGAACGCCAACCGGGCCGCCGGCCTGGTGCGGCAGCTGCTGGCCTTCTCGCGCCGCCAGACGCTGCGCCCCAAGGAGCTGGCGCTCAACGACGTGCTGGCCGATCTCTCCATCCTGCTCGACCGGCTGCTCGGTGAGAAGGTGGAGCTGAAGGTCGTGCACGGGCGCGATTTGTGGCCGGTCATGGCGGACCAGAACCAGCTGGAACAGGTGGTGGTGAACCTCGCGGTCAACGCGCGCGACGCCATGCCGGAGGGCGGCGGGCTCACCATCCGCACCTCCAACGTGGATGCGGCGCAGTCGGCGACGCTGGACGACGTGCGCGGCATGCCGGTGGGCGAATACGTGCTGATCGAGGTGACCGACACCGGCACGGGCATTCCGCCGGAAATCATGGAGAAGATCTTCGATCCGTTCTTCTCCACCAAGGAGGTCGGCAAGGGCACGGGGCTCGGTCTTTCCACCGTCTACGGCATCATCAAGCAGACCGGCGGCTACATCTATCCCTCCTCCATTGTCGGTGAGGGGACGACCTTCCGCATTTTCCTGCCGCGCCATGTTTCGGAAGAAAAGGTGCTGCCGAAGGAGATCGTCGCGGAACCGACGATGACGGACCTGACCGGGTCGGCCACCATCCTGCTGGTGGAGGACGAGGAAGCCGTCCGCGCCTTCGCCGCCCGCGCGCTCGCCTCGCGCGGCTACACCGTGCACGAGGCCGGCTCCGGCACCGAGGCGCTTCAGGTGATGGAGGAGACGGAAGGGGCGGTCGATCTCGTCGTGTCCGACGTGGTGATGCCGGAAATGGACGGCCCGAGCCTGTTGCGCGAGCTGCGCAAGACGCGGCCGGACCTGAAGATCATCTTCATTTCCGGCTACGCGGAGGGCGCGTTCGAGAAGAACCTTCCCGAAAACGAGAAGTTTTCCTTCCTGCCCAAGCCCTTCTCGCTGAAGGAGCTGGCAACCGCGGTCAAGGAAGCGCTTTCGGCGGAGTAGGGGGCGGTTTGCCGGGCGCCGGGCTTTGCGGGCCTCGCTTTTGTGCGGCGAACAATGCGCCTGCACGTGCGCTTCATGTCGCCCCCTTCGCGGGAATGACATCGAACGCGGGGTTGCTTTGGTAAAAAAGTCGGGCTCTTCACGATGACGTTGAGCGTTTTGAAGCCTTCCCTGAACCAGCACCACGACAACGTCATCCTGAGAGTCTGGCTCGAAAACGGTATCGGGCTATGCACCTTCGGCTATTCCCCTCATACCCCTCCGCCGTCATTGCCGGCTCCGACCGGCAATCCATGCCGTGATCTTTCGGCATATCGTGTTGTTAAATTCTCCCGCTATTTCAAATCCTTCCCGCGTGGATGTTTCACGGCATGGATCCCGGCTCGGAGGCCGGGATGATGGCGGGAGAAATTGAGGCGCATAGCCGGATACCATTTACGGGCCAGCCTCTCAGGATGGACCGCACCAGAAAAATCAGCGATCCGCTTCTGCAAAACCATGAGACGGTCTTGCCGCTTGCCTTGCATCCGGCCACCCATCACTTTTGTCGGCCCGCCCGTCGCGTCGAAGTGTCGTCTGCCACATCCATCGCAAGTTGATCCTCTCCCTAGGTCTGCTACTATAGATTCGTTGTTCTTTGTTTTATTCAGTTTCAATTTAACAAATCATGGGGGTGAAAATGATGAATATTCTAAGTTGTTTTTCCATGCGATTTCGTCGAACGGGGCTTTCGGCCGTCGCGGCTGCCTTCCTTTCGCTTGTCATCGCGCTGCCGGCGCTGGCGCAGCAGTCGCTCACCGTCGGGCTTTATCCGTGGGTGCCGCGGCTTGCGCAGTTCCAGCAGGCGATCTCCACCGCCTGGGCGCAGGTGGAGCCGAACGTCCAGCTCGTGTTCCTGACGCCTGCCCAGTGGGACGGCGGCTATGACATGAACCCGCCGGCCAATGCGGACGTCTTTGTCTTCGACGCGATGTTCTTCCAGGATTTCCTCAACGGCAACTATCTGGAGGCGATGACGCCGGCGGAAATCCAGAACGCCAACGACCTCATCCCCTATGCGCGCGACGGCGTGCAGAGCAACGGCAACTACTACGCCATCCCGCTGCTCGGCTGCTCCAACGTGCTGTTCTACCAGAAGGGCGACCAGCAGCTTGCCGCCGCAACGACCTTCAACGAGGTCTCGAACGCGATCAACCAGTGCACCTACACCAGCCAGATCCCGCCCGACCGGCGCGGCCTGATGACCGACATGTCCGGCGGCACCACGAACGCCGCCTTCTATCTCGACATCGCCCATGCGCTGACCGGCACCTATCCGCTGCCGTTGCCGCCGACCCCGCAGGACCTGAACCAGAACGCAATCACCGAGCAGAAGACGGTGCTGGCCACCGCCAGCTACTTCAACGCGACGGTTGCCAACGACAACGCCTACCAGCAGGGCATCTGGTTTTCCGAAGGCTTCGGCCGGGCGGTCATCGGCTACACCGAATCCATGAGCCAGATGAGCGACGCGACGCGGGCCAACATCGCCTTCAAGGTCATGCCCTTCGGCGATGGCACCCAGCAGCCGCTCTTCTATGCCGACGTGATCGCGGTCAACACCACCACCGCCCAGCGCAACACGCGCACGCTGGCGGTCAAGCTCGCCAACCTGATGGCGTCGACCGACGTGGTGGTCGACAGCATCGGCGCGACCGCGACGGAGCCCGTGCCGCAATACCTGATGGCGACGCGCACCAGCGTGTTCCAGCAGCTCTCGCAGCAGTTCCCGCTCTATCAGGACATGTGGGACATGGTGAACAACGCCAACCCGCTGATGTTCGCGCTTGCCGGCAACGCCCGGTCGTGGCTCGACAGCATGAAGAACGTCATCAAGACGGACGTGCGCACCAACTATCAGTGCGGCTGCGATTTCCAGGCGACGCAGACGATCCCCAACAACAACGCCGCCGCGGGGATCTGCAGCGCCACCTGTCAAGCCCATGGCGGCTGGAACGGCCAGTGGACCAACGCCTATCCGGCCGCGCAGGACGGATCGGTGTGCGGCTGCAATTCCTGTCCGCTGCCGGCCTCGCTGGCTGAAGCCGCTCCGGCCTCAAAGGCCATGTCCGTGCCGAAGGGCAAGAACGACTGACCCCCGAAGCGCGGGGCGTGAGCCGAGAAGGGCCCCGAAGGCTGCGAGTGAGAGCCAGCCCTGAGGGCGCCTGAGAGACGCCATTCGGGAGCGTCGGGACAATCGTTCCGGCGCTCTTTCTCGCTTGGCATTCCCTCACACGCGATGTCCCGCGCCCGAACGCCCCGGTCACTTTGCAGTTCTCTTGCGATCTCTCCACGTGTCATCGCCCCGGAAGGCGGGGATCCGGTAACCAAAGGATCCGGCCGCAGTGCGCGCGCCGCCGACGCCTCTGGAATGCTGGATTCCCGCCTTCGCGGGAATGACATCGTGAGTAGGGGATGTTCCAGGTGTCTCCGCGAATGTCAGTGCTGGGGAGGGGCGCGAAGCGCTCTGGCTGCGCGCAATCGCCCCGGTCACTTTGCAGCGCTTTCGCGATCTCTCCACGTGTCATCCCCGCGAAGGCGGGGATCCAGTAACCACAGGATCCGGCCGCAGTGCGCGCGCCGCCGACTCCTCTGGAATGCTGGATTCCCACCTTCGCGGGAATGACATCGAATGCGAGGCCGGCGAAACGGAAAACCCGCCGCTCGCCGTCCCGAACCGATCCCTCCTCCGTCATCACCCGGCTTTGTCCGGGTGATCCAGCGCGTGCCCCAAATGCTGCGGCCGGCAGTGGATTGCCCGGACGAAGCCGGGCAATGACGATGGAGAGACCTGAGCGGGCGGTGGCGGCAGAGAGACCTGCGCGGGTGGCTCAAACGACGATCAGGCCTCTGTCGCCGAGGCCCCCGTCGCCCTGGCCCCCGTCGCCCAGGCCGCCGTTGCCCGGACATGTCGCCCAGGCCCGGCCATCCGCGCCGGCCATCAACGCTCCCTCAGTAGGTGACCGGCTTGCGCAGGGCGACGGCGATGCGGGCGGCGAGGCGGGCGTTGTTCAGCATCAGCGCGATGTTCGTCTTCAGGCTGCGGCCGGCCGTCAGCTCGAAAATCTTCGACAGAACGAAAGGCGTGACCTCCTTGCCGTGGATGCCGTCCGCATCCGCCGCCTTGAGCGCCGCCGCGATGTGGCCTTCCATCTCGTCGGCCGGGATCTCTGCCTCTTGCGGCACCGGATTGGCGACCAGAATGCCGCCGTGGCCGCCGAAGCGCGTGCGCACGTCCATCAGCCGGGCGATGTCGTCGGCCGTATCCAGCCGGTAGGGGGCCTCAAGCCCCGAATGGCGCGACCAGAAGGCGGGCAGTTCGTCCGTGCCGAAGCCGATCACCGGCACGCCGCGCGTCTCCAGCACCTCCAGCGTCTTCGGAATGTCGAGCAGAGCCTTGGGGCCGGCTGCGACGACGCAGACCGGGGTGCGGCCCAGCTCCTCCAGATCGGCGGAAATGTCGAAGCTCGTCTCCGCGCCGCGGTGCACGCCGCCGATGCCGCCGGTGGCGAAGACCGAAATGCCCACGGCATGGGCCGCCATCATCGTGGCGGCGACCGTCGTCGAGCCGGTGCGTCCCTGCGCCAGCGCGAAGGCGAGGTCGGCGCGCGAGAGCTTCATCACGTCCTGGCTCTTCGCCAGTCCCTCCAGTTCGCCCTCGGTGAGCCCCACCTTGAGCGTGCCGTCGATGACGGCGATGGTGGCGGGCGTGGCGCCTTCCGCGCGGATGGCATGCTCCACCTCGAGCGCCGTTTCCATGTTCTGCGGCCACGGCATGCCGTGGGTGATGATGGTCGATTCCAGTGCCACGAGCGGCGAACGCTCGGCGCGGGCTTCCTCGATTTCGCGCGAGGGAACGATGTGGTCGATCACGGGCCGATTTCTCCCGGTTCCGTACTCTGAGTACCTTGATGAATGTCTTCGTTCGCCTCGGCGGCGTCGAGGCGCAGGTGGAGGGCGGCCAGCGTCAGGCTTGCGGGCGCGGCGCCCGTTGCCTCCACGGTGAGGGCGGCGGCGGCGCGACCGTAGTCGAGTGCTTGCGCCAGGTCGAGCCCCGAGGCAAGACCGGCGAGCGTTCCCCCCGTCAGCGCGTCGCCCGCGCCCGTCACGTCGACGAGGCGGGCGGGCAGGGCGGGGCGGTGCAGAATCGGCCCGCCGCCCTGCGCCAACACGGCACCTGCCTCGCCGTCGGTGACGATGGCAGCCAGCGGGCCGTCCTGAAGCTCGACCAGAGCGCGGGCGAGCCTGTCCGCTGGGCCGTCGATGCCGGCAAGGGCGGCAGCCTCGGCGTGGTTGGCAAACAGCAGGTCGAGCCGGTGGAGCACCGGTTCCAGCCGCCGGGCCTTGGCGATGGAGACCGCGTCGGCGGCGAGGAACGGCCGTGCTCCCGGTTGTCTTTCTTCTCTCGGGCCGGCGATCTCGCTCAGCCGTTCCAGCGTGTCGGCGCGCAGGTTGGCGTCGAGAAACCAGATGCCCGCCTCCATCAATCCCGCCCCTTGTCCCTCCTGCGGCGCGGCGAGGTCGTCGGGGCCGAATTCGTAGGTGACGGCATCGTCCACGATCGCGGCCGCAAGCCGGCCGTCGGGATCGTGCAGCGCCAGGTAGCTTGCCGTCGGGCTCTTGCCCTCGCGCACGCCGGAAATGTCGATGCCGAGACCGGAGAGCATGACCGACAGCGCCACGCCGTCGCCGTCCGGCCCGATCCTGCCGAAGAGCCGCACACGTTGGCCGAGCCGGGCCAGCACCATCGCCACGTTGGTCGCCACTCCGCCCGGGCGCGCGACGATCCGGCCGGGGGTGGAGGTGTCGGGCAGGATGCGCCGGTCGGCATGGGCGAGCCGGTCGAGATGGATGCCGCCCAGAAGGGCGATCGGCGGGGTTCCGCGGGCAAGCCCTTGCGGGCGGTCGTCCGTGCCTTCCCTCATCTGCGGCGGTGTAGAGCTTTGCTCGTTGCCGGTCGGCGTCGCGCCAGGCGCTGTCATCTCATGTCACGTCCCGTTGTCGGCTTGCCCCTTGTTGGCCCTCCGCCCCGCCATTTCGGGCGATCATTGCAGCGTCTGCGCGGGCGGGCCAAGTGGTAATCTTTGCCGATTCCCGAAAGTGCCCTTACGTCGCCTTGCGCGGACCGTGTCGGGCTCGCCTGCGAACATATGCGGAACACATTGACTATAAACCATAATTTTCAGCTGCTTGACATGGGGATAAATATGAAGAACAAACCATGTACAAGAATGCGATTTGAAACCGCCTGACGGGCGTGGAATAAGGACGCAAAGATGTCACAGGCCTCACTTCGCCTCGTCGAGGGCACCGGAATGGACAAGACCAAAGCACTGGACGCAGCCCTGGCGCAGATCGAGCGCGCCTTCGGCAAGGGATCGATCATGCGGCTCGGCGAAGGCCAGGTCGTGGAGGTGGAGTCGATCTCCACCGGGTCCATCGGTCTCGATATCGCACTCGGCATCGGCGGGTTGCCGCGCGGGCGCATCGTGGAGATCTACGGCCCGGAATCCTCGGGCAAGACCACGCTGGCGCTGCATACGGTTGCCGAAGCCCAGAAGAAGGGCGGCATCTGCGCCTTCATCGATGCCGAGCATGCGCTCGATCCGGTCTATGCGAGGAAGCTCGGCGTCACGATCGACGACATGCTGATCTCGCAGCCGGATGCGGGTGAGCAGGCGCTGGAGATTGCCGACACGCTGGTGCGCTCCGGCGCGATCGACGTGCTGGTGGTCGATTCGGTGGCGGCCCTGACCCCGCGCGCGGAACTGGAAGGCGAGATGGGCGACAGCCTGCCGGGCCTTCAGGCGCGTCTGATGAGCCAGGCGCTCCGCAAACTCACCGCCTCGATCTCCAAGTCGAAGACGATGGTGATCTTCATCAACCAGATCCGCATGAAGATCGGTGTGATGTTCGGCTCGCCGGAGACGACGACGGGCGGCAACGCGCTGAAGTTCTACGCCTCGGTCCGTCTCGACATCCGCCGCATCGGTTCGATCAAGGACAAGGACGAGATCGTCGGCAACCAGACCAAGGTCAAGGTCGTCAAGAACAAGCTCGCGCCGCCGTTCAAGCAGATCGAGTTCGACATCATGTACGGCGAGGGCGTGTCCAAGATGGGCGAGCTCATCGACCTCGGCGTCAAGGGCGGCGTTGTCGAGAAGTCGGGCGCCTGGTTTTCCTACAACAGCCAGCGGCTGGGGCAGGGGCGGGAGAACGCCAAGAACTTCCTGCGCGAGAACCCGGAAGTGGCCCAGGAGATCGAACTCGCCATCCGCCAGAACGCCGGCCTCATCGCGGAGAAGATCACCGATCCCAGCGGCGACAGCGACGACGAGCCGAGCGGATCTGTTGACGACTGATCGGGCGACGACCGATTGGCCCCGACCGATTGGCCCCGACTGATCGACAACGACTGATCGGGAATGCGGCGGCGCGGACCGGCTGCAATTGCGGTTCGCGGTCGGCGTCCGTCGTGTCCTGACCGGCAATATTCCACACGGCCGCGCCCCTCGCGCGGCCGTTTCGCGTTCAGGGCCCCGATCCCGCCGTCGTCATCACCGCGCCGCCTTCGTCCAACATGGCGGGGTTTCGCTCACCGACCGGTCTCTTTGCCCGTTGTTTGACCTTGCAGCCCCCGGTTGCGTGGCCTTGGAGCAATTCATGGTCAGACGAAGCAAGTCGCCCATCCTTCGAGACGCCCGCTCACGCGGGCTCCTCAGGATGACGTTGTCCATGTTGCTGGTTCAACGAAGGCTTCAACACACTCGACGTCATCCTGAGGAGGCCTGACAAGGCCGTCTCGAAGGATGGGCCACACCACAAATGCGCGCGTTCTGGTTCCGCCGAACCATGAAATGCTCTAGGAACGGTGTCTCCCGATCCCGAGAGGTTTCTCCCATGCGTCTTCTTTCTTCCCTCGCCGCAGCCGCGCTGGTCGGCGCCATCTCCGCTCCCGTCGCAGCCGAGCCGGTTGCGCCGAAGGTGCTCGTCGTCTCCATGTTCAAGCACGAAGCCTCCAACTGGCTGAAGAACGAAGGGCTTGAGCAAAAAATCGCCATCGATGGCCTGTCGGCCGATTTCCCCGATGTCTCGTGCAACGACAAGGGGCTGTGCCTCGTCACCACGTCGATGGGCTACGCCAACGCGGCAAGCTCGATGACGGCACTGGTGTTGTCCGACAAGCTGGATCTTTCGAAGACCTACATCCTGATCGCCGGCATCGCCGGGGTCGATCCGGACAACGGCACGCTGGGCTCCGCCTTCTGGGCGCGCTACGCGGTCGACGGCGGCCTGCAGTGGCGCATTGACGACCGCAAGGCGCCGGAAGGCTGGACGTCCGGCCAGTTCGGCATGTTCTCCAAGGCGCAAGGCGAAAAGCCGGGCTCGCATTACGGCACCGAGGTCTATCACCTCAACGAGGCGCTGGCCCGGCGCGCCTATGAGCTGTCGGAGGACGTGACCCTAGCCGACAGCGACGAGGCGAAGGAGTACCGGGCGCACTATCCGCAAGGTGCGGCGAAGGCTGCGCCCACCGTCGGCATCTGCGACACGGTTTCCACCGACCAGTGGTGGCACGGCGTGGCGCTTTCGAAAGCCATGAACGACTGGGCGAAGCTCATGACCGACGGTGCGGCCGACTACTGCACCACCCAGCAGGAGGACAACGCCACGCTGACCGCGCTTGCCCGCGGCGCAGCCCTCGGGCGCATCGACATGGACCGCGTCGCCATCCTGCGCACGGCGTCGAACTTCGATCAGCCCTATCCCGGCCAGGCGCCGCAGGATTCGCTCAATGCCAGTTCCGGCGGCTTCGGCCCCTCGCTCACCAACGCCTACCGCGTCGGCAAGGCGTTTTCGGATGCGGTGCTGGCCGACTGGAGCGCCTGGGAAGGCGGAATCGCGGCCAAATAGGCACGCGGCATGAGCGTGGCGCCGCCGTCTCCCCGGTCTTGTGGGAGACGGCGCGCGCACACCGCTTCCCTTTGCCTTGCGAAGGCTTTAAAACCCGCGCGAGGAATGACATGACGGGTCGTCCGGCGGCGCATTGCCATAGCAGCCGGCAACCTGCGGGGCCGATGAATTTTTCCGGCACCCGACACACGAGATGACGAGGTCGAACCCTGAGATGAGCGGCGTCAACGAAATCCGATCGACGTTCCTGGACTTCTTTCGCCGTAACGGGCACGAGGTCGTCTCCTCCGGCCCGCTGGTGCCGCGCAACGATCCCACGCTGATGTTCGCCAATGCCGGCATGAACCAGTTCAAGAACGTGTTCACTGGGCTTGAGAAGCGCGACTACAAGCGCGCCACCACGGCGCAGAAATGCGTGCGCGCCGGCGGCAAGCACAACGATCTCGACAATGTCGGCTACACCGCGCGCCATCACACCTTCTTCGAGATGCTCGGCAACTTCTCGTTCGGCGACTACTTCAAGGACGTCGCCATCGAGCATGCCTGGACGCTGATCACCAAGGAATTCGGCCTGCCGAAGGACAAGCTTCTCGTCACCGTCTATTCCGAGGACGACCAGGCCTTCGACCTGTGGAAGAAGATCGCCGGCCTTACCGACGACCGCATCATCCGCATCCCGACCTCCGACAATTTCTGGACCATGGGCGACACCGGCCCCTGCGGTCCCTGCTCGGAAATCTTCTTCGATCACGGCGACCACATCTGGGGCGGCCCTCCGGGTTCGCCGGAGGAAGACGGCGACCGCTTCATCGAGATCTGGAACCTCGTCTTCATGCAGTACGAGCAGAAGACGAAGGAGGAGCGGGTGGACCTGCCGCACCCCTCGATCGATACCGGCATGGGGCTGGAGCGCATCGCCGCCGTCCTGCAGGGCGTCCACGACAATTACGACATCGATCTGTTCAAGGCGCTGATCGCGGCCTCCGAAAGCGTCACCGGCACGAAGGCGGAGGGCGACCGGCGCGCCTCGCACCGGGTGATCGCCGATCACCTGCGCGCGACCTCCTTCCTCATCGCCGATGGCGTGCTGCCGTCGAACGAGGGCCGCGGCTATGTGCTGCGGCGCATCATGCGCCGCGCCATGCGCCATGCCCGGCTTCTGGGCTCGGAAGAGCCGGTGATCTTCAAGCTGGTGCCGGCGCTCTTGGCCGAAATGGGCCGCGCCTATCCGGAACTGATGCGGGCGGAAAGCCTGATCACCGAGACCATCGAACTTGAGGAAAAGCGCTTCGGTCGCACGCTGACGCGCGGCCTGTCGCTGCTCGACGAGGCCTCCACCGGTCTTGAGAAGGGCGACACGCTCGATGGCGAGACCGCCTTCAAGCTCTACGATACCTACGGCTTCCCGGTCGATCTCACGCAGGATGCGCTGCGCGCGCGCGGCGTCGGCGTCGATCTCACCGGTTTCAACGATGCCATGGAGCGGCAGAAGAAGGAGGCCCGCGCGGCCTGGGCCGGCTCCGGCGAGGCGGCGACGGAAAGCGTGTGGTTCGCCATCAAGGAACGCGTCGGGGCGACCGAATTCCTCGGCTACGAGACCGAACGCGCCGAAGCCGTCGTCACCGGCCTCGTGCGCGACGGCGAAGAGGTGCGCGAGCTTTCCGCCGGCGAAAGCGGGGCGGTGATCGTCAACCAGACGCCGTTCTATGGCGAATCGGGCGGCCAGGTCGGCGACACGGGCGAGATCGTCGCCAGCGGCGCGAAGTCGGAGCTGAAGGCGCGCGTCACCGATGTTCAGAAGAAGGCCGATGGCCTCTTCGTTCATTTCGTGACGGTGGAGCACGGTTCCTTGCGTCTTGATGATCCGGTCGAGCTCGTCGTCGATACCGCGCGCCGCTCGGCGATCCGGGCCAACCATTCCGCCACCCATCTGCTGCACGAGGCGCTGCGCCAGGTGCTCGGCACCCATGTGGCTCAGAAGGGCTCGATGGTCTCGCCCGACCGCCTGCGCTTCGACTTCTCCCATCCCAAGCCGCTCGAGCCCGCAGAGATCACACGGGTGGAGGACATCGCCAACGCGATCATCCTGCAGAACGCCCCCGTCGAGACCCGCCTGATGGCGGTGGACGATGCCATCGAATCCGGTGCCATGGCGCTCTTCGGCGAGAAATACGGCGACGAGGTCCGCGTCGTCTCCATGGGCACCGCAATCGAGGGCGAAAAGGCCGGCAAGACCTATTCGGTGGAACTTTGCGGCGGCACGCATGTGCGCCGTACCGGCGATATCGGCCTCGTCAATCTCGTGCACGAGGGCGCGGTTGCGGCCGGCGTTCGCCGCATCGAGGCGTTCACCGGCGAGGGCGCGCGCCGTCATCTGGAAGAGCAGGACCAGCGCCTGCGCGATGTCGCCGGGCTCCTGAAGGTTTCCCAGACCGAGGTCTCCCAGCGTGTCGCCTCGCTCATCGAGGAACGGCGCAAGCTGGAGAAGGAACTGGCGGAGGCCCGCAAGAAGCTGGCGCTCGGCGGCGGCGGTGCCGGGGCGGCGGACGCCCGCGTGCGCGAGGTCGGCTCGGTGAAGCTGATGGCGCGGGCGGTGGAGGGCATCTCGCCGAAGGACCTGAAGGGTCTGGTGGACGATGCCAAGAAGTCGCTCGGTTCGGGTATTGCGGCCATTGTCGGCGTGAGCGAGGACGGCAAGGCCGGCATCGTGGTGGGCGTCACCGACGATCTGACCGACCGTTTCTCCGCTGTGGATCTCGTCCGTGTCGGCTCGGCTGCGCTTGGCGGCAAGGGCGGCGGCGGCCGTCCCGACATGGCCCAGGCCGGCGGTCCGGACGGCACGAAGGCCGATGAGGCGCTGAAGGCGATCGAGGGCGCGCTGGCGGCGGCCGGCTGAGGCCGGGGCGGGGCCGGGGCGCGGGAGGCGCCCCTGGGATTGTTGCGAAGTAGGCCTCGGGTGCTGCTCGTGGCCGATCCTTCGTGATGGCTCTGGCGGGGCCCCTCGGTATGACGTTTTGTGTGTTGTGGGCTTTTTGAACCACCCCCACGATAACGTCATCCTGAGGAGGTCGCGAAGCGACCGTCTCGAAGGATGGGTGCCAGACGAGATCTCGTGCGGCGGACATGATCCGGCGCGTCGAGCCGCACGCGCGCAGGGACCGCAACGGGCAAAGGGGGGAGCAGCGATCATGCGCGTTTCGTTGAAACGCCGGGTCTACGAACTGCTGGAAAAGGGCGCCGCCGGCAACCTCGCCAGCCGCGTTGTCGATCGCGCTCTCATCGCTCTCATCCTCATCAACGTCGCCGCTGTCATCCTGTCGACGGTCGACAGCATCGAGCGGCAGTGGGGGGATCTTTTTCTCCTCATCGAGATTGTGTCGGGCACCATCTTCACGGCGGAATACGCCGCCCGCCTCTGGGTGGCCGACATGCACCCGCCGCTGCGGGGGCTTGGGCCCGTCAGGGCGCGCATCCGCTATGCCACGCAGCCCGCTGCGCTGATCGATCTGCTCGCCGTGCTGCCGTTCTGGGTGCCGTTGTTCTCGGGCGATTTCAGGGCCTTCGTCGTTTTCCGGCTGCTGCGGTTTCTCAAGCTCGCCCGCTATTCGCCGGCGCTACGCTCGCTTGCCAAGGCGCTGGCGTCGGAACGCCGGGCGCTGGTAGCAAGCTTCGTCATCATCTTCGGCATCGTGCTCATCGCGGCCACCGCGCTGCACCTGATCGAGGGCGACGACCAGCCGGAAGCCTTCGGTTCGATCCCCGCCGCCATCTGGTGGGCGATCACCACGGTCACCACCGTCGGCTACGGCGACGTGGTGCCGGTCTCTCCGCTCGGCAAGGTCGTGGGCGGCATCGTCATGCTGCTCGGCTACGGCTTGCTGGCGCTGCCCATCGGCGTCGTCGCCTCCGCCTTCGCGCGCGAGATCCACAGCCGCGAATTCGTCGTCACCTGGGGCATGGTCGCCCGCGTGCCGCTGTTTGAGGATCTCAACGCCGCCGACATCGCGGAGGTGACGGGGCTTCTCCATTCCCAGACCGTGGAGGCCGGCGAGATCATCGCGCGGGAAGGCGATCCCGGCGCCTCGATGTTCTTCATCGCCTCCGGCACGGTCGAGATCGACCTCGCCGAGCGCACCATCACCATGCGCGAGGGCAACTTCTTCGGCGAAATGGCGGTTCTCCACCGCACGCGACGCTCCGCGACGGTGGTGGCGACATCGCGCTGCCGGCTGCTGGTGCTCGACGGCGACGACTTGCACCGGCTGATGCGGCGCAATCCGGCGATCGCGCGGCGCGTGCGCGAGGCGGCGCGCGACCGGCTGGCGGAGACCCGCAGCGGCGACATGGCGCGCGAGGAACTCGCCGAGGCGGCGGCGCAGCCGGCGCAGGACGACTGACCCGCTTGCTCACGACGGCCCCCTCCTGACCCGAAGCGACCGCGTGCGGTATCGGGGTCTGCCCCAATAACGACAAGATATGAGCTTCCCCTGCGCGATGGAACCGCGGGACGTGTCGTGCGTTCTCACCCCAAGATCAACGGACTTTCAGTCGGTCGCAGCCGATGGGCCCGGGTTGATCGGTTCCGGCGCCTGAAAGCGCGCTCCTGCGGTGAGGCAGGATGCGGGGACTTTCAGGGGGCATGACGGCGGGGGCGACCCTCCCATGTCTTCACGCCAGCGGATGGCGCGCGCCTTCCGCTCTCGTTATTCGCCCGGCCCCGAGGTCCCGACAAGGCCAGGCCGACAAATCGACGTACGGAGGATTGAAGCATGTACACGAAACTCCTGATCGCCGGCGCCGCGGCCCTGATGCTCGCGGGCTGCCAGACCGACAGCCAGTCAGACCGCGCGCTGGGCGGCGCGGGCCTTGGTGCCGCGACCGGCGCCGTGATCGGCGGCGTGACCACGGGCACGGGCGGCGGTGCGGCCGTCGGCGCCGTTGCCGGCGGTGCGGCCGGCGCCATGATCGGCGCGGCCACCACCCCGAAGAACTGCTGGGCGCGGGATGCCTACGGCAACCCCTACCGGGTCGCCTGCCCGTAAGCGGCAGACAGGTTTCGAATATGGAAAAGGCGGGCCTTGGCCCGCCTTTTCTGTTTGGAGTAGAGGAAGAGGAAGAGGGAGAGGGAGAGGGAGAGGGAGAGCTTGGGGCCCATCCTTCGAGACGCGCCCTGCCGGGCGCTCCTCAGGATGACGTCGTGATTGTTGATGCTTTTTTTTCGCAATCAACCCCACGATAACGTCATCCTGAGGAGGCCGCGAAGCGGCCGTCTCGAAGGATGGGCCGCCCGCGTGGGCCGCGCATGCGCCTCCCGCTCCTTACCCCTCAGTGCTCGGCCATCGCCTTGGCGAGGTTCTCGTCGATCTTGTCGAGGAAGCCCGTCGTCGACAGCCAGCCCTGATCGGGGCCGACGAGCAGCGCCAGATCCTTGGTCATGTAGCCGGCTTCCACCGTGTCGATGCATACGCGTTCCAGCGTCGCGGCGAAGCGGGCGAGCCGGTCGTTGCCGTCGAGCTTGGCGCGGTGGGCAAGTCCCCGCGTCCAGGCGAAGATCGAGGCGATGGAATTGGTGGACGTCGCCTCGCCCTTCTGGTGCTGGCGGTAGTGGCGCGTCACCGTGCCGTGCGCGGCTTCCGCCTCCACCGTCTTGCCGTCCGGCGTCATCAGCACCGACGTCATCAGCCCCAGCGAGCCGAAGCCTTGCGCCACGATATCGGACTGCACGTCGCCGTCGTAGTTCTTGCAGGCCCAGACGTAGCCGCCCGACCACTTCAGCGCCGAGGCCACCATGTCGTCGATCAGCCGGTGCTCGTACCAGATCCCGGCCTCGGCGAACTTGTGCTTGAAATCCGCCTCGTAGACCTCCTGGAAGATGTCCTTGAAGCGTCCGTCATAGGCCTTGAGGATGGTGTTCTTGGTCGAAAGATAACACGGCACCCGGCGCTGCAGGGCGTAGTTGAAGGAGGCGAGCGCGAAATCGCGGATGGACTCGTCGAGATTGTACATCGCCATGGCGACGCCGGCGGCGGGCGCGTCGTAGACCTCGTGCTCGATGGTCTCGCCATCCTCGCCGACGAACTTGATCGTCAGCTTGCCCTTGCCGGGGAAGCGGAAATCGGTGGCGCGGTACTGGTCGCCGAAGGCGTGACGGCCGACGATGATCGGCTGCGTCCAGCCCGGCACCAGCCGGGGCACGTTCTTGCAGATGATCGGCTCGCGGAAGATCACGCCGCCCAGAATGTTGCGGATCGTGCCGTTGGGCGAGCGCCACATCTTCTTCAGCCCGAACTCCTCGACGCGGGCCTCGTCCGGCGTGATCGTGGCGCACTTGACGCCCACGCCGTGCTTCTTGATGGCGTTGGCCGCATCCACCGTGATCTGGTCGTCGGTCTCGTCGCGCTTTTGCATCGACAGGTCGTAATATTCCAGATCGATGTCGAGATAGGGGTGGATGAGCTTGTCCTTGATGAACTGCCAGATGATCCGGGTCATCTCGTCCCCGTCGAGCTCCACGACCGGGTTTTCAACCTTGATCTTCGCCATTTCCTGCAGTCCTCGCTTCATCGGTGCTGGGTCTTGAGGCGGCGGTCTGGTCCGTGCAGCGCGCCGGATCGCATGCCGTCGTCAAATCGTGTGCCGTTGTATACGATTGCACGCCGGCAAACGCGAGCCCTTTCTGAGAGCCCGCTATAGCAGAGCCGTGTGACGCAGCGAAAGAGCGGGGCTTTGCTGGGGCGTGAGGTGGCGGCAAAGGCGCCGGGGCTTTCGCTTTCGCACTCCTCGCAGATCTCACCATCGTCATTGCCCGGCTTCGTCCGGGCAATCCAGCGGGCTGCGGCGGATGGGGAGGGTGCTGGATCACCCGGACTTCGCCGGGTGATGACGGAGGAGGGGGCTGTGCGGGCGCGGGCATTCAGCGTGCCTGAAGCCTCTCACGTCCCTCCCGATGTGTCCCGCTCCCCCGCAATCCCCGATTGATCCCATCCCCTACCTTCGTATATCATCACATACGAATATAAATATGTGATTTGGAGGGGAAACCCGATGTCCGCACCTTCTCGCCTGTCTGCCCGGGGCAGGGCCGGGCCACGGCCGTTCTGGCCACCGCTGGCCGCCGGCATCGCGCTGGGCCTCGCGCTGCTGGTGACGTTCCTGATTTCCGGCCACGGGCTTGGCGCTTCCGGCTTCGTCACGCGTCTTGCCGCCGATGTCAGCGACCGGCTGGCGCCCGCCGCCACCGCCGCCAATGCCTATTTCGGCCCCTTCGTGCAGGCCGGCAATCCGCTTGCGGCGTGGATCACGTGGGAGGCGGTTGGCGTGCTGATCGGCGCCTATCTCGGCGCGCGTTCGGCCGGGCGCATTTCCGTTCAGGTGGAGCGGGGCCCGAACGTTTCCCGTTCGCAGCGCTTTGCCTACGCCTTCATCGGCGGCGCGCTGACGGGCTTCGGCGCAAGGCTTGCCCGCGGCTGCACCTCCGGGCTCGGGCTTTCCGGCGGGGCGACGCTGGCGGTGGCTGGTTTCGTGTTTCTCGCCGGGTTCTTCATCGCCGGCTTCGTCGTCTCCATGGCCATGCGGAGGGTCTGGCAATGAGCATTCCGTTCTACGATTCGGGGCTCGCCAGCGGGCTTCTCTCCGGCATCCTGTTCGGCTTCGCGCTGGAGGCGGCCGGCTTCGGATCCCCGCGCAAGCTCACCGGCCAGTTCACGCTGAAGGACTTCGCCGTCTTCAAGGTGATGTTCACCGCCGTGCTGGTGGCGGCAATCGGGCTCTATGCGCTCCGGCTTTCCGGCGTCATCGCGGACAATTCGGTCTATATCCCGACGCTGTTCTTCTGGGCGATGGCGGGTGGCGGCGTGCTGATCGGGGCGGGCTTCGCGCTCGGCGGCTATTGCCCGGGCACCTCGCTCGCCGGCCTCGGCTCCGGCCGCATCGATGCGCTGGTGTTCTTCGCCGGCATGGTGGCGGGCACCATCGTCTTCGCCGTCGTGTTCGAACCGCTCACCGGCTTCTATCTCGCCGCCAAGGGCCCCGATGCCCAGCGCCTGACCGATCTCACCGGCCTGCCGGAATGGCTGATCCTCGCCGTGCTCGTCGTCGTGGCGGCGGCCGGTTTCGTGCTCGGCTCCAAGCTGGAGCGTGCGCGCGGCGGCCCGTTCACGGCCGAAGATGTCTGCACCCCGCAGGCCGAGGATCATCACCCCGCACAACGACAGGGACAGGCGATCAGCGCCTGATGAAGGAGGAACGTTCCATGAAGAAGACCCGCAAGAGCCTGCTTTCGGCGGCCTTCGTACCCGTAACCGCCGTTATGGTGGGCGCGGCGGCGCCTTCCGCGTTCGCGCAGGCCACCAACCCTTGCGCGCCCGCGCTGGTGAACCCGTGCGCCCCGGCTGCCGTGAGGCCCGCCAATCCGTGCGCCCCGGCTGCTGCCACACCGGCAAAGCCCGCGCAGGATGCGGCGCTTCCCGCCGGGCCCTATGACACGACCACGAAATACACGCAGGCCGCCTACGGCGACCAGATGCCGGGCATCGTCAAGAACTACCTGCGCGCCACGCCCTATATCGGCACCGGCGGCGTGATCGATCCGGCCGGCATGGGCATGCTCGCCGGCCTCGGCTTCAAGACCATCATCAACCTCAACACCGCGGACGAGGGCGCGACCACCGAAGGCCCGCTCGTGGAAAAGGCCGGCATGGCCTACATCAACATCGCGGTGCCGACCAAGGCCCCGACGGCGGAGCAGATCGCGGAAATCTCAAAGATCCTCAACGATCCGACGAAGTACCCGATCCTGGTTCACTGCGAGTCCGCCAATCGCGTCGGTGCCATGTGGGCCTTGTACCGTGCGGCCTCGGGCGTTCCTGCGGAAATCGCGGTGGAGGAAGGACGCACCATCGGGCTGAAGACCAGCCGCGAGGCCGCGGTGCGCGAACAGCTCGGCCTGCCGCCGCTTTGAAGCGGGGAGGGGGCGAGCGCGGGAGCTTGTGGCCCATCCTTCGAGACAGCGCTTCGCGCTTCCTCAGGATGACGTTGTGTTTTTTGTCGGTTTCACAGAAATAACAACACGATAACGTCATCCTGAGGAGCCTGCGCAAGCAGGCGTCTCGAAGGATGGGCAGCAGGCGCGTTTCCGTGCGGCGGGTGTCGACCGCTTCCTCCGCCCCAATCGAGACGAGGTGAACCATGGGCCACACCCAACCGGCCCCCCACGCCACTGAGGCATTAGCACCGGATCTTTCCGGCATTCGCGCCGAGCAACTGGAAGCCATGCACGATGCGGCCGCGACCGTTCTCACCTGCGAGCGCGTGCTGGCGAAGTCGGGCAGTTCGGTCGTGGCCGAGGTGTTGCGCGGGCAGGGCGATTTCCTGATCTGGGAGCGCTATCCGCTGGGCGACGTGGAGGACGGGGCCGCCCACTATTTCTACCACGCCCACACGCCGGACGAGATGACGGCGGGCGAGAACGGCCACTTCCATCTCTTCGTGCGGCCGGCAACCGTCGCGCCGGGGCTGAGACCGTGGAAGCTCCCCGGCGCCTTCGTGCCCGACAACGAGGCCGAGCGCTTCGTCCATATCGGCGGGATCTCGGTCGATGGTGCCGGCCGCCCCTTGCGCCTCTTCACCACCAACCGCTGGGTGACCAACGAGACGCTCTACCGGGCCGACGACGTCATCGCGCTGCTCGACCGCTTCGTGATCGAGCTCGCCCATCCCAACTGGGCGGTGAACCAGTGGCTCAATGCCATGGTGGTGCTCTATCGCCCGCAGCTTGAGGTGCTGCTTCAACACCGGGATGCTGCGCTGGAGACCTGGGCGGCGGATCATCCCGACGCGGAAGTGCTGGAGGACCGCCGGTTGCAGATCACCAGCGAGGTGCCTGTCGGCACGCACGCCCAGATCGCCGCCATCGAGGCGGCGCTGGAGCTCTAGCGTAGCGGGTGCGGAAGGCCGAGGCGCCCCCCCCCCCTCAGATCTTCGAAAACACGATGCTGGCGTTGACGCCGCCGAAGCCGAAGCCGTTGGACAGCACGTGCGCGAGCTTCTTTTCCCGGGCGCCCTCGTTCAGCATGTCGTAGGCACGTGCCGCCTCGTCGGGCTCGCCGAGGTTCAGCGAGGGCGGCATGATGCCGGTGACCAGCGCCTTCACCGCCGCGATCGCCTCCACCGCACCGGCGGCGCCCAGCAGATGGCCGATGGCCGATTTCGTTGAGGAGATCGACAGGTCCTTGCCGCGATTGGCGAAGATGGAGGAAATCGCCGTCAGCTCCGCCGCATCGCCGAGCGGCGTGGAGGTGGAGTGCGCGTTGATGTAGCCGATGTCGGACTGCGACAGCCCGGCGACTTCCAGCGCCTTGCGCATGGCACCCTTCTGGCCGCGCGCATCCTCCGGCGAGGCGGTGACGTGGTGGGCATCGGCGGTGGTGCCGTAGCCGGTGATCTCGGCAATCGGCGTTGCGCCGCGCGCCTCGGCGTGTTCCAGCGTTTCCAGCACCAGAACGCCGGCGCCTTCGCCCATCACGAAGCCGTCGCGGTCCGCATCGAAGGGACGCGAGGCGGCTTTCGGGTCGTCGTTGCGCTTGGAGGAAAGCGCACGCGCTGCGGAAAAGCCGGCGAACGACACCGGATCGATGCAGGCTTCGGCGCCGCCGGCGACCGCGACATCGGCCTCGCCGTTGCGCAGCATGCGGAAGGCATCGCCCAGCGCCTGCACGCCGGCCGCGCATGCGGTCACGGGCGTGCCGAGCGGGCCGCGCAGGCCGTGGCGGATGGAGATCTGCCCTGCCGCGAGATTGGCCAGGAACGAGGGCACGAGGAACGGCGAGACCCGGCGCGGGCCCTTCTCGGCCACCAGCTTGGCGGCCGCCGTCATGGCCGGAAAGCCGCCGATGCCGGAGGCGATGATGGTGGCGGTCTTTTCGCGCTCCTCATCGGTTTCCGGCTTCCAGCGCGCCTGGGCGAGCGCTTCCTGGGCGGCGGCGAGCGCGAAATGAATGAAGCGCTCCATGCGCTTCTGCTCACGCGGCTCGATGAAATCGTCGGGGTTGAAGCCGCCTTCGGGATCTTCCTCGCGGGTGGGCACTTCGGCGGCCACCTGGCAGGCATGCGCGCTCGCGTCGAAGCGGGTCAGCGCACGCACCCCGCTCATGCCGGACACGAGGCGCTTCCAATATGTCTCCACGCCCACGCCGAGAGGCGTGACTGCGCCCATACCGGTGATGACGATGCGCTTCATATGGTGTCCAATCCTTCGTGCTGGGTGAGGGTATTGATAGGGAAAGTGGCGAGCTTCGCACCAAAGGACAAGGGGGGTGGGACGTTTGTCGCAGGATGTCGCGGTTTTCGGGGAAGAACGGGCCCCCGCAAGCTGCCGGCTTATACACGGCCTTGGAAATCAATTCGGCTCGTCTTCGCCGTTGTTGATTTCGTCATCCAGCCTCAAATGAGCGAGAACGTGTTCGCACCACCGCCTGAGTTCGGGAAATCCGGCAGCAAATTGCAGGATGGCCGCGGCATGGTCGCGGAACAGCAGCGCGAACTGGTACGTAGCCAGTAGCTGCGGATCTCCGGCCAACCCTCCGATCGCTGGCAGGCCACCGAACAAGCCGATTGTCACCACAGACATTTTCAGCAGGAAGCGCCCGGCGCCGATCAGCAACGTTCGCACCAGCGCGTAGCCCGAATAGGCGACACGCCCCGTGCGCCAGTTCGTTTCGATGATGGCCGCTTCGGCTGCCTCGATACGCTCCCGTGTCGCCGGTTCGATAACCTCTCTCAGATCGCGGAATGCGGACAGCACGTCGAGAAGCGGGCGACGCAGTTCGTCCGGCAACAGCCCTTCCATGCGCATGCGGTCGGCGCGCTCGGTGAGCAGGCGGCCAAGGGCGAAGCCGAGAATGAGCGCGGAATGATCCTTGAGCAGCGCATCGAGCCTGCCCGAAAGCGCGGGTTCGAGCGGTTCGGACATGGTGCGGTTCGCATCCTGCCCCGAATAGGCATGGAGCAGGCCGTCAAGCTCGTTGCCCTCGGACCACGCGGCCGTCACGTCCAGTTCCGCGAGGGGGACTTCGACGGTCTTCAGGTAGGTCGTGGCGACCTTGAAGAGTTCGGGATACTGGTTCGCTGCGGGTTTCAACGCCGCGTGCATGTCCCGCGCCTTGCGGCGGACGATTTCATGCAGGCTCTGCTGGAGCGGATCGGCGGTTTCATTTGCCGCCGGAGCCGACCCGCGAAGTTCGAGCTTTCCGTTGCGAACCTCAGCATGGAGGCCCGGTTCGTTGGGAGGCTCCTTCGGCGCATGCTCGGCGATCAGTTCCGCGATCCGCGCGTTCACTGCGCGCGGGCCCTGCGCCCACAACTCCTCCGGCAAGGTCGCGCGGGCGATTTCGAGGGCTTCGTTGGCGGGGCGGCCGTGGTAGCGATCCTCGTACCAATCGGTCCAGACGTGCCAGTCTGGATGGAGTGCCAGGAGGCGCGATTTCATCTGGAGCCATTGCGACCAGAGTGGATCAGGGGTAGCTCCATGGGAGATTCGCCACAAAGGCTGAGCCGCAAGATATGAAGATACATTTCCATCGCATATCGACGACATGTCAAGTTCTAGAGAGCCAACAGAAGATAACCGCAAGTTGTCGCCATGCTTTGCCGAAAAAGTTACATCAATAGAGTCGTTCGCGGCCTGAGCAGATAACTTAGCTACATTCGGATGTGGTCCAGGCAAGACAGTAGCGACTGCGGCAGATACAACGTCTATAGCATCGATGGAATTTAGGATTAATTCTCTCTCAGCATTAAAAGCGCGCCTACTGCTTCTTGCGATACGAGCTATTTTGCCAGATATTTTTTGAGAAATGAGAAAAATTTCGTTCTCGTAAGAGGCATATCTAGAGAATACAAATGTAATTGATAAAGCTTGAAATAATAAAAGAAACACCTTCCCCTCTGAATTGCGGTTACCAATTCCCCACTTACTTCCAATTATAGGAAGAATCCGCAAGGCGCATCGAACGGCGATACAAGCGCAGGTTTCCTCGGTCTGCTCAAGCAACCATTCAGTAATTTTGTCCCTGTCGGATGAGAACTCAACCATCTCGCCTCCCTGCCCGGTCAGAATTACGGAAGCCGCAGCGGAAAGCAATCGGCCATACCCAACGGTCCAACGTCTTGCACAGGCCCCTCCGCTGTCATTCCCGCGAAGGCGGGAATCCAGCAACCACAGGGCGTCGGAATTGCCCGGAAACGACAGGTCTCTGGAATGCTGGATCCCCGCCTTCGCGGGGATGACAATCGGGGGTGGGGCGAAAACCGGGCAAACGCAGATGCCGGCTGAGGCGCGGTTCAATCGATGCGGGCGGAGGGCCGCTCCCTTCGCCATTGCTGCCGCCTTCCCTCCATCCCTTGCCCCTTCATCGCCTGCAAGTCCCGCGAAGGTTCCCGCCTCCGCCTGTTGCACACGTCCCCTCCAGTGAATAAAACAGCGACGGTTCAAATTCGGCCGCCGCCCTCGATCGAAGCGGCGGAGCGGCCGTGGCGGTGGGAGGTCAGCGTCATCACGCCCGTCGAATGCCGTCACATTTCCAGGTCACCGTGAGCGGCAGCCGCTCGCGACCCCACCTCATTTGCGATCCGGATATCCAGAACCCGCGACACACCTTACAAACCAATCCTCAGGAACGATCAAGACATGGCCGCACGCCCCGACATCATCTACACCAAGGTCGACGAAGCCCCGCAGCTGGCGAGCGCCTCGCTGCTGCCGATCATCCGCGCCTTCGCGAACGAGGCCGGCATCACCGTCGGGACCAAGGACATCTCGCTTGCCGGCCGCATCCTGGCGGCGTTTCCGGAATATCTGACCGAGGAACAGAAGCAGTCGGACGATCTGGCCGAACTCGGCCAGTTGGTGAAGGAGCCGGACGCCAACGTCATCAAGCTTCCGAACATTTCCGCCTCCGTCTCCCAGCTCAACGCCTGCGTGAAGGAGCTGAACGCGCAAGGCTACAAGATCCCCGCCTATCCGGACGATCCGAAGACGGACGAGGAAAAGGCCATCCGCGCGAAGTTCGACGCGGTCAAGGGCTCGGCCGTGAACCCGGTGCTGCGCGAGGGCAATTCCGACCGCCGCGCGCCCAACGCGGTCAAGGAATACGCCAAGAAGCACCCGCACTCGATGGGGGCGTGGTCAAAGGACTCCAAGACCCACGTCGCCACCATGGGCAAGGACGACTTCTTCGCCAATGAGAAGTCCGTCACCGTTCCGGCCGCATCCGCCGGCAAGGCGAAGATCGAGTTCGTCGCCGAGGACGGTGCGGTCACCGTGCTGAAGGACGGCTTCGCGATCGCCGAAGGTGACGTCGTCGACGGCACCTTCATGAGCGCCAAGGCGCTGTCGAAGTTCCTGAAGAACGAGATCCGGGACGCCAAGGAAAAGGGCGTGCTGTTCTCCGTCCATCTCAAGGCCACGATGATGAAGGTCTCCGACCCCATCCTCTTCGGCCATGTGGTCAAGGCGTTCCTGGAGCCGGTGTTCGTCAAGCACGGGGATGTGCTGAAGGAGGCGGGCGTCGATCCGGACTACGGCCTTGCCGATCTTTATGCCAAGGTCGCGGCGCTGCCCGACGATGTGAAGGCCACCGTGGAAGCCGATATCAAGGCAGCGCTTGATGCCGGGCCGGACATGTATATGGTGAACTCCGACAAGGGTATCACCAACCTGCACGTCTCCTCCGACGTGATCGTCGATGCCTCCATGCCGGCCCTCATCCGCGCCGGCGGCAAGGCCTGGGGCCCGGACGGCAAGGAGCACGACACCAAGTGCGTGATCCCGGATTCATCCTACGCCGGCGTCTACCAGGCGGTGATCGACTATTGCCGCGAGAACGGCGCGCTTGACCCTGCAAAGATGGGCACGGTGCCGAATGTCGGCCTGATGGCGCAGAAGGCGGAGGAATACGGCTCCCACCCGCAGACCTTCAAGATCCCGGCCGACGGCACGGTGCGCATGGTGGATGCGGCCGGCAACACGCTGATGGAGCACGCCGTTGAGGAAGGCGACATCTGGCGTGCCTGCCGCGCCACCGATGCCGCCATCCGCGACTGGGTGAAGCTGGGCGTGACCCGCATGCGGCTTTCCGGCATGCCGGGCATCTTCTGGCTCGACAAGAAGCGTGCGCACGATGCCGAACTCATCAAGAAGGTGGACGAGTACCTGCCCGAGCACGATCTCGAAGGCCTCGACCTGAAGATCATGGCCCCGCAGGACGCGGCGAAGCGTTCCGTGGAGCGCATCGCCAAGGGCGAGGACACGATCTCCATCACCGGCAACGTGCTGCGCGACTATCTCACCGACCTGTTCCCGATCCTGGAGGTCGGCACGTCTGCGAAGATGCTCTCCATCGTGCCGCTGATGGCCGGCGGTGGGCTGTTCGAGACGGGTGCCGGCGGCTCCGCGCCCAAGCACGTGCAGCAGCTTCTGGAGGAAGGGCATCTGCGCTGGGATTCGCTCGGCGAATTCTGCGCGCTCGGCGCCTCGCTGGAGCACCTGTCGCAGAAGACCGGCAATGCCAAGGCGCAGG
Organism: Breoghania sp. JC706; assembly: GCF_037026715.1. NCBI lineage: Bacteria > Pseudomonadati > Pseudomonadota > Alphaproteobacteria > Hyphomicrobiales > Stappiaceae > Breoghania > Breoghania sp. JC706. The sequence continues at coordinate 424,391 of NZ_JBANCG010000001.1, forward strand.
TGCTGGCCGATGCGCTCGATGCCGCCATCGGCAAGCTTCTCGACGAGGACAAGTCGCCCCGGCGCCGCGTCGGCGAACTCGACAACCGTGGCAGCCACTTCTACATCGCCAAGTTCTGGGCCGAGGCTCTTGGCCAGCAGGACAAGGATGCGGACATGGCCGCGCATTTCGCGCCGATTGCCAAGGCGTTGTCGGAGAACGAGGACAAGATCCTCGCCGAGCTGAACGGTGCGCAGGGGCACGCCGTCGATCTCGGCGGCTACTACCATGGCTCGGCGGAAAAGACCGCCGCCGCCATGCGTCCGAGCGCGACGCTGAACGGCATCATCGGCTGACGGGCTTTCGCTCCACCGCAAGCGATGAACAGGGGGGGGCGGCCGGTGGTCGCCCCTTTTTCGTGAGGCGGGGAGGCGGCGGGCGGCTGCGTGGCGGTGCTGAGAGCGTTTCATGGTCTGGCGGAAGCGGCCGTATCCGCCCCCTCTCCCATGGGGAGAGGGTTGGGGTGAGGGGTGTCGGGTTCACCGTATCCACGAAAGTTCTAAACCCCTCACCCGGCGCTCTGCGCCGACCTCTCCCCATGGGAGAGGTAACTTCCTTTTCGTCCACTTCCGCCAGACCATGAAACGTTCCAACTCCGGCCCGCGCCCACTTTCCAACATCGGCCGGTTGGGCTAAACCCCTCGGCCATGTCCGACACATCCGAAAACCCCGGCACCCCCGAAGAAACCGGCGAAACCGCGTCCACGCCGTCCTCGCTCATCCTGCCGCCCGCCGTCATCCTGTGCGAGCCGCAGCTTGGCGAGAACATCGGCACGGCGGCGCGCGCCATGGCCAATTTCGGCCTGAAGGATCTGCGCATCGTCAACCCGCGCGACGGCTGGCCGTCGGAGCGTGCGGTCGCCGCCGCCAGCCGCGCGACCCACGTCATCGAGGCGGTGAAGGTGTTCGACCGGGTGGAGGATGCGGTCGCCGACCTGCATTTCGTCTTCGCCACCACCGCACGCTCGCGCGAGATCCCCAAGCCCGTGCGCGGGCCGGACGAGGCGGCGGTGACGCTCGTCTCCCACGGCGGGCGCGGGCTTGCGACCGGCGTTCTGTTCGGGCGCGAGCGCTGGGGCCTCAACAACGAGGAAGTGGCGCTTTCCGACGAGATCGTCACCCTGCCGGTCGATCCCACCTACGCCTCGCTCAACATCGCGCAGGCCGTGCTGGTGGTCTCCTACGAATGGCGCAAGCTCGCCACCGGCGGCGTGCTTCCCTTCCATGAAAGCGAGAGCGAACCGGCGACGCGCGAGGAACTGATCCGGCTGTTCGAGCATCTGGAAGGCGCGCTGGACGATGCCAACTACTTCCGCACCGAGGACAAGAAGCCGGCCATGGTGCGCCAGCTTCGCAACATCCTGCACAAGGCGGGCCTTTCCGAGCAGGACGTGAAGACCCTGCGCGGTGTCGTCGCCGCGCTTCAGGGACGCAAGCCGCGCGTGCCGAAGCCCAAGGGCCCGGCGGTCACGCCCAAGGGCTCGCTTCTGGGCGGGGTCAAACCGGAGGCTGCGCCGGCATCCGCCGACCGTGACAGGGAATGACCCGGCCGGTCCTCGTCTTCGATTCCGGCATCGGCGGGCTTTCGGTTCTGCGCCACGTGCGCGCCCAGCAGGCCGAGCTTGATCTCGTCTATGTGGCAGACCACGCCGGCTTTTCCTATTCCGACTGGGCCGAGCCCGATCTCGTCGGCCATGTGGTGGAGCTGATGGGTCGGCTGATCGAGACGCATGATCCGCGTGCGGTGGTGATCGCCTGCAACACGGCCTCCACGCTGGTTCTGCCGGCGCTGCGCGAACAGTTCCGCGTGCCCTTCGTCGGCACCGTTCCGGCCATCAAGCCGGCGGCGCGCGAGACGCGTTCCGGTCTCGTCTCGGTGCTGGCGACGCCCGGCACCGTCAAGCGCGACTACACGTTCGAGCTCATCCGTCAGTTCGCGCCCGACATCGCCATCACGCTGGTCGGCGCCCGTGGCCTGTCGCATCTGGCCGAACGGGTGCTGGCCGGCGAAACCGTTCCGGAAGATGCGATCCGCGCCGAAATCGCACCCGCTTTCGTGGAGCGTGACGGCGTGCGCACCGACACGGTGGTGCTTGCCTGCACGCACTATCCGTTTCTGCAAGACGCATTCGAACGCATCGCACCGTGGCCGGTGACCTGGATCGACCCGGCGCCGGCGATTGCGCGCAGGCTGTCGACACTGATCATGGACGCGCCGGAGGGGGAGGGGGCGACGCGGTATTTCTCGACAAGACCGCCGACCGCGTTCCCCGCCACCTTCGATGCCGCGGGGCGCTGGGAGGAGGCGTGAGGGGAAGGGCAAGAGCAAGGGCTGAGATCTCTCCGTCATTGCCGGCTCCGACCGGCAATCCATGCCGTAATCTCTCCAAATGCACGGATGGCCGTCTTCTTCTCCCTTCGCCCATTTTCCGAGGTCTTGCATCACGGAATGGATTGCCGGTCGGAGCCGGCAATGACGAGAGGGCGGGGGAACGGGCTCTCTTTCGATACCTTCCGCCCTTCCTGCGAACCTTCTCCGCCTTCCCCCATCCCACCGATTTCCCTTGACTTGCCCGCCGTATTCCCCACATAAGGCGCCATCGTTACCGCGTCGCCCCGGCAGCCGGATGCTGCTCGAGTTAGGGGAAAGTCGCGGACCGTGCATTCAGGCGCGGTGTCCAGCGATAGACGCGAGCGGTTCCTCCCCTTTGACGAACTGCGATTATCCCGCCGTGAAGCGGCCAGACGCCTTTTGGCGCGTGGCTTTGCGTGCTCGGCCAAAACCGAAAGTACCTCTTTGACCACATTTACCGATCTCGCTCTTGGCGCGCCCCTCCTGAAGGCGCTTGCCGACGAGAACTATTCCGCGCCCACGCCCATCCAGGCGCAGGCCATTCCCCACGTTCTGGAAGGCAAGGACCTTCTCGGCATCGCCCAGACCGGTACCGGCAAGACCGCGGCCTTCGCGCTGCCGCTTCTCCAGAAGCTTTCCGCCGACAAGGCCCGCCTCGCGCCGCGCGCCACCCGCGCGCTGATCCTCGTGCCGACGCGCGAACTCGCCCAGCAGGTCGCCGACAGCATCACCACCTACGCCAAGTACCTGCGTGTTCGCACCACCGTCGTCGTCGGCGGCGTGTCGATCCGCGGGCAGATCCGGCGCATGGCCACCGGCACCGACGTGCTGGTCGCCACCCCCGGCCGGCTGCTCGACCTGATCGACCAGAAGGCCGTGACGATCTCCGACATTCACACGCTGATCCTCGACGAAGCCGACCAGATGCTCGATCTGGGCTTCATCCACGATCTCAGGCGCATCACCAAGCTGGTGCCGGCGAAGCGTCAGACGCTGTTCTTCTCCGCCACCATGCCCAAGCAGATCGCGGAGCTCGCCTCGGCCTATCTGACCGATCCGGTCGAGGTTTCCGTCGCCCCCGTCGCCACCACGGCGGAGAAGGTCGACCAGCGCGTCATCTTCCTCGACAAGGCGGCCAAGACGGCGCGGCTGCGCGATCTTCTGGCCGAGCGCGACGTGGAGCGCGCGATCGTCTTCACCCGCACCAAGCACGGCGCCGACCGCGTCGTGCGCGATCTGGAACGTTCCGGCCTTGAGGCTGCGGCGATCCACGGCAACAAGAGCCAGGGTCAGCGCCAGCGTGCGCTCGGCGACTTCAAGAACGGCTCGCTGCGCATTCTGGTCGCCACCGACATCGCCGCACGCGGCATCGATGTCGACGGCATCTCGCATGTGGTCAATTTCGATCTGCCGAACGTTCCCGAAACCTATGTCCACCGCATCGGCCGCACCGCGCGCGCCGGGGCTGCCGGCATCGCGATCTCGCTGTGCATTCCCGAAGAGCGTCCGTACCTGCGCGACATCGAGCGGCTGACCAAGCGTGCGCTCGACCTGATGCCGGGCGAGGATGCGGCGTCCGATCCGCGCGGCGAGCCGGGTTTCGGCCGCGAGGGTGGCACGAACAAGAAGGGCCGTTCCGGTCGCGGTCGCGCCCGTGGCGGCGAGGCCCGCAGCTTCGAGGGCCGTGGTCCCCGGCCGGAGCGTTCCGAGCGTCCGGATCGTGGTGAACGTCGTGAAGGCGGCGAACGTCGGACCCGCCCCGAGGGCGAAGCCGGCAAGCCGCGCTTCGGCCGCAACGGCGAGAAGAGCGGCGCCCAGAGCTGGGCCGGCAAGGGCGAAGGTCGTGGCCAGGGCGAGGGCCCGAATCGGGCCCGTGGTGGCAAGCCGCATCGCAAGGGCAACGGCGCGCATACCAACGCATCGCGTCCGCGCGGTTCCAGCGAAGGCCCTGTTCAGTTCGGCGTCTGATGCCGGCCTGACTTTGCCCCCGAAACCAGCCTCTCGCGTCCCCCTCCCCCTTGAGGGGAGGGGTTAGGGGTGGGGGTGAGCTGCTTGCTCCGAATCTGCCGCTCCACCCCCCTCTGTCGGCTTGCGCCGACATCTCCCCCGCAAGGGGGGAGAGGGGAACAAGCGGGAAGTTCGCGCAAACCGGACTTGCAATTCGGCCAGTCCCTCAAGCTTGTGGGCCCCGAAATCCCCTTCCGTGTTTGACAGGCGCGCCGCATTCGACTAGATCAACGGCCGTCCATGCGGGTCCCTCGGGGCCCGCGTGGCATTTCACGCACCCGCGGGACGCGGCAAACGCTTTGCCGTCGTTCCTGTCAGTGTCGCAAACTTCCGCCCACGGGTGGGAAATGCCGGCACAGAGGAGGGCGCGTGTCCTTTCGATAAGAAACAAACCCAAGGACCACGCGAATGTCCAAGCGTCAGAGCTCGAAGTACAAAATTGATCGCCGTATGGGCGAAAACATCTGGGGTCGTCCGAAGTCCCCGGCCAACCGCCGCGAATACGGCCCCGGCCAGCACGGCCAGCGCCGCAAGGGCAAGCTCTCCGACTTCGGCGTGCAGCTGCGCGCCAAGCAGAAGCTCAAGGGCTACTACGGCAACATTTCCGAGAAGCAGTTCCACAAGATCTACGTCGAGGCGTCCCGTCAGAAGGGCGACACCTCCGAGAACCTGATCGGCCTGCTGGAGCGTCGTCTCGACGCCATCGTCTACCGCGCGAAGTTCGTGCCCACGGTCTTCGCCGCGCGCCAGTTCGTCAACCACGGCCACGTCAAGGTCAACGGTCGCCGGGTCACGATCCCGTCCTACCGCGTCCGCGAAGGCGACGTCATCGAGGTTCGCGACAAGTCCAAGCAGCTCGCGCTGGTGCTGGAAGCCGTGCAGTCGGCCGAGCGCGACGTGCCGGAATACATCGTCGCCGACCACTCCAAGATGACCGCCACCTTCACCCGTGCGCCGTCCTTCTCCGAGGTTCCCTACCCGGTGCTGATGGAGCCGAACCTGGTCGTCGAATTCTATTCGCGCTAAGCGACGGGCTCTCGCATCCCCGGATTTCTTCCGGATGCAGCATCCTCAAAGGCCGCCTTCGGGCGGCCTTTTCCGTTTCCGGCCTGGCCGGATCGGGTTTCGGGCTTTGTGCGAACATGGTGCGCTCTGGCGGTGGACCTTGCGCAGTCGATCGGCGTTGTCCATTGCCGCCGACATGTGCGCTGTCTTTGGTCATATCTGGACCGTTGGTCTCCCGGCGCTTCGCGGATCGCGTATATCCGAGGCGACGTAAAGTAACAATAGATTTTATACGAAACAAATACTTATAATACTTTTGTTTAATAGGTATTCAGATACCGGTTTCCGTTACTTACTTCTGGAAATATCGTATTTTAAATTTTAAATTAATCAATGATTAACACGTCACCGTGTAGAAATATGTTCAGGTAATGTACTATTGTAATTATTTCTTATCCTGGGAGGCCGAGCGTGCTGGGACCGGCCACGAAAGAACGTTGCCTGGAGCTTTGCCTGGACCTGTATCTGGACCGTTCTCCGGATAAGGGCGGCGAGGCGATCGCGTCGGAGGCGGAGCGCCGTTCCTGTCTTGCCGTCTGCCATGCCCTGGATACCGCGCGCGAGGAGGAATTCGACCGGCTCGTGCGGCTTGCGCGCGCCGCCTTCGGTGCGCCGATCGCGCTCATTTCCTTTGTCGATGCGCAGCACGAATGGTTAAAGGCGGAGATCGGGCTCGGGATTGCGGAGTTGCCGCGCACCTCCGGTTTCGGCCATCTCGCCATCGCCAGCGACGCACCTCTGGTGATCGCCGATACCGCCGCCGATCCCCGCCTTTCCCGTATCTGCGGGCCCGACGGCCCGGAAGACGTTTCCGCCGACACGTCCGGCAGCAGCCCTGACGGTGGCATGCGGCACGTGCGGGCCTATGCGGGCGCCCCGCTGGTCGTTGCCCCCGGCGTGCGCATCGGAACCATCGCTGTCTGCGACACGCAGCCGCGCGCCTTCACGGCGGGCGAGGTGGAGATGCTCGTCGATCTGGCGCGGGTAGCGGTGGACGGGGTAAGCCTGCGCCGGGCCAAGCGCGAGGCGGAAAACCTCGGCAACCAGCTGCATGCCGCCATCGAGGCGCTGCCCGACGGCTTCATGCTGTTTGACGAAACCGACCGCCTGGTGCTCTTCAATCGCCGCATGACGGAGCTCTATCCGCAGGCGGAAGGCGTCTTCCGTCTCGGCATCACCTATGAGGAGCTGTTCCGCAAGGCCGTCTCGCTGGGCTGGTTTCCCGCAGCCCGGGGCTGCGAGGAAGCCTTCATCCAGGAGGCGCTTGCCTACCATCGCAACCCGGTCGGCTCTATGGAGCAGCCGGTGATCGGCGGCGGCTGGCTGCGCATCAGCGAAACCAAGACCGCCACCGGCGCGACGGTCGGCTTCCGGGTCGATATCAGCGAGCTGAAACGGCGGGAGTCGGAGTTGTTCGAACTGGCCACCCGCGATGCGCTGACCGGCGTCCTCAGCCGGCGCCAGATCCTCGACGATCTGGAGCGCGAGCTGGCGCGGGCCCGGCGCTACGGGCATCGCTGCGCGATCCTGCTGATCGACGCGGACCACTTCAAGCAGGTCAACGACAGGTGCGGCCATCAGGTCGGCGACGAGGTGCTGAAGTCGATCGCCGCGCGCATATCCTCCGCCATCCGCGAGACCGACCACGTCGGGCGGCTGGGTGGCGAGGAGTTCGTCGTGGTGCTCGCCGATACCGATCTTGGCGGCGCGATGGAGACGGCGGAACGGTTGCGCCGGAGCATCGAGGAGATCGTCGTGCCTGTGCGCTGCCCGCGCTCTGGAGCGGCGGAGGCGCCGATGCGGGTCACCGTGTCCATCGGGGTCGCGCAATTGCGGCCCGGGGAAAATGCGGACGACCTTTACGCCCGTGCCGACGCCTCGCTTTACGGCGCCAAGGCCTCGGGCCGCAACCGCGTGGTCTCGTCGCCCGCCACCGACAGGCGGGGCGCCCTGCTCGATTTCGCGGGCTAGCGTGTTTCGTGGTTTGTTGAGGCGGAGCGTGGGGTATATGCGCTCGGGCCATCCTTAAAGACGGCGCTCGCGTTTCTCCTCAAAGTCTGGCCTGGAAATGGTATCGGGCTGTGCACTTTCGACCGTTCCCCCACATGCCCCTCCGCCGTCATCACCCGGCACCCGCTTTCGCGGGCACCGGGTGATGACGATGGAGAGGTATGAAAGGGCGTGAAATTCGCGGCGAAGAACCAGCGGCCATTTCCGGGCCTGTCACTGAGGAGCCGTCGCAGACGCCGTCTCGAAGGAAGGGCCACAGCGCAAGATGCGCGACATCCGTCCTACCGCGAACGGCTCCTGGACGCGATGGCGCTCGGCACGCCCGGCTTTTCATCCCGTTGTAAGTATTCTTACAGAATGCACGTTTTGCCTCGTTTGCGGGCAGATCTTGCGCATCGCGTGGCGTCCTTTCCGTGCCGGAGGCCGCCTGCTTCGCGTTGTCTGTTGAAAATAATGAATAAAGAAGAAGAAGACGCTTCGGCATAATTCATGCAAGTCGAAACTGCAGCGATATACGGCCCGGGGAGGGCTCCTGATTGCTGTCTATGTCCCAATTGACGAAGGTTTAATTCATTATGCGCTAGTTTACGTAACGGAGTTTTGCAGATCCGGCATCCACGACCACACGGATGCCGGAGCAACCCGGGGGTATGGGAGTGATGGCGTTACCCGGCAAGCGGGTGTTGTCCGGCCTTTTGATCGCCTTCGCCGTTGCGGCGGGAGCGTCGGCCCCGGCGCGCCCGGTTGTTGCCGCGCAGCCGCCGCGGCCGCGGGTGGTCTTCGTCAACCCGGGCATGACCGGCGAGGTCTTCTGGACGCTGGTCTCCAAGACCATGCAGGCGGCGGCCGACCAGTTCGGCATCGACCTCATCATCGACACCGCCGAGCGCAACCGGGTGCGCATGAAGCAGCTCGCGCTGGCCACCATTCTCGGCTCACACAAACCCGACGCGCTGGTGCTCGTCAACGAGGAACAGGCGAGCGTCGATCTTCTGGCGGCGGCGGATGCGCAGGGCATCAAGGTCCTGATGCTGCTGAACGACGTGATCGGCGAAGACCGGCAGGCAAGCGGCGAGCCGGGCGAGCGCTACCGCAACTGGCTCGGCGCCATCGTGCCCGACAATCGCGGCGCCGGCCGGCGCATGGCCGAAGCGCTCGGCCGGTTTGCGGACGCGCAGGCGCTGACGGCGGGCGACGGCACGGGCGAGCGTCCGGTGATCGCCCTTTACGGCGACACCGTCACGCCGGCTTCCATTGAGCGCAACGGCGGGCTCGCCGACGTGCTGGCCGCCGGCACGTTCGGACTGAGCCTCGATCATGCGCTGGTGGCGGACTGGGATGCCGGCAAGGCGCACGATCTTGTGGACCGGGTTCTCAAGCGCTATGCGCGCCGGGGCGCGCGCCGCCCGGTCGGCGTGTGGGCGGCGAACGATCCGATGGCGCTCGGCGCGATCCGGGCGCTGCGCGAGAACGGGTTCGCGCCCGGTGCCGATGTCGGCGTCGTCGGGCTCAACTGGTCGCCGGAGGCGCTCGGCGCGATCTCGCAAGGTGCGCTGCTGACGAGCGACGGCGGTCATTTCTTTGCCGGCGCATGGGCCATGGTGGTGCTCATGGACTATTTCGACGGCTTGCACCTGCCGGGCGCCGAGCCGACGATCGCCTTCCACATGCACCCGGTCGATGCGACCAACGTCGCGGCCTTTCGCGCCGCAATCGGCGGTATCATCGAGCGCGGTGCCTTCGACGAGATAGACTTCTCGCGGTTTCGTCTCGGGCGCGACGGCGACCCCGCGTCCTACGATTTCAGTCTCGGGGCACTGGGCGCGGCCATCGCCGGCGAGGATCCCGTCTTCCCCAAGTCCGCGTTCTCTCAACAAGAGTGTCCAGACCCATGCGCCCTGACCTCCGCGCACTGAGCGCCAGGGCCCTGCGCCCCGTGATCTGGCTGCGTGCGCGCCGGCGCGCAAGCTTCGCGTTCCGGTTCTACACGACGCTCATTCCGTGGATCGTCGCGGTCAACCTGCTGGTGGCCGGCGCCGCCTCGCTGTGGGGCCTCGGGCAGGCGGAGCGCACGGTGGCGGCCGCGCGCGAGGACGCGATCCAGTCGCTCGTCTTCGCCATCGCCAAGCCGGTGCACGATTTCGAGTTCGACCACGTCCGCTCGCTGCTCGCCGATTTCCCCCGTTCCGGCTCCATCGAGGCGACCTGGGTCACGGACGATACGGGCTTTGAGGTGGCCCGTGCCGGGCGTACGAACAAGGCGGAGATCGCCGGCGTCGTTGAAATGCCGATCATGCACAGCAAGGCGAATTCGGTCGTCACCGTCGGCACGCTGCATGTGGCCTATTCCAACCGCGAGGTGCGTGCGGTGACGCTGCTGATCGGCCTGCACAGCCTGCTCTTGACGCTGGCGACCACCATCGTCGCGCTGGTCATCACCAGCCGGCTGGCGCAGACCAACGTGATCATGCCGCTCCAGCATCTGGCCGGCGCCATTACGCGCACGCGACATGAGGGCACGCGCCATCGGGTCAATCTGCGCGTCGACGGCGAGTTCGGCACCGTCATCGCCGGCTTCAACGCCATGCAGGCCCGCCTCGACCGCGACGAGCAGGCGCTGCTGGAGATCAACTCGCGACTGCGCCGCGCCGCCAGCGAGGACAGTCTGACGGGCCTGCGCAACCGCGCGGGCTTTGAGGAGGAGGCGACGGCGGTGCTGCTGCAGGCGCGCGCCGCCCGCGCCGGGGTGGCGATGCTGTTCATCGACCTCAACCGCTTCAAGACCATCAACGACACGTTCGGCCATGCGGTCGGCGACGAGGTGCTGCGCAACGTCGGGCGGCGCATCGAGGCCAACGCGCCGCCCGGCGCCATCACCGCCCGGCTTTCCGGCGACGAGTTCGTCGTCATGGTCACAGGCGAGGACGTGGCGGCCACGGCGCCCGATCTCGCCCTCCACCTCGATCGCGAGATCGCCGGCGAGCTTCTCGTGGAGGGGCACCGCCTGCGGCCGGTCGGCTCCATCGGCTTCGTGGCCTCGAACGACGACTATTCGCTCGCCTCCCTGATGATCAAGGCCGACGCGGCGATGTACGACATAAAGAAGTTCGCGCAGGACTGGCCGGCTGACCATGCCGCCGATGCCGGCGGGCCCGGTCGGGACCACGTCGGCACCGAACAGCCGATCCTTCGTCGCCCCGGGCGTGCCGCCACGGTCGCGGAGGAGGGGCTGGCCGGGTAGGGCCCGCCTTCGCGCCGGAACGCCGTGCGCACAGCGCCTGCCTCGCTTCCGTCGCGCCGCAAACCACGGTATAAGCCCGGCCATGGACGCACCCGATCTCATCGACGATCCCGCTGACGCGGCCCTGCCGGCGGAGGCCGAGGACGACGCCTTCACGGGCGGCGACCATCCGCTCTTTGCCGCGGCCCCCTCCAGCACGAACTTCCGCAAGCTGCGCAAGCGGCTCCTGCGCGAGGTGCGCCAGACCATGACGGATTACGCCATGGTCGCTCCGGGCGGTCAGCGGCGGGCGAAGTGGCTCGTGTGCCTGTCGGGCGGCAAGGATTCCTACGCGCTGCTGGCGATCCTTTGCGATCTCCGCTGGCGCGGTCTTCTGCCGGTCGATCTCATCGCCTGCAATCTCGATCAGGCCCAGCCGGGCTTTCCGGCCCACATCCTGCCGGAGTTTCTGGAGCGTCACGGCGTGCCGCACGTGATCGAGCGGCGCGACACCTATTCCATCGTCACGGAAAAGATCGGGGCGGGGCAGACCTACTGCTCCCTGTGCTCGCGCCTCAGACGCGGCCATCTCTACCGCATCGCGCGCGAGCAGGGCTGCGAGGCCATCGTCCTCGGCCATCACCGCGAAGATATCGTGGAGACTTTCCTGCTCAATCTCTTCTACGGCGGGCGCCTTGCCGCCATGCCGCCGAAACTCCTGAACGAGGACGGCGACCTCACCGTGCTGCGCCCGCTTGCGGGTTGCGCGGAGGCCGATCTCGCGCGGTTTTCCAACGCGCTGCAATTCCCCATCATCCCGTGCGATCTCTGCGGCTCGCAGGACGGCCTGCAGCGTCAGAAGATCAAGGAGATGATGGCGGGATGGGAGCGCGAGCAGCCCGGCCGCACGCAGGTGATGTTCCGCGCGTTGGCGAACACGCGCCCGAGCCATCTTCTCGATACGGCCCTTTACGACTTCGCAGGGCTCGCACCCGGTGCGGGCAAGGCAGATAGCGAAGGCGCCGACGGCGATTGCGGCGCGGCCCTGGCGATGACGGCGAAGCTTCTGGGCTGAGGCGAGGGAACGCGTGAACGGGGGCGCCTTGGCGGCTCTCTTTTGCGAGATCCCTTTGTTGTCATCCACCCGGTCGGGACAATCCATGGTTGGACCGGGCAAGGCGCCCATCCTTCGAGACGACCCTTCGGGTCTCCTCAGGATGACGTTGCCGGGTTGAGGGCTTCTTCAAAACCACCAACACACACAACGTCATCCTGAGGAGCACGTGTCAGCGGGCGTCTCGAAGGATGGGCCGCAGCGGAAAGGCCCGCATTCTCCGTGAGTCCACTCCTGAAACGGTCCGGATCCGGGTGATCCCGGGCTCCCCCGCTGTGAAGCGCCTACTGCTTCTTGTTGGCGTCCGGCAGGGCGGCGAGCTTGAGGCCGTCGTCTGAGCCGAGCTTGAGGCCCTTGACGAGGATCGTCATGCTTTCGCGATCGTTCGCGTGGTCGGCGACGACGCCGCCGAAGCCCGAGCAGACCTGATCGTCGGAGGTGTCCTTGATCGGCGTGTAGACAATGAGCTTGGCGCATTCCACCCGGCGCATCTCGACGCTTCCCGGCTGGGCGATCGCGTAGACGGCAAGGGCCATCAGGCAGAAAAGGCCGGCGGATATGCGTTTCATCGTCAAGCTCCCCCGAGCTTAGGGCGGCCGGTATGGCCTTTTTCGTGTCATGGCGGCCCGCAGGAGACAGACCTGCGCACCCTGTCCGCAATCTGTCCGCAATGCCAAACGCCCGCGACTTCGCGGCGTTGTGCCAATCCTCTCGCCAATCCGGCGATTTCTCGGCAAGACCGTGCCATCCCAACCTTGCACGAAGCCTGAAACCGCCATTCATCCTGCATTCATGCTTGGCGATTCTTGCGGCACTGGACAAGCCCGACAGGGATTCCCGGGGGGCAGCCGGCTTTGCCGGGATCACCGTCTTTCCGTCACTCTCCCACTATTTCGCCTGAAAAAACAGGCAAATTCTTCCAATTGCGCCGAAAGAGCATGGGGCCTTGCCGCCTTTCCTGATCGAGACCCGTGTTCTTTCTTGCTTAATGAAAGATTAACGCAGGCGGAGCACTGAAAACAGTCCGGGGGAATGCGTGATCGCGCTGCGGCTCCGCGCCGGTCACATTTACGTCATCCTTTCGCCGCAACGCGTCTGTCCGGTCCAAGCCCGCACTGCCGGGGGAAACGAGCGGGGCGGGCCACGAAATGAAAAGGGCCGGTCACTCGGACCCGGCCCTTTGAAATAATCTTGCATGTCGCGCAAGCGGTGCGGCTTGCGGCGGAGCGCCTATTCGGCGGCCTGGCCCGTCGCGATGCCCTTGTCGGTGAAGACCTGCTGAAGCTCCTGCGCCTGGAACATCTCGCGCACGATATCGCAGCCGCCGACGAACTCGCCCTTCACATAGAGCTGCGGAATGGTCGGCCAGCTGGAATAATCCTTGATGCCCTGGCGCAGGTCGGCGTCCTCAAGCACGTTGATGCCCTTGTAGGTCACGCCGAGATAGTCGAGGATCTGCACCACCTGGCCGGAAAACCCGCACTGCGGAAAGGCCGGCGTGCCCTTCATGAAGAGCACCACGTCGTTGGTCTTCACCTCGTTCGCAATCCAGTCCTGGATACCGCTCATCGTTGTCCTGTCCTTCCGTTTCTGCCGGAGTAAAGGTCCGGCGAATCGTGATCTGTGTCCGATCGCCTGATTTCGTGGGACCGCCTTCGGGCTTGGCCCCGCTTCTTCTCCCAGGCGCCTTCGCCGGCGCCTCTTCTTCAGTCGTCGTCGTGTCTCATTCGGGGGCGGAGGTTTGCAGCGCCAGGGCGTGCAATTGTCCGCCCATGTTTCCCTGCAGGGCCTGGTAAACGAGCTGGTGCTGCTGCACGCGGCTCTTGCCGCGGAAGCTCTCGGAAACGACGGTCGCCGCATAATGCTCGCCGTCGCCGGCCAGATCGCGAATTTCGATCCGGGCATCGGGAAGCGCAGCCTTGATCATCGATTCGATTTCGCGCGCATCCATCGCCATCTGAACTCGTCTCCTCAAGCTTGTTTCCGGCACGAACCCGCGGCAGCCGCCCCGGCCGTCGCGAAAGGTTCGTTCGTTCGGGCTCGTGAGCCTTTTCGGGGCCTTCAGCCCTCGCGGCCGTCCATGTAACGCGGGAACCAATTCTCGTGGGCTTTACGCAGATTTGCAACGGATATGGAGAGGATATCCTTCACTGTCAAATCGCCGCCGCCCACGGTTCCAAGTCGTACGAACGAAATTCCGGCCTGCCTGGCCCGGCTTTCCAGCGTATCGGCCGCGTCCGCCGTAAAGGTAACGAGGTAGCGCGCCTGGTCCTCGCCGAAGAGCCGCGCATGCATCGGCGTCGCGCTTTCACCCATCTCGATCGTCGCGCCCTTGTCGCCGGAAATTGCCATCTCGGCGAGCGCCACGGCAAGGCCGCCGGAGGAGAGGTCGTGACAGGCCGTCAGCGCGCCGTCGCGGATGAGGGCGCGCACGAAGTCGCCGTTCTTCTTCTCAAGCGCCAGATCGACCGGCGGAGCGGCGCCCTCGATCTTGCCCACCACGTCGCGCAGATAGGCGGACTGGCCCAGATGCGAGCCCTCGCCGCCGATCACCGCGACGATGTCGCCGTCATTGGCAAAGGCCGCCCCCACGCGCTTTTCCACGTCGGGCAGAAGGCCGACGCCGCCGATCGCGGGCGTGGGCAGGATCGCCTCGCCGAAGGTCTCGTTGTAGAGCGAGACGTTGCCGGAGACGATTGGCATGTCGAGGGCCTCGCAGGCCTCGCCGATGCCGCGAATGCAGGCGACCAGCTGGCCCATGATCTCCGGCTTTTCCGGATTGCCGAAATTGAGGTTGTCGGTCGCCGCCAGCGGTTCGGCGCCCACCGCCGTCAGATTCCGCCAGCATTCCGCCACCGCCTGCCGGCCGCCCTGCACCGGATCGGCCTTGCAGTAGTGTGGGTTGACGTCGACGGAGAAGGCGAGGCCCTTGGTGGTCGGCTCGCCGTTTGAATCGATGACGCGGATGACGCCGGCGTCGCCGCCGGGCGTCGCCAGCGAGTTGCCCTGAACGAGCGTGTCGTACTGCTCGTAAACCCAGCGCCGCGAGGAACCGTTGGCTGAACCGACCAGCGCCGACAGCGCGGCGGCATAGTCCTCCGGCTCGGCGACATCGGCGGCCGCCAGCATCGGCTCCGGCACCGGCTCGTTCCACGGCCGGTCGTATTCCGGGGCCTCGTCGCCCAGTTCCTTGATCGGCAGATCGGCGACGACCTCGCCCTGGTGCTTGACGATGAAGCGCAGCGTGTCGGTGGTTCGGCCCACGACCGCGAAGTCGAGGCCCCACTTCCTGAAGATCGCTTCCGCCTCGGCCGCCTTTTCCGGCGCCAGCACCATGAGCATGCGCTCCTGGCTTTCCGAGAGCATCATCTCGTAGGCCGTCATGCGCTCCTCGCGCACCGGCACCAGATCGAGATCGAGGTCGATGCCGAGATCGCCCTTGGCGCCCATCTCCACGGCCGAACAGGTCAGCCCCGCAGCCCCCATGTCCTGGATGGCGATAACCGCGCCGGAGGCCATCAGCTCAAGGCAGGCCTCCAGCAGGCACTTCTCGGTGAAAGGATCGCCGACCTGCACGGTCGGGCGCTTTTCCTCGATGGTCTCGTCGAATTCGGCCGACGCCATGGTCGCGCCGCCGACGCCGTCGCGCCCCGTCTTGGCGCCGAGATAGACGACCGGCAGCCCGACGCCCTTGGCCTCCGACAGGAAGATCTTGTCGGCATCCGCAAGGCCGGCGGCGAACGCGTTGACGAGGCAGTTGCCGTTATAGGCGGCGTCGAACTCGACTTCGCCACCCACCGTCGGCACGCCGAAGGAATTGCCGTAGCCGCCGACACCGGCCACCACGCCGGAAACCAGATGCTTCGTGCGCGGGTGATCGGGGGCGCCGAAGCGCAGCGCGTTCATCGCCGCCACGGGACGTGCGCCCATGGTGAAGACATCGCGCAGGATGCCGCCGACGCCTGTCGCAGCGCCCTGATAGGGCTCGATATAGGAGGGGTGGTTGTGGCTCTCCATCTTGAAGACCACGGTCTGCCCGTCGCCGATATCCACCACGCCCGCGTTCTCGCCCGGCCCCTGAAGCACGCGCGGCCCCTTGGTCGGCAGCGTCTTCAGCCATTTCTTGGAGGATTTGTACGAGCAGTGCTCGTTCCACATGGCGGAAAAGATGCCGAGCTCGGTGAAGGTCGGCTCGCGGCCGATCAGCGCCAGGATCCGGTCGTATTCGTCCGGCTTCAGGCCGTGGGCGGCGATGAGCTCGGGGGTGATGGCGATGGTGTTGGGAATCATGGGATCTGG
The DNA here is from genome assembly GCF_037026715.1 of Breoghania sp. JC706. Classification (NCBI taxonomy): domain Bacteria; kingdom Pseudomonadati; phylum Pseudomonadota; class Alphaproteobacteria; order Hyphomicrobiales; family Stappiaceae; genus Breoghania; species Breoghania sp. JC706. Next base: position 440,498 of record NZ_JBANCG010000001.1, read on the forward strand.
GGCGTCCGGCGGTTCGTCTGCGGGTTCGTCTTCTGGGTCGTCTGGGGGAGGCTGGCGGGTCAGGCCAGGGTCGTGGCTGCCCAATAGCAGATTGCGGGCGCGAAGGGGAGGGGAAAGGCGAACGGCGCCGGGGGACGGCGGTGCGGCGTCGCGGCGCTCAGAGGCGGTCCGCGTGACGGTCCTTGCCTGCCGGATTTTCCCCCGCGCGCCTTCCTCTTTCGCAAATTGCTGACGACCTTAGCAAAAACACTAAGACCCCCGGCGCCGTTTGCTAACCAAGGCGCCAGATAGTGCCCGGACGAACAGCGCGCGCGCGATTTGTCACATTCTCCCCGCGTTGGTTCTCGTCTCTGAATTTATACATAAATTCAATAAGTTGCTGGAGAGTGTGACGTGTTCAAACATCATCGCGGCGAACCCGAGGGCGATATCCAGATCCGGTTGGGGGAGGCGAGGGCGCAGGAGACGGCGGCGCTGAGTTCCGCGCTTGCGGCGCTGGCGGAGGGGCGCGAGCCGGAGGCGGCCGACGCGCTGCCCGACACCATCGCGGCGGCCGTCAGGGGGCTTAAGCGCGCCATTGCCCTGCGCGACGAGCAGATCCTTGAGCAGACGGTCCAGTATTCCATTCAGGCCAGCGAGGCGATGGCCGCCACGGCGCGGATCACCGGCGAGATCCGGGAGACCGACAACCGCGCCCAGAGCATGGCGGCGGCGGTGGAGGAACTGACGGCCTCCATCGACCAGATCGCCTCCACCGCGCAAGGGGTCGCGCAGTCCATGGATGCGGTCGCGCTCGGCATGAAAAGCGGGGCGGAGGCGACGCGGGAGACGGCGGATGCGAGCCGGCGCATCGGCGAGGCGTTCTCGCGCATGACCGCGTCTGCGGACCACCTGGCCGCCGCCGCCGAACAGATCGGCACCTTCGTCGCCACCATCGACGGGCTCGCCCAGCAGACAAACCTTCTGGCGCTCAACGCCACCATCGAGGCGGCGCGGGCGGGGGAGGCCGGCAAGGGGTTCGCCGTCGTGGCGGCGGAGGTGAAGGTGCTGTCGGGCCAGACGCAGAAGGCGACCGACGACATCCGCACGCGCATCGAGCGGCTTTCCGAACATGTGCAGGAGATGCTCGGCACGGTCCACGAGGTGCAGGATCTGGTCGGACACAGCGTGGAGCAGTCGGAGGATGCGGCGGGCCGGATCTCCGGCGTTCTGGCTGATGTGGCGGAAAACGGCACGCGCATGAACGAGATCGCGTCGGTGCTGTCGCAGCAGAGCGAGGCGGTTCAGGAGATTTCCGAAGGCGCGCAGCGTATCGCCGGCCATGCGGGGCTGTCGGCCCGGTTCTCCGAGGAGGTCATCGAGGCGGTGGGGCGGTCGGAAAAGAACATCGTGGACCAGTTCGCTGATCTGGCGAGGCGCAGCATCCCGAACTACGTGCTGCACAAGGCCAAGGCCGATCATCTGATGTGGAAGAAACGTCTTGCGGACCTGCTGGTCGGGCGCTCGTCGCTGAAGAGCGAGGAGCTGGCCGATCATCATCATTGCGATCTCGGCCACTGGTACGACATGGTGAAAGACCCGGAGGTCCGCCGTCACCCCGCGTTTGCCGCGCTTCTTCCGGTGCATGAGGCGGTCCACCGGTGCGGCCGAGAGGCGGCGCGCCTGTATGCCTCGGGCGACCAGGAGGGCGCACAGAAGGCCGCGGACGCCATGGCTGCTGCCTCGACGGACGTCCTGCGCCAGCTCGATCTCCTCATCGAGGCGAGCAACGGCTGAACCTGAGGGCCCTGTTTTTCCAGGCTCGGCGCCCGTCTCCGGTTCCCGCATTCGCCCAGAGGGCGCTCGGGTTGCGGGCCATTTGGTGCGGGATGGATTGTCCGGCGAAACCGGGGCAAGCCATCCCGCACGGTGTCTGCGCAACCCGCTCGCCACGGCCGGCGATATCGGCCCGGAAGACGTCGGGAGCGATTTGTCACATTCCGCCGGATGCCAGTTGTAACTCTAAAATATATTTAGTTATCAATGTCTTAGTGGAATAATCGTTATGTTCAAACGTCATAACAGCGTTCGCGAGGAGCCTGTGGCTGTCGATGTGTCTGCTCAGGGAGAGGGGGCACTGCTCGGTGCGCTGTCGGTTCTGGCCAGGGGCGGGCGGCCGGCTGCGCTCGATGCCTTGCCGGCCGCCTTCGTGCCCGCAATGCGGGATCTCGACGCGGCGCTCGCCCGGCGCAACGAGGAAACCCTGGAGCAGACCGTCCATTATTCCATCCAGTCGAGCGAGGCGATGAGCGCCACGGGGCGGATCATCGGCGAGATCCGTGAAACCGACGTCCGCGCCCAGAGCATGGCGGCGGCGGTGGAGGAACTGACCGCGTCGATCGACCAGATCGCCTCCACCGCGAAGGACGCGGCGATGTCGATGGAAACGGTCTCGGTCGGCATGCGCAGCGGCGCGGAGGCGACGCAGGGGACGGCCGAGGCGAGCCGGCACATCGTTACCGCCTTCGGCCGCATGTCTTCCTCTGCCGAGCAACTGGCGAGCGCGGCCGACCAGATCGGCGCTTTCGTCGCCACCATCGACGGCCTTGCCCAGCAAACGAACCTGCTGGCGCTGAACGCCACCATCGAGGCGGCGCGCGCCGGCGAGGCCGGCAAGGGCTTCGCCGTCGTCGCCTCGGAGGTGAAGGTGCTTTCCGGCCAGACGCAGAAGGCGACCGACGACATCCGCGCCCGCATCGAACGGCTGAGGGAGCATGTCTCGGAGGTGCTGGGCACGGTTCGCGAGGTTCAGGATCTGCTCTCTCTCAGTGTCGAGCAGACGGAGGATGCGGCCGGTCAGATCTCTCGGGTGATGGACGATGTGGCGACAAACGGCGTGCGGATGAACGAGATCGCCTCCGTGCTGTCCCAGCAGAGCGAGGCTGTTCAGGAAATCTCCGAAGGGGCCCAGTCCATCGCGATCCACTCCGGACGCACCGCGGAATTCTCCAAGGAGGTGCTCGATGTCATGGGCATGTCGGAGCAGGCCATCGCGCGCCAGTTCGAGGAACTGAAGAGGCGCGGCGTGCCCAATTACGATCTGCATCGGGCCAAGGCCGACCACTTGCTGTGGAAGAAGGAGCTTGCGGAGATGCTGGTCGGGCTCAAGGTGCTCAACCGCGCGAAGCTGGCCGACCACCGCCATTGTGCGTTCGGTACCTGGTACGGGGCGGTCGACGACAATCGCCTGCGCCGCCATCCCGCCTTCCCGGAACTTGCGGCGGCGCACGAGGCCGTCCACAGGCACGGATGCGAGGCGGCCCGCCTCTTCGGCGCGGGGGACCGTGCCGGCGCACTGCAGGAAAAGGATGCGATGGATGCCGCCTCGCAGGAAATCATGCGTCATCTCGATGCGCTTATCGAGGCGAACCGCGAGGCGGAGCCGAGGGGCTAGATGCAGACGGGCGAGAGGCCGCGGGCGTCTCGCTTCTGTCCGTCCGGCCTCTCCACCGTCATCGCCCGGCTTCGTCCGGACGATCAACTGCCGATTGTGGCATGCACGCCCCCGCCCCCCGCGCCTGCCTCAGCTTTCGCGCAACGGCAACGCCACCGTGTCCTTCACGGTGGCGACCACGATGCGCGACTGCACGTCGGAGACGAGCGTGTTGTCCAGAAGCTTGAGCCTGAGGAAATCGTCGTAGGTCTTGATGTCGTCGGTGACGACCTTGATCAGATAGTCCACCGCCCCGGTGATGCGCTCGCAGGTCACCACCTCCGGCCAGTGGTTCACCAGCCGGTCGAACTCCTCCATGTTGTCGCGGCTGGGCAGCGCCAGCTTGACGAAGGCGTAGGACACGAAGTTCAGCCCCACCGCTTCACGGTCGACGACGGCCGCGATCTGGCGGATGATGCCGCTGTCCTTCAGTTTCTTGATGCGGCGCCAGCAGGGCGTCTGGCTCATGCCCGCCTCACGCGCGATATCTGCGATGGATTGGGAGGCGTCGCGCTGGAGAATCTGCAGGACGCGAATGTCCGATGGATCGAGAAGCTTTTTTTCGCTCATGCCGTTGTTGCCGAAACAGTCTTGCCTGGAATGGTGTTATTGCGGTCAGAATAGCACAGAAATTGTAAGTCTAAAGGACTAATCTTCACCCTGAGTTTGCCACGTCTTCGCGGTGCACGGGCGGTTGGGATACGGGAGGCCGCTCCGTAACGGCAACCTGTTTGCAGGTTGAAACGTTGGACAGCCAAGACGTCGCTCATTTTGAAAGAGACGGAGCGCCGTGCGGCCCGATGGCCGCGTGCCGTTCCGGGGCTCTCTCGGGAGGGATACTACATGAATGCCTTGACTGGTTCTGTCTTCGGACCCGTGAGCCTCGACGACAAGTATGTGTCGTCTGACGGCCGGGTCTACCTGAGCGGGATTCAGGCGCTTGTGCGCGTCGCGCTCGACCGTGGCCGCCTCGACCGGGCCGCCGGTCTCGATACGGGCGGCTTCATTTCCGGCTATCGCGGCTCGCCGCTGGCTGGCTACGACAAGGAGATCGAGCGCGCCGGACGCCTTCTGAAGGACTACGACATCGTCTTCCAGCCCGGCGTCAACGAGGAACTGGGCGCCACCGCCGTGTGGGGCACGCAGAAGGTCACGATGCACGGCCAGGGCTCGACCAAGGACGGCGTCTTCGGCATCTGGTACGGCAAGGCGCCGGGCGTGGACCGGGCCGGCGACGCACTGCGTCAGGCAAGTGCCTCGGGCACCGATCCCAACGGCGGCGTGCTTGCGCTGGCCGGCGACGATCACCTCGCCAAGTCCTCCATCATTCCCGCGCAGAGCGAGTTCTTCTTCCAGCACGCGGAAATCCCGGTCTTCAACCCGGCCGATATCCAGGACGTGCTCGACTACGGCCTGCACGGGCTTGAAATGTCGCGCTACTCAGGCTTGTGGTCCGGCATGATCTGCCTTGCCGACACGATGGATGCCTCGGGCATCGTTTCCGTCGACGACGACCGCCTGCGCTTCATCCATCCGCCGATCCTCGAAGGCCATGATCTGGGCGACCGGCACAAGCCGCTTCTGCTGAAATACCGCCTCGAAATCGAGCGCGTGATGCGCGATGCGCGCATTCCGGCAGCCCAGGCCTATGTGCGGGCGAACGGGCTCGACGGCATCCGCTTTGGCGCGGAATATCCGCGCATCGGGCTGGTCGCGACCGGCAAGGCCTATCGCGACCTGCGTCAGGCCTTGCAGCTTCTGGGCATCGACGAGGCGCGCGCCAAGGCCATGGGGCTTGCGATCTACAAGGTCGCCGTGCCGTGGCCGCTGGAGCCGGTGGCCCTTGCCAAGTTCGCCCGCGGCATCGACCGCCTGCTCGTCGTGGAGCACAAGCGCGCCTTCATCGAACCGCAGATCAAGGAAATCTTCTACAACTGGCCGGCCGACCGTCGCCCGCCCGTATGGGGCAAGAAGACGCCGGACGGCGATCCCTTCCTGCCCGACGTGCTGGAGCTTTCCGCCGCCGATCTCGTCGTCGGCCTGCTGGCCTTCCTGCCGCAGTCCCATGTCACCGACGAGATGCGCGATGTGGCCGCTTCCATGGCGCGTCAGGCGCAGTGGGCGGCGGAGAACGCGGAAGATGCGGTGCGCTCGCCCTATTTCTGTTCGGGCTGCCCGCATTCCACCTCCACCAAGGTGCCGGAGGGCGCGCGCGTCATGCCGGGCATCGGCTGTCATGCGATGACCGAGATCAACGAGCGCACCACCGAGGGCCAGATCGCCATGGGCGGCGAGGGCGTGCCCTGGGTCGGCCAGGCGCCGTTCGCGAAGGACAAGCACGTCTTCGTCAATCTGGGCGATGGCACCTATTTCCATTCCGGCATTCTGGCGATCCGTCAGGCGGTCGCGGCGAAGGTCAATGCGACCTACAAGATCCTCTTCAACGACGCGGTGGCGATGACCGGCGGGCAGACCCATGACGGTCCGCTCAACGTTCCCACCATCACCCGACAGCTGGCGGCCGAAGGTGTGGGGCGCATCGTCGTCGTTTCCGAACGGCCGGAGCTTTACGAGGGCCGCAGGGATCTCGCCCCCGGCGTGCCGGTGCACGACCGCGCCGAGCTGATGGGCGTGCAGGACGATCTGGCGGCGTATCCCGGCGTTTCCGCGATAATCTACGACCAGACCTGTGCTGCCGAAAAGCGCCGTCGCCGCAAGAAGGGGCTCTACGAGGATCCCGACAAGCGGCTCTTCATCAACGACCGGGTGTGCGAGGGCTGCGGCGACTGCTCGGTGCAGTCGAACTGCCTGTCGGTGGAGCCGGTGGCGACCGATTTCGGCGAAAAGCGCCGCATCAACCAGTCGAGCTGCAACAAGGATTATTCCTGCGTGAAGGGCTTCTGCCCGTCCTTCGTGTGGGTCGAGGGGGCTGAACTGAAGAAGAGCGACGGCGGCAGCGTCGATCTCGATGCGCTGGTGGCGAAGCTTCCCGAGGTTCAGCCCGCCGGGCTTGACGACACCGTCAACATGCTGATCGCCGGCATCGGCGGCATGGGCGTGACAACGGTGGCCGCCGTGCTCGCCATGGCGGCGCATGTGGACGGCATCAACGCCTCCACGCTCGACATGACCGGCCTTGCCCAGAAGGGGGGGCCGGTGACCTCGCATGTGCGCTTCTCCGGCCGGGATCGTCCGGTGGAGGGCCCGCGTGTGCCGACCGCGACGCTCGACGTGCTGCTCGCCTCCGACATGGTGGTTTCCTGCGGCTCGGAGGTGCTGACGCTGATGAACCCGGACAAGGCCCGCGTCTTCGCCAATGCGCGCGTGGCGCCGACGGCCGAGTTCGTCATGAAGCAGACGCTCTCCTTTGATGAGGCGCGGATGATGGCGACGCTCAAGAAAGCCTCGCGCGGTGTGACCGCGCGCGACGTCGCCGGCATTGCCGAGAAGCTTCTGGGCGATGCGATCTACACCAACATGATGCTGGTCGGCATGGCGTGGCAGTCGGGCACGCTGCCGCTCACCTTCGAGGCCATCGACACGGCGATCCGGCTGAACGGGGCGGCGGTGAAGCAGAACCTGCGCGCCTTCCAGGCCGGCCGCGTGCTGGCGCACGATGCGGACGCGATCCTTGCCGGCCTGCCGAAGGAGGATGTGCCGGAGGAAATGGACCTTGAGACGCGCATCGCGTTCCTCGCCGGCGAGCTTGAGCGCTATCAGGATCAGGCTTACGCGAACCGCTTCACGCAGTTGATGGAGCGGGTGGTGGCGGCCGATACCGCGCGCGGCATCGGCGCCATGCGGCTGTCGCGCACCGTTGCGGAAAACCTCTACAAGGTCATGGCGATCAAGGACGAGTACGAGGTCGCCCGGCTTTACGCCGAGCCGGAATTTGAGGAAAAGCTCCGCAACACCTTCGCCGATCCGAAGAAGCTGAAGGTGGTGCTCGCCCCGCCGTTGTTCTCGCGTCTCGACCCGGCGACGGGCCGTGCGAAGAAGACCGCCTATGGCCCGTGGATCTTCAAGGCGTTCCGCATGCTTGCGGGGCTGAAGCGGGTTCGTGGCACGTTCCTCGATCCGTTTGCCCGTACGGCCGAGCGCAAGGCGGAGTTCGCGTTGCGCGAGGAATACGTGCGCGACGTGGAACTGATTTTGAAGCGCATCGAGAGCGGCAATTACGGCCTTCTGGTGGAGCTTGCCCGCGTGCCCGACCAGATCCGCGGCTACGGCCCGGTGAAGGACGACAACATGGCCAAGGCCGCGGAAAAGCGCGCGCTTTTGCTGAAGCGTCTGGACGGCAAGGGCCCGATGGCACGCGGCGAGGGATCGCGCACCGCGTATCTGGAAGCGGCGGAGTAGAGGGACTGTTTGACAATGTACGGTCATACCGTACATTGTCTGCCCGATGGAGATCGGCAGTGTCAGCCACCGTGGATTGCGGTGACTGATCGAGGATGACGACGCGCGCGGCATCCGGGCCGATCAATTGAATCGCATCCGGAATGTTCTCGCAGCTTTGATATCCGCGCCATCGATGGATGATCTGCGCGGGCCGCCTGGCTGGCGAATTCATCAGCTTGCGGGCGAGCGGGCCGGGACGTGGAGCATATCGGTTTCGGGAAACTGGCGGCTTACCTTTGAGCTGGACGGCGGCCGCATCGAACGCCTTGATCTGGAGGACTACCATTGAACGTGGCGCCTACGAAGATCGGCATGAGACCGCCGCATCCGGGGGCTTTGGTGCGCGAGGAAATCCTGGAACCACACGGTCTGTCCGTCACGAAAGCGGCGGCAGTGCTTGGTGTGCGCAGGGCCACGCTCTCTGATCTCATTCATCAGAAGGTATCGCTCACGCCAGAGATGGCATTGCGGATCGAAAAGGCGTTCGGCATCGGGATGGAGACGTTGCTCAACATGCAGGCCTGGCATGATGCCTTTGAGATGCGCGAGCGTGCCGACGAGATCAAGGTCGAGCCTTTTGAAACGAACTGACCGTCCTCGGCCGCCGCGTGGTTGCGTATTCCCTCACCCCCCGAACCGCTCGCCCCACGTCGGCACCCGGTCGCCCTCGGCCTTGCTCGCCGCGTAAACCCCGCGCGCGATGGCGCGGGCCAGTGTGGCCGCCGCCGCCGCGCCCAGCGCCAATAGATCCACCGGGCTTTCCAACGGCCGCTTTCCCGTCGACAGCGCGAAGACGAGATCGCCGTCAAACGGCGTGTGCGCCGGCCAGATGGCGCGCGCCATGCCGTCATGCGCCATTACAGCCAGCCGCTTCGCCTCCGATTTCGTCAGGCTGACGTCCGTGGCGATGACCGCGATCGTCGTGTTGGCGCCCGATTTCAGCGTGTCGGCCTTGGTGCGCACGGCCATGGCGTCAGTGGGGAAGGGGGCGGGCATGCCGAGACCGCCGAACTCGCCGTCCTGCTCAAACGGCGTCGCCCAGAAATGCGGGCCGTCGCCGATGGTGACGCGGCCGAGCGCGTTGACGGCGACGAGCGCGCCCACCGTCGCCCCATTGGCGAGAACGGCGGAAGCAGAGCCGAGCCCGCCCTTGCAGTTCGCCGTCGTCGCGCCTGTGCCGGCGCCCTCGCTGCCGAGCGCGAAATCGGCGGACGCGAGCTCGCAGGCCGCGCGGCCGAGATCGCGATAGGGGGCGCTGGCGTTCCAGCTCGCGTCCGGTTCCGTTTCCACCGCCGAGCCGTTCAGGAGATCGAACAGGATCGCCGCCGGCACGATCGGCACCCGCACCGGGCCGACCGCATAGCCGCGCCCCAGTTCCGCAAGCCGCGACTGCACGCCCGCGCCTGCATCGAGCCCGAACGCCGAGCCGCCCGACAGCACCAGCGCATCGACATGGCTCACCGTCTGTTCCGGCTCAAGAAGCGCGATCTCGCGGGTGCCCGGCGCGCCGCCGTGAATGGCGACGGAGGCAACGACAGGCTCCTCAGGCAGCACCACCGTGACGCCCGATTTCAACCGCGGATCGGAGGCGTTGCCGACGGTGAGGCCCTCGACGTCGGTGATCAGGTTGCGCGGCCCGGGCCGCAGTCCGCTCATCATTTCTCGTTCCCTTTTCGGAATTCTTGCGGCGACATGCCGGTGTGGTTGCGGAAGAAGCGGGAGAAATGGGAGGGGTCGGCGAAGGCGAGGTCGTAGGCGATTTCCGAGGCCGAGGCTTCGGTGAAGAGCAACTGCCGCTTGGCCTCGGTGATGAGGCGCTGGCGGATCATGTGGCCGACGGTGACCCCCGTCACCCGCTTGCAGTGCTCGTTGAGCCGTTCCGATGTCTGGCCCAGCCGGTCGGCATAGTCGCCGATGCGCCGGGTTTGGCGGAAATTGTCCTCGATCAGATCGCGCAGCGCGCCGATGGTCTCGTCCATGCCACTGAGCGTCACCTGCGCATAGCGCGTGCGCGAGGCTCGCGCCCGGGCGATTTCCAGGATCAGCAGCATCAGGTGCGCGCGCATGGCGATCTGGTGGCCGTCGCGGGCGAGATCCAGCTCGTCGGCGAGCGCGGCCATGTGCCGGGCGATGCCCTCGGCCACCCCGCCGGGCTCCAGCGGCAGCACCGGATCGGAAAACAGCGCGCGCAGCCGGTCGCGCACGGAGCCGGCGGCATCGCGCGCGCCCGACACCACGTCCTCGGTGAAGGTCGCGATGTGGCCGTCGATGTTTTCCTCAAAGGCGAAGCCGTGGACGACGGTGGCCGCCACGCACAGCACGGCGGGTCCGCGAAACGTCGTCTCCTCGTCCTCCACCTGGATCACGCCGCCGCCGGAGCGGATGACGAAGATGTGGTTGAGGTGGCGGTGATTGTGCAGCGAGATCGTCCAGCCGTGGCGCGCGGACCGGGCGGCCAGCGTCTCCACGTGGATGAAGTCGAAAGCGGTATCGTCCGGCGCCTCGCCGAAGAGGTGGAACTGCGGGATCGCCTGAATGTGCGTCATGTCAGCGATTCTAGTCGATATCGCCGGCGAACGGTATGGGCATCATCGCGGGGGGATAGCGGGAGCGATGGTGCAGCTTGCGCCCCTCTCCCCCCCTTGTGGGGGAGATGTCACCCGCAGGGTGACAGAGGGGGGTATGCGGCAGGTTCGGCGCAAGCGGCTTCGCCCCCCTCTGTCGGCTTTGCCGACATCTCCCCCACAAGGGGGGAGAGGGGAGCAAGCGGGGGGCACATGGTTCCCGTATTCTGTCCTGGCGCTATCAGCGCCGTCTCAGCACACCACATACCCTCGATTGTAATAGGTCAGCGCGCGGGCGGCGTCCGTGCCGTTTGCCACCGCCTCCACCTCGCCGAAGAAGATCCGGTGCGTCGCCATGTCGATGACCTGGCTCACGCGGCAGTCGAAGCTCGCGAGCGCGCCCGTCAGCACCGGCGCCCCGCTCTCCAGCGTTGTCCAGTCGGCCAGCGCGAAGCGTGCCTCGGTCTCCAGATTGCCGCGCCCGGCGAAGGCGTCGGCGAGCGGAACGTGGTCGCCGGCCAGCGTGTTGATGCAGAACGCTTTCGCGTCCTCGAACAGCGGGAAGGTGCGGCTCGACCGGTTGAGGCAGAACAGCACCGTCGGCGGGTCGTCGCTCACCGAGGCGACGGCGGTCACCGTCACGCCGCAGCGCCCGCGCGGGCCCATGCCCGTTACAATGTGAACCTGCTGGGAAAGCCGGCTCATGGCCTGTCGGAATTCGGCCCCGTCGGCACCCGAAAGGCCGGCCTGGCCGGTGTCGTGCTCTGCCATCTTCATCCTTTCCGCCGTCCGTGCGGCGACCTCGCCTCCCGTCCGTTCGGGAGATCCGGACGCGATGGCGGAACTTCCCGTCTACAGACCGACGGGCAAGGCCGCAAGCCCGCAGCGCCGATCGCGCACCGCGCCATTGTCCGCCGCCGTACAATGCCCGTTACGGTATGAAAAATTCGATTTCGGGGGATTGTCTGGTCAATCGGTTGTGAGAATAATTTTCCTGATCGTTCAAAAAATGGAAACGCCCTTCTTTTCGTCACTCTATGGCGCTGACGCAATTGTATGCTGAAGTGGGGCTTGCTAAGAATTTGACAACTATGAAAAGCCGCCACCATTTTCCGGTTGAGACGGCTGCACCTTTTCCGCGGGGGCTAGCAGACTGAGATGGAATATTTCCTGCAACAGCTGATCAATGGCGTAACGCTGGGTTCGATCTACGGACTGATCGCCATTGGCTACACGATGGTCTACGGGATCATCGGCATGATCAATTTCGCCCATGGCGACATCTTCATGGTCGGCGCGTTCCTGGCGCTGATCATGGTCGTCGCGTTCGGCGTCACGGCGGCCATGCCGATCGCGCTGCTGATCCTCGTCCTGCTCGGGATCCTCGTGGTCGCCATGGCGCTGACCTCGGTGTGGGGCTGGACGGTGGAACGGCTGGCCTACCGCCCCTTGCGCGGGTCGTTCCGGCTGGCGCCGCTGATCACCGCCATCGGCATGTCGATCACGCTGCAGAATTTCGTGCAGCTTTCGCAAGGCGCCCGCAACAAGCCCGTTCAGCCGCTCATTTCCGGCGGCTTCACCCTGATGGGCGGCGACGGCTCCGACGGCACCTTCGTCGTCCAGCTTTCCTATCTGCAGATCCTCATCATCGTGCTCACCACGGTGCTGATGATCGGCTTCACCCTTCTGATCAACAAGACCTCGCTCGGGCGCGCGCAAAGGGCCTGCGAGCAGGATCGCAAGATGGCCTCGCTGATCGGCGTCAACGTCGACCGCACCATCTCGCTCACCTTCGTCATGGGTGCGGCGCTTGCCGCCGTGGCGGGGCTGATGTTCCTGCTCTACTACGGCGTGATCGACTTCTACATCGGCTTCCTGGCCGGCGTTAAGGCGTTCACCGCGGCCGTGCTCGGCGGCATCGGCTCGCTGCCCGGCGCCATGCTCGGCGGTCTCTTGATCGGGCTGATCGAGACGTTCTGGTCCGGCTATTTCTCGGTCGAGTACAAGGACGTCGCCGCCTTCTCCATCCTCGCCATCGTGCTGATCTTCCTGCCCGAAGGTCTGCTCGGCAAGCCGGAAGTGGAGAAGGTCTGAGCCCATGTCCGCATCTGTAACCGAAAGCCGGCTGAAGGCGTCCTTCAAGGATTCCGCGGTCGCGGCGCTCATCACGCTCGCACTGTCGTTCATGCTGATCGGCATGCGCACCGAGATCTCCATCGGAGGTCTGATCATCGACTACCGCTGGGCGGCGGTGGCGATCACGGTGGTGGTGGTCTTCGCCGGGCGGCTGCTTCTCAACATGTATGTGTGGCGGCCCGAGACGCCGCGCACCGTCACCTTCCGCACGATCATGCTCGGTCTGTCGATCCTGGCCGCGCTGGTGATCTTCTATCTGCTCGACCGTTTCCTCGGCACCTTCACCGGCGCCTCGCCGGCGCGCGCGATCGGCAATAACGACTGGCTTTGGATCCTTCTGATCGTGGGGCTCGCGATCGTCGCCGCCATCGTCGCGAGCGCCCTTCTGGGGATTGCCGAAAGGCGAGGCAAGCCCTCCGGCCCGGGCGCTGCGGCGACGGTCCGGGCGGGGTTTGCGCCGTTTGCGAAGTGGATGCCGATGGCGCTCGGCCTGCTGGCGGTGGCGGTTCCCTTCATTCTGATCGAATGGCTGGGAGCGCGCGGATCGCGGCAATATCTCGATCTGGCGATCCTCGTTCTCACCTACATCATGCTCGGCTGGGGCTTGAACATCGTGGTGGGTCTCGCCGGCCTGCTCGATCTCGGCTACGTCGCCTTCTACGCGGTGGGCGCCTATTCGTTCGCGCTGCTGTCGCAGTATTTCGGGCTCGGCTTCTGGATGTGTCTGCCGCTCGCCGGTCTTCTGGCGGCCTGCTGGGGCATGATCCTCGGCTATCCGGTGCTGCGCCTCAGAGGTGACTATCTCGCCATCGTGACGTTGGCTTTCGGCGAGATCATCCGCGTCGTGCTCTTGAACTGGTACGAGTTCACCGGCGGGCCGGACGGCATTTCAGGCATTCCGCGCCCGACGCTGTTCGGCATCGAGTTCGAGCGCGGGGACGAGGGCTTCGCCGCCCTGTTCGGGCTCGACTACTCGTCCATTCACCGCATCATCTTCCTCTATTACGTCATCCTGGCCATGGCGCTGGTCACCAATTTCGTGACCATGCGGCTGAGAAGGCTGCCGGTGGGGCGCGCCTGGGAGGCGCTGCGCGAGGACGAGATCGCCTGCCGCTCGCTCGGCATCAACACCACCAACACCAAGCTTTCGGCCTTTGCCACGGGGGCGATGTTCGGCGGCTTCGCCGGTTCGTTCTTCGCCACCCGGCAGGGCTTCATCTCGCCGGAAAGCTTCACCTTCATCGAAAGCGCGGTCATCCTGGCCATTGTCGTGCTCGGCGGCCTGGGCTCGCAGATCGGCGTCGTCATCGCCGCGGTGGTGATGATCGGCGGCTTTGAGTTCTTCCGCGACCTGCAGGACTATCGCATGCTGGTCTTCGGCCTCCTGATGGTCATCATCATGGTGTGGAAGCCGCGCGGCCTGATCTCCACGCGCAAGCCCACCATCGGCCTCAAACGAAGAACCGGCATATCCGCGGATCTTGTGCAGGAGGGACAGGGATGACCCGGTGGATGGACAACCCCGTGCTCACCGTGGAGCACCTGACCATGCGCTTCGGCGGTCTCGTTGCCGTCGACGATCTCTCCTTCGATGTCGGGCGCGGCGACATCACCGCGCTGATCGGGCCGAACGGGGCCGGAAAGACGACCGTCTTCAACTGCGTCACCGGCTTCTACAAGCCCACCGAGGGGCGCATCACCGTGCGCCAGTCCTCCGGCGATGAATATCTGCTGGAGCGGATGCCCGATTTCGAGATCTCGCGCGATGCGCGGGTGGCGCGCACGTTCCAGAACATCCGGCTCTTCGGCGGCATGACCGTGCTGGAGAACCTGATGGTCGCCCAGCACAATCCCTTGATGAGCGCATCGGCGCTGTCGCTCGCCGGCATCTTCGGCCTCTCCCGGTTCCGCCGGGCGGAGGAGAGGGCGGTGGAACAGGCGCGCTACTGGCTCGACAAGATCGACCTGATCGAACGGGCGGACGATCCGGCCGCCGATCTGCCCTACGGCGACCAGCGCCGGCTGGAGATCGCGCGCGCCATGTGCACCGGCCCGCAGGTGCTGTGTCTCGACGAGCCGGCCGCCGGCCTCAACCCGCGCGAGAGCGCCGAGCTCAATGCGCTGCTGATGTACATCCGCAAGGAGCACGACACCTCCGTCGTCCTCATCGAGCATGACATGTCGGTGGTGATGGAAATCTCCGACCACGTGATCGTGCTCGACTACGGCGAGAAGATCGCCGACGGCACGCCTGAGGCGGTTCGCAGCGATCCGAAGGTGATCGCGGCCTATCTGGGCGTCGCGGACGAGGAAGTCGAACTGGTCGAAGAGGAGGTGGGCCTATGAGCGAGGGAAGCGCAGCGGCGGCCGCCGCGGCTCCTGCCGGGGACCCCCTCCTGAGGGTGTCCGGCGTCAAGACCTACTACGGCAAGATCGTCGCGCTGCGCGGCGTCGACATGGAGGTTCACCCAGGCGAGATCGTCACGCTGATCGGCGCCAACGGGGCCGGCAAGTCGACCCTGATGATGACGATCTGCGGCAGCCCGCAGGCGCGCGAGGGCACGATCACCTACGATGGGATCGACATCACCCAGATGCCGACGCACGAGATCACGCGCATGTCGATCGCGCAGTCGCCGGAAGGGCGGCGGATCTTTCCGCGCATGACGGTGATGGAAAACCTGCAGATGGGCGCCTCCATCACCGACATGACGCATTTCGACGACGATCTGAAGCGGGTGTTCGACCTGTTTCCGATCCTGTCGAAGCGCAAGGGCCAGCGCGGCGGCACGCTTTCGGGCGGCGAGCAGCAGATGCTGGCGATCGCGCGCGCGCTGATGAGCCGGCCGAAACTTCTGTTGCTCGACGAGCCGTCGCTGGGCCTCGCCCCGCTGGTGGTCAAGCAGATCTTCGAGATCATCGAGGAGCTGAACACCAACGAGGGGCTGACCGTGTTCCTGGTGGAGCAGAACGCCTACCATGCGCTGAAGCTCGCCCACCGCGGCTATGTCATGGTCAACGGTCTCATCACCATGTCGGGCACGGGCAAGGAGCTTCTCGCGCGCGACGACGTCAAGGCGGCCTATCTCGAGGGCGGCGCGCACTAGAGCAAATCCAGGACAAGTGGTGACCGGTTATCCGTCCGGATTTGCGTTGAAACAAGGGGTTGGAGCCAAGATCCGGTTCTGCAAGAAACGGATCTGCTCCAGAAGGCGGGAAAAATGGGTATCATCTTCGAAGTCTCGCTCGGCGATTTCCTGCTCGTCACCGTCTTTCTCGGCGGTGGCGCGGCCTGGCTCACGGGACGCGCCTCGGCGCTGACCTGGCGGCCGACGTGGCTGCTGGCCTGGTTCCTGGTGCTGCTGTCGTTCGCGGTGCGGTTCCTGCACTACGCGCTGTTCCACGGCAGCCTGCTGACGGTTCATTACTGGCTGGTCGATCTGGTGGTGCTGGGGGTGCTGGGCTTTGCCGGCTGGCGCTACACCCGCGCGGGCCAGATGACGACGCAGTACAGCTGGCTTTACGAGAGGAGCAGCCCGTTCTCGTGGCGGGAGCGGCAGCAGGCGCGGGAAAACCGGGCCTGACACGAGGTTTGAAACGAGATTCGGCGGCCGGTCCTTGCGGGGCCGGCCGTCCAAAAAGACTTCCGGGGGCCGGGCCGGCAAGGTCAGGATCTCCGGTGGCGGAAGCGGGCAAGCCGGCACGGCTGTCATTTCCGCACATTGCAGGGCACAATACCTGCACCTTGGGGAAAAATCCCCGTCCAGAGAGGTTCACTTGGCAATCTGAACCAGGGAGTTTTGCATGAAAAAGATTCTGATGGCCGGCGTCGCGATGTCCTTCGGCATGGCCATGTCCACGGCCGCCTTCGCGGATATCGTCATCGCAACGGCCGGTCCGATGACCGGTCAGTATGCCGCCTTCGGTCAGCAGATGAAGGCCGGTGCCGAGCAGGCTGTGGCCGACATCAACGCGGCCGGCGGCGTCAACGGGGAGAAGCTGGTTCTGGAAGTGGGCGACGATGCCTGCGACCCGAAGCAGGCGGTTGCGGTCGCCAACCAGTTCGTCGGCAAGGGCGTGGTCTTCGTGGCCGGCCACTTCTGCTCCGGCTCGTCGATCCCGGCCTCCGCGGTCTATGCCGAAGAGGGCATCATCCAGATCACGCCGGCCTCCACCAACCCGAAGTTCACCGACGAGCGTCCCGGCCCCGGCATCTTCCGCGTCTGCGGTCGTGACGACCAGCAGGGCCAGGTCGCCGGCAAGTTCCTTGCAACGAAGTTCAAGGACAAGAACATCGCGATCATCAACGACAAGACCGCCTACGGCAAGGGTCTTGCCGACGAGACGCAGAAGTACATGGAAGAGGCCGGCAAGAAGCCGACGCTGGTGGAATCCTACACCGCCGGCGAGAAGGACTACACGGCTCTCGTCTCCAAGCTGAAGCAGGAGAACATCGGCGTTCTCTATGTCGGCGGCTATCACACCGAAGCCGGCCTGATGGCGCGCCAGATGCGCGATCAGGGCATGGACACGGTGCTGGTGTCGGGCGACGCGCTGGTCACCGACGAGTACTGGGCGATCACGGGCGATGCCGGCGAGGGCACCCTGATGACCTTCTCGCCCGACCCGCGCAAGAACGAGAAGGCGGCCCCGATTGTGGCCGAGTTCCGCAAGAAGGGCATCGAGCCGGAAGGCTACGTGATGTACACCTACGCCGCCATCCAGACCTACGTGGATGCGGTCAAGGCCGCCGGGTCGACCGACTTCGACGCGGTCGTCAAGGCGCTCGACGACGGCAAGTTCAACACGGTGCTCGGCGACAACATGTCGTTCAACGACAAGGGCGACGTGACCCTGCCGGGCTACGTCTTCTACGAGTGGCACGACGGCAAGTACGACTACATGAAGTAAACCGGGCGCCCCGCGCGTCCGGCCTCTTCAGGTCGTCCCCAGAGCCCCCGGCGTTCACGCGCCGGGGGCTTTTTGTCGGTGGGTCCCTGTTTCTCGGTTGTCATCCCCGCGAAGGCGGGAATCCAGCAACCACAGGATCGGGTTGCCCGTGCAGAACCGAACCGCCTCTGGAATGCTGGATCCCCGCCTTCGCGGGGATGACAACCGAGAAAGCGGAGGGAGCCGCTGGCCGATCAGAGGGCACCGGCGATCATCGTGTCCACCTCGCAATCCGCCCCGCTCACCCGACCCTCTTCAGCCACGCTCGCGGATCCTCCGCGCCCTTGCCGTCGCCGGCGAGCGCGCGGCACAGGTCCTCCACCGCCTCCAGCGAATGGATGGTGCGGAACTCGTCCACATGCGGCAGCATCGCGCGGATGCCGCGGGCCTTGGCCTCGAAACGGTCGAAGCGCAGCAGCGGGTTCAGCCACACGAGCCGGCGGCAGGAGCGGTGCAGCCGGTCCATCTCCACCGCCAGATCCTCCTCCGTGTCGCGCTCCAGCCCGTCGGTGATCAGCAGCACGATCGCACCGCCATGCATCACCCGGCGCGACCATTTGCGGTTGAATTCGTGAAGCGCGGTCGCGATCCGCGTCCCGCCCGACCAGTCGGCGACCGATCCCGTGCACGCTTCCAGCGCCTCGTCGGGGTCCTTCATGGTCAGCTGGCGGGTGACGTTGGAAAGCCTCGTGCCGAACAGGAACGTGTGCACCTTGCGCCGGTTCTCCGTCAGCGCGTGCAGGAAATGCAGGAAAATCCGGGTGTACTGGCTCATCGAGCCGGAAATGTCGCACAGCGCCACGATGGGCGGATGGAGCTCGGCCGGTTTCCTATATTTCAGCGCGATCATGTCGCCGCCGGCGCGCATGGAGGCGCGCATCGAGCGGCGCGGATCGATGCGGGCGCGCGCAGGCGTGGCCACCAGCCGGCGCTGGCGCACGGTGTCGACCGGCAGGATGAGGCGGGATATCGCCGCCTTGGCGGTGGCGATCTCGGCCGCTGACATCTGCGCGAAGTCCTTCGTCTGCAGCACCTCCGCGCCCGACACGGTGAAGCTCGCGTCGATCTCGATTTCGGGCTTGGTCTCCTTCGCCTCGCGCACCGTGTCCTGTTGCAGCGCGTTGGCGACGCGGGCCTGGGCCGCCTTGGGCTTTTGCGGCTCGCCCCGGGGCGGGGCGACGGGGGAGAGCAGGGCGAGCATCTTTTCGACAAGCCCGCGCGAGCGCCAGAAGAGGCGGAACGCCTCCTCGAACACGGCATGCTGGTCACGCTTCTTCACGAAGATCGAATGCAGCGTCCAGTAGAAATCCTCGCGGCTGGCGATGCCGGCCACCTCCACCGCGCGGATGGCATCGATCACGGCGGCCGGCCCCACCGGCAGCCCGGCAGCACGCAGCGCGCGCGCGAAATGCACGATGTTGTCGGCGAGCGCGCCGGTTTCGGTGGCTGGGGTCTCGGTCATCGTGTGGTTCGCGGTCTCCGTGTCGATTGCGGGCAGGCTGGCGGGGGAGGGAGGTCGGAGGAAGTGTGGCACGTGTGGCCTGTGTTGCCCACTTTGCCCATCCTTCGAGACGGCCGCTCACGCGTCCTCCTCAGGATGACGTTGTGGGTGTGGCTAGCCTCAGTATGGCCTTATCGCGTCGCCTGCTATGAAGAATCGCACCACAGAAACAACGTCATCCTGAGGAGGCGCGAAGCGCCGTCTCGAAGGATGGGCAACGCATTCCGTATCGGTCCCTCATTCCACACTGACACCGCCTCCCTCCATTCTCCCCGCCGTCATCACCCGGCGAAGTCCGGGTGATCCAGCACGATCCGCGCATGCGGCACCCGCAATGGATTGCCCGGACGAAGCTGGGCAATGACGGCGGAGAGAGGGGAAGGCCAGCGGCGAGCGGAGCAGAAGTGGCCCATCCCACACCGACCGCCGCTCTCACATCCCTGCCACGATCTCCTTCTTCAGATCATCGACGAGCCGCTTCGCCTCCGATCCCTGGATGCGTTCGATGTCGTCCTGGTACTTCAGCAGCGTGCCCAGCGTGTCGCCCACCATTTCCGGGTTGAGCGCCAGCTGGTCGAGTTCGGTGAGCGCCGTCGCCCAGTCGATCGTCTCCGCCACGCCCGGCTGCTTGAACAGTTCGTATTCCTTGCGCAGCCGCTGCACGAAGGCGACGACCTCGGCCGAAAGCCGCTCGTTCACGCCCGGCACCTTGGTGCGCACGATGGTCAGTTCGCGTTCCGCATCCGGGTAATCCACCCAGTGATAGAGGCAGCGCCGCTTCAGCGCGTCATGGATCTCGCGGGTGCGGTTCGTCGTGATGATGACGATCGGCGGCTCCGGTGCCTTTATGGTGCCGATTTCGGGAATGGTGACTTGGCTGTCCGACAAGACCTCCAGCAGGAACGCCTCGAAGGCCTCGTCGGCGCGGTCCAGTTCGTCGATCAGGAAAACCGGTGCCCCGGAAAGGTGCGGCCGCATGGCCTTGAGAACCGGCCGTTCGATCAGGAAGCGCTCGGAGAAGATATCCTGGGCAAGCTCGCCCCGGTCGGTCTCGCCGGCGGCCTCCGCCATGCGGATCTCCACCATCTGGGCCGCGTAGTTCCACTCGTAGACGGCGGTGGAAACGTCGAGCCCCTCGTAGCATTGCAGGCGGATCAGATCGCGCCCCAGCGTTTGCGACAGCACCTTGGCGATCTCGGTCTTGCCGACGCCGGCCTCGCCTTCCAGAAACAGCGGCCGTTGCATCTTCAGCGCCAGATAGAGCACGGTCGCCAGCGACCGGTCCGCCACGTAGCTGGCGGAGCTCAGCAGGTCCAGCGTCCCGTCGATCGATTGCGGCAGCGCCGCGCCCTTCAGGGCCGTTTCATCGTTCATGCGTTCCGTCCGCTGTTGTCGTTCCGCTTCAAGTCGGAGGCCGGGTCCGAACCTCTCCTCCTGTCATCCCCGCGAAGGCGGGGGGGCAGCATTCCAGAGGCCTCGCTTTCGTGCCTCGATTCCGATCCGGTGGTTACTGGATCCCCGCCTTCGCGGGGATGACAATCGAGACTGGGGGACGTCCGCCTCCCTATCGCAAGCGCTCCTCCCAATTCTCCCTTCCTTCCTTGCTAACGCGCGGCAGGGGCATGCGCAATCGTTCCTCACGCCTACGTCCGTTTCGCGGTTGCCATCGCAACTTTTTGCCGCCGGGTGATTTCCTCCCGCCTCCGCATGTTCTAATCAGGGATCGCCGTTTGAACGGAAAGGCGGACAAGGGGAGGAATGTTCCGTGGCTGGCGTCGGTGCGATCGATTCTGAACTGCTGGGCGGGCTGTTCGCCACTGTCCCCATGTGCGCCGTATGGAGCGATGGCGCGCGCCTTCAGGCCATGCTCGATTTCGAGGCCGCGCTCGCCCGCGTGCAGTCGCGCCTCGGTGTGGTGCCGCATGCGGTGGGCGAGGCGGTGGCCAAAGCCGCGCGGGCGGAATTCTACGATCCGGCCGAAATCGGCCGCAAGGTGCCGCTCGGCGGCAATGTCGCGATCCCGCTCGTCAAGGAACTGACCGCCCGGGTCGAGGGCGAGGCGGCGGGCTTCGTCCACTGGGGCGCCACCAGTCAGGATGTCATCGATACCGGATTGATGCTTCAGGCGCGCGAGGGGCTGAACCTGCTGCGTGCCGATCTGGTGCGCCTCGGCGATGCCTGCGCCGCGCTCACCAGCGCCCATCGCGCCACGCCCATGGCCGGACGCACCTTCCTCCAGCAGGGGCTACCCACCGTCTTCGGGCTCAAGACGGCCTCGTGGCTGGAATCCGTCGAGCGGCTCATTCTGCGCATCGACGGGGTGATCGAGCAGTCGCTTGCGCTGCAATTCGGCGGCGCGGTCGGCACGCTCGCCTCGCTCGGGCCCCACGGCGCGCAGGTGCGCGATGAACTGGCCGTTGAGCTGAAGCTTCATGCACCCGCAGTTCCTTGGTTCACCACCCGCGAACGCATCATTGAAATCGGGGAGGCCGTCGGCGCGGTCGCCGGCATCATGATGAAGATCGCCGGCGAGATCGTTCTGATGATGCAGACGGAGGTGGGCGAGGTGTTCGAGCCGGCGGCACCCGGCAAGGGCGGTTCCTCCACCATGCCGCACAAGCGCAATCCGGTGGGCGCCGCCACCGCGCGCGCCGCCGCCCTGCAGGCCCAGGCGCGCGCCGCCGCCCTCCATTCCACCATGGACCAGCCGCACGAGCGCGCCACCGGCGGCTGGCAGGCGGAGTGGGGGCTGGTGCCGGAGCTGTTCGTCCTCACAGCCGCCGCGCTTCAGCCGCTCGTCACGGTGCTGGAAGGGCTGGAGGTGCGCGCCGACCGCATGCGCGAAAACCTCGAAATGACGAAGGGGCTGGTGTTCGCCGAAGCCGTGATGATGAAGCTCGCGCCGAAGACCGGACGCGCCGTCGCCCACCACATTCTGGAGGCGGCCTCCAAGCTGGCGATCGCCGAGGACCGGCATCTGAAGGATGTCTTGAAGGCCGACAAGGCGGTCACCGCCCATCTCGATGCGCGCGAGATCGACGGCGTCTTTGATCCGCTCGGCTATGTCGGCTCGGCCGACGTCTTCATCGACCGCGCGCTCGGTTCATGGCGCGATGCACGGGCGGAGGATGTGGGGTGAGGTTGGTCCGTGAAGGGGCTCCTTGTTCCCCTCTCCCCCCTTGTGGGGGAGATGTCGGCTCTGGCCGACAGAGGGGGGGTGAGGCGGCAAGGTCGGAGCGAGCGGCTCTACCCCCCTCTGTCCCGCGAAGACGGGACATCTCCCCCACAAGGGGGGAGAGGGGAGCAAGCGGTGCGCGCTTCGTAAACGTCAGACGGCGCACGATATGTTCAGGCCGGCGCGGCCCAAGGCACCGGCACGAAAGCACTACAATGGAGGAGAGGACCCCATGCCAACGATCACGACCGACGACGGCGTCGTTCTGAATTACGAATTCGAAGGGGCGGCTGGTGCGCCGGTGGTGCTGTTTTCCAATTCGCTCGGCACCGATCTCGGCATGTGGGACGACCAGATGGAGACGCTTTCGGCCACGCGCCGGATCCTGCGCTACGACAGTCGCGGGCATGGCAAGTCGGGCGCGCCGAAGGGGCCCTACTCGATCGAGCGGCTGGGCCGCGACGCGCTCTGCCTGCTGGATGCGCTGGGGCTGGAGAAGGTCGATTATTGCGGGCTTTCCAAGGGCGGCATGGTCGGCATGTGGCTTGGCACCAATGCCGGCGCGCGCTTCGGGCGGATGGTCTACGCCAATACCGCCGCCCACCTGCCGACGGAGGAGATGTGGCGCCACCGGGCGGCAACGGTCAGGGCCGACGGCATGCAGGCGATCGTCGCGGCGGTGGTCAACCGGTGGTTTACCGAAGGCTTCCAGGCGCGCGAGCCGGAGCGGGTCGGCCGGATCCGCGATATGATCCTCGGCATCGATCCGGAGGGCTATGCCGGCTGCTGCGAGGCGATCGCGGAGATGGACCAGCGCGAGACGATCCGCACGATCGCAAACCCGGTGCTCGTCATCGCCGGCGCCGAGGATGCGGCGACGCCGCCCGATCATGCGCACCAGATCGCCGAGGCGATAGAGGGCGCGCAACTGGTGGTGCTGCCCGATGCGGCGCATCTGTCCAACATCGAACAGCGCGATCTGTTCAACGCGGCGCTGACGGATTTCCTCGTCGATTGAAGGCGGGGCGTGCATTCTTGAGGGGAATAGCGGGGAGAGGAATTGAATGACACACGGTTGGAAGGGCGCGCTCGTCGGTGCACTGGCGGCGCTCGCCTGGGCGGTGGCGTTCACGGTGGTGGCCGATTCGGCGGAGAAGAAGACCGGGGAGGGCGCTTCCGAAGTGGAGCTCGGCCGGGCGCTGGCGGAGAGCGAATGCGCCTCCTGTCACGCCATCGGCGCGGAGGACGAGAGCCCCCTCGCCGAGGCGCCCGCCTTCCGCGATCTCGCCAAGCGCTACCCGGTCGAGGACCTGGAGGAGGCGCTTGCGGAGGGCATCGTCACAGGCCATGAGGGCATGCCGGAAATCGCCTGGGAGCCGGAGCAGATCACGGCGTTCATCGCCTATTTGAAGAGTCTTTGAACTTTGGCGAAATTCGAGGAAATTCGAACGATATTCGAACGAAATATTAGTCGGATGCGAAACGGTGGCAGCACTCCGGTCGATCTGCTGCTAACACGTTGATTTGATTACGTATTCGACATAATACGACTTGCCGGAACACGCATTGCGCCGAAAAATGTCTCCATTCTTGATTGAACGGAGACGGCTCATGGCATGTTCGGAATTGAGTGCGCAGATGCGCGGTTACGGGCTGACGACGGCAGAGATCCTCTATCACATGCCCGACCACCCGGGACTGCTCCAGACCTTCCTGTGGCAGACCTGGGACCTTGCCCCTCAATTCCCCGAGCTCAAGCGATTTTTACGCTTTTGGACCAATGAGTTGGACGGCACTCTGCATTCCGTCCGCTTCGCCCACAAGGGCGTCATCGGACCGGCCCGCTGGCGCAATGTCGATGTCTCGATGCTGCTGAACTGACGGCGGCGCGGCGCGCTCACAAGACCAGTGCCGCGCCGTCCCGCAGGATCGCCTCGACTGCCGGCACATAGCCGGATCCCTTGGCGTGCAGCACCAGTCCCGGCCTCAGTCGCATTGGCCCGCGCGAGCCGCGAATGCCGCGCAAGATGATGCGGGTGGCATCTTCGCTCGCGCGCGGAAAGACTGGAAAAACAACGACTTGTCCGAAGCGGCCGGCCATCGCGGCGAGCACGTCATCCAGCCCGTCGGCGCGGAAGATCATCGTCATCGAGCCGCCGGAAACCAGCAGGTCGGAGGCCGTTCTGAGCCACGGATCAAGCCCGCCCTCGGCCAGAACATGGGCCCCGGCCTTCGCCGCATGGGGCGAGGGGCGGTGGCGGGTGTCGTAGAAGGGCGGGTTCATGATGACGTGATCCGCCATCCCGGGCGCCAGACCTTGCGCCTTGCGGGCCTGGCCCTTGGCCGTCACGTCCGCGCCAAGTATCTGGACGCGCTCGGAAAATCTTGAATTCTCGGGCAGCGACAGGCTTTCGCGGGCCAGATGGCACAGGCTCTCCTCGCGCTCCACCAGAGTGACCTCGATCGCGCCGATGCGCGCGGCGGCGCATAGTCCGGCGGCCCCGGCGCCTGCGCCGAGATCGACGACGCGGCCCGCGGTTTCGGCCGGAAGGCTCGCCGCCAGCAGCACGGCATCAAGTCCGGAGCGATGGTGACGCGCGCTGGGCTGGAACAATTCCACCTGTCCGCCCAGGAACTTGTCCCGGGTCACGGGGTCCCGGGCGACCTCGTCGCCGGGCCGCGTGACCGTCTTTTCGATCACGCGTTCTTCTCCGTGTCGGCGGTCAGTTCCGCTCCCATGCCCGCCTCTTCAAGCAAGGTGCAGGCGACCTCGTAACCTTCGCTCACGACGAGAACGCGGCGCGGCAGCACGCCGAGCGAGCCCTCAAGAACGCTCATGTTCTGGTCGAGCACCATGAAGTGAATGCCGGCCTCGCCAAGCAGCGCCGCCACGTGGGAAATGGTCACCGGATCATTGGTTTTCAGAAGTTCCCTCAAAGTCCAACGCTCCTTGGGCCGGGATCTGTCGACTGGGCCGGCTCGCAAACGGAAAAACTCCTGCCTGATCCCGGGCAGTCGGTCCGCTGCGACGCTCGGTCCGATCCTATTATGCCGAATGGAAGATTGGAATAATGCTGGGAGAAATGCCGAGATCGTCGAAAAAACCGGCGCTTTCGCGCCGGTTTCCCATCAACAGAACGCTGTCGGCGGGCCCGCCGGCAGGGCAAAGTCAGGCGGCTGCGACATCGCGCAGGAAGTCTTCGATCTTCAACCGCAGGTCGGCTGTGCTTCTTGCGGTTTCGCTCGATGCCTGCAGCACGCCTTCCGCAGTGCCGGTCGTCTCCGTCGTGCCGTCGGCGACGGAGTGCATGTTCTGCGTCACCAGCCGGGTTCCGGAAGCGGCTTCGGTGACGTTGACCGAGATCTCCTGCGTCGCCGTTCCCTGTTCCGCCACGGCGCCGGCGATGGCGGAGGTGAAGCCGTTCACCTCTTCCATGATCCGCGTGATGTCCTCGATCACCGCCACGGTCTCGCGCGTCGATCCCTGGATAGCCTGGATCTGGGAGGAAATCTCCTCGGTGGCCTTGGAGGTCTGGGTGGCGAGTTCCTTGACCTCCGCGGCGACGACCGCAAAGCCCTTGCCGGCTTCACCGGCCCGCGCGGCCTCGATCGTCGCGTTGAGCGCCAGCAGATTGGTCTGCTCGGCGATCGCCTGGATGAGGCTCACGACCTCGCCGATCTTCTGTGCCGCCGCATCGAGGCTTGCGACCTTGGCGTTGGACAGCTCCGCGCTCTCGCTCGCCCTTGCGACGATCGCGCTGCTCTGGGCGACCTGCCGGTTGATCTCGGCGATGGAGGCGCTGAGTTCTTCCGCTGCCGATGCGACTGTCTGCACATTGGCGGTCGCCTGCTCGGAAGCCGCCGATGCGCTGGTGGATTTCTCCTCCGTCTGGCTGGCGATCGTCTTCAGGTTGACGGCCGCCTCGTTGAGGTGCGCGGTGTTCTCGTCCACGTTCGAGAGGGCCTGCCCGACAACCTGCTGAAACTTCTCGATGAGCTTCTCGACACGCTTCTGGCGTTCCTCCTGATGGCGCGCATGCTCTTCACTCTTTGCCTCGAGTTTCAGGCGCGCCTTCTCGTTGTCGCGGAACACCGCAACGGCCCGGGCGATGGAGCCGATTTCGTCGCTGCGCTCGAGCCCGGCGATGTTCGTTTCGAGCTCACCGTCGGCGATGAGCCCCATCGCGCCGGTGACAGAAGCCAACGGCCGGGCGAGGAGCCTGTGAAACAGCAGCCCGAGTATGAGCATCATCAAGACACCGGCGAACAGTGCCGCGCCCCCGGCCACGTACCGCATCCGTGTGAGGCTCGCAAAGGCCGCATCCCGGTCAAGCTCCATGCCGATGTACCAGTCGGTTGCCAGCGGCAGTCCCTCGATGCGGGTGAAGGCGACCAGCCTTTCGCCGTCGGGCGTCGGGATCTGCTGGAGGCTCGGGTCGGTCAGCGAAGGTGCCTTCAGCGGGAAGAGGTCGGCGAGTTTCCGTGTCACCATTCCGCTTTCGGGGTGAACCAGGATCTTGCCGCCGCCGTCGACGAGGAAGAAATAGCCGAGCCCCTTCAGGTCTAGCTTGCTGAGGAACGTGCCGATTTGGTCGATGGCGAAGTCGCCGCCATAGACGCCACCCAGTTTCCCGTCGCGCCGGACCGGTGCGGCGACGGAAATGACCAGCTTGCCGGAGATCGTGTCGAGATAGGGCTCGGTCAGGGTCACGGAACCGGCGTCGACTGCCTGAGCGTACCACGGTCGCTTGCGCGGGTCGTAGCCGGCGGGCGGGTCCCAATGCGGCCAGGACGTCATGGTACCGCTTGCCTCGTCCGCAAAGTAGTTGCTGACGTAGGTTTTCGTCTGGATATCCGAATCAAGGGCGCTGACAGTCGTCTGGTTCGCCTTTTCGAGGCGCTGCGCCGCCATCTCGGCAAGGAAAATCCGTCCCGCAAACCAGTTCTGGATCGTCCTTTGCGCAGAAAACCCGGCCGTCTCGACAAACCGCTCGAGATCCTCAATCTTTGATGCGCGTTCGTTCACGTCGTTGAATATTGCGAACACGGCGAAGATAGCCGTTATCACAAGCGTTGCAGCCACGAGGATCTTTGTTATCGCACTCTTCTGGCGCACGGGGCGGATCGAAATTTTCATTTTTGACTCCGATAATATTCGTCTCGATTCTCTGTCAAAAATGCTGAATCTTTTGTAAAAGACGAATAAAACTTATGCATAGTTCGTCAGGAAAAGCGTATTAATTTCCAATCTCCAGGAATTGATTTTTCGCAATTACCTTAGGTGAACTTGGCTGGCTAAGGTCTGCTGCGGGGCTCGTCCCAGGTTCGCTGTCCGGTAGCCGGCACAACCCGGAGGGACTCATCGGTCCCGTCGTCAAGGCGCGGCTTGCCGAGCCGCCTTCGGCAACCTATTGTCCGCCGGAAATTCGAGGCAAGCGGAGAAGACAGGCGTGGGCGTTGTCGTTCCATTTGAGGAAAAAGAGGATTCGGCCGGGATTTCGCGGCTGAGCGGTCTGGTTGCGCGTGGCATGGAAGCCGTCAACGGGATCATCCTTTCCAAGGCGGGCTCCGATGTGGAGATGATCCCGGAGGTCGCGAACCATCTGATCTCCTCCGGGGGCAAGCGTTTGCGCCCGATGCTGACCATCGCCACGGCGCAGATGTTCGGCTACGAGGGCTCCGGCCACACCCAGCTGGCGGCCTGCGTTGAGTTCATGCACACCGCCACGCTGCTGCACGACGATGTCGTCGACGAGAGCGACATGCGTCGCGGCAAGCTGGCCGCGCGCAAGCTGTGGGGCAATCAGGCGAGTGTGCTGGTGGGCGATTTCCTGCTCGGTCAGGCGTTCCGGATGATGGTCGAGGTCGGCTCGATGGATGCGCTTGCCGTGCTGTCGGACGCCGCCGCTGTCATCGCCGAAGGCGAGGTGATGCAGCTCGGCGCCGCCAAGAACACCGAGACCACCGAGGACGACTATCTCGCCGTGATCCGAGCCAAGACCGCGGCGCTGTTCTCCGCCGCGTCCGAAGTCGGCCCGATCATTGCCGGCGCAAGTGCTGCCCAGCGTGCGGCCTGCCGCTCCTATGGCGTCAATCTCGGCCTCGCCTTCCAGCTGGTGGACGATGCGCTCGACTACGGCGGATCGGCGGATGCGCTCGGCAAGCGCACGGGCGACGATTTCCGTGAAGGCAAGATCACGCTGCCGGTTGTGCTCAGCTATCGGCGCGGTTCGGATGAGGACCGCGCCTTCTGGAAGCGCTGCCTTGAAGAGGGGCAGATCGAGGACGGCGATCTGGAAAAGGCGATCGAGATGATGCGCGGCCAGGGCGCCATCGCGGACACGGTGGAGCGTGCCCGCCACTATGGAGCTGTCGCGCGTGACGCGCTCGCGCCGCTGCCGGCAGGCGACTACAAGCAGGCGCTGCTGGAAGTCGTGGATTTCTGCATCGAACGCGTGCACTGACGACGAGGGTCAGGCGGCTTTTGGGGACGCGGAGAGTCCGCGCCTCCGCGTCATCCCCGGTCGTTTTGTGGTCCGGGCAGGGGAGCTGAGGGTGGTTGTGCTGCGGCCCATCAGTCGAGACGACCGCTTGAACTGCCCCCCAGAGCCTGGCCAGAAAATAGTATCGGGCTATGCGCTTTCGGCTATTCCGCCTCATGCCCCTCCGCCGTCATTGCCCGGCGAAGTCCGGGCAATCCACCGCCGGCCGCAGCATTTGGGCTGCGCGCTGGATCACCCGGACTTCGCCGGGTGATGACGGTGGAGAGATATGAACGGGGGAGAGGTATGCAGGCGCGTGGAATTCCGGGCGACGAACCGACGACCATTTCCGGGCCAGGCTCTACGGATGGCGTTATCGTCTTGTCCGTTTCTCTGGAATAGCGGCATATACAACGTCATCGTAAGGAGGCGGCGTCAGCGCCGTCTCGAAGGATGCGCCGAATGCTCCCGTCCTGCCCGGGGCGCTCCCGATCAATATCCCGATCCCATTCCAGTCGATCCGATCGAAAAGCGTTCTAGCCGGCGCGGATACGTTCGAGGAAGCTGTGGGTCTGCTGGCGCAGTTCGCTCGTGTGCGTGGCCACGGTGTCGGCGAGATTGAGGACCTTCAGCGAGGCGGAACTGGAATCGCTGGCCGCCTGACCGACGCCGGCGATGTTGCCGGCAACCTGTTCGCTGCCTTCGGCCGCCTGCTGGATGCTTGTCGCGATCTCGCGCGTTGCCGCACCTTGCTGTTCCACCGCCGCCGCGATGGAACTCGCAAGGCTGTTCAGGTCCTCGATCAATGTCGTGACCATCTCGATTGCCGATACGGAAGATTGCGTCTCGTTCTGAATTTCCGAGATCTGCGTGCTGATCTCTTCCGTCGCCTTCGATGTTTGTGTCGCCAGTTCCTTCACCTCGGAGGCGACCACGGCAAAGCCCTTGCCGGCCTCGCCCGCGCGGGCGGCCTCGATCGTTGCATTGAGCGCCAGAAGGTTGGTCTGCTCGGCGATCGCCTGGATCAGGCCGACGATGTCGCCGATCTTCTGGACCGATCCGGAAAGGGCCTGCACCTGGCCGACCGACTTCTGCACCGCGGAGGTGGCGGTGGAGGCCTTGTCGGAGGACGCCTGTGCCTGACGGCCGATCTCATCGACCGAGCTGCCCATTTCCTCGGTCGCGCTGGCGACCGTCTGCACGTTGCCGGCCATCTGTTCGGAAGCCGAAGCGACCGCGCTCGACTGGTTGGAGGTCTCCTCCGCCATGGCAGACATGCTCTGCGCGGCTTCGCGCAATTCGCCGGTGTTCTCGCTCACCGCGATGATGATGTTGCCCACGGCCGCCTCGAAGTCGTTGGCGAGGGCCTGCATCATCTCCTTCTTGCGCTGCGCCTCGCGCTCTGCCTCCTGCGCGGCCTTTGCCTCCAGGTCGCGCTTGGCGATTGCGTTTTCCTTGAAGACGGCCATCGCACGGGCCATGCCGCCGATCTCGTCGGCGAGCACGTGGTCCACGATCTCCACCTCCACATCGCCTTCGGCAAGCCGCCGCATGCCGCCTGACAGCCGCCGGACAGGGATCGAGATGGAGCGGGCGATGAGAAAGGACAGGCCGCCGACAAAGACGAGTACCGCGACAAGTCCGGCGGCAAGCAACATCATCTCGCGTTCGACGGCATGCAGGATGTCATTCGCATCGGCCAGGATATCGTGGGCGACGATGTCCTCCACGCGCTTGATTTCGTCGATGCGCCTGGTGGCGGCGGCGAACCATTGCCGGCCGGTGACGCCTGATATGTCGCCCCCGAAGGGGCCGCTGTAGCCGATCTCGCGCAGGCGATCGACTTCCTGTCCGTGCGGGCCGGTCAGCACCTCCTCCAGCTCCGCCTTGCCGTCGCCGGGCGAAAACTGCTTGAAGGTGTTGAAGTAGGCTTTCTGCTCGGCAGCAAGACCGACGAACCGGTCATAGACCTCCTTGGAGAACTCGCCGGCGCCGAAGCCGTTGGCGCCCATCGCGCGCTCGATGCCCGCGCGTTCCTTGCCTTGCTGAAGCGCCGCATAGGCCAACGAATCGCGGACCAGATGGCCGTCCTTCGCCAGCGACGTGATCGCCTCGACCATGTCGAGCATGTCGGAGATCGTGCCGGTATAGTACTTGGCCATCTCGCCCAGGGTCGCTTTCTGGTCGTCGACCGACCGGCGTGCGGCAGCGAGGTTTTCGAGGTCCTCGCGCGCGCGGCCGAACGGCTCGGCGAAAGCCGGCGTGGCCAGTGCCCCGGTTGCCTGCGGGATCGTCTGACGGAAGATCGCCAGCGCCCGATCCGTATCGCTACGCTGTGCGGCCAGTTCGTCCTTGAATTCCCTGCCTTTGGAGCCGATGTAGCCCGCGGATGTACCCCGCTCCTTTTGCAGTTCGTGGATGAGCCCGGACAGCGCAGGGGCACGGGCGATGATGCTGGTTATGTTCTGTTCGTGTCTCAGCAGCAGCCAGTCGTGGACAAGCCAGCGTCCACCCAGGAAGGCGATGACGAGCGCCGGGAAAATGCAAAGAACAACAATACGAGCGGGAATCGACAGTCGCGAAATCGTCAACATCATTGCGTTGCCCCGAAAACAGATGCTTCGGGGCGCGATTATCGAGCTGTAGAATTAATAAAATATCTAGTCACGTGGTTTTGTTTCGTATTTTGCGCCTTATCATTGAAGCAATTCATTCAAAATAGGAGTAATTACGTATGTAATATCAGCTAACTATTATAAATATACGAGAATATCCTTACGTCATATTCGGAGTTCTGGCGATCTGGAATTCGTCGTTGACCTTTCGGATCGACGAGAACGGATGCGCGGCCTCGCTGAGGTCCGTCGGCAGAAGTCCGACCCCTTCGCTGCCCCAGCGAATGCGTACGGCATCGAGAATCCACGTCCGAGCCTGCGCCTCGCGCCGCCTCAAAAGGTCGCCCGTCTCGCTCAGCGCCTTCCAATGGGCCTCGCAGGCGTCGGCAAGGTCGGCGATGCCCTCTCCCGTCGTGGCGGAGACGAGGACCGCCCGGGCCGTGGGGCCTCGGGGCGTGGGAGCGGCGAGGGTGAGCGCGCCGCGCACATCCGCCAGCGCCCGCCGCGCGACGTCGCCCATGTCGGCCTTGGTGACGGCGACGACGTCCGGCAGTTCCATCACACCGGCCTTCATGAATTGCAGGCTGTCGCCCGAGCCCGGCTGGATGCACAGCACCACCGTATCGGCGACGCTGGCGACATCCGCCTCCGACTGGCCGATGCCAACCGTTTCCACGATGACGAGATCAGCAACCGCCCGCATCAGCACGGTGGCGGCCACGGCGTGATCGGACAATCCGCCCAGCCGGTCGCGCGCGGCCATGGAGCGCACGAAAAGCCGATCGTCCTCCGGGTCGGTGGCAAGGCGGGTGCGGTCGCCCAGAAGGGCACCGCCGGTGCGTCGGGAGGAGGGGTCGACGGCGAGAACGGCGACGGAAAGGTCTCTCGCCCGGGCATCGGCGATCAGCGCGCGCATCAGGGTCGACTTGCCGACCCCCGGAGGACCGGTCAGGCCAAGGACATGGGCGCGGGCGGCGGCGGCGGCCTCGTCGAGCAAGGTTGCGAGCGCCGCGCTGCCTTCCGCGGTTTCCACCGCGGCGAGCGCGCGGGCAAGCGCCGGCTTGCCGCCGGCCCTGATCGCCGCAACCGTTGCGATGCGCTCCGGCAGCTCCACCCGTTTCTCCCCCGCAGATTCCAAGGCAGCGAGGCCGCGCGGCGTCTCCACCCGCCGCGCGGCCGGTCTCTCAACTCCCTGTCCGGGCCGGACAGGCGTCAGGCGTGCGTCAGCCTTCGTTCTTCGCCTTCAGCGCAGCCTGAGCGGCGGCGAGGCGAGCGATCGGCACGCGGTAGGGCGAGCACGAGACGTAGTCGAGGCCGACCGTCTCGCAAAAGCCGATGGAGGCCGGATCGCCGCCATGTTCGCCGCAGATGCCCATCTTGATGTCAGGCCGGGTCTTGCGGCCGCGCTCGGCCCCGATGGCAACCAGTTCGCCGACGCCTTCCTGATCGAGGGAGACGAAGGGATCCTGCTCGATGATGCCCTGCGACTGGTAATCACCCAGGAACGAGCCCGCATCGTCGCGCGAGATGCCGAAGGTGGTCTGGGTGAGATCGTTGGTGCCGAAGGAGAAGAACTCGCCCGATTCCGCGATCTCCGCCGCTTTCAGCGCGGCGCGCGGCAGCTCGATCATCGTGCCGACCTGATAGACGATGGTCGTGCCCGTCTCCTTCATCACGTCCTGGGCGACTGCATCGATGCGGGCCTTGACGTGATCGAGCTCGGCCTTGATGCCGACGAGCGGCACCATGATTTCCGGCTCGATGGGCGCGCCGGTCGACTTGGCGGCGGCGATCGCCGCCTCGAAGATGGCCCGGGCCTGCATTTCCGGGATCTCCGGATAGGTGATCAGCAGACGGCAGCCGCGATGGCCGAGCATCGGGTTGAATTCCGACAGCGTGTGCGCGCGCTGCCGCAGCCGTTCGGGATCGACGCCCATCGACTGCGCCACCTCGGCGATTTCCTCGTCGGTGTGCGGCAGGAACTCGTGCAGCGGCGGGTCGAGCAGGCGGATGGTCACCGGCAGGCCGTGCATGATCTCGAACAGCTCGGTGAAGTCGTTGCGCTGCATCGGCAGAAGCTTGGCGAGCGCGGTGCGGCGGCCGTCGGAGGTCTCCGACAGGATCATCTCGCGCATCGCAAGGATGCGGTCGTCGTCGAAGAACATGTGCTCGGTACGGCACAGGCCGATGCCCTCGGCGCCGAAGTCGCGCGCGGTGCGGGCGTCGTTCGGCGTCTCGGCGTTGGCGCGCACCTTCATGCGGCGCGCACCGTCGGCCCATTCCATCAGTGTGCCGAAATCGCCGGTCAGCTCCGGCTTCAGCATCGCCACCTCGCCCGCCAGAACCTGGCCGGTGGAGCCATCGATGGTGATGACGTCGCCCTTGTTGAAGGTGCGCCCGGCCACCGTCAGCGTGCCGGAGCGATAGTCGATGCGGATGGAGCCGACGCCGGAGACGCAGGGCTTGCCCATGCCGCGCGCAACCACCGCCGCGTGGCTGGTCATGCCGCCGCGCGTGGTGAGGATGCCCTGTGCGGCGTGCATGCCGTGGATGTCTTCCGGGCTGGTTTCCACGCGCGCCAGAATGACCGCGCGCTCGGCCGCCGCCGCTTCCACCGCCTCCTCGGAGGTGAACACGAGCTGGCCGGAGGCCGCACCCGGCGAGGCCGGCAGGCCGGTTGCGACGATGTCGCGCTTGGCGTCGGGATCGATGGTCGGGTGGAGCAGCTGGTCGAGCGCGCCGGCGCCCACCCGCATGACGGCCTCTTCCCGGGTGATCAGCCCGTCATTGGCCATGTCGACCGCGATCTTGAGCGCGGCGCGGGCCGTGCGCTTGCCCGAACGCGTCTGCAGCATCCACAGCTTGCCGCGCTCGATGGTGAATTCCATGTCCTGCATGTCCCGGTAGTGGGACTCAAGCGTCTGGCAGATCTTGGAAAATTCGGCGAATGCCTCCGGCATCACCGTCTCCAGCGACGGCTTGTCGGACTTGGCGGCAATGCGTGCGGCTTCGGTGATGTTCTGCGGCGTGCGAATGCCGGCGACCACATCCTCGCCCTGCGCGTTGACCAGGAACTCACCGTAGAGCGCGTTCTCGCCGGTGCCGGGATCGCGGGTGAAAGCCACGCCCGTGGCCGAGGTCTCGCCCATGTTGCCGAAGACCATCGCCTGGACGTTGACCGCCGTGCCCCAGGAGGCGGGGATATCGTGCAGGCGGCGGTAGGTCTTGGCGCGCGCGTTCATCCACGAGCCGAACACGGCCCCGATCGCGCCCCACAGCTGATCCTTCGGGTCCTGCGGGAACGGGTCGTCCAGTTCTTCGGCCACCAGCGCCTTGTAGCGCTCGATGATCGTCTTCCAGTCGTCTGCCGAAAGCTCGGTGTCGAGCGAGTAGCCATTGTTTTCCTTGAAGATCTCGAGGATCTCCTCGAACGACTCGTGCTCGACGCCCAAAACCACGTCGGAATACATCTGGATGAAGCGGCGATAGCTGTCGTAGGCAAACCGCGCATCGCCGGATTCAGCCTCCACCGCCTTCACCGTCTCGTCGTTGAGGCCGAGATTGAGGACCGTGTCCATCATGCCCGGCATGGAGGTGCGCGCGCCGGAGCGCACGGAGACGAGAAGCGGGTTTTCCGGATCGCCGAAGGTGCGTCCGGTCAGCTTGCCGATCTCAGCCAGCGCCGCATCGACCTGGCCGGCGAGCTCTTCCGGATAGGCGTGATCGTTCTCGTAATAGGCGGTGCAGACCTCGGTGGTGATGGTAAAGCCGGGTGGCACGGGAAGCCCGAGATTCGACATCTCGGCCAGGTTCGCCCCCTTGCCACCGAGAAGATTGCGCATGTCGGCGGCGCCTTCCGCCTTGCCGTCACCGAAACTGTAGACCCACTTGGCCATCGTCCGCCCTTCCTGATACGCCACGATTTGCTCCACCCATGCGAGCCGCACACTCGCCCGAATGCGAGTGCCCGCGACGGTCGCACGATCACCGTTGCCGGCTTTCCATGCAATTTCGCTCTGCACAAAACAAGGGTTTTCTGAAACCGACCGGTCGCCAACGAACGTGCGAAAGGCAATTTTGATCCCTGATTCATGGGGGATACCCCGTACCGGGTGCCTTCCTTGCGGCTGCGTCACAAAAGGGCCATTCTGACCTTTCAACGAAGATGCGCTAAAAAGCGCGATTCGCGCGTCGAGTGAGGTACCATGGTAAGCAAGCATCCGGTCCGGCCCGCATCCCTGCGGCGCAACGCCACGTTCCGCAACGACGGGACCCGCGGCACTGCGACGCAAGCCGGGTCGCATTCCGGATATCGGCCGGCCGGATATCTGCCGGCGAGACTGGCGAGGCTTGCCCGCGTGCTGGCCGTGGCGTGCCTGCCGATTCTGGCGTTTCCGGGCCTTGCTTCCGCTGAACTGAAGGCCGGGGAGAGCGATGCCGACTACCCGCAGACGCTTTCGGGCAACTACCTGGCCGCGCTTGTCGCGCATGGCAATCACGACATCGCCGGTGCCGCCGATTTCTTTGCCCGTGCGCTGGCCAAGGATCCCGACAACCAGTTCCTGCTCGGCCGCACCTTCACGCTGAAGCTTGCCAACGGCAACATGGATGAGGCGCTGAAGCTGGCGGACCGGGTGGTCGCGGTCGATCGCGACAACCTGCTGGGCCGTCTGACGCTGGGCGTCGCCGCGCTGAAGGAGCGCTCCTATGCGGCAGCGCGCAAGAGTTTCTCGCAGGCCGCGGGCGGGCCGCTCGCGCAGCTCTCCGACAAGCTTCTCTCTGCCTGGGCGCTGGCCGGTGCGGGCAAGACCGACGAGGCGCTGAAGCGGCTGGACGAGCTTGAGGGCCCCGACTGGTTCGATACGTTCCGCACCTATCACGCCGGCCTGATCCTCGATCTCGCCAACCGGCGCGACGAGGCGGCCGCCAAGTTCGCCGCCGCCTACAAGGCCGACAACAGCTCGCTGCGCATCGTCGAGGCGCATGCCCGGGCGTTGGCGCGCGCCGGCAAGAAGGACGAGGCGCTGGGCGTTCTGGAGGCCTTCGACAAGTCCGCCGAGGGCATCCCCATGCTGGCGACGACGCGCAAGTTGATCGAGGAAGGGCGCACGCCTCCGCCGCTGGCGACATCTGCGCAGGCGGGCGCGGCGGAAGTGCTCTACGGCATCGGCGCGGCGCTTGGGCGCGACGGCGGCGACGAATTCCCGGCCGCCTACCTGCAGCTGGCGCTCTATCTCGATCCCAAGGCGACGCTGGCGGTGGTGCCGCTGGCGCAGCTCTTCCAGCAGATGGGCGACCATGCCCGCGCTATCGAGGTGCTGAAGCGCGTGCCGGAAGGCTCGCCCTTGCGCGACGGTGTCGAGATCGACATCGCGCTCAACTACAATGCGCTCGACAAGGTGGACGAGGCTCGCGCCCATCTGATGAAGCTCATCAAGGCGGATCCCTCCGATCTAGAAGCGGTCGTTGCGCTGGGCAACGTGCTGCGCGGTCACAAGCTGTTTGCGGAGGCCGCCGACGTCTACACCCGCGGTATCGATACGCTCGGCAAGGATCCGGACAAGGCCTACTGGTCGCTGTTCTATTTCCGGGGCATCACGCTGGAGCGCACCGACCGCTGGCCGGAGGCGGAAGCGGATTTCCAGAAGGCGCTCGAACTCTATCCCGACCAGCCGATGGTGCTGAATTATCTGGGTTATTCCTGGGTTGACAAGGGCATGCACCTCGACAAGGCGCTGGGCATGATCGAGAAGGCGGTCGAGCTGCGGCCGTCGGACGGCTACATCGTCGACAGTCTCGGCTGGGCCTACTTCAAGCTCGGCCGCTACGACGATGCGGTGAAGGAGCTGGAGCGCGCGGTGGAACTGCGCCCGCAGGATCCGGTCCTCAACGATCATCTGGGCGATGCGTACTGGAAGGTCGGGCGCAAGCTGGAGGCGACGTTCCAGTGGAACCACGCCCGCGATCTCGATCCGGAGCCGGAGGAGCTTGCAACCATCGAGCGCAAGCTGAAGGTCGGGCTTGAGAAGAGTGCTGTGGAAGACAAGGACGCCCCCAAACGCGCTGCCAACGACAAGTAGCGCGGGCGTGACAAGTGCGGCGAAACATGTGAAACGAAACGATGGCGGCCGGTGGCCGCCATTTTCGTGAGAGCGTGCCGTCATGTCGTCAGACCGTAACCAGCCCCCGTCCTTTACCGCGCTTGCCGTGCGCGAGGAGGCTCGCGCCAAGATCAATCTGGCCCTGCACGTCACGGGCCGGCGCGCCGACGGCTATCACGAACTGGACACGCTGGTCGGCTTTCCGCCCTTTGGCGATGTGCTCGCCGCCGCGCCGGCGGACGATCTGTCGCTGACGGTGAGCGGGCCGTTTGCCGCCGATCTCGGCCCGTCTTGCGACAATCTGGTTATGCGGGCGGCCTCGCTCTTGCGCGAGGCTTTCGCGATTCGCGCAGGCGCGGCGCTTGTGCTTGAAAAGCGTCTGCCGGTTGCCTCCGGCATCGGTGGTGGTTCGGCGGATGCGGCGGCCGCGCTCCGGGCGCTCGTGCGGCTCTGGGGGCTCGATCCGGCCGATCCGCGCATCGCCGACATCGCGACGCGGCTCGGCGCCGACGTGCCGATGTGCCTTGCCTCCCGGCCCTTGCGCGCAAGCGGCATCGGCGAGGTGCTGCATCCGGTCGCCGAGCTGCCCGCTGGCGGGTTGGTGCTCGCCAACCCGCGCGTGGCTGTGGCGACGCCCGCGATCTTCAAGGCGCTGAAGAGGCGGGATAATCCTCCGCTCTGCGATATGCCGACCTTTGCCGATGCGCGGGCGCTGGCGGAGTGGCTCGCCGCCGCGCGCAACGACCTTCAGCCGCCGGCGATCGAGACCGCGCCCATTATTGCAGACGTGCTGGAGGCTTTGGCGGCGTTGCCGGGGGCGCTTATTGCCCGCATGTCGGGCTCCGGTGCGACGTGCTTTGCGCTCTTTGACGACGAGGCGACGGCGAAGGCGGCGACGGGCGCGCTGGCCGCCGCGCATTCCGAATGGTGGATCTGCCAGACGAGGCTCGCGTAGGGTTCGAAGGCGGCATCGCGGCGCCTTGATGGAGATGGTCGCGACGTCTTCTGCTGGACAAGCCCGGCACTCCCGATAAGGTCCTGAACAAGGCAAACAAGTGGAGGGGCCCATGTCGGACAAAGCAATCATCGCGTTTCTGGGAACGGGGCTGATGGGAGCGCCGATGGCGCGCCGGCTGCTGGCGGCCGGCCACGAGGTCGTTGTGTGGAACCGCACCGCTGCCAAGGCGCAGGCACTAGCCGGCGACGGCGCGCGCGTTGCGGCAAGCCCGGCGGAAGCGGTTGCGGGGGCCGATATCGTCATCACCATCGTCAGCGACGGGGCGGCGGTGACCGATCTCTATTTCGCGCAAGGCGCGGTTGAGGCGGCCCGGCCGGGGGCGATCTTCATCGACATGAGCTCGATCCAGCCCTCCGTTGCCCGCGATCTGGCGGCCCGGCTTGGCGAGGCCGGACTTCACGCGATCGACGCGCCGGTCTCCGGCGGAACGCCGGGCGCTGAGGCCGGCACGCTCGCCATCATGGCCGGCGGCGAGGCGGCGGATATCGAGCATGCGCGGCCGGTTCTGGAGGCGATGGGGCGGGTGACCCGCGTCGGCCCGCACGGGGCGGGCCAGCTTGCCAAGCTTTGCAACCAGGCGATCGTCGCGATCACCATCGGCGCGGTGTCGGAGGCGCTGTTTCTGGCGGAAAAGGGCGGGGCGGATCCCGCGGCTGTGCGCGATGCGATCCGCGGGGGCTTTGCCGAAAGCCGGATCCTCGACCTGCACGGGGCGCGCATCGTCGCGCGCGACTGGAGCCCGGGCGGGCCGTCGACGCTGCAGCTGAAAGATCTCGACAACGTGCTGGCGGCGGCATCCGAGGCGGGCGTCGATCTGCCCCTGTCGCGGCAGATGCGGGAGCGCTATCACGCTCTGGTGCACGACCTGGGCGGGGCCGAGCTCGATCACAGCGCGCTCTATCTGGAACTTGAAGCGCGCAATCTTTCTCCCACCTGAAAGGAGTGGGAGGGATGAACGAGCGGCTGCGTTCGGCTGCCCTCATGAGAGGCTGAAAAACCATGAATATCGGCACCGCCGCCCGGCAGACCGGTCTGCCGGCAAAGACCATCCGCTACTACGAGGAAATCGGTCTGATATCGCCGGAACGCCAGGACAACGGCTATCGCGACTATGGCGACGAGCATATCCACAAGCTGCGCTTCCTGCGACGCGCGCGATCGCTCGGCTTCGGCATCGAGGATTGCCGGCAATTGCTCTCGCTCTACGAGGATCGCGGCCGGGCGAGTGCCGACGTCAAGCTGCTTGCCAAGCAGCGGATCACGGAGATCGACGCCAAGCTGGAAGAATTGTCCTCACTGCGCGACACGCTCGCCCGGCTGATCCACGCCTGCCATGGAGACGACCGTCCCGATTGTCCGATCCTGGACGAGATCGCCGGCGAGGCGTGAGGGGGGAACGGGTGCGGAGGGCCATCCTTCGAGGCGGCGTCTGCGACGCCTCCTCAGGATGACGTTATCCGTGTTGTTGGCTTCTTCT
The DNA here is from genome assembly GCF_037026715.1 of Breoghania sp. JC706. Lineage (NCBI taxonomy): Bacteria > Pseudomonadati > Pseudomonadota > Alphaproteobacteria > Hyphomicrobiales > Stappiaceae > Breoghania > Breoghania sp. JC706. The sequence goes on from NZ_JBANCG010000001.1 coordinate 480,390, forward strand.
TTTCATCAACATACACAACGTCATCCTGAGAGCCTGGCCCGGAAATAGTATCGGGCTATGCGTTTTCGGCTATCCTCCCTCATGTCCCTCCGCCGTCATTGCCCGGCGAAGTCCGGGCAATCCACCTCCAGCCGCAGCATTCGGGGCGTGCGCTGGATCACCCGGACTTCGCCGGGTGATGACGATGGGGGGATGAAGGCGCGTAGAATTCGGTGCGACGAACCAACGGCCATTTCCGGGCCAGTCATTGAGGAGGCCTGACAGGGCCATCCCGAAGGATGGCCGCAGCCTGAGAGCGGATGGCCATCCTTCACCCGAAGCTGCGGGCGAGCTCCGTGTCGCAAGCCTCAGGCATCTTCCGCTCCTCCTCCAACCGGCGGGTGATCTCCGCGGCCGGCACCGGCCGTGAGAACAGGTAGCCCTGGAGCTGGTCGCAGCCTGATGCCTGCAGGAAACGGTGCTGGCCTTCCGTCTCGATGCCCTCCGCCGTCACCTTCATGCGCAGCGCATCGGCGAGCGCCACCAGCGTGTGGACGATTGCCGCCGCCTCGGCCTCCGTCTCCACGGAGGTGATGAAGGAACGGTCGATCTTGAACTTGTCGAAGGCGAACCGGCGCAGATAGCTGAGCGAGGAATAGCCGGTGCCGAAGTCGTCGAGTGCGATGCGCACGCCGATGTGGTGCAGGTTCTCGAAGATGCGGGCCGTGGCTTCGATCTGGTCCATCACCACGCTCTCGGTGACCTCGACCTCCAGGCGCCGCGGGTCGAAGGATTCCTCCAGAAGGATCCGGTGCAGCACGCGGGCGAAGTCGGGGTGGCGGATCTGGGCGGGCGAGACGTTGACGGCGATCGACAGGTCCGGCCAGGCGTGGCCGTCGCGACACGCCGTGCGGATGACCCAGGCCCCGATCTGCCAGATCAGGTCGCTGCGTTCCACGACCGACATGAAATGCTGGGGCGTCAGCAGTCCCTTTTCCGGATGACGCCAGCGGATGAGCGCCTCCACACCCACCGTCGTCAGGCCATCGGCGCTGACCTGCGGCTGGTAGAACAGCTCGAACTGGTCTTCCTCAAGCGCCCGGCGCAATTCGCGCTCCAGCTGCTGCGAGAGGCGGATCTCGTCGCCCATGCTCTCCTCGAACAGGACATAGCGGCTGCGCCCCTCCGCCTTGGCCCGGTAAAGCGCGATGTCGGCGCGGCGCAGCAGCTCCGCCGGCGTATGGGCGTCGCCGTCGGCAATGACGAGGCCCATCGAGCAGGACGAATGGAGCATCTGGTCGTCGATCTCGAAAGGGTGGGCGAATGCGGCCTGGATCTCGCGGCACACGTCTATGATCGCGCCGCGCGAGGCGCGGCCGTTGATGATTAGCGTGAACTCGTCGCCCGAGATGCGCGACACCAGATCGCCGTTGCCGATGGCGCCCTGGAGCCTGCGGGCGACAGCCTTGATCAGTTCGTCGCCGGCGTGATGGCCGAGCGTGTCGTTGACTTCCTTGAAATAGTCGAGATCGACATAGATGACGCCGACCGGCCGGCCTTGCGTGCGGGCCGTCTCCAGCGCCTCGGACAGGCGGCGGGTGAAAAGCGCCCGGTTTGGAAGCTGGCTGAGATCGTCGTGCAACGCGCGGTGGCGGGCAAGCGCCTCGGAGAAGGCGAGACGGACGGTGGAGACGTGGGTGTGCCGCAGTACGCCGACGCCGAGGATCAGCAGAACCAGCATCGCCAGCACCATCATCGGGCTCGCCTCGTCGAGCATCGAGGTGCCGTGCCGGCTCGGCGACCACGCAAGATAGCCGATGAGGCGGCTTGCGCCATTGTAGAGCGGCAACGTGCTGGCGGGCATGCTGTCGAAATCCGTCCCGGCGACGAAACGCAGTTCCGTCAGACGGTTGATGTTGCCGATCTGGCGCAGGCCCGCCTTGTCGATGCCGCGCACGTTGACAATCGCGCTCGGCGCGCCGGCCGCCAGCTGCATCATGTCGGTGGCCGGGGCGACCGCCATCACCGTGACGATGGCCAGCCTGCCGTTGACGATTTCGAAGGCTGCTTCGTAGATCGCGTGAACGTGCTTGCGGTAGTCGGGTGCGAATGTCAGGCGACCGCTGCCGTCGGTAGTGACGGCGCGCTGAAAGGCGCTTTGCACCTTGTCCGCCATCCGCGCGAGGCTTTCCGCCAGCACCGGCGAATCCATTGTCAGATGTGAATAGGCCCCGTTGGCGGAGAGCTGTCGCAGTCGCCCGTCCGGGCCCAGCAGCGCGACAAGGCTGTCGTCGGCGGACGCCATCAGCCGGCGCGCAATCCGATACTGCACCCACGAGCGGTCGACGTTCACATGGGCGTGGAGGTAGGTCGCGTCATCGATTGCGAAGCTCTCGATCTCCTTGGCGACACGCTCGCGCTCGACTTCCAGCGCGTTACGCAGGAGACCGCGTTCGAACCGGATCGCGGACTGGTCGGTCTTGCCCGCTGCCCAGTAGAGGCCGCCGATCGCGATCGCCACGGCGGCAAGCATCAGTCCGGCGATCGAGGATGTGATGCGCAAGCCCAGCCCGCGGCGTATTTTAAGGCGCTCGCGCAAGGAATTCGTGCCAGCGGACGCGGAGTATTCCTGCCCTGAATGGCCAGTGCGTTCTTCTTCGGAAAGGGGCTTGCCGTCCTGGTTCGTTTCCTCCATGTCTGAAATCTACGCTTAAAAACTTTAAGCATTTCTAAGCATGGGATTTATTCGCCGGTTTTGTGGATGCGGAATGCTCGTCTGTTTCGTATATGGAATTTCGAATGACTTCAAAGGACATAGCCGGCGGCGCGCCTTCGGCAAATACCGAGCCTGGAAACTTGCACGGCGCTCAGATGAGCTGGAGGCCGCGGAAGCTGACGTGGCCCGATCGGCCGACGATGATGTGGTCGTGCAGCTCGATGCCGAGCGGCTTGGCGACCTCGGCGATCTGGCGGGTCATCTGGATGTCGGCGCGCGAGGGCGTTGGATCGCCGGAAGGGTGGTTGTGGACGAGGATGATCGCCGAGGAGGAAAGCTCCAGCGCCCGCTTCACCACCTCGCGCGGATAGACCGGCGTGTGATCCACCGTGCCGGTCTGTTGCACCTCGTCGGCAATCAGGCCGTTCTTCTTGTCGAGAAACAGGATGCGGAATTCCTCGCGCTCGGAATAGGCCATGGCGGAGCGGCAATAGTCCAGCACCGAGCTCCACGACGACAGCAGCTTGCGTTCGGAGATCTGGCCGCGGGCAAAGCGCAGGGCGGCCGCGTGGACCGCTTTCAGGTCGTCGACCGCCGCCTCGCCGATGCCGCTGACCTCCTTCAGCCGCGAACGCGGTGCCGCCAGAACTTCGGCGAACGAGCCGAAACGGGCAAGCAGCGCCTTGGCGATGGGCTTGGTGTCCTGGCGCGGCAGGGAGCGGAACAGCAGCATTTCCAGAAGTTCGTAGTCTTCCAGCGCCGTTGCGCCGCGCTCGCGAAAACGCGCCCTGAGCCTTTGGCGGTGGCCGAGATAGTGCGGCCGCGCCCGGGCATCCATTTCCGAAAATCCGTCTGCCTCTTCCGTCATTGCCCGCCCGCGCCTGCGCTATTTACCATGCGTCATTTTCCGCATGGTAGCGGGTCGTGCGCCCACGTCCAGAGCGCTTCGTCGGTTGCGTCGCCAGAGAACGCGAAGGCCGGATACGACGAGGGCACGAAAGCGAACGATGTCGCTTCCGTGCCCTCTCGCTCACAGGGTCATGAGCCGGAGGAGGGGACCTCGCCTCAATTCACCTGCAGCGGTGGCTTGTCGAGGCCCTTGGGCGAGAGCGTGAAGATCTCGTACCCGTCCTCGGTGACGCCGATGGAATGCTCGAACTGCGCCGACAGCGACCGGTCGCGCGTGACCGCCGTCCAGCCGTCGGACAGCACCTTCACGGGCGGGCGGCCGAGATTGACCATCGGCTCGATGGTGAAAATCATGCCCGGCTTCAGTTCCGGGCCCTCGCCGGGGCGGCCGTAGTGCAGGATGTTCGGCATGTCGTGGAAGATCTTGCCGACGCCGTGGCCGCAGAAATCGCGTACGACCGAGCAGCGCTCGCCTTCAACGTATTCCTGGATCGCGGCGCCGATATCGCCGGTGGTGGCACCCGGCTTCACCGCCGCCATGCCGCGCTGGAGAGATTCGTAGGTGACGTCGATCAGCCGTTCGGCCGCGCGCTTGATCTTGCCGACCGCGTACATGCGGCTGGAATCGCCGTACCAGCCGTCGAGGATCAGCGTCACGTCGACGTTGACGATGTCGCCTTCCTTCAGCGGCTTCTCGTTCGGGATGCCGTGGCACACGACATGGTTGATCGAGGTGCAGGTCGATTTGGTGTAGCCGCGATAGCCGAGCGTCGCCGGCAGCGCGCCGTTGTCACGGGCGAAGGTGTAGACGTAGTCGTCGATCTCGCTGGTCTTCGTGCCTGGCCGGATCAGGTCTACGAGCCCGTCAAGGCAGCGCGCGGTGAGCTTCCCCGCGGCGTGCATCGCCTCGAAATCGGCCTTTTCGTAGAGCCGGATCTGCCCCGTGTTCTTGAGCGGCGCGGAAGACGCCTCGACATAGCTTACCATCGTAATTCCCGTACCGCGCGCAAGCGGCCTATCCCATGATCGGTGTCCGATCCCCGCATCGTTTCGCACGCGCCCTCTTGCGCGTTGCGTGACGGGGGACCATCGCATATCCCGGTTGCATCGAATCGACCAGACTGGGAAGCCTGCCCCATCGGCGCTGTGCCGGGGTGTCCCGTCGACGTCTTTCGGCTTCGATGCGCTGAAGACGTTTCCATTCATATATCGTGTCCCGGCTCGGATTTCAGCGCTCGTGTTCGAAAAAAGCAAGCCACGCGAAAAGAGGGCCCGGATTCCGGCCATGCCAGCACTCTCCCGTGATCCCGGTCTCCGCGATGGCGGCTTCGGAACGTGTCGGCCCGGCAGGTTCCGGCGCATGGTCATCGCGGCGACGCGGCAGCTGCCGGAGGGCTGGACGGGCCGACGGCTGGCGCTGCTGCTGCGCCGGTTCGGCCTTGCCTTCCTGAACCATCCGCTCGACGTCACGGTCTTCGGCGCGGCGATGCGCCTTCACCCCTTCGCCAACGTGTGCGAGCGCCGCGTCCTGTTCACGCCGCAGTTCTTCGACGCGGAGGAACGGGCGCTGCTCGCCGCGCATGTGTGCGAGGACATGGTGTTCGTCGATATCGGCGCCAATGTCGGCATCTATTCGCTGTTCGTCGCCGGCCTGGTGGGGCCGGGGGCCCGTATCGTCGCGGTGGAACCTCAGCCGGCGCTGTTTGACCGGCTGGTGCACAACATCGCCTTCAATCCCGGCTTCTCGATCGATGCGGTGCCGGTTGCTGTGACCGATCGCGACGGCGCGGCGCGGCTCTTTCTCGATCCGAACAACGAGGGCCAGGCAAGCATCCGCTTCATCATGTCGAGCGAGGCGGAGACGATGCAGATCAACGTGCCCTCGCGCTCGCTGCTCTCGCTGTTGCGCGCCCAGGGCCTTTCGCGCGTCGATGCGATGAAGCTCGACGTCACCGGCGCGGAGGATATCATTCTCGCCGCGTTCCTGCGCGAGGCGCCGCAGTCGCTGTGGCCGCGCGTGATCATCATGGAGAACACGCCGCAGCGCTGGCAGGAGGATTGCGTGGAGATGCTGAAGGCGCACGGCTGGCGCGTGGTTCAGGAAACGCGGATGAACGTGTTCATGGAGCGCGAGGACGGCGTGCCGGTGATGGAATTCGGCGCGGAATCTGGCGTGGGCGGCTGACATCTCGGCGCTTGACGTTGCGGCCTCTGGCGTGTGGCAAGCTGACGTATTAACCGAGGGTTGAAGGGTGCCTGTCCGGGGTCTATGTCCGGGACAGGCACACAGCAGAAATATCGGACATTTTCGATGTTGCGTTTCACTCCGACCGATCCCGAGCTCTCCCGCCTGTTTCTGGCGCATACGCTACGCTATTACATGCAGCCGCTCAGGGCGCGCGACGTTCCGGAATTCGTCGAGGAGATGAAAAGCCGCCTCGGCATTGACGGCCTGTCGCGCACCGGTGCGGGCACGCCGGCGGGATATATCGGGACCGAGGACGAGCCGCGGATCCATCCGATCTACTGGAACAGGTAGGCTCGGCTGTCCGGTCGCTTGCGGTGCCTAGGCATCGTCGTCCCCTCATTTTCGCCATGTCCGGCTTGAACCCGCCCGCGCAGCAAGCTACTCGATAGCAGTCGCAATGCTTTTCGCGGGCGTGGCGGAACTGGTAGACGCAAGGGACTTAAAATCCCTCGACCTTGGTCATACGGGTTCGAGTCCCGTCGCCCGCACCACCCTTCGCCCGAAGGCTTCGAAAGCAGCTCTCGCGCCTGCGTTTTTCCCCTCCTGCACAACGGCTTTGCCAGACCGGTTCGCGGAACCGATCGGGGCCTTTGCGCATTCTTCCTTCACGTTGTCGGACCGCTTCAGGAGGAGATCATGGGACGCGGACTTATATTGTGGCTGGTGGGCATTCCCTTGCCCGTCATCCTGCTGCTCTGGGTGCTGGGTTTCCTGCACTGAGAGGGAATGAGGCTTTCCTATCGATGAAGGGGGCGAAAGCTCCCGCAGGATGCGGCCCGCCGGCTGACGGTGGGCCGTTTTTCATGCCCGGCCCCGGAAAAGAGCTGCGCTCTACTCCGTCTCGTCCGCCTCATCCTCGCTTTGCTGTGGAAGGTGGGCGGCAAGAGCCTCGCCGATGCGGGCGTGGTCGGTGGCCAGTCCCGTGGCGCTGATGCCGATCGGATAGAAACCGAGCAGGCCGTTGACCCGCGCCATCCAGCGCTTCGGGCGCGAGGTGATGTGGGCGGAGACGGGCTCGGTGCCCGCCACTGCGTAGAAGCGCAGTCCGATGAGGCGGACTTCCTTCATGCTGGTGAGCACGTCCCAGGGGATGGTCTCGTCGACAAGGCGCCGGTCGAAGAGGCCGGTCTCGTCGATGCGCAACACCTCCCGCTCGTCCATCAGGCGGATCATGTTGAGCAGCGTCAGCACGATGAAGAAGATGAAGGCGACCTGCGCGACACCGAAGACGAACGGGTCGCTCGTCAGCGCAAGGCCATAGCTGACGCCGGTAAAGACGATGCTGAGCACCAGCAGCAGCGCCACTTTCTTGCGGTCGTATTTCACGGAAAGGTTCATGTCGGACACAGCCTGGTGGTGTGATTTTCAGGCGGCGAACCTAGCGGTGCGGGCGCCGGAAATGAAACGAATTCGTGTCCGTCGCGTCGGTTTCGGCCGAAAGCGCGGACAATGGGCTGATGTTGCAGCGTCTTTCGCACAGCGACGGATCGGCGCACGGCAAGGTTGCGAGGGCGGTGCGGTCCCGGTTCGGCCCCGATGACATTGACAGAAAGGTCAATTCGTCGTCTCTCAGGAACCTTGCGCGCCCGCGGTCAGCAAAGGACGGGCGCCGCCTGAAGAGGGTTGCTCTAACCGGGAGTTCATTTCATGCGTAAAGTCGTTTTGCCGCTTGCCCTTGCAGCCGGCCTCGCCGTGCCGGCGGCGCTTTCCGGTCAACCGGCCATGGCCGCCGATACCGTGACCGTCGCCGTGACCGCCATCGTCGAGCATCCGGCTCTCGATGCCTGCCGCGACGGCGTCAAGGAGGCGCTGAAGGAGGCCGGCTACGTCGAGGGCAAGAACCTCAAGTTCATTTACGAAAGCGCCCAGGGCAACCCGGCGACCGCGACCCAGATCGCGCGCCAGTTCGTCGGGGAGAGCCCGGATGTGATCGTCCCGATCTCCACGCCCTCGGCCCAGGCGGTGGCGGCGGCCACCAAGTCGATCCCGATCGTCTTTTCCGCGATCACCGATCCGGTCGGCGCGCAGCTCGTCAAACAGATGGAAAAGCCCGGCGGCAACATCACCGGCGTTTCCGACGCCTCGCCGATCGCCGACCAGGTCGCGCTGATGCAGGAGATCACGCCGGACATCAAGACCATCGGCTACCTCTACAATCCGGGCGAGGCGAATTCCGTCTCCACCTTGAAGGTGCTGACGGACGTCGCCGGAAAGGCGGGGTTAAAGGTCGTTGAGTCGACCGCGACCAAGACGGCTGAAGTGCAGCAGGCCATGCGCGCACTCGTCGGCAAGGCGGACGCGGTCTACGTGCCGACCGACAACACCATCGTTTCCGCGTTCGAGGCGGCGGTGAAAGTGGCGCAGGAGAACAAGCTTCCGCTCTATGCCGCCGATACGGACTCCGTTCCCCGCGGCGCGCTGGCGGCGCTTGGCTTCAACTATTTCGACGTCGGCAAGCAGACGGGCGCGAAGGTCATCGAGATCCTCAAGGGGACGCCCGCCGGCGATATCAACGTGGAAGTCGCCAAGGGCACGAACCTCGTCGTCAATCCGGCATCCGCCGAGAAAATGGGCGTGACGATCCCCGATGCGGTGATCGAACGCGCCACGAAGGTGGTTGAATAGCCGGCTCCGGCCGCTTAAACCAAGAAACCGCCGCGTCTCGCTCCGCGGCGGTTTTTTGTATTTGTGGCAGGATTGCCCACCCCACCTCCAATCGCGGAAAAGACCGTGACTGAAATTGCCTTCTGGGGGGCCGTCGAACTCGGCCTCGTCTATGCCTTCGTCGCGCTCGGGGTCTACCTCGCCTTCCGCGTGCTCGATTTCCCCGATCTGACCGTCGATGGCTCGATGCCGCTTGGCGCGGCGACGTCCGCGGTGCTGCTCATCCACGGGGTCAACCCGTGGCTGGCGACGGCGGCGGCGATGGCCGCCGGCGCGGTGGCCGGCATCGTCACGGCGACGCTGAACGTGCGCTTCAAGATCCTGCATCTGCTGGCCTCGATCCTCACCATGACGGCGCTGTTCTCGATCAACCTCAGGGTGATGGGCCGACCGAACGTGGCGCTTCTGAGCGAGGACACGATCCTCACGCCGTTCTACGGTCTCGGCGTGCCGGACTATTACGTGCGCCCGGCCTTCTGCTTCGTGCTGGTGGTGATCGCGGTGGCGCTGGTCGCGTGGTTCCTGCGTTCCGAATTCGGCCTTGCGATGCGCGCCACGGGCGCCAATCCGCGCATGGCCCGGGCGCAAGGGGTGCGCACCAACCTCCAGATCTATGTCGGCATGGCGCTGTCGAACGCGCTGGTCGGACTGGCGGGCGCGCTGTTTGCCCAGACCAACGGCTTTGCCGACGTGACGTCCGGCGTCGGCACGATCGTCGTCGGGCTGGCCGCGGTCATCGTCGGCGAGACGCTGCTGCCGAGCCGGCTCGTCACGGTCGCGCTGATCGGCGCGGTGATCGGCTCGGTCGTCTACCGCATCGCCGTGCAGCTTGCGCTTTCCGCCGACGTGATCGGCCTCAAGGCCTCCGACCTCAATCTGGTCACCGCCGTCCTCGTGGCGATCGCGCTGATCCTGCCGCGGCTTCGCAAGAAGGGGAGGGCGGCATCATGATCCGCGTCTCGCAACTGGGCATCACTTTCAACCCCGGCACGCCTTTGGAAAAGCGCGCGCTGAACGGCGTCGACCTTACCGTCGAGCCCGGCGAGTTCGTGACGCTGATCGGCTCCAACGGCGCGGGCAAGTCGACCCTTCTGGGGGCGGTTGCCGGCGACGTGATGGCCAGCGAAGGCTCCATCGTCATCGGCGAGACGGAGGTCACGCGGTGGCCGGCGGCGCGGCGGGCGGGTCTTGTCGCCCGCGTCTTTCAGGACCCGCTGGCGGGCTCCTGCGGCACGCTGTCGATTGAGGAAAATCTGGCGCTTGCCGCCGCGCGCGGCCGCAAGCGCGGGCTTTCCGGTGCGCTGCCGCGCTCGCGTCGCGCATTCTTCAAGGAGCGCATCGCGGAGCTTGGACTTGGCCTTGAAAACCGCCTGGAGGACCAGATGGGCCTTCTGTCTGGCGGTCAGCGGCAGGCGGTCTCGCTCGTCATGGCGACGCTGGCGGGAAGCGACGTGCTGCTCTTGGACGAACATACCGCCGCGCTCGACCCGCACATGGCCGCCTTCGTTCTGGAACTCACCTGCCGCTTTCAGGCGGAACTGAAGCTCACGACGCTGATGGTCACCCATTCGATGCGTCAGGCGCTCGATGCCGGCACGCGCACGGTGATGCTTCACGAGGGCCGCATCGTGCTCGACGTGAAGGGCGATCAGCGCAAGGGGCTCGGCGTCGACGATCTCGTCGACATGTTCCGCAAGGTGCGCGGACAGGAACTGGAGGACGACGCGCTGCTCTTGTGAGCGGCGCTGCTCCTCGTCATTGTGATGCGTCCGCGACGCTCTTGCCGGGCGCATGATCGGGAAAGACATGAAGCTTCCTCCCCTCGTCCCCGGACGCCTGATCAAGCGCTACAAGCGCTTTCTCGCCGACATCGAATTCCCTGACGGTTCCGTGATCACCGCCCATTGCGCCAATCCCGGCTCGATGATGGGGCTGGCGAGCCCGGGCAACACGGTGTGGCTGTCGAAATCCGATAACCCGAACCGCAAGCTCACCCACTCCTGGGAACTTGTGGAGGTGGGCGGGGTGTTGATCGGCGTCTCCACGGCGCGGCCCAACGCGCTGGTGGAAGAGGCGATCCTCGCCGGAGTCATCCCGGAGCTTTCCGGCTATGCGACGCTTCGGCGCGAGGTGAAGTACGGCAAGAATTCCCGCGTCGATATCCTGCTGGAAGACCCGGACAAGCCGACGGCCTATGTGGAGGTCAAGAACGTCCACATGATGCGCGAGCCCGGACTGGCGGAATTTCCCGACGCCGTAACGGCGCGCGGGGCCAAGCATCTGGTCGAGCTCGGCGACATGGTGGAGGCCGGGCACCGGGCGGTGATGGTCTATCTGGTGCAGTATCCGACTGCGGAGCGGCTGGCGTTCGCCCGCGACATCGATCCAGCCTACGGCGAGGCCTTCGACCTCGCCCGCTCGCGCGGCGTGGAGGCGGTGGCGACGGTGTGCGAGATCACGCAGGACGAGATCCGCGCGGTGCGGCCGATCCCGGTTCTGGGGTAGCTGGCGACGCGACGAATTCGGTCCCCGCAGGCGCCATTGCCGGCCGCAGCATTCGGCGCGTGCGCTGGATCACCCGGACTTCGCCGGGTGATGACGGTGGAGAGACTGGGGGAGGCCGGACGGAGAGAGCGTGTTGGCCGGCGGGGGCACGCTCAGGAGCAGAAGGCGGAGACGGTGCCGTCCGCGTGCGCTCACATCGCTTCCTTGATGCCGACCCGGATCAGCCACCAGTTGACCGGATAGGCGGTGGCGAAGCCGCAGAGCATGGCGATCTGCATCATGAACCAGAATTCGGCCATGCCGGAGGAAAGCTCCACGCCGAGCACGTGAGCGAACAGCCAGAAATGGGCGATCGCCATGAAGCCGTACATGCCGACCTGCCATGAGGTCAGCGACAGCGCGTCGGCCTTGACCGCCTCCTTCAGGCCCTCGCGGACCGAGAGCCCGCGCATGGGCTTGATCGCGAAGTACTGGAAGGCGATGCCGATGGCGAAGGCGAGGATGAAATCCAGAACCCACACGGCGAAGATCTTCTGTGAGAAGAGAACGCCGTAGCCGAACCATACCGTGATGGCCGGGAAAAGCGCGACGAGCGGCTCTGCGATGACATCACCGATGGTGCAGCCCGCGCCGCAGTGGCTGGCGCCCTTGCCGACCTTGACGGCGAAGGGCGTGTCGGAGCCATGCCCGTGTCCGTCGTGGTGCGAGCCCATGCGGCTGGCGGCGGCGGATTTTCCAAAACGGTAGTAGCCCCAAAGCGCGATGAGCGAGGCGAACAGGGCGACGATCGGCCAAACGAGATTCATGATCCACATGTGTTGCGGATCGCGTATCTCGTCGATGGCGATGACCGCGCAGCAGATGAAGCCGAGTGTCAGCGAGATGATCGAAAGCAGGTGCAGCCATACAGGGATGGCGGACGTAGCGGCAAGCATCTTGGCTCAGCTATCCCAGCTCGGCTTTTCGGAGCGGTCGAACGCAATCACCAGAAACGAAACGAAGCCGAGCACGACAGAGGCGAAGCACAGGGTGGAAATCCAGTCGTAAACCATCGGGCAGGGTCCTTCTTTTCAAGGATGCGACCCTTTCTTAACGGTCTCGCAAGATTTCGGTTCCGTGTTCGTGGGGCTGAGACGAAAACGGCCCTTCTGCCGGCCGCCCGCTAAAGGGCGCGCAGAAGGGCCGAGTTGTTGTGCTTTCCGGGGCGGGATGCTAGAGCGGTTCATGACGAAACCGAAACGGATCGCGGGTATTTCAGCTCGCGGCCCATCCTTAGGGACGGCGCTGACGCGCCTCCTCAGAGCCTGGCCCGGAAATGGTAGCCCGTTCTTCGTCCCGAATTCCACGCTCCTTCATACCCCTCCATCGTCATCACCCGGCGAAGTCCGGGTGATCCAGCGCGTGCCCCGAATGCTGCGGCTGGCGATGGATTGCCCGGACTTCGCCGGGCAATGACGGCGGAGGGGCATGAGGGGAATAGCCGAAAGTGCATGGCCCGACACAATTTTTTCGAGCCAGACGCTCAGGATGACGTCGTGTTTGGTGTTGGTTTTGCAGGAATAACAACACGGATAACGTCATCCTGAGGAGGGCCGCAAGGCCCGTCTCGAAGGATGGGCGACCTGCTTCCGTCCAACCGTGAATAGCTCTACCCGACCAGGCTATTGCCCTTCTGCAGGACGACGATGCGCGTGCGGGGCGGAACGCGTTCGTACAGATCGCAGATGTCCTGGTTGATCAGGCGTACGCACCCCGACGAGACGGCCTTGCCGATTGAGGCGACCTCGGGGGTCCCGTGCAGGCGGTAGAGCGTGTCCTGACCGTTTTCGAAAATGTAGAGCGCGCGCGCGCCCAGCGGGTTGTGCAGGCCGGGCTCCATGCCGTCGGCGTATTTCTTCAGCTCCGGCTGGCGCTTGATCATCTCCGCCGGCGGCGTCCATGTCGGCCACGGACGCTTCCAGGCGATTTCCGCGCGCCCGCCCCAGGAAAAGCCCGCCCGGCCGATGCCGACGCCATAGCGCATGGCCTTGTCGTTCGGCATCGTCAGATAGAGGTAGCGGTTGGGGGTATCGACGACGATCGTGCCGGTCGGTTCGGGCGAGGAATAGTCCACCACCTGACGATAGAACTTGGGGTCGAGTTTCTTCAGATTGACCGCGGGGATCGGGAACTGCTCCTCCGGCATGGCGGCGTAGATCTTTTTCGGATCGGTTTCGATCGGCGGCGTGGCGGCGAGCTGGACGTTGTTGCCGTTTCCGGTGGTCTGGCAACCGGCGAGCGCAAAGGCGGAGGCCGTGACGACGAAGCTGCGGCGGGTCATGGACATGACGAAGATTTCCTGAATTCGGCCAGGCAGGGGGCGACGAACCGCGTACCGGCGACCGGGGGATTCGAACCTGTTATGGTTAATGGAGCCTTAATTCGACCCATGCCGGGGGTGACTTTCGCTTCAATGGGCGCGCAAGTTGCCGGCCGGCAGGACCGATGCCGAAGAGCCCGAAACCGTGCCTGCACCCGGACTGGTGCGCGTGGTTCTTGCGGGCACTTGGAGAGCGGGCAGCTTCAGCGCGTTCAGGTGACCTGATTGCGCGCATGCTGCCCGGGGCGCATGCGGGGAGGGGGCGTTGCGACGTTCCGGGCGTTTTCTTCCGGCGTCAGCAGGGCTGCCGTCTCATGCGCGATCGCGCAGCCTGCATGGCGTGGCGTCGGCGGTCCCCAGGCAAGGGTCGCGTCCAGATGCAGCAGCCGTGGGCAGGAGCGATCGAGCCCGTTCCGGCCGGCCTGCACGCCGCGCGCGCCCGCTTCGGTGTGCGCCGCGACGCGCTCCACAGGGGGTGCGGGATGCGGGTCCGCCAACTGGCGCAGGACATGGTTCTGCTGCCACACGCCCGTCAGCATGGCGGCCACGAGCAGGAGCGTGGCGAAGACGTGCAAGGAGAGGCGGGCGGTTTTGGACATCATGTATGCGGTGATACCAAGCGGCGGAGGCGGACGGTAATGAGCCGCAATCACGTTTGTGTCAATGTGGATTATCGGCAAAAAAAGGCGGTTGCGGGCCGCGCGCGCTTGCGGCCCGCCGTGAGGGGCGTCAGCCCTTGGTCTCGTTGGTCAGCGGCGGCTGGAAGGTGAAGCCCATGTCCCAGGGAAAGTAGATCCAGGTGTCCTGGGAAACCTCTGTGATGAAGGTGTCGACCTGCGGCCGGCCCTTGGGCTTGGCATAGACGGTCGCAAAATGGGCCTTGGGCAGCATCTTGCGCACCTGGGCGGCCGTATTGCCGGAATCGACCAGATCGTCGATCACCAGAACGCCGGCACCCTCGCCGCCGTCGAGCCCGATCACGGCCGGGTCGATCGCCTTGATCACCTCAAGCGAGCCCTGGTCCTTGTAGTCGTGGTAGGAGGCGATGCACACCGTCTCGATGTTGCGGATGCCGAGCTCGCGCGCCACGATCGCCGCCGGCACAAGGCCGCCGCGGGTGATGCACACGATCGCCTTCCATTCGCCCTGACCGGCGAGCCGCCACGCAAGGGCGCGGGCGTCGCGGTGAAATTGCTCCCAGTGAACGGGAAAGGCCTTCGGCTGCCCCTGTTCCATCGGTCTTGAACCTTTCCTGCAGACTGTCTTTTTTCGTGTTCGTTTCAGGCCATGTTTATATCAGGCCATGTGTGTTTCAGGCTTGGGCGCGAAGGCGCGTCAGCGCGTTCTCGATCTCGGCGGCGACGCGGTCCAGAAGTGCCGCATCGCGCGACCGTATCACCAGCTGGGTGGTGAAGGTCTTTCCGTCATATTGCGGATAGGAGCCGATCGCGACGCCCGCATGGGCATTCTGGATGCGGCGCAGGTCGTCGGCCACGCGGCCTTCCGGCAAGTGCGCGTCGATGGCGCGCGACAGCACCACCGTGCCGTGCGCGAGCGTGGGGCCAAGCGCCTCGAGCATCGCCTCGAAAACCGAGGGCACGCCGGCGAGCACATGGACGTTGCGGATCTTGAAGCCGGGGGCCTGTGAGACGGAATTGGGGATCAGGCTCGCGGTGTCGGGAATGCGGGCCATGCGCATGCGGGCCTGGGTGAGGTCGGCATTGCCATAGCGGGCGGAAAGCAGCGCGACGGCTTCGGGATGGAAGTCGATGCCGACGCCGAAGGCGGCCGCAACCGCGTCGGCGGTGATGTCGTCGTGAGTCGGACCGATGCCGCCGGATGTGAAGACGTGGGTGTAGCGCTCGCTCAGCGCCCGGACTGCCTCGACGATGCGGTCGGTTTCGTCGGGAACGATGCGCACTTCGGCCAGATCGATGCCGTGCGCGGTAAGAAAATCGGCCAGATAGCCGATGTTCCTGTCCTTGGTGCGTCCTGAAAGAATTTCGTCGCCGATGACGACGAAGCCCGCCGTCACGATCTGCTGGTCAGCCGGGTGCGCGGCCTCGCCCATTTTCCGTCTCCTGAATGGTCAGGCCGGATGTCTTAGAACAACTTGCCCGCCGGTGGAAATAGCTTCCGGCAAAAACCTTCGGCAAAAAGTCGGTCGCGGCGAAAAGGGCAGCGGCGTCAGTTCTCGGAGGACGCGCATGGGCCGCCGGTCGAGGGCTCTGGTCGGGGGGGCTCCGGTCAGGGCCGCCAGTCGTAGATCCAGTCGAAGCGCGCCAGCAGCCGCGTGCCGCTGAGATAGCGGATGCCGGCATCGCGCAGGAAGGCCATGACGCCCTTCATGTGATAGGTGCGGGCATTGTCGCGGGCCGCGCGCATGACGCGCTCCACGCGATCCTTGCGGGCGCGCTCGTAGGCGAGCAGCGCCTCATCCACGTCCGGGTCGCTGGCAAGGCAGCGGGCGATGACATGGGCATCCTCGATGGCCATCGCACCGCCCTGCGCCATGAACGGCAGCATCGCGTGCGCGGCGTCGCCTATCAGGGCCACGCGGCCCTCCGCCCAGATCGTGCCGGGCCCGACATCGCACAGCGCCCATTGCAGCCAGCTGTCGGGCATTTCCAGGAGGCGGCGGGCGGCAGCCGGCCAGTCTGCGAAATGGCCCATGACCTCCTCGCGCGAGGCCGGTGTGGACCAGGTCTCCTCGCGCCAGTCGCTCTCCACGATGGCGACGAAGTTGATCTCGCGGCCGCCACTGATCGGATAGTGGACGAGATGCGTGCTCTCGCCCATCCACAGGCCGGTGAAGGATGCGAGGTCGGGCGCCATCTCGGAAGGCACCGTGGCGCGGAAAGCGATGCGGCCGGAAAAGTCGGCCGACGGCAGGCGCAGCAGACGGCGGCGAACCGTGGACCAGACGCCATCGGCGGCGACCAGCGCCTCGCCGCGGTAGCTGGAAACGCCGTCGGCGCCCTTGGCCTCGACGGTGATGCCGTCCTCGTCCTCCTGGGCATCCGTCACGGTCACGCCGAGATGGATGTCGATGTCGGGGCGGGTGCTGGCGGTCTCGGCGAGACCCCGGTGCAGGTCGCCGCGATGGACGACGCAATAGGGCGCGCCGTAGCGGCGAAGCGCCGTCTTGCCGATCGGCACGCGACCGACCAGTCCGCCGGCGCGTACGGAATGGATGCGGATGACGTCGGGATGGACGAAGGCGTCCTCGAGCGCGGGAATGGCGCCGAGGCCGTCCAGCACGCGCCAGGCATTGGGGGAGATCTGGATGCCCGCGCCGACCTCGCCGAGCGTGTCGGAACGTTCAAGGACGTCCACGGCGAACCCGGCCCGCTCAAGCGCAAGCGCGGCAGTCAGGCCGCCAATGCCCCCTCCGGCGACGACGATCCGCCTCTTGGTGCTCTTGGCCACAGGCCAGACGTTCTCCGTGCGCGGAAACGCATCCTGGTCGGGGCCTCTCGTCTGGAGGCTGGTCATGGCAGGCCGCGCTATTCGGCTGCGGCTGCCGGAACCCACAGAGCCCCGGCCGGATCCGATTCCTCCGGCTTCAGCGCGCCGTCGTAGACATAATGGGTGGAGCAATAGGGGCACACGATGGAGGCATCGTCGCCCATGTCGAGGAAAACATGCGGATGATCGAACGGCGGCGTGGCGCCGATACACATGAATTCGTGTGCGCCGATCCTGATGGTTTCTACACCGCCGTCATTCTGGAAATGGGGAATGACCTGATCCGCCATGGTGTCGATCCAATCTCATCTGCTGGTTGTCGGCGCGACAATAGCGAGCGAGTTGCCGGATGGGTAGAGGTATTTCGTGACTTTTTGTGTCGCGGCCGAGGCATGTGTCAACGCCTCTGAGCGTCCGCTGTCACGCCATGCCCGACAGAGCGTTGCGCGCCCTCTTTCGCGCCGTCACTTATGGCCTTAGTGTGGAGCCCCTCGCAATCATATCCTTTACGTAAACGTCAGAAGCTCATGCCCTCATTCAACTCCGACGGAACCGACATCGCCTATCTCGACGAAGGGGAGGGCGAGCCGATCCTGCTGATCCACGGCTTCGCCTCCAACAAGGACGTCAACTGGGTTCACACCGGCTGGGTGGATCTGCTCGTGAAGGCCGGGCGAAGGGTCGTCGCGATCGACAATCGCGGCCATGGGCACAGCGGCAAGATCCATGATCCGGAGGCCTACGGCGCGCCCATCATGGCGGAAGACGCCCGGCGGCTGCTCGATCACCTCGGCATTCGCGAAGCCGACGTGATGGGCTATTCCATGGGCGCGCGCATCACCGCCTTTCTGGCGCTGAACCACCCCGATCGGGTACGCCGGGCGATCTTCGGCGGGCTGGGCTACGGTATGGTCACGGGCGTCGGCGATCCCGAGCCGATCGCGCAGGCGCTGGAGGCGGTCTCCATCGAGGAGGTGAGCGACCCCGTCGGGAGATCCTTTCGCAAGTTCGCCGACCAGACGAAGTCGGACCGGCTTTCGCTCGCCGCCTGCATGCGGTCTTCCCGACAGAAGATCAGCCAGGAGGATGTGGCGCGCATTTCTGTGCCTGTCCTGGTGGCGGTCGGCACCCGCGACGAGATTTCAGGATCCGCGCAAAAACTCGCCGACCTGATGCAGAATGCGCGGGTTCTGGATATCCCGCGACGCGATCATATGCTGGCGGTGGGAGACAAGGTCTACAAAGAGGGCGTTCTCGAATTTCTGGGGGAGACGGAGTGAAGTTAACGGGAGGAGACAACGTGGTGGAGGTGCGGTGGACAACGCGCCAGCTGGAGGGGGCGGAGGGCAACCGGATCGAGGCCGATATCTATCAGCCGGCCGATGCCATAGGGGCCGATGCTGCCGGGATTGAGGGGGCGGAGATGCCCGAGGAGCAGCGCGCCGGACGCGAGGGAGGCGCGCCGGTGCTGCTTGTTCATGGCGGCGGGCAGACGCGCTATTCCTGGGCCGGGACCGCGGAGCGGCTGGCGCGTGACGGCATGACAGCGATCGTCATCGACCAGCGCGGTCATGGCGAGAGCGCGTGGGTGGAGGGCGGTCACTACCGCTTTCGCGACTATGCGGCCGACATCGTCGCCGTGGCGGAGGCGATCCGGCGCGAATTCGGCGCGGCGCCCGTCGCCATCGGCGCCTCGCTCGGCGGCATCGCCTCGACGCTGGCCCACGGCATGCGTGCCGAAGGCGTCCTGCACGCGCTGGTGCTGGTCGATGTGGTGCCGCGCATGGACCCCGACGGCGTCGACAGGATTACCGGCTTCATGGCGGAACGCATGCACGAGGGCTTCGCCTCCGTGGAGGAGGCGGCCGATGCGGTGGCGGCCTATCTGCCCAACCGCAAGCGCCCGCGTTCCACCGAGGGGCTGCGCAAGAACCTGCGCCTGCACGACGACGGCCGCTACCGCTGGCATTGGGACCCGCGCTTTCTGACGGGAGAGTTCAGCGTCGGCTCCACCGCGGCCGAGGACATCGCGCGGATGGAAGAGGTCGTTCGTGGGTTGACGATTCCAGTGATGCTCGTGCGGGGCGGAAGCTCCGAGCTCGTTCCCGAGGAAAGCGCGCGCCATTTTATGGAACTAATTCCGCATGCGCGCTACTGCGATGTCACGGGAGCGGGCCATATGGTGGCGGGCGATCGCAACGATATCTTCGCCGATGCGGCGGTTGATTTCATTCGCTCGATCGGCGGGCGCTGATCGCGAAATCCGTTGTTTGAGAATCCCTTGAGGCGCGGCGCTCAAGTCGCCGCACGCCTCAGGGCGGTGGTGCGGGCGAACGGTGCCGGAGGACTTGGGGCCGAAAAGGCGAGTCCCGCGAATCCCTTGCGAGGGAAATTTAACTTCGCATTTACCAAGATTGGAGACGGGCGGCGGCTCGCCGTCGCCTGTCCCTGCGCAGCGCGTTCCGCAGGAAATGCGAGTCGCTGGAATCGCTTACGAAGTTTTGCTGAGACGGTTTTTCGGCGCGCGGACCTCACATGCCGATTCAGGTTCTTGAAGTTCTGAATCAGCGTCCGCTCCGCCATGGGGGCTGCGCGTCGATCTGTTCGATAATCCTGCACGAAAATGGTTAGCGGCCGGTGAAGATGGGATTGCGGCGCTCGAGAAAAGCTGTGCGGCCTTCGGCAAAATCGGCGCTGGCGAAGCAGGCGTCGGTGAGGGCCTCTATGGCCGGCCAGTCGATGTCTGCCGGGTCTGCGGATACCGCGTCGATGGCCGCCTTGGCGGCGCGCTGGGTGAGGGGGGCGTTCGCGGCGACCGTTTCGGCATAGGTGCGGGTTTCCGCCTCCAGAGCCTCCGGTTCGCTGACGCGGTCAATGAGGCCGAGGGTATCGGCCTCCGCCGCCTCGATCCGACGGGCGGAGAAGAAGAGATCCTTTGCGCGTGCCGGGCCGATCAGCTTGACCACGTCGCGCACGGCGCCCGCCGGATAGCCGACGCCGAGCCGGGCCGCGGGGATCGCGAAACGGGCATCAGAGCTCGCAAAGCGCAGGTCGCAGGCGACCGACAGACCCACGCCGCCGCCCATGCAGAAGCCACGGATCATGGCGATGGTCGGCTTGCGGCAGGCGCGCAGCGCGTCGAAGGCGGCGGAGTTCGAGGCCTCGTAGGCCCGCGCGCTTTCCGCGTCCTTGCGCACTTCGGCGAACTCGGAAATGTCGGCGCCGGCGACGAACGTGGTCTCGCCCGCGCCGCGCAACACGATGACGCGCACGCGCTCGTCATCGGCAAGATCGGCCACCGCCTGCGGCAGCGCGCGCCACATGTCGAGGGTGACCGCGTTGCGCCGGCGTTCGTTGTCGACGATCAGCCAGCCGAACGGCGGCTCCACGGAAACGTCGATCCGACCAGCCGTCTGGCCGGAAGTTGCGGAGGTGGTTTCGGAAGTGTTCATATCGGCGCCATATCCTTTTCGACCTGTCGTAGCGTCTTCTTAAGGCCGCGACGATGCAGGGGAAAAGGCAAAAACGCCTTTCTCGGCACCGTACCTTCGCACGATTTACCCCGGGCGCCACTGGCCGCATGGTGGTCTCGGCCGGGAGTGACGGCATCGGGAAATCGCCAAGATGCTGGTTTTCGATCTCAAGACCCTATGTTAGGGAGATGACCGGCTTGCGCCGAAGGGGCGACCACCGGCGGCCGGGACGCTTCGAACGGACGGGAATGGCGGAGCTGTCGGATTTTCCGAGGTGGCGTGTGCGAAGCCAGTCCTTCGCGGCACCGCTTTCTGCGGAGCGCATGTTCGAAAGCGCGGCGTTCGCGGAGCAGGGCGTTCGAGAACATGACTGGGGTATGAGGAGCAGGGCATGAGCCAGTCCACCCGTTTGTCTGCCGAGCTTGCAAGCCACGATCCCGTCTGGGACCGTCTGCGCGGGGAGGCGCAGGAGGCGATCGAGCGAGAGCCGGGGCTTTCCGGCTTCATCATGGAAAACGTGCTCAATCACGACAGTCTGGAAGACGCGGTCGTTCATCGGCTGGCTGACCGGCTCGACCATCCGGCGCTTTCGGGCGCGCTGATCCGCCAGACCTACCGGCAGGCGCTGGCCGACGAGCCGGTGCTGGGCGAGATCTTCCGGGTCGACATCATGGCCGTCGTCGACCGCGATCCGGCCTGCGACCGCGTCATCGAGCCGGTCCTCTATTTCAAGGGCTTCCACGCGCTGCAGGCGCACCGGCTGGCCAATTGGCTCTGGCGGCGGGGGCGGCACGACTTCGCGCTCTACCTGCAGTCGCGCACCTCGGAGGTCTTTCAGGTCGATATCCATCCGCAGGTGCCCGTCGGGCGCGGCATCTTTATCGATCACGCCACCGGCGTCGTCGTCGGCTCCACGGCGGTGATCGAGGACGATGTCTCGATCCTGCAGGGCGTGACGCTCGGCGGCACCGGCAAGAGCGACGGCGACCGCCATCCGAAGGTGCGGCGCGGCGTCTTGATCGGCGCGGGGGCGGAGATCCTCGGCAATTTCGAACTCGGCCATTGCTCGCGCATCGCGGCGGGGTCTGTTGTATTGTCGCCGGTGCCGCCCAACACCACGGTCGCCGGCGTGCCCGCCCGCATCGTCGGGACCTCGGGCTGCGCGGAGCCTGCACGCTCGATGGACCAGCTCTTCGGTGAAAAGCCTGAAAAAGACGAGTCCTGAGGGGTGGCAAGGGGCCTGTGACGTGATGTAGACCCGGGGGCGAGAGCGTTCGCGGACCGCGGGCGTGAAAAGACCCCTTAAGGAGAGGCACCTTGAAGCCAGACGAGATCCGCAAGCTCGAAGCCTATCTGAAGAAGACGTTCAATGTGCCCGCGCTGCAGGTGCGCGCACGGCCGCGCAAGGACGATTCCGCCGAGGTCTATCTCGGAGAGGAATTCATCGGCGTGATCTATCGCGACGATGAGGACGAGGACCTGAGCTACAACTTCCAGATGGCGATCCTGGAGATCGATCTGGACTGAGACCGTGATACGCGGACAATGGCTCCGCGCGCATCCACGATGCGGCGGCACCGGATGGTTCCGGGCCGCCAGCGCGTCCCGTTCCGTCGCATCCCACCGGAACCCGGCGTGTCCTATCGGCGGTCTTCCCGCGCCGTGTGCTGTTTCACCAGGAAACCTTTCGCCAGATCCGTGACCGAGCGGTCGAGCCGGCCCCAGTCGGCGAGCCGTTCGCGCGGAAAGCGGTAGGTGAGCGTCAGCCCGTGGGCGACGGGAATGCGGCGCAGGCAGGTCGCCTCCCGTATGTCCCATTTCTGGCAGCGTGCCGCGTAAGGCGTTTCGTCCGCCGATCTGAGCGAGGCCGCCTCGTAGACGATTTCCTCGCTGGCATGCGCGCTTGACGGCGCAAAGGCGCGCGCGACCAGGCCGCCGGCGACAGGATAGATCTCCGGGCGAAGCGTCTCGTCGCCCGCTAATCCCGCGTCCGTCTGCCGGCCATCCGCCGCGCCGGCTGCCTGCCTGCCGGCATCGCCCAGCGCGGCATTGCCCGCGTTCGTCACCGCGGTGCTTCCCTTTTCCATCCAGATCCGGATGAGCGACCGGTCACCCTTTTCGAAGAGAGCGGCGCTGGTGCTGTCGTAGCCGGCCAGCGTCGGCCAGCGCACGGTGAGGTCGAGCCTTTCCTGCACCCCGCCAGAACGCTGGTCGAAATTGCTGATCATGTTCGCCGGAACGCTCATGTCATGGCCCGCAAGCGAAAGGGCCACCGGGGCCGTTTGCGTCGTCCAGCGCGGCGGGGTCGGGATTTCGCCGAGCGTGACCACCCGGTGGGCGATCATCGCGATGCCGGCGATCGACAGAAGCGCGATGAGCGTTGGCAGTTGCCAGCGACTGACGGGGACCGGGTCGGGGATGACGAGGGGCATGCGGCCGGAGCCGACCGGGGCGAGAGATTGCGTCCCGGTGCGATGCGCTCGTCCCGTTTCGGGACGTGCAAACAATCTTTTCATGCCGCCTTGGCCACTGTTTATCGCCTGTTTTTTGCCTTGCGGGCAGGCATGGCTCTTGCTTAACGAGTCGTAAACGTGGAGTTTGTCCGAGTCGACTTTGGCTCTTTAGCGTTAACAAGAGGTAAACGGCGTGCTCACGCAAGCGCTCACCGCAACCTATGCGATCTGTATCGGCTTCGTGCTGGCCGGCCTGATCGGGAGCTTTTTTCAGCTCGTGACGGATCGCGCGCCGAATTTCGATTTCGATGCGCGCTCAGCCATGGATTTCGCCTGGGGCATGGTCATGTGCATTCTCGCGGGCCCGTTCATCATCATGCGGCACGCCATTCGCGGGCGCCGCGTCGAGCGCCGGCCGATCGGCTGGCTGGTGGCGAGTTCCACCATCGCCGGCATGTGGAGCCTTTTTTCCGGCATTCTCATCCTCAATATCGTCTTCGTCGCGCTGACGTGAATGCTCGCGCCAACGGGGGCTCACGTCTGCCGTTGCATGGTTGAGGGAGAGGAGAGGCCGGGGCCTTCCGGGCCGGGCCTTGAGACAGAACAGTGGGCGGGAGCACTTGTCTCCCGCAAAGGGGGGGCCGGCCCGCCTTGGGGGAGGCGAGCCGGCCTACGCATAACCGGTCTGGGGACGGGACGGGGGAAGCGACCTGGTTATGCGGTTCCGTTATCCCGTGACGATCGGCGCTCCGTCCCATGCGCCGCGCCGGGTATCCGCGGCGATTACCGCGGAATGCTCGCGACTGCTCCGACGCGATCGTCGTTGATGGCTGTCCAGCGCCCGGCATTGGTCGCCGACTGGCGCTTGATGTAGCGGTAAGGGGTGCGATACCACGGCAGCACCGCCTCGATCTGGTTGTCCAGAACGAGATCGCCGCGATCGGTGCGAACGGTGAGCACCGCGTGGCCGCCGCCGTCGATGTCGCGTGCCACGGTGATCAGCAGCGATGAGGGCGACCAGCCGCGGCTGATCAGGATCCGCCGCTTCAGCAGCGCATAATCCTCGCAATCGCCGGCATCGGTGGGATAGGTCCACACCTCGGCCTGGTGATAGAGCTCCTCGTCGGAAACCGGCTTGATCCTGCGGTTCACGTCGGCGTTCACCTGGAGCAGCTCGTCCCAGCGTGCCCGGCTGAGCGGCATCAGCTGAGGCCGGTTCGCGGTCGGGCCGCATTCCCCGCGCCAGTGCTTGCAGAACTCCACATGCCCCACGGGCGCGGTGGTCGCGCCGGATGCCCGCATGAACGGCTCCGATCCCTCCGCCGCTCTGCCGAACTCCGCAAGACCTGTGCTGAATACGATCGCGACAGCGACCGCAAATAGAATTTCCCCATACTTCATGTCAAACCATCCCCGTTTGATTGGTTTGACACTAGCAATTGTCTTTTTATGTCGAGCTAAACTTAAAAATAGAAGTGAAATCGAATTGAGAGATAATAGTAATTGAGTTTTATGCGATTTTTATAGGATTTTTATTTGATTTTTCGGAAAACAAGACGCGAATTTGATTCAAATTTTATCCATCGAGGCGGCGTGCGGCCTTGAGGCCGATGAGGTGACGCGATGATGGCAAGGGAAGGGGGCGCGGCGGGCCGCAAAAGGGACGGGGAGGGTCGTGACCGGAACGGTCTGCCGGCCAAAAAACGGGAAATGGTGCTGTGCTTTTTTCCTGAAATTTTCGTCAAACGACCGGAGATCGCGTGCCCGTCCGGGGGCAAACCCGCGGGCCTTTCACGCCATGGGCGGCGTGGATGATATCGCGACTGGCATTGCTTCGGCCGTTGGCGGTTCAGTCCGGCATCGGACCGGAGCGGCAGGCCGGGCAGTTTCTGAAGGCGTGTCGTTTTGGAAAATGCCGCAAACCGGCGGTGCGGTCCTGCGAGGGGCAGCGGCTCGGGCTGCGGTTCGGCTTTTGGGCGTGTCGGGCGAAGTGTCCGTCATGCCGCCGCGATCCGGTCAGGATGCCGGTCGTCTTTCCTGATGCTTTCCGTTCGCAGGCGCGAACGGCGCTCCGTCTCAGGAAATCTGGTCTTTGATGATGTTGATGTCCTTGACCGCGGCGAACTCGACCGCGATGCCTTCTTCGGTGTGGCGCACGACGCGGGCGCGCATCTTGCCGAGGACGATCGGCGTGCCGATGGCCGGCTTGACCGTGGTGGCGAGGGCCGCGCCCGACAGCGACACATCGATGACGCGGCAGGTGTATTCGCGGCCGTCGGCAAGCTCGATGCGCGAGACGGAGTTTTCCGGCGTGAAGCGATCGTGACGACGGTCTTCCGGCAGGTTCAGCTCGTGCCGGTTGGCAAGCCAGGTGAGCTGGTTGGCAAGCTTGTCGCGCTTGCGCGCCGTGGCGTTCACGGTCATGGCGAAGCCGCCATCGAAGGTACGCACGACCTTTCCTTCGATCCGGCCGATGTGATCGATATAGGCGATGATCCGTTCGCCCACCTCAGCCGTCATCGGAGCGACGACGGCGGCGCCGCCGGGCGACATGTTGATCACCTGGCAGGGGTACTCGCGCCTGTTCTCCAGCATGAACCGCCCGAGCAGGCTCACCTTGACCCGCTGGAAACGCCGCTTGTCCGGCGTCTTGCCGGCAAACTGCGCCATGCGGTTGTTGGCTTGCGGGGCTGTTGCCTCGGGGGCGAGCGTGGCCTGAGCGGGCGCCATCCGGGAAAGATCTCCTATTCGACCGCCGCTCCGTATTCGCGTCTGGGCGTTCTCGGTCGCTAGCCTAGGAGCAGCGACGTTAACAACCGGTTAGATCATAACTGAATATCGTCATTAATTGGCATTTTGCCGCTGCGATCTTCGCTGCCGCTAGGAAAGAAAAAAGCGATGGTGGCACAGGATTTCGGCACGATCGTTGTCGCGTCTATCGCGCGATCTGCGCGCGCCCCGGTCGCGGCCGGCTCGTCTCAGGCTTCGGCCTGGCTCTTGCCGCCTTCGTAGACGGTCAGATGCCCGACCCGGCGGTAGGCAAGCTGCTGGGCCGGCGTCGTGACGATGGCATGCGCCTCGTTGCCCGCGCCCACCTTGCGCAGGAAGAAGGGCTGCTCGTCCGGCCATATCAGCCGCAGGCTCGAAATGCTCTGCTTCACCACGGGATGGATTCCCACCCAATAGGGCTTTTCCATCATCGTGCAGCTGCCCAGGATCCGGGAATAGCCCTGATCGCGCATGCGCAGAGGCAGCAGCAGCACCTCCATGCCCACTGTCTGGCCGCGGTCTGTGCGCCCCTCCACGCCGAGCACCGCGGCGGCGGCATCCTTAGTGATGGCCTGAAGCATCGTCTCCATCGCCTCGTGGTCCTTGTCCGTCCACATGCGCAGGAAATCGCGGCCCTTCAGTTCGCGGCAAAAGGCGGCGCACATGCGCGTGCCCGCGAGCCGGAAGCGATAGGTTTCGTCTTCGACGGCTTCCAGAATGAACGTGTCGCCCAGAACCGTGCGGATGTCGCCAGGCTCTATCTCGCTGCGCTCCGGCGCCGGCTTGGATCCGCGAAGCCGGTTCCAATAGTCGTAAAGCGCCTGCGTCGTGGCGTGTTTCATGTCTCGATGCCTCACTCGGTGTCCATTTCCGGCCGCCGCTTGTGTTGCGCTGTCCCAGGTACGTGTCCCGGTCTGAGCCGGTTCGACGTTCAACGCGGGACTCGGTGGCGGTCTGGAATGGTTAAGAGCAGGTTACATGCCAGCACCGTTTTGGACATCAATTCCGTCGGGTTTACCTGCCATTATGGTTAACAACCGGGGGTAGTCTGTGGACAGCGGCGAAGCCGTGACGTGTCTTGACGATTGTCTCCGCCCTCAAGCGCGCCTATGTGGTCAGGGACTTCACCTTGCAACGCTTCCTGTCGGGCAGCCACGATAGCCACGACCGCCCCAAGTCATCGCCCCAAGCCACTGGCCCAAGCCACTGGCCCAAGCCACTGGCCCAAGCCACTGGCCCAAGTCACTGGCCCAAGTCACTCGCCCAAGTCACAGCCCCGGAGCCGTCTTCCATGCAGGACCCGAAAGACCCCATCGCCGACGATGATTCCGATCAGGGAGGCGGGCCCGCGAACGAGTTTGGCCAGTGGACCGCCCGCCCGATGCTGAACGAGGATCGGCGCCCGCCTGCGGGCGAGCCGCTGTTCAACCTTCCCGGCGTCGTTCTGGCGCTGATTGCCGTACTCGCCGGTGTCCACCTTCTGCGCGTTTTCGTCTTCACGCCGCAGACCGACTACGAGTTCCTGCTGGAATTCTCCTTCCTGCCGCTTCGCTATGCTTCGCCCGAGGTGCTGGCGCAGGCGCTCGGCGGGGCGACACTTCCCGGCGGGGAGGGCGCGAAGGTGTGGACTTTTCTCACCTATGCCTTCCTGCACGGGTCGTTCACCCATCTCGCCTTCAACGCATTGTGGCTTGCCGTCTTCGGCTCGGCGCTTGCCCGCCGGTTCGGCACAATGAGGTTTCTTGGCTTTTCCGCCGTCACCGCTATCGCAGGGGCTGCGGCACATCTGGCCACCCATTTCGGCGAACCGATCCCGGTGGTCGGCGCCTCGGCGGCGATTTCGGGTCACATGGCGGCGGTGGCCCGTTTCGCCTTCGATCACGGCGGGCCGCTCGGCATGATGCGCGGCAACCATCCATCGGCCTATCGTCAGCCGGCGACATCGCTCGCCCGGGCGCTTTCGAATCCGCAGGTGCTGACCTTTCTCGCCGTCTGGTTCGCGGTGAACCTGATTTTCGGCATGGGCTCACTGTCGTTCGGCGGGAATTCTCCGACCATCGCCTGGGAGGCCCATATCGGCGGTTTCATCGCCGGACTGGCGCTTTTCTCGCTGTTCGATCCGGTGCCGCGCCGGCGCTGAGCAGGAGCGATAGCCCTACGTTCGGACCGTCGGTGACAATGCTGTTCACGAACGCGCTCTTTTTTGAGACAATCCTGACGTAACGGCGGGTCCGGAAACGGTGCCGCCGGCGGGTGAGGTTTACGGGAGCGGCCTTGCCCGGTCCGTCGAAGGCGGCGTCAGCGTGGCGTCGTCCGGTACGTGCTGAGGCAGGGCGCTTTGCGGGCCCCGCATCCGCAGGTCTTCGGCCACCCCGAAAGGCTGCTCCAGGAGGTCGATCTTCAACCGAACAGGAGTGGAGGAAGCGATGACTGTCGGCGCAATCTTGAACGAAAAGGGCAATTCGGTCTTCTCGATCAGGCCGGAGGAGACCCTCGAGGACGTCTGCAAGCTCTTGCTGGAACATCGCATCGGCGCGGTGATGGTGCTGGACAAGAATGACGGCATTGCCGGTATCCTGTCGGAACGCGACGTGGTGCGGGCCGTGGGGCGCGATGGCGATGCGGCCCTGAAGCGTCCGGCCGCCGATGTCATGACCACGAAGGTGGAAACCTGCATCGAGGACGACACCATCAACCAGGCGATGGCGCGCATGACCAAGGGCCGCTTCCGTCACCTGCCGGTGACGCGGTCGGGCCGGATCATCGGCGTGATCTCCATCGGCGACGTGGTGAAGTGGCGGATCGAGCAGGTCGAGCGCGAGGCGGAGGAAATGCGCTCCTACATCGCCATGGCGTAAGGCGGTCCAACCGCCGCGAGGACGCCCGTCATTGGCGTCCTTCGCCGCGCGAACGGCTGTCATCCCGGCAGAGGCGGGGATGACAATCGTATGCGACGAAACGAAAAGAAAGACGGCGCTGCTGCGCGCCGCTCAATCCTTGCCGTAGACCTCTTTGGGATCGTAGACGCGTTCTTGCGTGATCGAGAGTTTCGTTTCGGCCGAGGCCGACTTTCCCAGCTCCACCGTGCGGTAGAAGCACGAGCGGTAGCCGACGTGGCAGGTCGCGCCGTTGCCGGCCACGCGCACCTTGATGAGGATCGCGTCCTGGTCGCAGTCGGTGCGCATCTCCACGACCTGCTGCACCTGGCCCGAGGTCGCGCCCTTCTTCCAGTATTCCTGGCGCGAGCGGCTCCAGTACCAGGCCTCGCCCTCCTCGATGGTGCGCGCGAGCGCACCCTCGTTCATGTAGCCGAGCATCAGCACTTCGCCGCTGTCGGCATCGGTGACGATGGCGGGCATCAGGCCGTCCGCATCGAATTTCGGGCGTAGGATCGCGCCGGTCTCGGTTTCGGCCTTGTCTGTCTGCGGGGCGAAGCGGGTCTCGGTCATGCGGTTCTGTCTTGCCTTGAGGGACGACGGAAGAGCGCGCTCAGCGGCGCACCAGCATCATGAAGCGGGCCTGTTCGGCCGGGTTCTCGCGGAAGACGCCGGTAAAGCGGGTGGTCACGGTCGTGACACCCGCCTTTTGCACGCCGCGCAGCGACATGCACTGGTGCTCCGCCTCGATCATCACGGCCAGACCGCGGGGCTGAAGTGCGGTCTCGATCGCGGCGGCGATCTCCGCGCTCAGGTTTTCCTGCGTCTGCAGCCGACGGGCATAGACGTCGATCACGCGTGCGAGCTTCGACAGGCCGACCACGCCGCCCTTGGGATAGTAGGCGATGTGGGCGTGCCCGATGAAGGGCACCATGTGGTGCTCGCAGTGGGAATAGAACGGAATGTCGCGCAGCAGCACGATGTCGTCGTAGCCGTTGACCTCGTCGAAGGTCGTGCCGAGATAATCGGCCGCCGCCTCGCCATAGCCCTTGAAGAATTCTTCATAGGCGCGGATCACGCGCTGGGGCGTATCGAGAAGGCCCTCGCGGGTCACGTCCTCGCCGACATAGGCCAGAAGGGTGCGCACGGCCTCCTCGGCCTCGGCGCGGGTCGGACGCGGGCCCGTGTCCGGTCGCTGTGCGGCCTTGTCGTTGTCCTTGTTGTTGGCGGCTTTCACGACGGCGTCCATTTCGGACCTCTCCATCTGGGTTTGTCACGTCCGGCGCTGGCCGGGGCCGGCCGCATCCATATATAGAAGATAGACCGGACAAGGCGAAGCGGCGGGCCTTGCGTCGAAGCGACGTGCGACAGGCCCGCCCGGTTTCCCTATATAGACTGTCGTGCCCCCAAGTGAAGGCGGGGGCCGTTTTCGAGGCGAGCATGATTGACGATATCTATAACAGCCGGATCCTCGAACTGGCGGGCAACATCCCGCGGCTCGGGCGGCTGGACGATCCTGACGGAAGCGCCAAGGCCCATTCCAAGCTGTGCGGCTCGACGGTGGTCGTGGATGTGAAGGTGGAGGACGGGGTCGTCACCGACTTCGCCCACGACGTGAAGGCCTGTGCGCTGGGCCAGGCGTCCTCCTCCATCATGGCGAGCCATGTGATCGGCGCGACGGCCGAGGAGTTGCACGAGGTGCGCGATGCCATGCGCGCCATGCTGAAGGAAAACGGCGCGCCGCCTCAAGGCCGGTTCGCCGAGTGTGCCGTGCTGGAGCCAGTGCGCGACTACAAGGCGCGACATGCCTCCACCATGCTGACCTTCGAGGCGACGGTGGAGGCCGTCGACCAGGCGCTGGCGAAGGCCGGCGCCGGCGCGGCGGCGGGATCGGACGCCTAATGCGTCCTCGTCCCGCCTGCCTGTCAATGTGTTGCGATCCTACTCGGCCGCTTGCGCTTCCGCTTCCTTGACCACCTGCCGTTCGCTTCGCAAACCCTGAACGATGGAATAGCAGGCGAGCAGCAGCACGATGGTGAACGGGAAGCCTGTGGAGACCGCCATGGCCTGAAGGGCGGTCAGTCCGCCGCCGAGCAGAAGCGCGATGGCGACCAGTCCCTCAAAGCTCGCCCAGAAGACGCGCTGCGGCGTCGGGGCTTCCACCTTGCCGCCCGCCGTGATGGTGTCGATCACCAGCGAGCCGGAGTCCGACGACGTCACGAAGAACACAATCACCAGAATGATACCGATGAAGGACGAGATCTGGTGCAGCGGCAGCTGTTCCAGCATCACGAAGAGCTTGAGCGGCAGGTCCGCATCGGTGACGGCCTGGTAGCCCTGGTTGACGACCTCGTGGATCGCCGTGCCGCCGAACACCGTCATCCAGAAGACCGAGACCAGCGAGGGGATCAGCAGCACGCAGGTGATGAACTCGCGCACCGTGCGCCCGCGCGAAACCCGGGCGATGAACATGCCGACGAAGGGCGACCAGGAGATCCACCAGGCCCAGTAGAAGGCCGTCCAGCCCTGGCGGAAATTGTCGTCCGCACGTCCGACCGGGTTCGACAGCGCCGGCAGGTATTCGGCATAGGCGATCAGGTTGTCGAAGAAGCCGCGCAGGAGCGCCATGGTCGGGCCGGTGAAGAGCACGAACAGCAGCAGCAGCGCCGCCAGCACCATGTTGATTTCCGAAAGCCGCTTCACGCCCGCATCGAGGCCGGCGACCACCGAGGTCAGCGCCATGCCGGTGATGATGATGATCAGCACGACCTGCATGGTGGTGTTGTCGGGCAGGCCGAACAGGAAGTGGAGGCCGGCACCGGCCTGCGAGGCGCCGAAGCCGAGCGAGGTGGCCAGCCCGAACAGCGTGGCCAGGACCGCGAGAATGTCGATGATGTGGCCGGTCCAGCCCCACACGCGCTCGCCGAACACCGGATAGAAGACCGAGCGCATGGTGAGCGGCAGGCCCTTGTTGTAGGCAAACAGTGCCAGCGCCAGCGCGACAATCGCGTAGATCGCCCAGGGGTGCAGGCCCCAGTGGAAGATGGTCGCCGCCATGCCCAGCTTCTCGGCCTCGGCGATGTTGCCGGGGGCTCCGCCGAGCGGCGCCCAGCTCTCCGGCGAACCGGCGGCCGCCGCAACCGACGTGCCGTAGTGGGTGATCGGCTCGGACACACCGTAGAACATCAGCCCGATGCCCATGCCGGCGGCAAACAGCATCGCGAACCAGCCCGAATATGAATATTCCGGTTCTGCCTCTGTGCCGCCGAGGCGCACCTTGCCCAGAGGTGAGACGACGAGCACCAGGCAAAGGATAACGAAGACGTTGGCGGCAGAGAGGAAGAACCAGTCCAGCGAGGCGGTCAGCCAGTTCCTCAGGTCGCTGAAGGCCGGACCGAGACTGTTCTGGAAGGCGAGTGTCACAAAGACGAAGGCGACGATGGCAAGCCCCGAAATCAGAAAGACGGGGTTGTGGATATCAAGGCCGAAGGGCCCGATCTGGGGCTGGATGTTGTCCTGGCCGATCTCGTATTCGGTGTCGATGACGTCGGCTTCCCCATCGGGGACTAGGGCAGACTGGTCGTCGCTCATGGGCGTCTCTCTCAATTCTTGCCGGCAATGCGAGCCGGTTCAGATGCTGGCGGTCAGGGGATCAGTCGCGGATCACGAAGACCGATACGGGCGCGTGTTGCGCGAGGTAGCCGGCGTTGGAGGCGAACAGGTATTCCGGCGCCCCCGGCGCATGGGTTGCCATGACCACGAGGTCGACGCCGTTTTCCTTGATCGCGCGGGCGAGCGTGGTGTCGAGATCGCGGGCCGGATCGTGGCTCGTGTAGGCGCGCGCCTCGGCCTCGATCCCGCGCTCCTTCGCCTGGGCCTGCCCGAACGCCTGGAGCTTTTTCGCAAATTCTTCCGGCGTGCGGGCGACTGGGCCGGGCAGGGCGGACGAGATGCCGACATAAAGGATCGGAGCCTCGTAGTGGCGCGACAGATCCGCCGCGACGCGCAGCGCCTTTTCCAGTTTGTCTGCATGGGCCAGGTCTACCGGAACCATGATCTTGCTGTACATATAATCCCCCTCCGGTTTCAGGCGCCGAGACGCCTCTTCCGGGTTTATAGAACGCATAGAATGCAACTTGAGTTCCAAGCGGATACGGAAAAATATTCATAGCCGGTCTGGCTATATTTTTCAATGCGGCGGACGTAAGTTGTAAATAACAAATAGAATTACAGATATACTTATAGATACAAAAAAATCTATATATAACTATAGGTAAGATCCAGGTTGAAATGTGAAGTGTTGACCTGTTTTTGACACGTATTTGCCACAATTCGTGCCAGTGCTTTTCCAGCAGTGGGGCAGCAGGTCATGTCGGCACTTGACCGGGCGCGAGAGGCGTGATCGATGGGCCGCAGGTTCCTGCGGGAGGGTTCATGAAGACCGTCGCGATCCTGTTGATCCGGTTGTACCGCTACACGTTCTCCGCTCTTTTCGGGCGTTCCTGTCGGTATCAGCCGACATGTTCGTCCTATACGGAGGAGGCGATCGTCCGTTTCGGCCTTTGGCCGGGCGGCTGGATGGGGCTGGCGCGCATCCTGCGCTGCAATCCCTTTGGTGCGAGCGGCTATGATCCCGTGCCCGACGATGTGCCCGGCAACGCGCACTGGTACATGCCCTGGCGCTACGGCCGCTGGACGGGGCGGCATATCGATCCGACGACGCGTATCGACCTGCCGTGAAGTGGGCGCGCCGCCACGGTGCATAAGCGTTTGCGCGGGAGCGGTTTTTTCCGCGAAATCCGAAACTGCTGTATAATGCGAGCGTTCTGGGCCAGGCGGGGGCGTGTCGTCCCGTCGGGGCCCCGTTCGCATGAACATTGCCGCATGCCATTGCAGGCCCAGAGTTTCCGCTCCGATCCCATGCTCAGCTCGCCGTCTCCGGCTTCCGTCAGATCCGCCCGTCCTAACGACCTGGAAGCGCTCGTGGCGCTGGAGGCGCGCTGCTTTTCCGGCGACCGCATCAGCCGGCGCAGCTTTCGCCACATGCTCAAGGTCGACAGCGCGCAGATCCTGGTGGCCGAGACGGAGGGGCCGGCCGGGCTGGGGCTTGCCGGTTCAGCGGTGCTCCTCACGCGCGCGGGCACCGGGCTGGCGCGGCTCTATTCGCTCGCCGTCGACCCCGACAGGCGCGGGCAGGGCATTGCGCGGCGGCTGCTGGCGGCCTGCGAATGGGCGACGCTTGCGCGCGGGCGGATCGTCCTTCGGCTGGAGGTGCGGCGTGACAACGCGGTTGCCTGCCGGCTTTACGAGGCGGCGGGCTACCACCGCTGCGGCAGCGTGCCCGACTATTACGAGGACGGGGAAACCGCGCTGCGCTACGAGAAGCTTCTGCATGATGCCGATCTCGCGCGCTCTACGGTGCCCTATTACAACCAGTCGACCGAGTTCACCTGCGGTCCGGCCTGCCTCGCGATGGCGCTGAAGCATTTTCTGCCCGAGACCGAACTCGACGAGACGCTGGAACTCAGGCTGTGGCGCGAGGCGACGACGATCTATCTCGCATCCGGGCTTGGTGGCTGTGGTCCCTACGGTCTGGCGGTGGCCGCCGCCCGGCGCGGACTCGACGTCGAGATCCGTCTCAATACCGACGATTTCCTGTTTCTCAATTCGGTCCGCGATCCGGAGAAGCAGCGCGTCATGATCATTGCCCAGCAGGACTATCGCGATCAGGCCGAGGCGATGGGCATTCCCGTTTCCGGCGAGCCGCTGTCGCCGCGGGATCTCGCCGCGGCGATCGCTTCAGGGGCCGTCGCGATTGTGCTGATCTCCGGCTACCAGATGTTCGGTCGGCGCGAGCCGCATTGGGTCATCGTCCATGCGGCCGATCCCGACCATCTCGTCATCCACGATCCCTGGCTCGAATACGAAGGCTTCGAGAGCGCCACGGATTCCTCCTCCCTCCCGATTCCGGACGCCGCATTCGACCGCATGGCCCGCTGGGGCCGTGCGGGCGTCCGGGCGCAGATTCTCCTCAGAAAGGCTGCCTGATGGCCGCATGGGTCATCCTTGTCGATCACGCCAAGGACTTTTCGAACGCGGAAACTCCGCACAAGGTCATGACGGTGCGCGAATACATCACGAGCCCGAGGCTCTTCCGGGGCGCGCACCCCACCATCGTCAATCTCTCCCGGTCCTATGCCTATCAGGGCGCGGGCTATTACGCCTCGCTGCTGGCGGCGGCGCGCGGTCACCGTGTCATCCCGAACGTGGAGACGATGGTGGACCTGTCGCGCAAGACGCTCTACCGCATCGCGCTGCCGGAACTGGAGGACACGCTCAACCGCGAATTGCGCGGCCAGGCGGAACAGGACGAGGGCACCTTCCGCATCACGGTGTGCTTCGGTTCGGTGCGCGAGGTCCGCTACATGCGGTTCGCGCGGTTGCTGTTCGACTGGTTTCGCGCGCCGCTCATCCAGGTGACCGTCAAATGCGGCGAGTGGTCGACCATCGACCGCATCCGCACCGTCTCCATTCACGATATTTCCGATGAGGACCGGAATTTCTTCCACGAGGCGCTGGAAGTTTATTCGCGCCGCTCTTGGCGTGCGCCCAAGACCCGGGCCCAGCTGAAATATTCGCTCGCCGTTCTGCGCAATCCGAAGGAGGTTCTGCCGCCTACCTCCGCCGCTTCGCTGCGCTATCTCGCCAAGCTCGCCCAGCGCCACGGCGTCGAGGTTGTGGAGATCGGCAAGGACAACTACCACCAGCTTGCCCAGTACGATGCGCTGTTCATCCGCGAGACGACCTCGATCGACAACCACACCTACCGCTTCGCCAAGCGCGCGGTGCAGGAGGGGATGCCGGTCATCGACGACCCGGTGTCAATGATCCGCTGCACCAACAAGGTCTATCTGGCCGAACTTCTGGAAGCGCACGGCATTCCGACGCCGAAGACGGTGATCATGAGCTCGCTCAAGGATGTGCCGAAAATGGAGGAGCGGCTGGGCTATCCGGTCGTGCTGAAGATCCCCGACGGCTCGTTCTCGCGCGGGGTCTTCAAGGTGGAGGAGCGGGCGGGGGCGGAAGCGCGGCTGAAGGAGCTGTTTGAGGAGTCCGATCTGGTGCTCGCGCAGGAATTCTGCCCGACCGAGTTCGACTGGCGCGTCGGCGTGCTCGACGGCGAGCCGCTGTTTGCCTGCCAGTACATGATGGCCAAGAAGCACTGGCAGATCATCCATCACGAGAAGGGCAAGCCGTCGGTGGAGGGTGATTTCCGCCCTTGCGCGCTGAACGAGGCACCGCCGGAGGTGATCGACAACGCCGTGCGTGCCGCGCGCCTCATCGGGCCGGGGCTCTATGGCGTCGATATCAAGGAGACGGACGGACGTTGCGTGGTCATCGAGGTCAACGACAATCCGAACCTCGAACACGGCGTGGAAGACGCGGCTGAGAAGGAATTCGTCTGGAACCGGCTGGTGCAGTGGTTCGTGCGCCGGCTTGATGAGCATTATTCGGGGTAGGTGAGCGGGAGGAGACCGTGGGCGCTTCGCGGCACTGGTTCTCAGGGTTGGCCAGACGTTCAGTGCGGGCAATGCCGGAAACGTCCTCTTCCATCTCCCTCACGCCGACGGCATCTTCTTGCCGTCCCTGATTTCCGCCGCCTTGCGCCTCAGCCGGGCGAGCGGCTCGGGGCGGACCTTCTCGATCGCCTCCTGGCGGCCAGCCGCCCCTGCGGCCGCGCGGATCTGTTCGCGCAGGCGTTCGCGGTCGCGGTGGCGCACGTCGGCGATCGTCTCCTCGATCCGCGCCTCGTCCAGCCCCAGCGCTTCAAGTGCGTGAGCGCCGAGACGCACGGCGGATTCGAACGTCTCGCGCACCTCCGCATCGAGGCCCAGATTGGCGACCTGGATGGAATGGATGCGGTCATACGTGCGCGCAATCAGCTTCGGTTTCGGAAACTCGCGCCGGATCATCTCGATCATGCCGACCGTCTGTTCCGGCCGGTCGGAGCAGATGGCGATGAGGTCGGCGCCTTCTGCGCCCGCCGCGCGCAGCACGTCGCGGCGCGTTCCATCGCCGAAGTGGACGCGCGTGCCGAACCTGCGGGCCTCGCGGATACGGTCGGGATCGTTGTCGAGCAGCGTCACCGACGCGCCGGCGGCCAACAGCGACTGCGTCACGACCTGGCCGATGCGGCCGAAGCCGATGACGAGCACGTTGCCGCCTGCGTCGGAAAAATCCTCGTCGATGGTTTCCGGCACCGTGCGGCCGTCGATGAGGGGGCGCAACCTGTCGGCGAAAGGGGCGGCGGCCATGGAGAAGGAAATCACCGCAACGAGGATGGAGGCGATGTCGTGCGGCAGAACCCCGGCGCCGGCGGCGGTGGAAAACAGCACGAAGCCGAATTCGCCATGCTGGCACAGCGACAGGGCCGCTAGCCGCGAGCAATGAGGCGGCAAGCCACCGGCGCGCAGCACGAAATGCGTGGCAAGGCCCTTCAGCGTCATGAACAGCGGCACTGCCAGGAGAATGAGAAGCCAGTTCGCGGCCACCACCCGCAGGTCGAGCGAAATGCCGACGGCAATGAAGAACAGGCCGAGGAAGAGCCCGCGGAAGGGTTCGATGTTGGCCTCGACCTCGTGGCGGAAGGAGGATTCCGACAGCAGGACACCCGCGATGAAGGCGCCCATGGCGTAGGACATGCCCGCCATGTCCATGACGAGGGCGGCGGCGATGACTGTGGCCAACGCGCTCGCCGTCATGATCTCCGGCAGGCGGGTGCGTGAGAGCAGCCGGAAGATTGGCTCCAGCAGGTATCGCCCGACAAGGACCAGAAGCGCGATGGCGCAGGCCGCGATGGCACCGCTTGTCAGCGCATCCGTCAGGCTCGGCTCCTCGCCGTGCGGCGACAGCATGCGGACCAGCAGCAACAGCGGTACGATGGCGAGATCCTGAAACAGCAGGATGTAGAAGGCGACGCGGCCATAGGGCTCGGCTCGGTCGCCGTGTTCGTCCAGCATCTGCATGACGAGCGCTGTGGAGGAAAGCGCAAGGCCGGCGCCGATGACGATGCTCGCGCTCCAGCCGAGGCCGTAGAGATAGGGCGGCAGGGTCATCACCGCGCCGCAAACCGCGACCTGCGCCAGCCCCAGCCCGAAGATCTTGCGGCGCATGGTCCAAAGCTGGGAAGGTTTCAGTTCCAGCCCGATGACGAACAGGAACAGCACCACGCCGAACTCCGCGAAATGCAGCAGTTCCTCCGCCGGCACGTCGAAGTTGAGCGATAGCCCCGAGCCGACGCAGACGCCGGCTGTTAGATAGCCCAGCACAGTGCCGAGCCCCAGGCGCCGGAACAGCGGCACCAGCACGCAGGAGACGACGAGCAACGCCAGAGCCTCCCAGAAGAAGATCTCGACATGGTCGGGGTGGTACCAGGGCACGGCGCGCGCATCTCCGATAAGGCAGGGAAGCCGGAAAATGGAAGGTAGCCGGCCCGTTGCAAGTTTGCATCGCCGAATATTTTCGGAAAAAAAGCGGAGGCGGGGGCGCGCTGTCCTTGCGCGAGGCGGGTGCTGCCCGTCTTTGCCCCCTTTACGCGCGCGCTCGAAACGCTTATCCCCCCATGCTTATATGACAACCCCGCTTACCTGCCTCGTTTGCAGGAGTGAGCCAGGAGACAGACATGATACATCTGACTTTCCCCGACAATTCCGTGCGTGATTTCGAGCCCGGCGTGACCGGCAAGGCTGTCGCGGAAGGCATTTCCAAGTCGCTGTCGAAAAAGGCCGTCGCCATCGCGCTCGATGGCGAGCTGTGCGATCTCGCCGATCCGATCCGGCACGATGCGAAGATCGAGATCGTCACC
The DNA here is from genome assembly GCF_037026715.1 of Breoghania sp. JC706. NCBI lineage: Bacteria > Pseudomonadati > Pseudomonadota > Alphaproteobacteria > Hyphomicrobiales > Stappiaceae > Breoghania > Breoghania sp. JC706. The sequence continues at coordinate 518,674 of NZ_JBANCG010000001.1, forward strand.
CGGGACGATCCGCGCGCGCTGGAACTGATCCGCCACGATGCCGCCCATGTGATGGCCGAGGCCGTGCAGGCGCTGTGGCCGGGCACCCAGGTCACCATCGGCCCCGTGATCGAGAACGGCTTTTACTACGACTTCAAGCGCGTCCACCCCGACACCCAGGAAGACTGGCCGTTCACGCCGGAAGACCTGCCGGTGATCGAGAAGAAGATGCGCGAGATCATCCAGAAGAACGCGCCCTTCACCAAGGACGTCTGGTCGCGCCAGAAGGCGAAGGACGTCTTCGCCGACATGGGCGAGGCCTACAAGGTGGAGCTCGTTGACGCGATCCCGGAAGATCAGGACGTCAAGATCTACCATCAGGGCGACTGGTTCGACCTGTGCCGCGGGCCGCACATGGATTCAACGGGCCGCATCGGCAACGCCTTCAAGCTGATGAAGGTGGCCGGCGCCTACTGGCGCGGCGATGCCAACAACCCAATGCTGACCCGTATCTACGGCACCGCCTGGGCGGACGAGAAGGATCTGAAGGCCTATCTCCACATGCTGGAGGAGGCGGAAAAGCGCGACCACCGCCGTCTGGGCCGCGAGATGGATCTCTTCCATTTCCAGGAGGAGGGGCCGGGCGTCGTGTTCTGGCACGCGAAGGGCTGGACCCTGTTCCAGACCCTCGTTTCCTACATGCGCCGCCGGCTTGCCGGTGACTACGACGAGGTGAACGCGCCGCAGGTTCTGCATACTTCGCTGTGGGAGACCTCGGGCCACTGGACCTGGTACAAGGAGAACATGTTCTCCGTGCAGTGCGCGGATCCGGAAAGCGAGGACGACCGGGTCTTCGCGCTGAAGCCGATGAACTGCCCGGGCCATGTGCAAATTTTCAAGCACGGCCTGAAGAGCTATCGCGACCTGCCGCTGCGGCTCGCCGAATTCGGCATGGTGCACCGCTACGAGCCCTCGGGCGCCATGCACGGGCTGATGCGCGTGCGCGGCTTCACGCAGGACGACGCCCACGTCTTCTGCACCGAGGAGCAGATGGCGGCGGAGTGTCTGAAGATCAACGATCTGATCCTCTCGGTCTACGAGGATTTCGGCTTCCACGAGATCGTCGTCAAGCTCTCCACCCGACCGGAAAAGCGCGTCGGTTCCGATGAGGCGTGGGACCACGCCGAGGAGATCATGCAGAAGGTCCTGAAGCAGATCGAGGCCCAGTCGGGCGGTCGCATCAAGACCGACATTCTGCCGGGCGAGGGCGCTTTCTACGGGCCGAAGTTCGAATACACCCTGCGCGATGCCATCGGCCGCGAATGGCAGTGCGGCACGACGCAGGTCGACTTCAATCTGCCGGAGCGCTTCGGTGCCTTCTACGTGGACAGCGACGGTGAGAAGAAGACGCCGGTGATGATCCACCGCGCCATCTGCGGCTCGATGGAGCGTTTCCTCGGCATCCTGATCGAGAACTTCGCCGGTCATTTCCCGCTGTGGATCGCGCCGCAACAGGTGGTGGTGACCACGATCACCTCGGATGCGGACGATTATGCAAGCGAGGTTCACGCCAGGCTGAAGCGCGCCGGGCTGAAGGCCGAACTCGATCTTCGCAACGAGAAGATCAACTACAAGGTCCGCGAGCATTCCCTGGCCAAGGTTCCGGTCATCCTCGTGTGCGGCAAGCGCGAGGCGGAGGAGCGCACGGTGAACATCCGCCGGCTCGGCTCCAAGGACCAGACGTCGATGACGCTCGACGAGGCAGTCGCCTCGCTGACCGATGAGGCCACCGCGCCGGATCTGAAGCGGGTGCAGTAGCGCTCAGCGCCGGAGCGGGCGAGATCGAGAGGAAAGCGGGCCGCAGGGTCCGCTTTTTTCGTTTTAGGGGGGGAAGGGGATCTAGGAGAGATCGCCGGGGAGCCTCGGCTTTCCTAACCTCTCCCATGGGGAGAGGTCGGCGCGCATGCGCCGGGTGAGGGGTGTCGGATTTTCCGTATCCATGAGAGCCCGACACCCCTCACCCCGGCCCTCTCCCCTTGGGAGAGGGGGCGGATACGGTCGACTGCGATCCTGTGGTTGCTCGATCCCCGCCTTCGCGGGGATGATAGCCGGGGGAGGCGGCGGGAGCGTGCGATCCGAGCCTGAGCGAGTGCCCAGTCAGTTATCTAGAGTATTCTTGAAGTAGCCGTGCATCAGAAGATCGGGCAGACTAGGATCCGGCGAAGTCACATAATGCGGCGTAAGCCTCAGCCCGTAGTGGTCCGAAAGCCAAGTGAGACGTTTGCCGATCCCGGTTGTTACCGGGGCGTCAGTGGTGGAAACGGTTGCTCCGATGAACTGAACGCCCGGGCCAAGCGCGCTCTCAGGATTGTTCGGATACACACGCTCGACGGACGTCGGATCGCTTTCGTCCCTGAACGCCACCATGAGCGGCAATGACTCGGCGGGCACCTCACAGCTTCCGGTAAAGCCATCCAGGAAACGAACAAAACCGGATGGCCCAAGCTCGTTGCGCTTTTTCCAAAGATTGCAGGCGTCGACGAGTATGAAGTCATACCGGCCTTTGGTCCCGCCCGTGTAGGTTCCATCCGGTGTCGGAGTGGTCAGCAGGACGAAGACCGATCTTCTACCGGGCATGTCGACGACAACCGCCTCACCGGTAGCTGTCAGCAGGAACTGCTTGCTATTGAGGCCGCGCAGCCGTTTCGCCGTGAATTTGTGGACGCTGCTGCCGGTTACGGGCTTTCCGTCTACCTCGAAGGTCACATCGAGACGGTAATGAAGCTCGGCGGTTGGAAAGACCCGGTTCCACGTAAACCAGGCAATGCCTGCAATGAGAAGAAACGTGATCGTCAACTTGGCTTTTCGGCGCACGTTGATAGGCCTTCCGCCACGGCGTCTGCTTGGAAACTAATTCTGAAATTGTAGTTTAAACATCCCCGCAAATAACGCTACGGACAAATGTGCGGAGTGCGTGTCCTGTGACTTTCCCCGCCCCTCAGTCCGTATCCAGCGCCAACCCGGCGGCGTTGCCATCCTTGGTGCGGACTTCGACCTCGGCGTTGCGGCCGGGCTTGACCTCGAATTCGCGCGAGAAGATGCGGCCCTGATTGCGGGCAACCACCGTGTACTTGCCGGCGGTCAGCACATAGGAGGGGAAGGCGCCGTTGCCTTCGACAACGGAGTCGCCGCTCGCCGTCAGCACGGACCAGGCGGTGTTGGCGATCGCCTCGCCGCCGAACTCGTTGACGAGCTTCAGCGTCACTTCCGCAGCGTTGTGGTAGATGGTCGCCTCGGTCAGCTTGCCGGCCTCCACCTTGATGTCGGCGCGCACGGTGGCGTTGACCCGGCCGTAGCGGCTGATGACGTGGTAGGTGCCGGCGTTGAGCGGCACGATCTTGCCCGGCATCACGTTGCGTGCCACCAGCTTGCGTTCGCCGCGGGCGTTGAAGTCCATCTCGTAGATGTCGAAGCGGACCTTGGCGAGATCGATCGGTGCGCTCTTGGAGACGACGCCGTTCAGCTTGATGCCGCCGGCGTTGAAGATCACCGTCTTGGAGGTCTGGCCACGGGCGACCGTGACCTTGGTGGTGACGCCCGCATGACCGTAGGCGGTGTAGACGAGGTATGTGCCGGGATCGAGCTGGAATTCCGCGTCGCCGCCCTTTGCCTTCGCGATCAGGTCGAGGTGGCCCTGGTCGTCGATCGTCTGCGAATAGACGCGCCACACCAGTCCGTTGTCGATCAGCGGTCCATTGTCGGTCAGCCGCGCCATCATGTAGAGCGTTGTCTGCGACGGATCGCCGGGCATTCCGGTCTGCGGCGTCTGGGCCGGCGCATAGGGCAGGGCGTCGCTGGGAAGCGGTGACAGCGTCTGGTTGTTGAGCAGGAGATCGAGCGAGGGCTCCGGCGCAATATTCTTGTCCGATGCCGCATCCGGCATGGTGCCGGGCAATCCGCCCGGAGGCGTCATCGGCGGGCCGGAGGGGCCGGGAGAGAAGGCGTCCTCCGGAGAGGGGATCGGCAGCGGCGGTATGGGGCCTGGTCCGGGGCCGTTGTTCTGGGCGTGCGCTGGTGCCGCCAGCACGAGCGCGAACAGCAGGAAGAGGCCGGCGGCCATCTGGACGGCGCGGCGCACGGGCGCCGGGATCGGATCTGTCGTGGTCGGCCGCAAAGCCATCAACCTGTTCCGCATTTCCGGGGTGCGCGGGGCGACCCTCGTTCATCTGTCGGCCCGGTTATGCCCTCTCGCGCGGGGAATGGCCAGTCGGCGAATGACTGGGCGGGCCCGTTTCTCTCAGCCGCAAAAGGGTGGCAATTTCAAGTCCACAGGCCGCAATGGGCTCTGCCGGCATTGACAGGGGCGGGGCTGTTGGGCTCACATGGCCCCACGTTCATTTTCCTAAAATGTTGTTTTCGATCACCTATCCATTGCCGGCACGGTTCCCGCGCAGGGAGCCGGAGATCGGTCGACACAAAGACGCAGTCCCTGTTAACTCAGGATGCGACCATGAAAGGCTTGCAAGGAAAAATGCCCGACGCTCTCTCCCTGCTCACCACCCGCCGCACGATTCCCGCCATCGCGCTCGGCGATCCGGGGCCCGATGCGGACCAGATCCGCACGCTGCTCTCCATCGCGGTGCGCGTGCCCGACCATGGCAAGCTGACGCCCTGGCGTTTCGTCCTGTTCGAAGGCGAGGCCCGCAAGGCGGCGGGCGAAAAGCTCCTCGCGCTGAAGCTCAGCGAGGATCCCGGCCTCGACGATCAGCGGCAGGAGCAGGAGCGCACCCGCTTTTCGCGCGCCCCGCTTGTCATCGCCGTCGTCTCTACCGCCGCACCGCACTTCAAGATCCCCGAATGGGAGCAGCAGATGTCGGCCGCCGCCGCCTGCATGAACCTTGTCCTCGGCGCCCATGCGATGGGCTTCGCCGCCCAGTGGCTGACCGAGTGGTATGCCTATGACGACAAGGCCAAGGCGCTGTTCGGCATCGGCGAGAACGAGCGCGTCGTCGGTTTTGTCCATATCGGCACGCCTCAAGAGGCCCCCGTCGACCGGCCGCGCCCGGATGTCGAAACCGTCATGAACCGCTGGAGCCCCGAGGGGGCGTAAGGATCCGATACGTGAACTATGATGCGATAACGAACCGCCACGGACTGCGCCACGATCCCTTCAAGGCCATCGTGGCGCCGCGGCCCATCGGCTGGATCTCCTCCCTCGATGCCGAAGGCCGGCCCAATCTCGCCCCCTACAGCTTCTTCAACGCGGTAAGCGACAATCCGCACATCGTGATGTTCTCGTCCTCGGGCTGGAAGGACTCGGTCGCCAATGTCGAGGCGACGGGCGAGTTCGTGTGCAATCTCGCGACCTGGAACCTGCGCGAGCAGATGAACCAGAGTTCCGCGCCTTTTGGCGCCGGCGTCTCGGAATTCGAGGCGACGGGGCTGACGCCGGTGGCATCAGCGGCGGTCAAGGTGCCGCGCGTCGGCGAAGTGCCGATTGCGCTGGAATGCCGACACCTGCAGACGCTCCATCTGACGGATCTGGAAGGAGCGGAGACCGACCGCTGGATGGTGCTGGGGCAGGTGGTCTCGATCTACATCGACGATGCGGTGATCCGCGACGGGATGATCGATGTCACCGACCTGCGCCCGCTGGCGCGGCTCGGCTATCGCGATTACTCGGTGGTCGACGCGGTGTTCCAGATGGACCGGCCGAAGGGCGGCGGCGGAGAAGCGTCGGGAGCCTGAGGGGCGGCGCGAAGGCGGCAGCGCGGCAGCTTCATGCCGCGGCTCCTCCTTTCCTTCACGCATAGACCCCGGCGAGCCGCGCCCGTTCGAGAAGCTTCTTTGCCCGGGTCAGGTGCGGTCGGTCGAGCATCTCGCCGTCCATGGCGATGACGCCGGCGTCGCCGGCGGCCTTGAAGGCGGCTGCAACCCGCGCCGCACGCTCGATCTCGGCGGCGTTGGGCGTGAACACTTCGTTGATCACCGGCACCTGTGCGGGATGGATCGCGAGCTTCGCGGTGAAACCGTCGCGCACCGCTTCCTCGCATTCCGCGCGCAGGCCGTCGAGATCGCGGAAGTTGGTGTGGACAGTGTCGATGGGCGCGACATGGGCGGCGACGGCGCCGAAGAGGCACAGGTTGCGTGCAAAGCGGTAGGGCTCTGTGAACTCGCCGTTGGCCCGGTTGGCGGACGAGCCGAGGTCGGCGGAGAGATCCTCGCCCCCCCACGCCATCCCGGCAAGCCGGGTGCTGACCCCCTGATATGTGCCGAGGCTGAAGAGGGATGCCGCCGTCTCGGTCGCGATCGCGATGATCCGGGTGCGCCCTTCCGCGATGCCGCGGTCCGCCTCGTGCACCGAAAGCATGGCGTCGAGCCGCTCCACGTCACGTCCGCTTGTCGATTTCGGCAGGATGATGCCCTCGGGCGCCTCGGCCATCACCGCGTCGAGATCCATCTCGGTCATGCCGGTGTCGAGCGCGTTGACACGCACATAAAGGCGCGGGCGTTCGTGTCGGGAGATCGTGTCGCGCAGGAAGTAGCGGGTGGTCTCGCGCGCCGTCTGCTTGGCGTCGAGCGCGACCGAATCCTCCAGATCCAGCAGCATCACGTCCGCGCCGCTCGCCAGCGCCTTCGTAAGTTTCGGCTTGTCGTCGCCGGGGACGAAAAGAAGGGAGCGCATGGTCAGGCCTCCATCGTGTCGCTGGTCGTGGTTGCCGGGGTCTTCTTGCGCATGAAGGCCTGCCGCCGGCAGATCGCGACCAGATCCCCTTTCTGATTGTAGGCCTTGTGTTCGAATTCGACGATGCCGGCATCGGGACGGGAGCGGGATTCGCGCTTGGAGAGCACTTCGGTGGTCACGTTGACCGTGTCGCCGTGAAACAGCGGATGGGGAAACTTCACGTCGTTCATGCCGAGATTGGCGATGGTGGTGCCGATCGTGGTGTCGTTGACGGAGATGCCGATCATCAGCCCCAGCGTGAAGAGCGAGTTCACCAGCGGCTGGCCCCATTCGGTCTGCGTTTCACAGAAGTGGCGGTCGATGTGCAGCGGCTGCGGGTTCAGCGTCATGTTGGAGAACAACATGTTGTCCATCTCCGTCACGGTACGCCTGAGCTCATGCTCGATGATCCGGCTGATCTCGAACTCCTCGAAGTGCAGTCCCGGCATTGTGTGGTGTCTCCTTCCCCTGGCGGTTTTCCGCCGTTATCTCGTTCAAGTAAGCGTTCGTCGCTAGGTGATGGTTAACGCGGTGTTAACGATTTTCAGGCGATTGTTAAGACCGCATTTACCAAGAGGCTGTCTGCAATTAGCCCCAGGACCGCTAGGAGGCGGGTGTCATGAAAGTGGCCGCAACGCCCTCGATCGCGTCTCGCATCGCACTGGCCTTCCAGTCGGCCAGTTCGACGACCGGAACCGATTTCGGGTATCTGGTCAAGACGGCATCGCGCGAGTCGAATTTCGATGCGGGCGCCAAGGCGAGCAGTTCGAGCGCGACCGGTCTGTTCCAGTTCATCGAATCGACCTGGCTGGAAACGGTGAAGACCACCGGCGACCGGCACGGGCTCGGCGATTATGCCGACGATATCACCCAGCGGTCGGACGGCAGCTACACGGTGCGCGATCCGGCGCGGCGGCGCGAGATTCTCGATCTGCGCAAGGATCCGACGATCTCCGCAGCGATGGCGGGAGAATTCACCCGCAAGAACGCCACCTATCTGGAAGGCAAGCTCGGGCGCGAGCCGTCCGACGGCGAGCTCTATGCAGCCCATTTCCTGGGCGCAGGCGGCGCCTCCAAGCTCATCCGGCTTGCCGAAAGCGATCCGGAGCGCGCCGCCGACAGCGTCTTCCCGCGTCAGGCGCGGGCGAACAGGTCGATCTTCTACGACGACGACGGCTCCGCGCGTAGCGTCTCCGATGTGCTCTCCAATCTCGTGCGCCAGCACGACAGCCCGTCGCAGATCGAGTACGCGACCGTCGTCGCCGCCTCCAAGCCCGTGCCCACGCCGGTTGCGAAAGCGCAGGCGATTGCCGCGGAAGCTGGAATGGCCGGCCCCGGAATGGTTGGGGGGAGCAGCGGCGATGCGCACGCGGTGATCGCCAGCCGGTACTATCGGCCGGAAGAAACCCAGGCGCTTTCGGAGGCGCTGTCCACCTCGGGCAAGGCGGCGCGCGCGGATGCGGCGCCTGAGGTTGCGGAGGCCATGGGGGATGCGCAGCGCCTCACGGTGGCGGCGGCCGAGGAGGCCGTGGCGGTCACGGGCGACGACGTGTCGACGAACGCCGCGCTCACCGCCTTCGCGCCGATGCCGCCGGCCGCCAAACCCGTGCGCGAGAAAGCGGTGACGGCCGAGTCGCCGGCCGTGGATCCCGCCGTCGCCGTGGCGCTGGCGGAGGCCGAGACAGTCAGCGTTTCCGACGATTCGGCCACGCAGGGCGAGGAAACCACTGCGGCCGCCTCAGGGCGCGAGCGCGAAGATCTGTTTGCAAGCGGCAGCGCCTCGGCGCGGATTTCCTCCGCATGGCGGGCAACCCAGGCCGAGACGCCCTTCCAGGCGCTGTTCCGCACCGGCGAGACCGATGCTGACGCGCGTTTCGACGATACGTTCGTGAGCGCCTTCCGGGCCCGTCCGGCGGGGCTTCAGGCCGCCGTGGAGGCGCATGCCGGCAGCAACGCCGCCAGTAGCGCCGCCGTGGGGGGCTCCGAAGCGACAACGCGCGTTGCCTCCGCCGCGAATGCGGCCACGACGTCCGATGGCAGGCCCTTCGATCTGACCGGCTTCCTGAAGTACCAGATCTTCAAGGAGCCGGAAGATCTCGTCCCGCCCGCGTGACGTGGCGTGCCCGTCCGACGGCCCCGTGCGCTCCTTCGCCCTCTACGATGTGATCTATGGACGATACCAATCCGCTTCTTTCCTGAGAACATGGTGAACCCAATCTTAAGCCTTGGCTGACACAATGGCGGCTCAGGAATTGGTGCCCGGGTTTCATCGATGTTTATCCGCAACCTTCTGTGCTGGATGGAAACGGCCCCCGACGCGTCCCGGGCGGAGGCCGTACAGGCGCTCGCGCGTTCCTATCTGACATCGGATCTCGCGCGGGAAGAACGCGGCGATGTCGAAGCCGCCATGACATGGCTGCTGGACGATCGGTCCCCGATCGTGCGCGCCGCGCTCGCCGATACGCTGGCGGAAAGCGCGGCCGCGCCGCGTCACGTCATTCTGGCGCTCGCCAACGACATTCCGCCCATTGCCGCGCTCGTGCTGATGCGCTCGCCGCTGTTTCTCGACGCGGAGCTGATCGACTTCGCCGCGCTCGGCGATCCCGACATGCAGATGGCGATTGCCCGGCGTCCGTTGGTCTCGGCCGCCGTCGCCGCCTCGCTGGCGGAAACGGCTGTGCTCGACGCCTGCCTGGAGCTGCTCGCCAATCCTGCCGCGATGCTGACGCGACCGGCGCTGGAGCGGCTGGTGGAGCGTTTCGACAGCAATGCGGAACTGCGCCGGGCGCTGATGACGCGGCCGGGCGTGCCGCTGGCGGTGAAGCAGAAGCTCGTGGCGCAGCTGGCCGAACAGATGTGCCGGGTACCGGCGGTCGGCACGGGACTGAAGGCGGAACGCGCCCGCACGGTGCTCGGCGAGGCGCGCGACCGGATCACGGTCGCCATGGCGCAGGGTGCGGATCGCGCCGAGATCGGAAGTCTGGTGGAGCATCTGCGCCAAAGCGCCCAGCTCACGCCGACGCTGCTTTTGCGCGCGCTTTGCACCGGCAACATGAGCCTCTACATGGCGGCCATGAGCGATCTGGCGCAAATGCCGGGGCCGCGCGTGGAGACCATCCTGATCAGCGGCTGGACGTCGAGCCTCAGGGCATTGTTCAAGCGGGCGGGACTGCCGCCGAAGCTCTATTCCGCATTCGAGGTGGCGGTCGTCGCTTATCGGGAAATCGCGGCGGCGGGGGAACCGCTGTCGGGCTTCGAGTTCACGCGGCGGATGATCGGGAGCGTTCTGGCCGGCCACGAGCCGGAGGAGGGCTTCGACGACGGACTCGATTCCCTGCGTCGCCTGCTGCGGCGGCTGGAAACCGAGGCGGCCCGCGACTTCGCCCGCGATTTCGTGCAGCAAGCGAGCCTCCCCGCCGCCTGATCGCGGCGCTCTTTCCTTCTCCTGCAGCGTCAACGTGACGGCCTTGTCGAAACGGCAGGGGGAGGGCATGCTCGCCCCGGATAATGACAAGCCCGACAGGTGGGCACGATACGGGGGAGGAGGCGCAATGACCGGCCATGTGTTGGCGATCGACCAGGGGACGACATCGACCCGTGCAATGGTCTTCGATCAGGCGATGCGCGTGAAGGGCGTCGCACAGATGGAATTCGCGCAACACTATCCGCACCCCGGCTGGGTCGAGCATGAGCCGGAAGACTTGTGGGCGACGGTGACCTCCACATGCCGGCGGGCGATGACGGCTGCGGGCATCGAGGCGGGCGAGATCGCCTCCATCGGCATCACCAACCAGCGCGAGACGACCGTTGTCTGGGATCGCCGCACCGGCCGGGCCGTGGCGCCCGCCATCGTCTGGCAGGACCGGCGCACCGCCGCGACATGCCAGAAGCTTCGCGAGGCCGGCCATGAGAGCCTGGTGAGTTCGCGAACGGGACTGTTGCTCGACCCCTATTTCTCCGCCTCCAAGATAGCGTGGATCCTCGACAATACCGACGGCGCGCGGGCGGCCGCGGAGGCGGGGCGGCTTGCCTTCGGCACCGTGGACAGTTTCCTCCTGTGGCGGTTGACCGACGGCGCGGTGCACGCGACGGACGCCACCAACGCCAGCCGCACGGCGCTCTACAACATCCACGAGGGCCGATGGGACGAGGCGCTGCTGGATCTCTTCCGTGTGCCCGCCTCGATGCTGCCGGAGGTGCGCGATTGTTCGGCCGACTTCGGCATGAGCGATCCCGATCTCTTCGGCGGAGCCATCGCGATTCGCGGCATCGCGGGCGATCAGCAGGCCGCGACCGTCGGTCAGGCGTGTTTCGAGCCGGGCATGGTCAAGTCGACCTACGGCACGGGGTGCTTTGCCGTGCTCAACACCGGCAATGCGCCAGTGACCTCGCAGAACCGGCTGCTCACCACCATCGCCTATCAGTTCGACGGGAAACCCACCTATGCGCTGGAGGGCGCGATTTTCGTCGCGGGAGCCGCGGTGCAATGGTTGCGCGACGGGTTGCACATTCTCGAAGAGGCCGCCCAGTCGGGCGATCTGGCGGCAATCGCGGACGCCGATCAGGAGGTCTACATGGTGCCGGCCTTCGTCGGGCTCGGTGCGCCCTACTGGGATGCGGAATGCCGGGGCGCGATCTTCGGGTTGACGCGGGGAACGGGGCGGGCGGAACTCGCACGCGCCGCGCTGGAGGCGGTCTGCTTCCAGACCAACGATCTGATCGATGCCATGCACGCCGACTGGCGCGCCGCCGGCCACGACGGTGCGGGCGCGGGGGCGCCGGTGCTGCGCGTCGATGGCGGCATGGTGGCCTCCGACTGGACGATGCAGCGGCTTGCCGACGTGCTCGACGCCCCCGTCGACAGGCCCCGCATGCGCGAGACGACGGTGCAGGGGGCCGCTTATCTTGCCGGCTACGGCGCCGGGGTCTATCCGAAACCGGAGGCGTTTGCCGAAGGGTGGGCGCTGGAGCGCCGGTTCTCGCCGACGATGGACGAGGCCCTGCGTACGCGAAAGGTCGATGGGTGGCGCGATGCGGTGTCGCGCACGCTCACCGCGGGATGATGCCTTCGGCTTGTTCTTGATATTCCGGTAATTGCATGTTTCGGTTGGCGTGCATGTCGCGCGTTCATGCGCATGTCACGGATGTGCCGACATGTTTGCGTCGTTGCGTCACCGAGTTGTGAAGCCCGGGGGCTTGCCGTGCCTCCTGTCGCAAGGGATTGTGCGGAACCGTTGGGTAAGGGAGAAGATCAATGCGAATTCGTACAGCTTTTCTGGTCGTCGGACTGGGTGTCGTTGCTTTCAGCGCCGCTGCCGTTGCTCAGGGAGACCCGATCAAACAGCGCCAGGAGACGATGAAGGCGATCGGCGGGTCGATGAAGGTCCTGGGCGAGATGGCCAAGGGCGAGAAGCCCTACGATGCGGACGCGGCCAAGGCGGCGATGGGCAAGATCAACGAGAGCATTGACGGCTTCACCGCTCTCTTCCCCGAAGGCACGGAGACCGGCGGCGACACGGCCGCCTCTCCGAAGATCTGGGAGGACATGGCGGAGTTCGAGAAAGATGCGGAGGCACTCAAGACGGTATCGGCCGAACTGACGCCGGTTGTCGGCGAGGGCATCGATTCCCTGCGCGCGTCCCTCGGCAAGCTGGGCGGCTCCTGCAAGGACTGCCACGAGGACTTCCGTCTGAAAAAGGAGTGACGCTAAGCAGCCTGGCGCCGGGGCCGTATCGGCCCCGATGTCGGCTTCTAGTCGTCCAGATGCGCATTGACATGACTTGAGGGGGGAGGCCATGCGCTCGTTTTTCCGGATTGTGGTCGTGCTCGCCGTTCTAGGCGGCGCCGGCTTTTACTGGCTGACGATGCCGGAGCGCATCTATCCCTCCACGCTCGCCGAGCACACGGCCGATCTCGCCAACGGCGAACGGATGTTCTGGGCGGGCGGCTGCGGTTCGTGCCATGCGAAGGCCAAGGCCACCGGTGAGGAGAAGCTGAAGCTTGGCGGTGGGCAGGAACTGGTGACGCCCTTCGGTACCTTCCGCGTTCCCAACATCTCGCCCGACACCCGCACCGGTATCGGCGGCTGGTCGAACGCGGACTTCGTGACCGCCATGGTCAAGGGCGTCTCGCCCGACGACCGGCACTACTATCCGGCCTTCCCCTACACCTCCTACCAGCATATGCGCGAGGCCGATCTCATAGATCTGAAGGCCTTTCTCGACACGCTCCCGCCGGTGTCGAACGAGGTGGGGCCGCACGAGCTGTCGTTCCCCTACAACGTCCGCCGTGGGCTCGGTCTGTGGAAGCTGCTCTATCTCGATGGAAAGACCTTCGAGCCCGATCCGGATGTCCCTGATGACGTCAATCGCGGGGCCTACCTCGTCGAGGGGCCGGGCCATTGCGCCGAGTGCCACACCCCGCGCGACTTCATCGGCGGGCTCAGGATGGATCGCTGGCTTGCCGGTGGTCCGGCTCCTGAAGGCGACGGCTTCGTGCCCAACCTGACGCCCGACCCCACCGGGCTTGGCGACTGGAGCAAGGCCGATATCGCCTACGCGCTGGAGACGGGGTTCACACCGTCCTTCGACACGCTCGGCGGCTCGATGACGTCTGTCCAGGAGAACATGGCCCACCTGCCGGCAGCCGACCGCGAGGCGATCGCGGCGTATCTGAAGTCGATCCCGCCATTGCCGACGGTAAAGAGCGGTAAGTAGGGGCTCGCCGGCCTCCTAGACAGCCACCTGTTCCTCGATCCAGTCGCAGAAGCTCCGGGCGCCGCCGGCGGTGGGCAGGACGATGAGTGCCGGCTCGTCATAGGGGTGGTACTTGCGGATCGTGGTCATCACCGCGTCCGCGCGCGATTGCATCGTCTTGGCGATGAAGACGATCTCGGTCGCCTCCTCCACGTTGCCCTTCCACATGTAGACGGACTTCATGCCGGGGATCATGTTCACGCAAGCCGCCAGACGCTCGCGCACCAGAACGCCCGCCGCGGCGCGGGCCGAGGCGGTGTCAGGGAAGGTGGAATAGACGAGAACGGGGGTGTCGTCTGCCATGGGGATCTCCTGCGAAAAGGGGGAGGTCGCACGGCGGCCTCATTGCGACCATCGGCTTTCGCGGCGGCGCGATCAATTGCTCACTTAACCACAGGGCGCATACCAGATATTCCTTTACCTTGCCCGATACCTTCTGGCTTAAGAGGCATGCGCTTTCCGGCTCAAGGGGGATGACTTGTGACGGGGCGAAGGGGAACGGTAGGCCGCGCAAGTCGCGCGATGTCGGGAGGCAGACAGGATCCGTGCGATGAACAGTCAGCTGGGCAAATCCATCGAGAAGATTGCCTTCGTTTCCAGCCGGACCCCGGAGGCACGGGCCGCGCGCGACCACCTATCGGCGCTTTACGGTGACGTGCCTGCGGAAGAGGCGGACGTGATCGTGGCGCTCGGCGGTGACGGCCTGATGCTGCAGACGATGCACCGTTTCATGAATTCGCATGTGCCGATCTACGGCATGAATCGCGGATCCGTAGGCTTTCTGATGAACGAATACGCGGAGGAGGGGCTGATCGATCGTCTGCGCAAGGCGGTGGCGACGACCATCCATCCATTGCTGATGGAGGCTGTCGACATCGACGGCGAGGTCTACACGGCGCGGGCGATCAACGAGGTCTCGATGCTGCGCCAGACCTATCAGGCGGCGAAGCTCAAGGTGACGGTCGACACGCGCGTGCGGCTCGAGGAGCTGATCTGCGACGGCATTCTTGTGGCGACGCCCGCAGGCTCGACCGCCTACAACCTGTCGGCCCACGGTCCGCTGCTGCCGATCTACGCCCCGCTTCTGGCGCTGACGCCGATCAGTCCGTTCCGCCCGCGGCGCTGGCGCGGCGCCCTGCTGCCCAATCGCTCAAGGGTGCGCATTGACGTGCTGGAGCCGGATAAGCGTCCGGTCAGCGCGGCCGCCGACCATATCGAGATCCGCAACGTGCGCAGCGTCGCCGTTGCCGAGGACGCAGCGTCGGAAAGCCTGATCATGTTCGATCCCGATCATGGCTGGGACGAGCGCATCCTGACCGAGATGTTCCGCTATTGAGCGATGTGGTCCTTCACCTCCGGCGGCATTGCACACACTCTTCGTTAACGAAACCGGGGCATACTTCGCGACCGGATGGCGCAGATAGTCAAATATCGCAGTGTCGCGATGCCAACTCTCGCCAGACCACAGTCCCGTGAGGAATTGCGAAATGATCGACCGCGCCGCCGACGGTGACTTTGAAATCATCACGCCGCCGGTCAATCTGCGTTCCAAGGTTCGCAAGCTCAGCCGACGCGAAGAGGCGAATTTCGATCCGGTCGCGGCGGCGGAAGCGGCGCTTGCGAAGCTCTCGGTGAATTTCAATTCCTGGATGGACCAGGAAACGGAAGCCCTGCGCGTGTGCTGGGTGGACATCCACGACCACGGTCTCGACGAAGAGCGCCGGGACACCCTTTTCCGCCATTCGCACGATATCAAGGGCCAGGCCGCGACGCTCGGCTTTCCGCTCGCCGGCCACATTGCCGACAGCCTTTGCCGACTTCTGGAAACCGTTACCGATGTTTCGCTGGTGCCGGTGCGGCTGATCGAACAACACATTCAGGCGATCAGGGCGATCGTGGCGGAAGATGCGCGCGACGAGAACGACATGGTCGCCAACGCGCTCGCCAAGCAGCTCACCGACGTCACCGACGACTACATCGCCAGCATCGAGGCGGACCTGCCGCCGCGCGATGAGGCTGACGAGGACTGAGCCGGCCCTCCGGCAAGCGGACCTCGCGTTTCTGAAAATCCCATGAATTCCGGAGCCCAGCGCATGCTCCCGATGTCATTCCCGTGTGCTTCGTGAGGATGCCGGAATGATGGATCTACGCCCTAATCCAGCGTCCGGCGAAAACGCGTGACAGCGATGGTCATGGCAACCAGCGTCAGGACCGTCAGCATCATCGCCGGGTGGGCGATGTCGGCCATCCCTGACCCTTTCAGCATGATGCCGCGCACGATCCGCAGGTAATGGGTGAGCGGCAGCGCCTCGCCGACCCATTGCGCCCACACCGGCATGCCCGCGAAGGGGAACATGAAGCCCGACAGCAGGATGTTGGGCAGGAAAAACATGAAGCTCATCTGGATCGCCTGAAGTTGGTTCTGCGCCAGCGTGGAGAAGGTGTAGCCGATCGACAGGTTCGTCGTGATGAACAGCATAGACAAACCCGACAGCAGCAGCAGGCTTCCCTCCACCGGGACATCGAAGATCACATAGCCGGCGATGAAGATGAGGGCGGCCTGCAGGAAGCCGACGAGGATGTATGGCGCGATCTTGCCGAGCATCACCTCCAGCGGGCGGATCGGCATGGAGAGCAGGTTTTCCATGGTGCCGCGTTCGATCTCGCGGGTGACCGAGAGCGCGGTGAAGATCAGCATCGTCATGGTGAGGATGGTGCCGAGAATGCCCGGGACGATGTTGAGCCGCGTCACGCCGGCCGGATTGTAGCGCCGGTGCTGGCGGATCTCGAAGGGGGCTGATGTCTGCGCCATCTGGATGCCATGGAGCCCGGCGAGCGCGCTGGATACGACGCCGGAGAGGGCGCCCAGGGCGGTGCCGGAGGCGACGGGATCGGTGGCATCGGCGGCGATCAGCAGCGCAGGCGTCTCGCCCCGGCGCAAGGCCCGCTCGAAGCCTGCGGGGATCTCCACGACGAACTGCACGGAGCCTGCCCGCAGCCAGTGATCCACCTGGTTTTCGGTTTGCGCGATCCGGGTGATGGAGAAGTAGGAGGTGTTCTTCAGCGCGGCGACGATGGCGCGCGAAACGTCTGTGTTTTCCTGCGCGAGGACGGCTGTCGGCAGGTTCTTCGGCTGGGTGTTGATGGCGAAGCCGAAGAGAAGCAGCTGCATCAGCGGGATGAAGATCATCGTCGCGAATGTCACCCGGTCGCGGCGAAGCTGCAGGAATTCCTTGATGAACATCGCCCAGAAGCGCGCAAGACCGGGGACGCGCCGTCGCCGCCTTGCCGTCCGGGGTGCGGGGGACGGGTTCACGCTCATCCGAAATTGTCCTGCGAGCGGCTCATCAGATCGATGAACACGTCCTCCAGCGTCGCGTCCGACGAAGTCCACGTGTAGCGGGTGTCGTCGCGCCAGGGGGCGATGGCGGCTTCCAGCGCGGCATGATCGCGCCCGGCGACGTGCAGAGACGCGCCAAAGGGGGCGACCATGTCGATCCCCTCGGCCGCCAGCAGCTTGTCGGCCAGTTCGTGCAGGTCGGGGCCCGAGACGGTCCAGGTCTCAAGGTTCGCCGAGGCGATGACCTCTTCCACCGTTCCGCGTGCCAGCAGGGTACCGTAGGCGATGTAGGCGATCTCGTGACAGCGCTCGGCCTCGTCCATGTAATGGGTGGAGACCAGCACCGTCAGCCCGTCGGCGGCAAGGCCGTGGATCTCGTTCCAGAAGTCGCGCCGCGCCTTGGGGTCGACACCGGCGGTGGGCTCGTCGAGCAGCAGCAGGTCGGGCGAGGGCAGGGTGCAGGCGCCCAGCGCCAGCCGCTGCTTCCAGCCGCCAGAAAGCTCGCCGGCAAGCTGTTCCTCACGGCCCGCGAGCCCCAACCGCCCGATCGCCTCGCGCGCGTGCCGCCTAGCGTCGGGAAGGCCATAAAGCCTTGCCACGAATTCGAGGTTCTCGCGGATCGAAAGGTCCTGATAGAGCGAGAACTTCTGGGTCATGTAGCCGACGCGCGGCTTGATCTTGTCGCTCTCGGTCAGAATGTCATAGCCGAGACAGGTGCCGCGACCGGCATCGGGGGTGAGAAGCCCGCACAGCATGCGGATGGTGGTGGTCTTGCCCGACCCGTTCGGCCCCAGAAAGCCGTAGATCTGACCGCGCTCCACACGCATCGAGAGGTCCTTGACGACTGTCTTGTCGCCGAAGGATTTCGTAAGACCTTCCACCTCGATGGCGATTTCGGGAGCGGCGGTCATGATGCGCTTCCCGGAATGTGCTGCTTGCGCCCTTCTCCCCCCGTGTGGAGGAGATGTCGGCGCAGCCGACAGAGGGGGGCAGGCGGCAGGCTCGGAGCAAGCGGCTTACCCCCCTCTGTCACGCGACGGCGTGACATCTCCCCCGCAAGGGGGGAGAGGGCAGCAAGGTGCCGGTGCGCGGACAATCCGCTGACGCGGTTCCTCATGATCCCGCCTCCGGCACAACGCTTACAGGCTGGCCGACACGCAGCGCCTCCGGCTTTTCCGGCACAGCCTCTATGCGGAAAACGAGCTTGGCGCGTTCTTCCAGCGAATAGATGACAGGGGGCGTGTATTCGGCCTCCTCGGCGATGAAATCGATCGTCGCCTTTCCCGCAGTGCAGCCGTCGCAGGTCACCTTGATCGTGTCGCCGACATGAAGGCGCGGCAGCACGGCTTCGGGCACGAAGAAGCGGACCTTGAGAGCGGACGGCGGCAACAACGCGACCACCGGATTGCCGGCGCTCACCACTTCGCCCGCGCGGTAGTAGACCTCCTGGATCGTGCCGGTGGCCGGGGCGGTAACCGCGTGCTTGCCAGCCTGCAGGCGCATCTGTTCGAGATTGGCTCTCGCCTCGGCAAGCGCCTCCTCGGCCCTTTTCAGATCGGGCTCGCGGGCGGGCAGGCGGGCGACGGCGATCTGGTGGCGGACCTGCTCAAGCTCGGCCGTATCCCGGTCGTAGGCGGCGCGCGCCTGATCGAGAACCGAGACGGCGGCGGTGCCCTTGGCGGCAAGGGTTTTTGCTCGCTCGTATTCGAGCCGAGATTCCTCAAGTGCCGCCTTGGCGGCCTTCTCCTGCGCGAGAAGCACGTCGATTTCCTCCGGCCGCTGCCGAGAGGCGTTGGCGGCGTCAAGCTGAGCGGCGGCCTGCGCAACGGCGGCTTCGGCCACCCGCACCTGCGCGGCCGCGACGTCACTCTCCACGGTGAAAAGCGCGCCTCCCTTCTCGATGCGATCGCCGCGCGCGACCGACAGGTGGGTGAGCCGTCCCGTCACCTCGGGTCCGATGAACAGGCTGTCGGCCTCCACCCAGCCCTGCCAGGCGGCGGGCGCCTCGGCGGGGCGCAGGACGAACCACCAGTATCCGGCGCCGATGGCCGCCACGATCGCGAGCAGGAGGGGAACGGTGCGTTTCATCGGGGATCACCGCCTGTGTCGGAGAGGGGGCGGGCCGCGCGATCCGGATTGATCACAAGCGCGCGGAAGGCGGCGAGCATCTCTTCCACATCGAGATGCTGCTGCTTTTCAAAAAGCGCATCCCAGATCACGCTCATCAGCAGCGGTGCCATGACCAGCTGGGGAAAGCGGGCAAGGGCGTCGCTCGTCAACTCGCCACTAGCTTGCGCGCGCCGGGCGACCTTGGAAAAGACCTCCAGCCCGTGCGAGACGATATCGTGATAGTAGAATTCGGCGACGGCCGGAAAGCGCGCGCCTTCCTGCAGCAGCAGGCGCAACAGGTGTTTGCGGCGGGTGCTCAGGATTTCCCGGAAGAAGATCTCGTGAATGCGGCGCAGGACCTCCTCCACCGAAAGATCCGGCAGCGCCGCGACCGCGCGGATGCCTCCCAGAACCGGCAGCGCCGCCTCGCGCAGCAGGTCCACGAAAAGGCTCTCCTTGTCGGGGAAGTAGAGATAGATCGTGCCCTTGGCGATGCCGGCCCGCCTGGCGACATCCTCCAGCCGGGTCTGGGCAAAGCCGTTTTCCGCGAAAGCATCGAAGGCGGCATGGAGGATCTCCTGCCGGCGCTGTTCGGCGCGGCTCTCCTTGTCCGCCTGCTGCCGGCCGCCTTTCCCGCCCGCTCCAGCGGCTTTTCGGACAGGCCCTTTCGTATCGCGTTCGGGGGCTTGCGGGGGCGTTCTGGCCAACGGACTTCCTTTCAGCTCTCATGCGCGGTCGCTCGTTCCGTTTCGGCGTGTGCCCCCGTGGAACCCCGAAGGCGGCGTGAAGCCGGGGAAATACCGAAACTGACCGGCCGGTCAGTTTAAGCATACGCGCACGGCGGTTCTTGCGCAATGAAAATGACTGGCTGGTCAGTCAGTGGTTCTATGAACCAAGCGCGGACAGGCAGGATGAGAGGTGAGAGGCCGGTTCCCGGGATGGGAGAAGAGAGCCTTGCCGACGGGATGGCAGGTTAGGGGGCGCGCTCTCTCCGTCGTCATCCTCCGGCTTTGTCCGGGGGATCCACTTATTGCTCGTCGCACGCGGCGGCCGGCAGGATGGGAGGTGAGGAGGCGGCTGGCGGGACGGTTAGCAGGGAGCCTTATGGCGAGATGGGGCGAGGAGCCGGCAGTCGGGACAGCTGGCGCGCCTGTTACGGGCGCTACGGTTCGTGTCGGCGATGGGATGAGGGCGCGGCGGGCTATGGGGCGTGCGGACACGATAGCTGCGGGGCGTGCGGCGCTATCGCCCGGGCGAGGACGCGCGCCCGTGACGATTTTGGCTTTGGAGCCCCGGCCGATGCCCGTTAATCAACGGTTGCCCGAAGGCTGGAGGTGCTCTTGAAAGAAGGCGGAGACAGCCGAGTTCAAGCGCTCATGGAAAGCGGCGCGATCAAAGCCGTTCGGGTCGGTGCAGATTTCCGAAAGAGAGGCCCGCATCGCTTCGGGGCAAACGGCCAGAAACGCGAAATGCCTGGAACCCGGAACGACATGGAACACGGTGCCGGCCGGCAGGTTGGCGGCAATGGCATCCACTTCTTTCGGTGAGACGCCGTCGCCGCCTTCTTGCGATCGCCACAGCTGCACGGGGGCGGATATGCCGCTCAGCGTGCGGGCGGAGGGGAAGACGCTAGCCAGCGGATCGGCGATCACGAAGGCTTTGATCCGTTGGTCGTGAACCCATGGGCCGGTGGGTGCCTGGGCGGGGTCGACAAGAGCACAGCTTTTGCCGGTCGGGTCGTCGCAATGCGTCCGCATCGCCTTGAAATCCGGCTCCGCGCCGGCGAGCACAAGACCGGTGTAGCCGCCGCGCGAGAATCCGAAGAAGCCGATTTTCTGCCGGTCGATCATTGTCGCATCCGGCGCCTCGGTCAGCATGAAATCGATAAGGCGGCGGATATCCTCAGGACGGTCGACGAGGGCGGTCAGGCTGTTCGCCCGCGCCGGATCGAAGGTCAGGGCGTTGTCGTCGGGATGGTTGAGGGCGGCGACGATGAAGCCGGCATCGGCAAGAGCCGCCGCCGTGTCGCGGTGGCTGAGATAAGTCCCGCCGTACCCGTGCGACAGGACGATCAGCGGATGCTTGCCGCCCTTAACCGGACAGTCCCGAACAGCATTTAGAACGAAGGGGCCGAGCTTCACCTCACCCGGGGCGCGGTCGCAGGGCGACCATTGCAGCACCTTCATCGCCGGTCCCGCAGTGTCGGCCGGAACCTCAAGGCTCCTCAGGCCGGCGGCATGCACCGTGCCTGCGCAAAGGAGCAGACCGGAGACACAAAGCGATTTCCAGATTGCCATCTCGGGTCTCTCTCGACACGTGAAATGAGATCAATGGGGTTTCCGATGATCTCATAACGACGCGTCAGCGCCGCGACAAGGCGCTCTGGGCCTTCCCAATCGCGTCCAGGGCCGATTGGTGCTACCGGGCTTGCGCCATCGCGGGCCAGCGCTTCGCGATCATCGCCTCGTTCAGGCCGTAGACGGAGCGGAGCAGGTCTGGTGCGACGATCGCGTGCGCGTCGTCTCCTGCGGCCACCACCCGCCCGCGCTGCAGCACGATCAGCCGATCGGCGTAGGAGGCGGCGAGTTCCAGATCGTGAAGCACCACAACGACCCCGCCGCCGCGACGTGCAAAGTCCGTCGCGATTTCCAGCACGTCGATCTGGTGGCGGATATCGAGGCTGGATGTGGGCTCGTCGAGGAAGAGGTAGCGCGGGCCGTCGGCGGTCACCGGCTCCCAGACCTGGGTCAGGACACGGGCCAGATGAACTCGCTGCTGTTCGCCGCCCGACAGCGTCTGGTAGAGCCGGCCGGAAAAGCCGCCCATGCCGACCAGATCCAGCGCTTCGCAAACGATTCGGCGCTCCGAGGGGCGCCGCCGCCCAGCCCTCAGCCCCAGTTCCACCACTTCGGAAACGGTGAATGGAAACGAGAGTGCGGAGGCTTGCGGCAACACGGCGCGACGGAGCGCGAGGTCTTCCGCCGAAAAACTGTCGAGCGGCCTGCCATGAAACAGGACCGTGCCGCTGCCGGGGCGGATTTCGCCCGTGAGGCACTTGAGGGCGGTGGATTTTCCCGCACCGTTGGGGCCGATCAGCACCGTGACATTTCCCGGGGGGGCTTCCAGGGAGACGTCGTCAAGAATGCGGGCACGGCCGATGCTGAAGGAGATGTCTGTGGCTGCGATCATCGTGTGGCTCCTAGATGTCGATGACCGAACGGCGGCGCAGCAGGATCGAGATGAAGACCGGCGCGCCGATGACGGCGGTGATGATGCCGATGGGAAGTTCGGCGGGAGCGACGATGAGGCGGCTGAGGATATCGGCGAAGATCAGCAGGGTGGCACCGAGGAGTGCGGACGCCGGCAGCAGCAGACGGTTGTCCGCCCCCAGTACGAGGCGCAGCACGTGCGGAACCACAATGCCGACGAAGCCGATCACGCCCGCGCCCGCTACCGCCGCTCCCGTGGAGGCTGCCGTCAGCACCACGATCCAGCGCTTCAGCCGTTGAGGCGAAAAGCCCAGGTGATAGGCCTCCGCCTCGCCGAGCAGAAGCGCGTTGAGACCGTTGCCGATGAAGGGGATGGCGAAAAGGGTGATGAGGAAGAAGGGCAGCATGCCGGCGATCCGCACCCAGGTGGCGCCGCCGAGCGAGCCCATGTTCCAGAACGTGAAGTCGCGCAATTCGGTGTCGTTGCTGTGAAAGACGATGAGGCCTGTCAGCGCCATGGCGAGCGCAGCGAACGCGATGCCGGCCAGCAGCATCGTTGCGACCGATGTACGGCCGGCACGGGTTGCGACGCCATAGAGGGCCACGGTGACAACGAGGCTGCCGAGGAACGCGGAAACGGGAAGCAGATGCGGTCCAAGCCAGGCGACCACACTGAGGCCCGCTCCACCGATCAGCACGATGGAGGTGACGGCGGCCAGCGCCGCGCCCGCCGAAATGCCGATCAGCCCCGGGTCAGCCAGCGGATTGCGGAAAAGGCCCTGCATCATCGCGCCCGACAGCGCCAGCCCGGACCCGACGAGCATGCCCATGACGGTGCGCGGCAGGCGGATGTCGAACAGGATGACGCGATCGCGCAGGGTTGCGCCCGTCTCCAGGCCGAGCGCGTCGCCGATGGCGTTGAGGGCGCCGGAGACGGAGACCTCCGTCGCCCCGATCGTCGAGGAGGCGGCGATGGCGACGAGAAGCAGGACGACGAGAACCGGGATGGTTACCCGTCGCAGCCATGCCCGCCTGTCCTCCGCCGTGGTCCCGCCTGCGGTTGTGTCCGGAATTGCGATCGCCATCCCCGTTCTCCCTTGAGCCCTCACTCGGGGATCGTGCCGATGTGGCGCGCCAACTCGCGGATGGCCGCGGCCGTGTGCGGACCGAAGCCGAGCAGCGTCTGTCCGTCCATCGCGATGATCCGGTCGTTCTTGCCGGCCGGCGTCAGTTCCATGCCGGGAAGCGCGCGAATGTCGGCGCTGGGGTCCATGCCCGGCCGTTTCATCGCGACGATGTAGGCGGGCGCGGCAGCGACGAGGGCTTCCGCATTGATCGGCTTGTAGCCCTCGAAGGACGCGAGCACATTGTGTCCGCCGGCCATGGTGATGACCGCATCGGCTGCGGAGTTGGAACCGGCCGCCAGCATGCGACCGCTGCCGACCGACAGCAGGAACAGCACGCCGGGCTTCTCGGTCGTGTCTGCGACGGCCTTGGCGGTCGCGTCGAAATCGGCGGAGACCTTGGCTTTCAGCGCTTCCGCGCGTTTGGGTACGCCGAGCGCCTTGCCGACCACTGTGATCTTGTCGAGCACGCCCTGCGCGCTGTGATGTTCCGGCACTTCGATAAAGGGTACGGCACTCGCCTTGAGCACGTCGACGGCCGGTTGCGGGCCTGATCCCTCTATGGCGAGAATCAGGTCCGGATCGAGGCCAAGGACGCCCTCGGCTGCGAGCTGGCGCATGTAGCCGACATTCGGCAGCTTTGTCGCCTCCTGCGGATAGATGCTCGTGGTGTCGACCGCGACCAGGCGGTCCTGCTGATCGAGCGCATAGACGATTTCGGTCACCGAGCCGCCGATGGAGACAATGCGCGCGGGTGCTTCGGGAGCGGCGTGCGCGGCCGGGAAGGCGGAAAGGCAGAGGCAGGCGGCTGCTGCCAGGAAGGTACGGCGCGCATGCGGGCGCGGGCGAGATGCGATCATTGTCCCACTCTCGTTATCGGGATGCCGGGATCGGGATGGCAGGTTCGGGATGCCAGAGGCTGAATAGAGGGTCACTTCGTCAGGATGAGCTTGTTCAGCCGGGTGATCGTCAGCCGGTAGCAGGCATCGCCGTGCATGATCCGCAGTTCCCGCTCGCCCTTGAACAACGTGTCGCTGTCCAGCGTGCGCGGCTCTTGCGCGCTCTGCCCTGACCGCTTGATCGCGGGCGCGTCGATATCGGCGGCCGGTGAAGGCTGATTCATGATCGCGTCTCCATAGCTGGATGAGCTGGATGCGAAGTTTCCCATCGGCAGAAAACGATCGGGACGTTCCATACCTCTTGCTGCTCCACGTCTTGGATTAGAGGAATTCCAATGTAAGTGTTTTCCCACACTGTATTCTTGACTCAATAACTCATGTTTAGCTAGGAAGGCAATGACCGAGGCGCCGGGTGGGTGAAATTCACGGACCTGACGCCTTGACCGGGGTAGCAAGCGAACGCTCGAAGACGTGCCGTCGTCGCCAGCCAGACCTGTGGTCCACGATTTTCGCGAACCAGAGAAGAGCGACGATGCGTCTGATGAATAGGCGACTGGCCACCTTGATGGCTGCGACTGCACTTGCCGGGCTGAGCATGGACCATGCCGCAATGGCGCAGGAGGCGGGGGCGATCCTGCTGGACACGATCACCGTGAGCGCAACGCGCACCGAAGAGGCCGCGATCAACGCGCTGGCTTCGGAAAGCGTGGTGACCGCGGAGACGGTGGATCTGTCGGGTGCCGACAGTCTGGGCGCCGTGCTGAAAACGGTTCCCGGCCTCGAGGTCGAGGAGGTTGCCGATTCTCCCGGTGTCGCCATCAATATCCGCGGGCTTTCCGGCTATGGCCGGGTGGCGGTCAATGTGGACGGGGCGCGACAGAACTTCCAGGCGAGCGGGCACAGCCTTTCCGGTGGTGCTGTCTTCGTCGAGCCGGAGTTCCTTGAAACCGCGACGGTGACGCGCGGTCCCGTCGCCAACGCCTATGGCTCGGGCGCCATCGGCGGGGTGGTCAACTTCGAGACCAAGAAGGCCTCGACGTTCCTGAAGCCGGGCGAAACGTGGGCGGCGGAGAGCTTCTCCCGCTTCAACACCAACAACGGCTGGGCACAGGGCGCGACCGGAGCCGCGCGCATCGGTGAGGCGTTCGGGCTGCTGGGCAGCGTCGTCTACCGCAAGAACTGGAAATACAAGGACGGCGCGGGCGACGACGTCTTCAATTCCTCCAACGAGATCGCCAGCGGCATGGTCAAGGCGGAAATCGACCCCGGCAACGGCCATTCGCTGGAAATCGGCGCGATCACCTACAACACGTCCTACACATCCGGCGACACCAACACCACGAACTACGACAACGACGTTACCGACAACACGATCAGCGCCAAGTACCGCTACCGTGCACCGGACAACGACTGGCTCGACGTGACGGCGTCCGGGTACTGGACCGACACCAAGCTCGACCAGACCTATCTGACCGGTACGCTTGCCGGCGGCGACCGCAGTTTCCGGATCGACACGTTCGGTTTCGATCTCAGCAACACCGCGCGCTACAGGACCGGCGGCTTCGCCCATGCCACCACGATCGGCGTGGACGGGTTCCGTGACATCGTCGACGTGGAGGATACGGCCGGCGGCAGTGCGGCCTTCTACACGCCGAACGGTCAGCGTTCCGTCTATGGCGCCTTCATCCAGCACCGCATCGACTATGAGGACGTAGTGGAGGTGATTGGCGGTCTGCGCTACGACGGCTACAAGATGCAGGGCGGCGGCACCGACACTTCCGGCAATCGCGTCTCGCCGAAGATCACCCTCGGCTTCTCGCCCTTTGCCCGGACCTTCCTCGATGGGCTGCAGCTTTACGGCACCTATGCCGAAGGCTACCGCTCGCCCTCCATCACCGAGACACTGATCGCAGGCACCCATCCGGGCTCGTTCCCGTTCGACTTCCTGCCGAACCCGAACCTGAAACCGGAGACCGCGCACAACAAGGAAGTGGGCCTCAATTATCGCCGTAACGATCTGTTCCGTCAGGGCGACCGGCTGCGCATGAAGGCCGCCTATTTCCACAACCGGGTCGACGATTTCATCGATGCCGACATCCAGACATCGGGCTGCACGAGCTTTCTGTTCTGCTACCAGTACCAGAACATCGCAAACGCGTTGATCGAAGGGTGGGAGCTGGAAGCGAGCTACGACATGGGCTTGATGTTCGTCGGGCTTTCCGGCCAGCACCAGCGCGGCGAGGACCTCGACACCGGCGACTATCTGAACACGGTGCCCGCCAACAAGCTTCTGACCACCGTGGGGTTCCGGCCGCTGGAAGATGTCGATGCGACGATCGGTTTCCAGGTTGAGGCCGTGTCGGCGCAGAAGCGGTCCGACTCGCCCTCCAAGGGCTACGGACTGGTCAATCTGTTCGCCTCTTACAAGCCGCGCGAGGATCTGCAGCTCGGCCTGAACATCGACAACCTGCTTGACCACAAGTACCAGCCCTATCTCGACGCCGACAACGGCCCGGGTCTGGCGGTCAAGTTCACGTTGCGCGCTCGCCTGGGCGGCTGAGGGCGCCGAAAGCCGCCTTTCCGTGCGGCTTGCCCATGACGATCACATGTGCCGGGACGGGAAACCGTTCCGGCTCGAACCACGTAGAGCCACTGAAACCGGAGCCGCGACAGGGGCGGTCCCGTGGAAGCAGCCGACGAAGGAGTTCCTGCCCGTGCACGAGAACAAAGCAATGACGCGCCAACCGAAATCCCCTCCAGCAGGCGTACGGCGCCGTCTGCTTTCGGCCGCCTTGTATGTCGCCGGCGTTTTCGGTGCAGGGCTTGCGGCGGGCGGGCCGGCATTGGCCGAAAACGGCGAGATCTCGCTGGAGCTCAACGAGGCCTCGACCGTTGGTACGGCCTGTCAGGCAACCCTTGTTGCCCATAACGGTTTCGCCAAGGCCTTGTCCGATTTCGGTCTCGACATCGTTGTCTTCGACGATGCCGGCGGTGTTTCCGACATGTCGGCCCTGAGCCTCGGCGCGCTGCCGGCCGGCAAGACGCGCGTGCTGCGCTTCAACATCGCCAAGCGCGGCTGCGATAAGGTCTCGGCGGTTCTGGTCAACGATGTCCGCAGCTGCAAGGGCGAGGGGGTCGATCCGGCGTCCTGTCTCTCCAGTCTGAAGACAAGCAGCCGTATCGACATCAGTCTCGGTCTCTGATCCGTTGCACCAAGGCTCGGGTCAGCCGCCCGCAATTCGTCGGCCGGTGTGGTTCGGCCGGGCCACTGGGGCAGTCCGTCTTCGCGCGAAGGCAGGCAGGATGCTCTGGCCATTTTGATAGCGAGCGGCTCTTGCAGGTTCGGACTGGTCCGCCTGAACAATCGTTGCTCTAGGAGTTCGTCATGAATTCGTCTGCTCTGCCGCCGTTCCTGGCGGACATCTTTGCCCCGATCCTGGAACTTGCCAGCACCGGCGGGCCGGTGGTGGTTCTTCTGGGCGTGCTGTCGGTGCTCACCCTGGCGCTGGCGCTGGCAAAGCTCATCCAGTTCCACGTTGCGGGCACGGGACGTCACATCAACGCGCGCAAGGTCCTGCGGCTGTGGATCTCCGGCGAGCGCGAGACCGCGATGCTGCACGTGGGGGGCGAACGGTCGGTGCTTGGCGATGTGCTTGCCCATCTGGTGCGTGGCGCCAGCAGCGGGCGGGGCACCGAGGCGCAGCTGCGCGAGGACATCGAACGCGTCTGCCTCAACAAGCTGGCGGACCTGCGCTCGTTCCTGCGCCCTCTCGACATGATCGCGCAGACGGCGCCGCTGATCGGCCTGTTCGGCACGGTGCTCGGCATGATCGAGGCGTTCCGGGCCATGCAGGGCGCGGGCGCCAACGTCGATCCCTCCGTGCTGGCCGGCGGCATCTGGGTCGCGCTTTTGACCACCGCCGTGGGGCTTGCCGTCGCCATTCCGACATCCGTCTTCGTCGGCTGGTGCGATGCCCGCATCGAGCGCGAGCAGCAGGCGATGGAAGACCTCGTCACCGCATTCTTCACCGGCAAGCCGACCGAAGCCGCCCCCGTGGGCGTCGTCGATCTCGCCAGCCATGGACGCAGGCATGCGCATTAGTCATTCCAAAGCCAGGCGGCGGCCGATCGGCCTGACGTCGCTGATCGATGTCATCTTCCTGCTTCTGCTGTTCTTCATGCTGGCGTCCACGTTCTCGCATTACCAGGCGCTGCCCCTGTCGGGCGGCGGCGGAACGGCGACGGCGGTCGCCGACACGCCCCGACCGGCGCTTTTGCGCGTCCACGGCGAGGGGCGAATGGACCTGAACGGCCGCCCCGTGACGGCTGCGGAGCTTCCCGTGCGTTTGTCGGAGCTGAAGGAGAACGAGATTGCCCGCGTCGCCATTCTGTCAGGCGAGCAGGCCAACGTGCAGGATGTCGTCGGCGCCATGGATGAGATCGAGGCGGCGGGGCTGTCCAGCATTCTCGTGGCGGGGAAATAGCGATGCGGATGCACGGACCCATGGAGCGGGCCAGGACCGACAACACCATCGCGTTGATCAATGTCGTGTTCCTGATGCTGATCTTCTTCCTCTTCGCCGGATCGGTGGAGCCCAACGACGCGCACGACATCACGCCGCCGGAGGTCTCGGTGGAGCGGGAGAAGACCGACACGGGCGGCGCGCTGGTGATCATGCCGGACGGCACGATGACGATTGGCGGCGCGATGATCGTGCCGGATGCATTGGTCGAGACGCTTGCCGCCGCATCCGAGGAAGAGCGGAGCAGGCCGCTGCGCATCGTCGCCGACAAGGCGCTGCCGGCATCGGTCCTCAACAGCGTGCTTGCCAGCGCCCGCGCGGCAGGGCGCAGCAAGATCGTGCTCGTCGCCCGGCAGGCTCCGGCGGCCGGCGATGAAACGGCGGAAGGTGGCGCGACGGCGGCACCGGCGGGGACGGGCGAATGAGGAAGGGACGTCTGCTTCTGGGGTGTCTCGCCGCTTCGCTTGCCGTTCATCTGGCCGCGGGCGCGCACTATGACTTTGGTGGCCCCCTCATCGAGCGCTCGGCTTCGCCCGGCGGCGATCACGCCGTCGTCGGCGAGATGGAAGACCTGTTCAAGGGCGCGGACGTGTCGGAGCCTGTGGAGCCGCTGCCGGAAGAGAAGATCGAGCCCGTCGAGGACGAGCCGGTTGAAGAGGTGGTTGAACCGATCGAACCGGTCGAGACGGAGGTGGAACCGGCCGAGCCGCAGCATATGGCGACATTGAGCCCGATCCTTGAGGACAGTGCCGCGCCTGCGATGTCGGCTCCGAAGATCGAACCGACGCCGCCGGAAGATCTGACGGAGGAGATCCTGCCGGACGAGACGGTTGCCGCGATAAAACCGCGCGAGGCGGAGCCGGTGGAACCGGAAAGCGCGGCGGCAGAGGTGGTGACCGCGCCCGTTCCAACGGTGAAACCGAAGGTCGAGCGGCCGAAACGCGAAGTGAAGAAACGGGTCGTGACCAAGCGCAAGCCCGCGCCGCGCGGCAACTCGGACCGCAACCAGGCACGCGGCCAGACGCTTGGCAGCAAAACCACCGAACGTGGAGACGGGGGCCGCAAGGCGACGTCGAACTATCTCGGCCGCATCAACGCCCGTCTGCAGCGCGCCAAGCGTTATCCGCGCGCGGCCCGGGGAGCGGAAGGCGTGGTTCGGGTGAGCTTCACCATTGCCCGCTCCGGCGCGGTGAGCGGGCTCAGGGTGGTGAGTTCATCGGGCAACGCCGATCTCGATGCCGCGGCGCTCGACAACGTGCGCCGGGTTTCGCCCTTCCCGGAATTCCCCGACGAGATGACCCAGGGGTCGCAGAGAATTACGGTGCCATTCCGCTATGCCGCACCGTGAATGCGTCAAGTCGCAACAAGGAGACAGCTGATGTATATCGCAATGAACCGCTTTCGCGTGAAGTCGGGGCTTGAGAAGAATTTCGAGGAAGTCTGGATGAACCGCGAGCGTCACCTGAACGAGGTTCCCGGTTATCTGGAGTTCAAGCTCCTGAAGGGGCCGGAAGTGACAGAGGGAACGGAAGAGAACCATACCCTTTATGCCTCGCACACGCTGTGGGCGAGCTACGACGATTTCGTCAACTGGACGAAGTCGGAGGCCTTTCGTGCCGCGCACAAGGGAGCCGGCGAGCGCACGACGATGTATGTCGGCGGCCCGCATTTCGAGGGCTTCGAGGTCATGCTGACCGAAAGCCGCTGACGCAAGCTTGAGTTCGTCCGGCTGCGGTCAGACCGCAGCCGGACGAAACGCATCTGCCCTCAAGGCAGCCGCCTTGCCCGTTATTCAGGAGACCGGGGTCTGGATCGGCTGCGGGCCTTTCGGCTCATAGGGCTTCACTTCCGGCTGCTTCGGCGGCTTGGAGGTGTTTTCCGGAGCCTCGAAATCGACGAAAACCGGGTTTGGCGCATGGTTGAGGGCGGCGCCCGTCGCCATGTCCACGCCGACGCCGATCACGCCGCCGAGCAGCACATTGCCGGCAACGCCTGCCGCGCCGCCGCCGGAAACCTCGGTCTTCACGTCGACAGTCTGCGCCTCATAGCCTTCCTTGGTCATGGTGACCTGGAAGGTCTTCTTGCGCGGAATGTCCAGCGTGCACGGCGTGGTGCAGGCAAGACCCAGCGTCGTCTGCGCCTTCGCGCCATCCGGATTGCTGTGGAAGGAGACCTGTTCCTCGGTCCCTCTGGTAACTGTGCCGCACGCGGCCAGCCCGCCTGCAAGAAGCAGGCATGCGAAAATCCTGATCAAAACTGTAGCCCCCGAAGCCATGAAATGCTCTACGCAGGGGCATATGACAAGATAGTGTGCGGCAAATCAACCGAGGTCGGACGGCTGCGGCGTCGTGGCAGAACTGAACGTTGTGCGGAACCGGCTTGCGAAACCTTGTCGGTGAGCGGGCGTTATCTTTTCTTCGCCCATCATGCGCCGACCGCCGACCGGATAGGGTGGCAATGGCCGAACTTTCCAGCATGCCGCTTGCGCTTGCCGTCGCGCTGTTCATCGCCGCTGCCTGCGTCATCACGCTGGCCGGTGTGCGGCTTTCGTGGATTGCAGACGAACTGGCCGACCGGACCGGCATGGGCGAGGTGGTTGCCGGTGCGCTGTTCGTCGGCGCGGCGACGTCGCTTCCCGGCGCGATCACCTCGGTGACATCGGCGATCGAAGGCGCGCCGTCGCTGGCGGTGGGCAATGCGCTGGGCGGCCTCATCGCCCAGACGGCCTTCATCGCCGTCGCCGATCTCTTCTATCGCCAGGCCAATTTGGAACACGCCGCCGCCAGTGTGACCGGACTTGCGCAGGGCGTGCTGCTGGTGGCGCTCATCGCCATGGCGCTGGCCGCCTCCAGCACACCGTCCGTGACGCTGTGGGGCATCCATCCGGTCTCTGTTCTCATTCCCGTGACCTATGCATTCGGGTTGCGGCTGCTGATGGAGATCGAGACGCGGCCGATGTGGCGACCGGTGATGACGGACAAGACGCGCGAATCCCTGTCGGAACCGGATATGGGCCCCGGTGCCGCGAGCGATCGCAGCTTGTGGCTGCGGTTTGCGTTCTATGCGACGACGACAGCGGTTGCCGGCTATCTCGTCGGCGAGGCGAGCCTCGTCATCGTGGCGAAGACGGCGCTGTCGGAATCGGTGGTGGGCACGGTTCTCGCCGGTGTCGCCAATTCGCTGCCGGAACTGGTGACGGCGATCGCGGCGGTGCGTATTGGTGCGGTGAGCCTCGCGCTCGGCGACATCATCGGCGGCAATGCGTTCGAGGTGATGTTCCTGAGCTTGGCCGATTTCGCCTATTCCGGGTCCATCTACGATGCCATGACCGACCGCGACCGCACGACCGCGCTGATCGCGATCATCATGACGGGGGTGCTGCTTCTCGGCATGCTTCGCCGCGAGAAATACGGCGTTGCGAGCATCGGCTTCGAAAGTGCGCTGGTGCTGGTGCTCTATGGGGGCGCGCTGGTTCTGCTGTTCCTGTGAACCGGCGCGCCGCACCTGCCGGTCTTGCCGCTACTGCACCTCGTTCACGTAGCGGTGCGCGCTCGTGATGCAGCGGTGGTGGGCGCGGATCATCGGTTCGCCCGCCTGGTCGTAGGCGATCTCGTCGATGCACAGCAGCGCGACCGGACCCTCCAAGCCGAGCAGGGCGCAATCCCCGTCGGTTGCCAGGTCGGCATGAATCTCCTCCCGGACCGCGGAAATGCGGATGCTGTAGCGATCGAGGAGGTGCAGATAAAGGAGGTCCGGAAGCTGCGCCGGATCGGTGGGAAAATCGGGAAGGCGGCCGGCCGGCATGGCGATGACGTCGATCATCACCGGCGTGCCGGCGATGGAGCGCAGCCGATCGATGGCGACGACGGGCTCATCGGCGCCGAGCCCCAGGGCGGCCTGTTCATCCTCGTCGGGAAGACGCTTGCCGAGGTTCAGGATGCGGGTTGCGGAATGCTGCAGGCTGCCATCGAGGCCATGCAGGCGGAAATAGTGGAAAAAGAACCGCAGGCTCTGCTGCGGCGTGCGGCCGGTGACGATGGTTCCCGTCTTGCGCCGGCGGGCGAGCAGCCCTTCCTTGGTCAGGTCGCTCATGGCTCGGCGCAGGGTTCCCACCGCAACGCCGAAAGACCGGGCCATCTCGATCTCGTTTGGAAGAACCGTTCCCGCCGGCCAGCGGCCCAACAATATCGCGTCGCTGATCTGCTGTTTAACGACTTGATAAAGCGGCAGAACCTGATCCGACAGCGGCATATTTGATGAAAAACTGGGCAAATTGCCTAGTGTTTGGTCTGGCTCGTCATCGCGTCTGGTCATATATGTGAATCCGGTCTATTACTATATAGTATATAGAAAAGAGGCTGCCGGGTGTCCAGTTGGCATCCGGGTAAGGAGTGCAGGTGAGGCGTGCGGGGATGACGACCAACCTTTCTTCCGATCTGGCTCAGGCGATACAGGAGATCGCCGCGCGTGGCGAGGAGGCTGTGGCTGATCTTGCCCGGATGATCGCGTTGGACACGACCTTCCCGCCGGGAGCGGGCTATCCCGCCTTCGCCGCACTCATGACCGATCTGATCGCCCCCCTCGGACTTGCCATGCGGCGCGTCGACGTTCCGGAAAACCTGTGGAAGGTCGCAAACGGTCCGGCCGCTGGGCGGCGCACGAACCTCATCGCGGCCCGCGATACCGGCAGGCCGCAGCTTGGCCTCTATTTCCATGTCGATACGGTGCCTGCCGCGCCGGGCTGGCAGCGCGATCCCTTCATGCTGACGCGCGAGGAAAACCGCCTCTACGGGCTGGGTGCGGCCGACATGAAGGGCACCATCGCGGCCGTCCTGCTTGCGCTTCGGGTGGCTGCGGACAGGAACCTGCCGCTTGCCTACGACCCCGTCCTGCTGCTGTGCACCGACGAGGAGGGCGGGCTTTATCCCGGCATCCGGTATCTGGCGGAGACGGGTGACATGCCGGGCCATGTCCTCAACTTCAACGGTTCCGCCGCGCCGCGCATCTGGGCGGGCTGCTTCGGGCTCTTCAACCTGCAGGTCAGGGTGAACGGGCATGCCGTCCACATGGGCGAGGGCAACCGCACCGGGGCCGGCATCAATGCCATCGAGATGGCCTTGCCGCTGCTGAACGGTCTCCATGCGCTGAAGACGAAGGTCGCCGAGCGCAGCTCCGCGCTGCCGGCGCCGCCGCACGCAAGCGGGCCGCTTCGCCCGCAGCTGACAATCGCCGGTGCCCATGGCGGCACATGCGGCGGTCAGGTGCCCTCTCGCTTCGATATTCTGGTCAACCGCCGCTACGCGCCCGAGGAAAGTTTCGAGGGCGCGATGAAGGAGATCACCGACCTCGTTGAGGAAACGCTCGGCGGCGTGCCTGGCCTCAAGGTCGAGATCGATCTCGTCGGCCATCTGATGCCGACAGCGGATCCCAACGGGCCGCATTGGCCGCGCTGGCAGAAGGCGCTGAGCCTCGGCTTCGGCTATGCGGATGCGGACTTTGCCAAATGGGGGGCGGCGAGCTGTTCCGATTTCGGCTGGGTGCAGAAGGCCGGCGTCACGCAGGAGGTGCTGCTTGGCGGCCTCGGACGCCCGGAAAGCTGCATCCACAGCCCCGACGAGCACACCACCGTGGACGATGTCGTCGCGCTGGCGCAGAGCGTCCTTGCCTATCTTGCGGCCGACTACGCCTCAGATCTCATCCCCGAGCCTGATCTCCTGTCCTAGTCAGATCCACCTGCCGAAGAAGAGTGAAGCCCCAAATGACCAAGAAACCTTCCATTCTCTCCCTCAACCGCCGACACTTCCTCGCCGGAACAGCGGCTGCGCTGGCGTTCACGCCGCTCATGCCGAAGATCCAGGCCTTTGCGGCCGAGCCGCAGCGCGGCGGCATCTTGCGCGTTTCCGTCGATCAGGCGGCGAGCGTCATTCATCCGCTGCTGACCCGCGTGATCCCGGAATACATGGTCACCGAGCTGCTCTACTCGAACCTGACGCGCCTCAAGGTGGACATGACGGTCGAGCCGGACCTGGCGCTTTCCTGGGAAGCCGACGACACCCTCACCGACTGGACCTTCAAGCTGCGCGAAGGCGTCAAGTTCCATGACGGCTCGCCGCTGACGGCACAGGATGTGGTTGCCACGTTCACGGCGATCCTCGATCCCGAGACCGCCTCGCCGGGGCGCAAGAATGTCGGCCCGATCAAGGAGATCTTCGCGATCGACCCGACGACGGTGAAATTCAAGCTCGCCACGCCCTATTCCGATTTTCCGGTCGCGGTCGCCTACACCGATGCACGCATCATTCCGGCAGCCTACGTGGAGGACAAGGCGAAGTTCGAGAGCCTGTCGTCGACCGCCGTTGGCACCGGGCCGTTCAAGCTCGTTTCCTACGAGCCCGATCGCAAGATCGTCGTCGAGCGCAACCCCGACTACTACGATCCCGCGCGCCCCTATCTGGACGGCGTCGAGATCAGCGTGTTCCCGGATGCGTCGGCAGAAGGCTCGGCGCTGCTGGCCGGCGACATCGATCTCATGCAGACCGTACGTCCGACGGAATTCATGCGCATGGAGGATGCCGAGGGCGTCGACGCGCTGCGGGTTGCTTCCGGCCAGTTCTGCAACATCAATTTCGGTTGCGACGTCAAGCCGTTCGACGATGTCCGCGTGCGCCGGGCGCTGGCGCTGACCATCGACCGCGACGCCATGGTCGATTTCGTGACCGAAGGGCTCGGCCAGCCGGGCAACGACACGCCGATCAATTCCTCCTACCGCTTCTTTGCGGACCTGCCGGAGCGCCAGGCCAATATCGAGGAAGCGAAGAAGCTTCTGGCGGAGGCCGGCTATGCGGACGGACTGGAAGCGACGCTGGTCGCCTCCGACAAGCCGTCCTACCGCACCCAGCTCGCCGTTGCGCTGCGCGAGATGGCCAAGCCCGCGGGCTTCACGATCGACGTGCAGACCATGCCGCACGCCACCTATCTCGACCAGGTCTGGAAGAAGGGCAATTTCTACGTCGGCTTCTACAACATGCAGCCGACGGCGGACGGCATCTTCTCGCTGCTCTACACCTCCGATGCCGCTTGGAACGAGACGCGCTGGAACAACAAGGACTTCGACAAGGCTGTCTATGCCGCGCGCGAGACCACCGACGAGGCCAAGCGCGCCGAGCTTTATGCCCAGGCGCAGAAGCTGATGTTCGACGAGGTGCCGTCGATCATTCCGGTGTTCTTCGACGTCCTGTCGGCCAAGCGCTCGTGGCTGGAGAACTACGAGGTTCACCCGCGTGCCTCGGTCTTCCGGCTCGACTTTGCCTCGCTGGCAGCGGATGCGCCGTCGCGCGGCTGATCGGATCGTGGTCTGAGGAATTACGTTCCGCGCCGAAGGCCGGCGGCTCGCTCCCCTCTCCCCCCTTGTGGGGGAGATGTCACGCGAATGCGTGACAGAGGGGGGTAGGGCGGCAGGCTCAGAGCAAGCGGTTTGCCCCCCTCTGTCGGCGAAGGCCGACATCTCCCCCGTAAGGGGGGAGAGGGGAGCAAGCTGGTGCTCCTCAGACGACGGAAGCCTCGGCTTTCGAAACCGATGCACAAGCAACCACCGGGCGCGGCGTCTTGCGCCCGGTTCCATTTCCCGAGAGAGCGAGCCTTTCGTGTCCCTCAGCTACTTCCTCAAGCGCATCGCGCTGATATTCTATACGCTGCTGGTCGTCTCGGTGCTCGTCTTCGCGCTGACCCAGGTGCTGCCGTCGGATGCGGCGGTGATGATGCTGGGACAGAACGCCACCGACGAGGCGCTGGCGGCGTTGCGCGTGCGCATGGGGCTGAACGACCCCATCTGGATGCAGTATCTCCACTGGCTGGGCGGCGTCCTCCAGGGTGATTTTGGCACCTCGCTGAGGACAGGCCAGCCGGTTGGTCCCGCGCTTTTCGATGCGCTTGGCCGCTCGCTGCTGCTCGCCTTTCTCTCCATCTCCTTCATGCTGATGTTGGCCATTCCGCTGGGCGTCATCGCGGCCGTCCGGCGCGGCAAGGTCGCGGACATGGTCGTCAGCTTCATCTCCTACGTGGGCGTGTCGCTGCCGGAATTCGTCACCGCGACAGTGGCGATCCTGGTCTTCGCCGATTGGCTCGACCTCCTGCCGCCCACCGGCTACGTGCCGCTTCTCGAAAATCCCGGGTCGTCGCTCCTGCATCTCGTGCTGCCGGTCTTCGTGATCTCGATCATCCTGATCGCCCACGTCTCGCGCATGGTGCGCTCCGAACTCGTCGACGTGCTGCACACCGACTACATCCGTGCCGCCCGCCTCAAGGGCCTGCCGTGGCGCACGGTTCTGGTCGGCCATGCGCTGCGCAACGCGCTTCTGCCGGCGATCACCATCGTCGCGCTCGATGTCGGCTACCTGCTCGGCGGCGTCATCGTGGTGGAGGAGATCTTCGCCATTCCCGGCATTGGCCGCTCCCTCATCGTCGCCATCCAGGCGCGCGACCTGCCGTCCATCCAGGCCGGCGTGCTGATCATGGCCGCCACCTATTCCGTCGTGAATTTCGCAGCCGACATGCTCTATGCCGTTCTCGACAAGAGGATCCAGTATGATTGAGATCCTCAAGCGCCTCCTGCGCACGCCGCAGGGTGCCCTCGGCTCCCTGATCATTCTCCTGACCATCATCCTCGTGGTCTTCGGTCCGTGGCTTGCGCCGCACGATCCGCAGGCGATGTCGCCGCTCGCCCGCTACAAGGGGCCTTCCGCCGACTTCTGGCTCGGCACCGACCAGTACGGCCGCGATATCCTCAGCCGCCTGCTGATGGGCGGGCAGGCGACCGTCGTCATGGCGGTGGCCGCCACCGTGCTCGGCACGCTCTTCGGCGCCCTTGTCGGCACGACCTCGGCCTTCCTCGGGGGACGCGCGGACGAGGCGATCATGCGCACCGTCGATGCGGTCATGTCGATCCCGAGCCTCCTGTTCGCGCTTCTCATCGTGAACCTGCTGGGCTCCTCCACCTTCAATGCCCTGATGGCGGTCGCCATCGCGTTCGCGCCCGGCATGGCCCGCATCACGCGCTCCGTGGCGCTCACCGTGCGCAAGCAGGACTACGTGTCGGCGGCGGTCGCGCGCGGCGAGCCGAGCCGCTTCATCATCGTGCGCGAGATGATGCCCAACGTGGTCGCCCCGGTGATCGTTGAAATGACCATCCGCATCTCGTTCGCCATCATGCTGTTCGCCACGCTCTCCTTTCTCGGGCTCGGCGCGCAGCCGCCTTCCACCGAATGGGGCCTGATGATCTCCGAAGCCCGCGCCTACATGCATCGCAGCCCGTGGATGCTGGTCTGGCCCGGCATCGCCATCGCCACCGTCGCCATCGGCTTCAACCTTCTGGGCGACGGTCTGCGCGACGCCCTCAATCCGAGAACGTGAGGGGGCGATCATGAACAACAAGGCAAATCCGCCTGTGCTCGAGGTCCTCGACTACAGCCTCGACTACCGTACCCATGCGGGCCCCTTTTCCGCCCTCAGGCATATCAATCTGGAGATCGCGCGCGGCGAGGTGCTCGGTCTTGTCGGCGAAAGCGGGTCGGGCAAGACCTCGCTCGCCTGGTCGATCATGCGCTACCTGCCCGGCAATGCCTGGGAGAAGACCGGCGCCATCCGGCTTTCCGGCGAGGAACTCCTTCAAAAGAGCGAGCGCGAGATGCGGGCCATCCGCGGCGGGCGCATGTCGATGGTCTTTCAGGATCCCTCGACCTCGCTCAATCCGACGCTCAGTCTCGGGCGCCAGCTATCCGAGGTGCTCGTCCATCATCGCGGCCTGACGAAGCGCCAGGCATGGGCGGAAGCCGAGGCGCGGCTTGCGCAGGTCGGGCTCAAGACGCCCGCGCAGATGATGCATCGCATGCCGCACGAGGCATCCGGCGGCGAGAAACAGCGCGTGGTGATCGCCACCGCCTTTGCATGCGATCCGGAACTCATCATCTTCGATGAGCCGACGACGGCGCTCGACGTCATCACCGCCCGCCAGATCCTCGATCTCCTGAGCGAACTTCAGGCGGAGACGGGTGTCGCCGCGCTTTACATCTCGCACGATCTGGCGCTGGTCTCGCGCGTCGCACGGCGGGTATCCGTCATCTATCGCGGCGAGATCATGGAAAGCCGCGATGTGGAGAGCGTCTTCCGGCGCCCCGAAAAGGACTATACGCGAAACCTGATCGCGGCGGTGCCCAACCCCGCGCGCCGGCTCGCCGGGCCCGCTCCGGAGAATACGGGCAGGCCGCTGGTGGAGGCCGACAAGGTCACCGTCCAGTATGGCCGCTCGTCCTTCATCGGATCGCTGCTCGGCCGCCAGCAGGATCAGGTCCTCGGCAACAACGCGGTAAGCCTTTCCATCGCGCCGGGCGAGATCCTCGGCGTGGTGGGCGAAAGCGGGTCGGGCAAGTCCACGCTCGCCAAGGCGCTTACGGGGCTCAATCCGTTTAGCGGCGAAGTCCGTTTCGACGGGCGCACCATCCGCAGTCCGCGCGACATGGACAAGGCCTATCGCCGCGACGTGCAGATGATCTTTCAGCATCCGGACGCCTCGCTCAATCCGCGCCACCGGATCGCCGAGATCCTGTCGCGGCCGCTCGATCTCTATGGTCTGGTGTCGGGTGCGGCGGCGCGCAACGAGAAGATCGGCGATCTTCTGGAGGAGGTGCGGCTGCCGCGCGACTATGCCGACCGTTTCCCGCACCAGCTTTCCGGCGGCGAGAAGCAGCGCGTGGCGATCGCGCGCGCTTTCGCGTCGCGGCCGCGCCTCGTCATCTGCGACGAGATCACCTCCGCGCTTGACGTTTCCGTGCAGGCCTCCGTCGTGGAGCTTCTTCTGGAGCTCCAGCGCCAGACCGACACGGCCTACCTGTTCATCACCCACGACCTCAACCTGGTGCGCCAGATCGCCCACCGGATCGCCGTGATGTATCGCGGCGACCTGATCGAGGTGGTTGCGGCCGACGAGATCGGATCGCCGGAGAGGGCGGACTATACGCGCCGCCTGATCGATGCCGTTCCGACCCCGCCCGCGGTGGAGGCCGGTTCCTGATCTTTCCAACGACAAGAGCTTCAAAGGAGATCCAAGATGGATCCGCAATCGCTCGTCAGATCCATTGACGAGAAGGCGTCGCTGAATTTCCTCTCGCGCATGGTCCAGCACCGCAGTCATTCGCAGACCGACGGCGAGATCGAACTGGCGCGCTTCATGGCCGCGAAGATGGGCGAGCTGGGGCTTGAGAGCGAGCTGCAGCCCTTCGACAACGGCACGCGCTACAACGCGATCGGCCGCCTGAAGGGCGCCGGCGGCGGCAAGAGCCTGCTGTTCAACGGGCATCTGGACACCAACCCCGTCACCGAGGGCTGGACGGTCGACCCCTATGCGGGCCTTGTCGACGACAAGTTCATCTATGGCATCGGCGTCTCCAACATGAAGGCGGGCGATGCGGCCTACTACTGCGCCGTGAAGACGCTGATCGATGCCGGGGTGAAGCTGAAGGGCGACGTGGTGCTGACCTATGTGGTCGGCGAGCTGCAGGGCGGCGTCGGCACCATGGCCGCCATCCAGAACGGCGTGAAGGCGGACTATTTCGTCAATTCCGAGCCGAGCGACCTCGTTGCCATAACCATGCATGCGGCCGCACTCAGCTTCGTCATCGAACTGACGGGCGATACGCGGCATCTGTCCAAGCGCGAGGAATCCGTCAACGCGATCGCGGCGGCCTGCGATCTGATCCCGCGCATCGACGCGATGACCTTCCGCAACGCCAAAAGCGAGGTTCACCGCTCGATCAACCGCGCCCATGTCGGCGTGGTCCACGGTGCGCTGGGCAAGGATCTTGAGGAATGGCGCCCGCCACAGGTCTCCGATTTCGTGCGCATCAAAGGTTCCGCCCGCTATGCGCCCGGCCAGTGCGAAGAGGACGTGTGGGCCGACATGCGCGAACTGCTCGCCGACCTGGAGAAGCGTTTTCCGGGGCTGAAGGCGAAGCTTGTGCCCGAAAAGATCGAGGGCCGGCCGCTGATGCCGCCGTTCGAGGTCTCGCCGGACTCGCGCATCGTCAAGGCGATCAACAGGGCCTACGAGAGCGTGCGCGGCGAGAAGCAGCCCACCGGCGCCATCACCCCGACCCGCTTCTACGGCACCGATGCCGGCCATCTCTATGCCGAGGCCGGCATGGAGGGCGTCGTGTGCGGACCCGGCGGGCGCTACAACACCATGCCGGACGAGCGGGTCGATATCCCCGACTTCCTCGACATGATCCGCGTCTATCTGCTCACCATCCTTGATATCTGCGAAGTGGCCTGAACGACGATGCTCTTTGCCACAGGTGAAATGGAGGCCCGGGCGGAATGCGTCCGGGCCGTGATGCGTGAGGCCGACGTCGACCTTGTCATCGCCGACAGCGGCGAGCTGCTCGCCTGGCTCACCGGCTACACCGTGTCGGAGACCATGTACCGCGCCGCCTTCCTGCCGCGCGACGGCGCCCCGTTCCTGGTGCTGAGAGCGCTCGACGCCGACAATGCGCGCGCGGCCTGCTGGTTTTCCGACATCACCGGCTTTGCCGATTGGGAAAGCCCGCACGAGGCGATGGCAGGGGTTCTTCGGGCTCGGGGCTTTGCCGGGGCTCGCATCGGGATCGATGCCAATTCCTATGGCTTTTCGGCGCTGACGGCGGGCCGGCTACAGGCATTGCTGCCGGGGGTGCAATTCGTCGATCTGGGCGAATTCGGCCATCGGGTTCGCCGGGTCAAGTCACCGGCCGAGATCGCGCTTCTCGCAAACGCTGCAACGATCGCCGACAAGACGATGGCCGCCATTTGCGAGGCCGCACATGAAGGCATGACCACCCGCGATGCGGCGGCGCTTGCTGCCGGGGTCTTCCTGCGGGAGGGGGCGGATACGGGCGAGGTCGGGCCGATCGTGAAATCCGCCGGCGAGCATTCCTTCCTGCACGGGGCTTTCGCCACCGATACGCTGGGGCCGGGCGACATTATCCATGTGGAGCTGATCCCGAAGGTCGCCAACTATTCCGCCCGGATGATGCGCCCGATCGTGATCGGCGAACCTTCTGCCCGCCAGCGTCACGTCGCAGAACGTCTGATCGCCCTTCAGGACGAACAGATCGCCGCCATGCGCGACGGCGCGATTGCCGCGGACGTGGATGCGATCGTGCGCGCGCCGCTGCTGGCGGAAGGCCTGCGCAAGGACTATCCGAACGTGACGGCCTATACGCTCGGCCTCGTCACCCGCACGCCCCGCACAAGCGATTTCTCGCCCGCGCTCTTGCCGACAAGCGACTGGCCGCTGGAAAGCGGCATGGTCTTCCATGTCTATACTTCCGCCGAGGGCATCGCCTTTTCCGAGACGGTGGTGGTGACCGGGGATGGCGGGCGCCGGCTGACGAACACGCCGCGGGCGATCCTGACGGCATAGGGGCGTGCCCTTCCCGAGCGACCGCAAAACCGAGGGCGGGGAGGGCAATGGCTCTCTCGTCGTCCTGCATATAGCCGCCGGCCGTGCGTCTCAGCTCTCGGCATTGCCGGGTTTCACGCGCTTTCGGGTGCGCTGGCTCGCCTCTTCGGCCAGAAGCCGCCCGAGAGGCGTCAGCCGCAGACTGCCGGCCGCCTGCTCGGCCAGACCGGCGCGCATGAGCGAGGATCCCGTTTCCAGCGAAACCTGATGGGCGTTGCCCTGCTGCCGCCAGCCGTTGCGCACGCGCCAGAACGGCCGGCCGCGCAGGTGCTCGAGCAGGATGCGCTGCGTCTTCGTCAGGTCCGTCAGGGTGATCCGGTTTGCCGCAGGCCCCTTTTCCATGGCGCTACCCTCCATAGCGACGGACCTATCCTAGCGGAAATCGCGGTGGGCGCCAGCAGGCTTTGGTCCTGAACGAAAGTGCTGGAGGAGGAGGGAAGGGGCGTCGGCGAGGCGATCCGCCAGGTCGAGATCGACCGGCGCGAGGATTGGGCAGCGATGCTCGGGCAGGTCAACCAGACCATGCGCGCCGAGCAGAAGGCCAAGGACACGCTGACGCGCATCTGGCGGCCCTTGTTCGGGATCGAGTTCGGCCTGGTCTATTCGGCGCTCGGCGCCGCCTTCGTCTATGCGATCGCTTACGCCGAAAGCCCGATCAACGCGGTCGGCCAGATCGGCGGCTACGTGACCACCTATCTCGGTTTCGGGGCGTCGGTTCTCGGCGTCTACGTCTGGCAGCGCAGCCAGGAAAAGCGCAACGGCAAGGCCTGACGGGCAGTCTCAAGGGGCATGGCATGGCCGACGAACAGAGGCGTTGGATTCGACCGGATATCTCGGTCGGCAACCTCATCACGATCGGGGGGCTGATCGTCGGCCTGTCGGTTGGCTGGCAGAAGTTCGATTCGACGCTGGAGGATCACGCCCGCCGCCTCGCCGCGCTCGAGACGGCCGAGCGCGAAAGGCAGGTGGACCGCGTGAGCCAGGTGCAGTTGCTCACGGAACTGCGGTCGGATTTGAAATATCTGCGGGCAGCGGTAGAGCGGATTGAGGCGGAGCGGGGGCGGTAAGGGCTCAATGCGAATTTGGGCGATTTAGGACAAA
Source organism: Breoghania sp. JC706 (assembly GCF_037026715.1). Classification (NCBI taxonomy): domain Bacteria; kingdom Pseudomonadati; phylum Pseudomonadota; class Alphaproteobacteria; order Hyphomicrobiales; family Stappiaceae; genus Breoghania; species Breoghania sp. JC706. Next base: position 561,926 of record NZ_JBANCG010000001.1, read on the forward strand.
ACGGCTCCCGGAATTCCGGACAAAATCGGCAACAGCCTTAAGGCGTAAGGGTTTTTCAGCTTAAGTATTTTTCGATCAACAATCTGAGATCTTATGGTACAAAAACCGTTTGATAGCATGCTACTCAATGATGCTGTTGCGTCGTGCAAGAGGTCACGTATTCCGCAATGTCTAATTTCTGTGCACAGTTAGGACGTATCTTTAGTTGGTCTGCTTTGCGGCGGATTGGCAGTCTACCGCTAATGCGTGCTGTCATGTTTGCGCCCGTGATAGCATACTTTCTTCTTTTTAATGACTATGTGATCAATTTTTTAAAGAAAGTTTCTTTAAATATTGGAGTCCCATCGACGAGTTCTCTTGAACTGACAAATATTTATTTTATTTATTATGGGCTGATTATAGTCGGAATTTCATCGATAATATATAGTATTGCGTGCCCAGAAAGCGTAAGCAAGTCGCCCGATAGTATTACTTTTGCTAGTGTTGTTCAGTCACTAACAGCTAAAACATATATTATATCATATTTTGATGACGTGCTTTTTAAGTTTGTTGAAAATTCCGATCGTTGTGATGAAACGGAAACTCTTGACTATCCAGAGAGCGTTAGATTGCAAGCAGCGCGACTAGTCGTCGAAGTATATAAAAAATATTTAGAGGCCGAGCGTGAAGATGGGGGCGATCTAGAAGTCGAGAGATTAGATGACGCCACCCCAGAGATTAGTTCTATTGAAGAAGGGGAAAACAATGGAGATTGGGCAGGGTTTCATCAAGATTTCATTACTGGTTCAGGATACTTTAATGCAGAAGCTATTGCCAGGCGAGCCTATGACGCGCCAAAAGTAATATGGGCATTTTCCGAGCCGTATCGTGCAATTGCGGCCCGAGAGTTTTCTTCCGATATTGCATTTGCAAAGTACGAGGCTGATAATTATTCGCGTCCATATACTAGATTTTCGATAGCTATAATGTACGCGCTGGGTTTTATTTTACTATTTATACCATCTGTCTCTACATTTTTAAAAATAACATATTCTATATTTATAATATAAATCTGATAGGTGGAATAATTCGCTTTTCCCATGGGGAACTAAGCCTGTAGGTGGCTATGCCTGTGATCAGCCTTTCTCCGTCATCGCTTGCACTCGTCGACATTGTCACGGTGTATCGCGAGTGCGTGCTGATTGTTTGTTCGATCCCCTCAAATCCCATGAGACCAAAAGGGTCTCACGCGTGAGACCGTGAGACCGTCTCACGTTCTCATTTCGTTCGCATCGGATTGCGGCTAAGTCATTGAAATTATTGGTGCCGGCAGCAGGATTCGAACCCGCGACCCCCTGATTACAAATCAGGTGCTCTACCAACTGAGCTATACCGGCCCGCAAAGGCGCGAGGGCGCGGCGGGCCCTCGGCTTGTCTGAACGACGCGCTCCCTTAGCACAAGGTGTGCGTCGTTGCATCCCGGGAAATGCGATTTGCCACAGGCAAGGCGTGTCGCAGGTGTCTTCCGTCGATCGCCGGCAACATGGCCCCGTCAGCCAGACAGCGCGGGGCGTCGTGCGGGCGGCTTGCCGTACCTGTGCGGGCCGGTGGCGGACGTGTCAGGAGAAGGGGCGTCGGCGAGGTGCCGTCTCGCGCCGGTATGGTGCGGAAAATGCCCGGTTTTTGCCGCTTTCCAGACGCAAGCTGTTTGCTGATGCGGATATGGTGGCTTCAGGCCTCTCGGCGTTGCGTCGCGAAGCCGTACCGCAAAAGACGATGTGGCGCGCAAGCCGGATGGACAAGCCGAATGGACAAGCGGCTTTTCGTCCGGTTTGCTTGCCCTGCGATCGACATGCGGTCGACATACGATCCGGGCCGGGGAGGGTGTCTTCGCCGGATGGCGCGCGTGTTGATCCGGCCGCGAAAGCCGGCCATGCTGCGGGCTCAACCTTGAGGGAAATGTCATGGTTCGTTCAGTCAGGGTCATTCCAGCCGCAATCGCCTGCGTGATGGCGCTTGCGTGGTTCGGCAGCACACCGGTTGCAGCGATGCCGCTTCGCGCGGCCCTTCCGGCCGTGGCCGTCGGCGATGGAGGCGGGCCGCTCGCCACGCCGGTGCATTATCGGCACCGGCACTGGCGCCATCGTCACTACAGGCCGGGCGTCTCGTTCTGGTTCGGCAGCGGGCCGCTCGTCGGCGTGCCCTACTGGCGCTACGGGTATCGCCCGGGGCCCTATTACTACGGTGCCGATCCCTATTATTACAGCAGGGCGCCGCTGCCGCCGAGCCGCTATTATTATCGCGGCCGTCCGGTGCCGGGCTCGCCGGACTGGTATGCCTATTGCGCGTCGAAGTACAAGAGCTTCAACCCGCGCACGGGGCTCTATCTGGCGTATTCGGGAAAGTACCGGCGCTGCCGCTAGGGGCGGTCAGAGCCCCAGCTTCCGCCGCGCTATATAAAGGGAGAGCACGGCGGCGTTGGAAACGTTGAGCGAGCGGATCTTGCCCGGCATGTCGAGCCGGGCAAGCACGTCGCAGGCCTCTCGTACACCCTGGCGCACGCCCTTGCCCTCCGCGCCCAGAACCAGAACCAGCTTCTCGCCGAGATCGGTTTCCTCCAGAGGGGCAGGGCCCTCGCTGTCGAGAGCCACGCGCGTGTAGCCCGCCTCGCCGGCCTCCGTCAGAAACCGCGCCATGTTCTGAACCTTCAGATGGCGCACGAGATCGAGTGCCCCGGAGGCGGATTTCGCCAGAACCGCGCCTTCCTCCGGCGCATGGCGGTGGGTGGTCACCACCGCATCGGCGGCAAGCGCGACCGCCGAGCGCAGGATCGCGCCCACATTGTGCGGATCGGTCACCTGATCGAGCGCCAGCACGAGGCGGGCATCGCCCAGCGACTTCAGATCCCAGGCGGGCAGGGGGTCTGCCTGCAGCAGCACGCCCTGGTGCACCGCGTCGCGCGGCAGCTGGCGGGCGATGGAGCGCGGGTCGACGAGATCGACCGGCACGTCGATGGTGACGCCCCGCTCCTCAAGCCGGGCGAGCGCGTTGCGTGTCGCCACCAGCCGGTGGCGCTTTCGGTCGGGATTGGCGAAGGCCGCCTCCACCGTGTGAAGCCCATAGAGAAGAAGGGGGCCGTCGGACGGGCCGTCCTTGCCGCGGCGCGGCGCGCCCGGGCGGGAGTGGCGGTTCGACTTGCGGGCAAGCGGTGGTTTTGCACCAGCCCTGGCGGAGGGCTTTTCCGGGGTCTTTGTCATGGGAAAAGCCTTAGCCACCGGCAGCACACCGCGCAAGGGAGCCGGTATCTGAATCCGCACGCACAAACGGGCCTGCGGCACGGTTCAACGGAGGCCTTGCGATCGGTCCGCCGACGTTATCCCCAGGTACGCGCATGCCGGCGGCATCGTTGTCGCTTGCGCGACTTCGTGTGTTCGCCGCGGGGCGGGGCGCGGGTGCAACAGCTTGCAATGCCTTGTTTCCCGCGTTCGGCGGGTTCTCCGCGGGGCGGTTTCGCGGAGCGTGCGTTGGGGAGAAAAGCCGGGCCGTGGGGAGAAAAGACATTCTTGTCCAATCGGCCGTTGACACTCCGGGGCGACATCGCCATAACACGCGCCACGGGATTCACCGCCTCCCGGGTTCTACGGACCTCGGTCCTTCCAAGCCCTTGGCGGCGGGGTGTTTCTGTTTGGCGATCCTGTAGGCTTTGCGTTCTACCGGATGCGAGAACGGAGGAGTGCCCGAGTGGTTAAAGGGGACGGACTGTAAATCCGTTGGCTTTGCCTACGTTGGTTCGAATCCAACCTCCTCCACCATCGCATGACGGCAGGCACGAGAGTGCGGGTGTAGCTCAATGGTAGAGCAACAGCCTTCCAAGCTGATGACGAGGGTTCGATTCCCTTCACCCGCTCCAGCCTGCGAGAACATCTTCTGCAAGTCGCCAAAATGCCCTTGGCCAGATCGCCCCGACCAGATCGCTCTGGAAGGTGAGGTCTCCCGAGTTCTGATCCATCGCCGGGTGGCGCGGTGTCGCTGCCTCCGGCCGTGCCTGGAATAGGAAGTCCGCGGGCTAGCGCCGCGCAGAAACGAGCAGAGAGCGACGTCGATGGCTAAGGAAAAATTCGAGCGCAACAAGCCGCACGTGAACATTGGCACGATCGGCCACGTTGACCACGGCAAGACGACCCTGACGGCAGCGATCACGATGACGCTTGCTGAATCGGGTGGTGCGACGGCGAAGGCTTACGACGAGATCGACGCGGCGCCGGAAGAGAAGGCGCGCGGCATCACGATCTCGACGGCGCACGTGGAATACGAGACGGAAAACCGTCACTACGCCCACGTCGACTGCCCGGGCCACGCCGACTACGTAAAGAACATGATCACGGGTGCTGCGCAGATGGACGGCGCGATCCTTGTGGTGTCGGCCGCCGATGGCCCGATGCCGCAGACCCGCGAGCACATTCTTCTGGCCCGTCAGGTCGGCGTGCCGGCGCTGGTGGTGTTCCTGAACAAGGTCGACCAGGTTGACGATGCCGAGCTTCTGGAGCTCGTGGAGATGGAAGTGCGCGAGCTGCTTTCCTCCTACGACTTCCCCGGCGACGACATTCCGATCGTTGCGGGTTCGGCGCTGGCTGCGGTCGAGAACCGCAACCCGGAGATCGGCCGCGACAAGGTCAAGGAACTGATGGCCGAGGTCGACCGCTACATCCCGACGCCGGAGCGTCCGATCGACCAGCCGTTCCTGATGCCGATCGAGGACGTGTTCTCGATCTCCGGTCGCGGCACGGTTGTGACCGGTCGTGTCGAGCGCGGCGTGATCAAGGTCGGCGAGGAAATCGAGATCGTCGGTATCCGCGACACCAAGAAGACGACGTGCACGGGCGTGGAGATGTTCCGCAAGCTGCTCGATCAGGGCCAGGCTGGCGACAACATCGGTGCTCTTCTTCGCGGCATCGGCCGTGAGGACGTGGAGCGCGGCCAGGTTCTTTGCAAGCCGGGTTCTGTGACCCCGCACACGAAGTTCAAGGCCGAGGCCTACATCCTGACGAAGGAAGAGGGTGGCCGTCACACGCCGTTCTTCACCAACTATCGTCCGCAGTTCTACTTCCGCACGACGGACGTGACGGGCGTGGTGGAACTGCCGGAAGGCACGGAGATGGTGATGCCGGGTGACAACGTCACCGTGACGGTGACGCTGATCGTGCCGATCGCGATGGAAGACGGCCTGCGCTTCGCCATCCGCGAAGGTGGCCGCACCGTCGGTGCCGGCGTCGTCGCCTCGATCATCGAGTAATCGGGCCGGACAATGTTTCGGTGGGCGCGGCTTGCGGGCCGCGCTTGCCAATTCCGGGAAACCGGATTAAATCCGACGCAAGCCGCCTGGGCGGCACGTGTCGGGATCGTCGCCGGAACGGCGCAAGACGTGCGAATAAGGGCTGCGACCTTCGTGGTCTGAAGCCAGTAGGGGTGTAGCTCAGTTGGTAGAGCAGCGGTCTCCAAAACCGCAGGTCGTGGGTTCGAGTCCCTCCGCCCCTGCCAGTTTCGCTCTTGTGGAATCGGTTCGTCGGCTATAAGTAAAGCGCAACGGGCAGTGGCGCGCGGAGGATTCCGCGCGCCTATATGCCGTTTAAACGGTCCTGATCCGCGGTTCTGATTCGGAGCCAGGGTTTTGATCGCAAACAGGATTGACCTTCGAACGTCAGTGGGCGTTCGGCGCCGCAAGCGGCGGGCAGGCAATCTGGAACACGAATAAGGAGCGGGCCCGCGCGTTTCCTGGTGCGGCGTCACGCTGACAGCAGGCCACAGGCGGCCATAGGCGGAATGGCAAAAAACAATCCTTTTACCTTCCTCCAGCAGACGCGCCAGGAGGTTGCTAAGGTCACATGGCCGACGCGGCGCGAGACGGCGGTGACCACCGTGATGGTTTTCATCATGGTCGCGATCGCCTCGATCTTCTTCCTGGTTGCGGATCAGCTTATGGCCGAGGGCGTGAAGCTCCTTCTTGGTTTGGGCTTTTGATCCGAGCCTCACACGATATCAAATGATGCGGACTGGGGTCACATGACCAAGCGCTGGTACATCGTCCACGCCTATTCGAATTTCGAGAAGAAAGTTGCCGAATCCATTCGGGAAAAGGCCGAGTCGAACGGGCTCTCGGATCTTTTCGACGAAATTCTCGTCCCGACCGAGAAGGTCGTGGAAGTGCGGCGCGGGCGCAAGGTCGACGCCGAGCGCAAGTTCTTTCCCGGCTATGTGCTGGTGAAGATGGAGATGACGGACGACGCCTATCATCTCATCAAGAACACGCCGCGCGTGACCGGGTTCCTCGGGTCGGACAACCGTCCGATGCCGATTTCGGAGGCCGAGGCGCAGCGCATTCTGCATCAGGTGCAGGAAGGCGTGGACCGGCCGAAGCCGTCGATCTCGTTCGAGGTCGGCGAGCAGGTCAGAGTCTCCGATGGTCCCTTCGCCTCGTTCAACGGTCTCGTCGAGGAAGTCGACGACGAGCGGGCGCGGCTCAAGGTTGCCGTTTCGATTTTTGGCCGGGCGACCCCGGTCGAACTGGAATACGCCCAGGTCGAGAAGCTCTGAGTTTCAGGCTTTTCGGCAGGGTGTGCGGTGGAAGGTGGCTTGAGGGCGGATCGCCCCGCGCAAGCGGCCCTACCACCACCTCTCTGGTGCCGGATTTCCGGCCAGTTTAGTTAGGAGAGCCACATGGCGAAGAAAGTACAGGGGTCCCTGAAGCTTCAGGTGCCTGCGGGTTCGGCAACGCCGTCCCCGCCGATCGGTCCGGCGCTGGGTCAGCGCGGTCTGAACATCATGGAATTCTGCAAGGCGTTCAACGCCCAGACGCAGGACATGGAAAAGGGCGCGCCGTGCCCGACCGTGATCACGTTCTTCACGGACAAGTCCTTCACGTTCGAGGTCAAGACGCCGCCGGTGTCCTTCTTCCTGAAGAAGGCCGCGAAGCTGCCGAAGGGTTCCAAGACGCCCGGCCAGAGCGTTGCAGGCTCGGTTACCCGTGATCAGGTCCGTGAAATCGCGGAAGCGAAGATGAAGGACCTGAACGCCAACGATATCGACGCCGCCATGAAGATGGTGGAGGGCTCCGCCCGTTCGATGGGTCTCGAGGTTCAGGGGTAAGAGCATGGCGAAGATCGGAAAGCGTATCGTCGCCAGCCGCGACGGAATCGACCGCAACAAGCTCTACGCCCTCGATGAGGCCGTGAAGCTGATCAAGGAGCGGGCCACCGCGAAGTTCGACGAAACCGTCGAGATCGCCATGAACCTCGGCGTCGACCCGCGTCACGCCGACCAGATGGTCCGTGGCGTGTGCGTTCTGCCGAACGGCACCGGCAAGTCGGTGCGCGTCGCAGTGTTCGCCCGCGGCGACAAGGCGGAAGAGGCCAAGAAGGCCGGTGCCGATATCGTCGGTGCGGAGGACCTGGTCGAGCAGGTGCAGGGCGGGACGATCGATTTCGACCGCTGCATCGCGACACCCGACATGATGCCGCTCGTCGGCCGTCTCGGCAAGGTTCTCGGCCCGCGCGGCCTGATGCCGAACCCGAAGGTCGGCACGGTGACCCCGGACGTTACCTCCGCCGTCAATGACGCCAAGGGCGGTGCCGTCCAGTTCCGCGTCGAGAAGGCCGGTATCGTTCACGCAGGTGTCGGCAAGGCTTCGTTCGACGAGGCGAAGTTGAAGGAAAACATCAAGGCCCTCACCGATGCGGTGATCAAGGCCAAGCCGACCGGCGCCAAGGGCACGTACCTGAAGCGCATGGCGCTGACCTCGACCATGGGCCCGGGCATCAAGCTCGACCCGTCGACGGTCACCGGCGCCTGATCGGTGCACGGCGCTCCTTGAGGGTGCCGGTCGACGATGCCACCGGGTGAAGGTGGCTGAGAGAATTCCCGCCGGGGTGACCCGGCGGGATGCGGCTGTCAGGAAGGTCCTCCGGGATCGTCCTTCCAGCCGGTCCTGTCCGAGACTGCAGGTGCCGGGCCCGAAAGGGGCCGGTTTAAGCCATCCGGGCCTGCATAGACGGGTTAGAACCGATATTCCGGCCGAAAGGCCACCCGGTTCGAACCGTAGGCCTTGCCGCGCTCCTTTAGAGCGTGCGTGAGGGGGCAGGAACCCTGAGCGTCGCTCGAAAAGGGGAGACCCTTTGGAGCGGCAAAGCCAACCGGCGGACGACGCGTTGTCGTTCGCCAAGTGGAGAAGGCAAGTGGATAGAGCGGAAAAGCGCGAAGCCGTAGCGGCGCTCAACACCGTGTTTTCGGACGCGGGTGTTGTCGTCGTGGCCCACTATGCGGGTCTCTCGGTCGCGGACATGACTTCGCTGCGTGCGAAGGTCCGTGAGGCCGGCGGGTCCGTAAAGGTCGCGAAGAACCGTCTTGCCAAGCTTGCCCTTCAAGGCACGGACGCCGAACACATCGCCGACCTGTTCCAGGGTCCGACCGTCATCGCTTATTCGAGCGATCCGGTCGCAGCTCCCAAGGCGGTGATGGACTTCGTCAAGGGGAACGAAAAGCTCGTTGTCCTGGGCGGAGCCCTCGGCTCCACAAACCTCGATGCGGATGGGGTCAAGGCGCTTGCCACGATGCCGTCGCTCGATGAGCTGCGCGCCAAGATCGTCGGCATGATCTCGACGCCGGCAACGCGCATCGCGCAGGTTCTCAGCGCTCCGGCCGGGCAGGTTGCCCGCGTCATCGGCGCTTACGCCAAGAAGGACGAAGCCGCGTAAGACAACGCGACTGCTTGAAACACACCGAAACCGATACGGTTCGAATACGAAGGTTTGAAAAATGGCTGATCTCGAGAAGATCGTTGAAGAGCTGTCCACCCTGACCGTCATGGAAGCCGCCGAGCTGTCCAAGATGCTCGAGGAGAAGTGGGGCGTTTCCGCCGCCGCTCCGGTCGCCGTCGCGGCTGCCGCCGGCGGTGCCGCGGCTCCGGCCGAGGAAGAGAAGACCGAGTTCGACGTTGTCCTGGCTGCCGCCGGCGACAAGAAGATCAACGTCATCAAGGAAGTCCGTGCGATCACGGGTCTTGGCCTGAAGGAAGCCAAGGACCTGGTCGAGGGCGCTCCGAAGACCGTCAAGGAAGGCGCTTCCAAGGAAGAGGCCGAAGAGCTGAAGAAGAAGCTCGAGGAAGCCGGCGCGACCGTCGAGCTGAAGTAAGTCTTCTTCCTGCAAGACTTCGCGGTCCCGGGTTCGCCCGGGACCGCAAATCGGGATGTGGCCGGTGCATCCGGCACGAGAACGACATCCGGCAATCGAGTTGCGGCCCCGGCGGGTTCTTCCCGTTACCGGGGCGAACGTCCCCTTGGAGCCTGCTCCTGCCCGTCGGGTGCGAGCATCGGTTTTCGGGGCTTTTGAGAGAGCGGCCTTTTCGCCGGCGGGCATCGTGCCCGGGCGGGGTGGTCGAGGGACGGCTATCCAGATCGCGGCCCTTCGCGCGGCAGACATGTCGCGCAATGGAGCCGGGGCCGGCATCGCCCGGCGATCCGGCTAGCCGTCACCAGGACCGAGACGGTCCCGGAATTCGTCCGGAGACCAGCGGTCGACAACGAAAAGCAAGAGCACGAGTCCGGCGGGGGCATGGTGCTTGAGGCGATACGAGGAGCGACAATGGCGCAGACGTTCAACGGTCGCAAGCGGGTCCGTAAGTTTTTCGGTCACATTCGCGATGTCGCGAAGATGCCGAACCTGATCGAGGTGCAGAAGGCATCCTATGATCAGTTTCTGCAGGTCGAGGAACCCGAGGGCGGCCGCGCGGTCGACGGCCTTGAGGCTGTCTTCAAATCCGTTTTTCCGATCTCCGATTTCAGCGGCACGTCGCTGCTCGAATTCGTCCGGTACGAGTTCGAACAGCCGAAATATGATGTGGACGAGTGCCGCCAGCGCGGGATGACCTTCTCCGCGCCGCTCAAGGTGACGCTCCGGCTCATCGTGTTCGACGTCGATGAGGAAACCGATGCCAAGTCGGTGAAGGACATCAAGGAGCAGGACGTCTACATGGGCGACATGCCCTTCATGACGGAAAACGGCACCTTCATCATCAACGGCACCGAGCGCGTCATCGTCTCCCAGATGCACCGGTCGCCGGGCGTGTTCTTCGACCACGACAAGGGCAAGACGCACTCCAGCGGAAAGCTGCTGTTTGCCGCCCGCGTGATCCCCTATCGCGGCTCCTGGCTCGACATCGAGTTCGACGCCAAGGACATCGTCTATGCGCGCATCGACCGTCGCCGCAAGATCCCGGTGACGTCGCTCTTGATGGCGCTCGGGCTCGATCCGTCCGAAATCCTGTCCACGTTCTACGAGTCGTTCTCCTACACGAAGGTCGACGGCGCGTGGCGCAAGCCCTTCAACCCGACTCACATGCGCGGGCTGAAGGCTGCCGAGGATCTCGTTGACGCCGACAGCGGCGAGGTGATCCTGGAGACGGGCAAGAAGATGACCGCCCGCCATGCCAAGCAGCTGGTGGAAAAGGGCGTCAAGGCGATCAAGGTCGGCGCGGAAGACCTCTACGGCCAGTACCTGGCCGAGGACATGGTCAATCTGCAGACCGGCGAGATCTATGCCGAGGCCGGTGACGAGATCAACGAGAAGGTCCTGGAGGCGCTGATCGAGCAGGGCTACGAGGAAATCCCCGTTCTCGCGATCGACCACGTCACGACCGGCGCGTATATGCGCAACACGCTGGCGGTGGACAAGAACGAAGCCCGCGAGGACGCGCTGTTCGACATCTACCGCGTCATGCGCCCGGGCGAGCCGCCCACCCTGGACACGGCGGAAGCCATGTTCCATTCGCTGTTCTTCGACAGCGAGCGCTACGACCTGTCCGCAGTCGGCCGCGTGAAGATGAACATGCGTCTCGACCTCGACGTCGAGGACACCGTGCGCGTCCTGCGCAAGGAAGACATCATCGAGGTCATCCGCACGCTTCTGGGCCTGCGCGACGGCCGCGGCGAGATCGACGACATCGACAACCTCGGCAACCGCCGGGTGCGTTCGGTCGGCGAGCTGATGGAGAACCAGTACCGCATCGGTCTGCTGCGCATGGAGCGCGCGATCAAGGAGCGCATGTCGTCGGTCGAGATCGACACCGTCATGCCGCAGGACCTGATCAACGCGAAGCCTGCCGCCGCCGCCGTGCGCGAGTTCTTCGGTTCCTCGCAGCTGTCGCAGTTCATGGACCAGACGAACCCGCTGTCGGAAGTCACCCACAAGCGCCGCCTCTCGGCTCTTGGCCCGGGCGGTCTGACGCGCGAGCGCGCCGGCTTCGAGGTGCGCGACGTGCACCCGACGCATTACGGCCGCATCTGCCCGATCGAGACGCCGGAAGGCCCGAACATCGGTCTGATCAACTCGCTGGCGACGTTTGCCCGCGTCAACAAGTACGGCTTCATCGAGAGCCCGTATCGGCGCGTGAAGGACGGCAAGGTGACGGGCGATGTCCATTACCTGTCGGCGATGGAAGAATCCAAGCACTATGTCGCCCAGTCGGATGTGCCGACGGACGAGGAAGGCCGCTTCACCGAAGAGCTGATCCTTTGCCGTCATGCCGGCGACGTGATGCTGGTTCCGGCCGAGCGCGTGGACTACACGGACGTTTCCGCCAAGCAGCTCGTTTCGGTGGCCGCATCGCTCATTCCGTTCCTGGAAAACGATGACGCCAACCGCGCGCTTATGGGCTCGAACATGATGCGTCAGGCGGTGCCGCTGGTGCGTGCCGAGGCCCCGTTCGTGGGTACCGGCATGGAATCGGTGGTGGCGCACGATTCCGGTGCGGCGATCGCCGCACGGCGCGCGGGCGTGGTCGATCAGGTCGACGCGACCCGTATCGTCATCCGGGCGACGGAAGAGATCGATGCCTCCAAGTCCGGCGTCGACATCTACCGGCTGATGAAGTTCCAGCGTTCCAACCAGAACACCTGCATCAACCAGCGTCCGCTGGTGCGCGTGGGTGACGTGGTGGGCAAGGGCGATATCATCGCTGACGGCCCGTCGACGGACCTGGGCGATCTGGCGCTGGGGCGCAACGTGCTTGTCGCGTTCATGCCCTGGAACGGCTACAACTTCGAGGACTCCATCCTCTTGTCCGAGCGCATCGTGCGCGATGACGTGTTCACCTCCATCCACCTTGAGGAATTCGAGGTGATGGCGCGTGACACCAAGCTCGGGCCGGAGGAAATCACGCGCGACATTCCGAACGTGTCGGAAGAGGCGCTGAAGAACCTCGACGAAGCCGGCATCGTCTACATCGGTGCGGAAGTGAATCCGGCCGATATTCTCGTCGGCAAGATCACGCCGAAGGGCGAAAGCCCGATGACGCCGGAAGAGAAGCTTCTGCGCGCCATCTTCGGCGAGAAGGCCTCCGACGTCCGCGATACCTCGCTCCGTCTGCCGCCGGGCGTCACCGGCACGGTCGTCGAAGTGCGCGTCTTCAACCGCCACGGCGTGGAGAAGGACGAGCGCGCGATGGCGATCGAGCGCGAGGAGATCGAGCGTCTGGCCAAGGACCGCGACGACGAACAGGCGATCCTGGATCGCAACGTCTACGGCCGTCTGGCGGAAATGCTGCTCGGCAAGGAGGCCTCGGCTGGTCCGAAGACCTTCAAGAAGGACGCAACGATCACCGGCGATCTTCTGAACGAGTATCCGCGCTCGCAGTGGTGGCAGTTTGCTGTCGACGACGAGAAGCTGATGGGCGAGATCGAGGCGCTGCGCGGTCAGTACGACGAGAGCCGCAAGCGTCTGGAGCAGCGCTTCATCGACAAGGTGGAGAAGCTGCAGCGCGGTGACGAACTGCCGCCGGGCGTGATGAAGATGGTCAAGGTCTTCGTCGCGGTGAAGCGCAAGATCCAGCCGGGCGACAAGATGGCCGGCCGTCACGGTAACAAGGGTGTGGTGTCCAAGATCAATCCGCTCGAGGACATGCCCTACCTGGACGACGGCACCCCTGTCGACATCGTGCTGAACCCGCTGGGCGTGCCCTCGCGCATGAACGTCGGCCAGATCCTGGAGACGCATCTGGGCTGGGCGTGCTCAGGCATGGGCAAGCGCATCGGCGAGCTTTACGACCAGTATCGCAAGTCGGGTGAGCTGAACGAGCTGAAGACAACGATCGTTGAGATCTACGGCGACAACGTCAAGGGCGAGCCGGTGAAGGAGTACGACGACGAGTCGATCGTGCGCCTCGGCGAGCAGCTCAAGAAGGGCGTGTCCATCGCGACGCCGGTCTTCGACGGCGCGGTCGATGCGGACATCGTCGACATGCTGCAGAAGGGCGGGCTCGACGGGTCCGGCCAGTCGCGGCTCTACGACGGACGCACGGGCGAGCAGTTCGACCGGTCGGTCACCGTGGGCTATATCTACATGCTCAAGCTGCACCACCTGGTGGACGACAAGATCCACGCCCGTTCGATCGGCCCGTACTCGCTCGTGACCCAGCAGCCGCTGGGCGGCAAGGCGCAGTTCGGCGGACAGCGTTTCGGCGAAATGGAGGTGTGGGCGCTCGAAGCCTATGGCGCCGCCTACACCTTGCAGGAAATGCTGACGGTGAAGTCGGACGACGTGGCGGGCCGTACCAAGGTCTACGAGTCGATCGTGCGCGGCGACGACACGTTCGAAGCCGGCATTCCGGAAAGCTTCAACGTCCTGGTCAAGGAAATGCGGTCTCTGGGCCTGAACGTGGAGCTGAAGGACAGCAAGCTTCAGCTTCCCGGGGCTGACGATGAAACACAGGCGGACGCTGCGGAATGATCCGCGGCGTCGAACGGGCGGAACGTCATAGTTTCGCCCGTTACGTCAGGCCCGCTGTCTTGAGCCCGACTGCGAGCGATTCCTGTTTGAGTGCCGGGACGGCCGATGCGCGAAGCGGCGCGCCATCCCGCCCGAGCATTGAAGGAGATATCCTATGAATCAAGAGGTCATGAACCTGTTCAATCAGCAGGCTCAGCCGGCGACATTCGACCAGATCCGGATTTCGATCGCCAGTCCCGAGAAGATTCATTCCTGGTCCTTCGGCGAGATCAAGAAGCCGGAGACGATCAACTACCGTACGTTCAAGCCGGAACGGGACGGTCTCTTCTGCGCGCGTATCTTCGGGCCGATCAAGGACTACGAGTGCCTTTGCGGCAAGTACAAGCGCATGAAGTACAAGGGCGTCATCTGTGAAAAGTGCGGCGTCGAGGTCACGCTGAGCCGCGTGCGCCGCGAGCGCATGGGCCACATCGAGCTCGCCGCGCCGGTCGCCCACATCTGGTTCCTGAAGTCGCTGCCCTCGCGCATCGGCCTTCTGCTCGACATGACGCTGAAGGATCTCGAGCGCGTGCTCTATTTCGAGAATTACGTTGTGCTTGAGCCGGGCCTGACCCCGCTCAAGCAGAACCAGCTGCTCTCGGAAGAGGAGTTCATCACCGCCCAGGACGAGTACGGCGACGACAGCTTCACCGCCATGATCGGCGCGGAAGCGATCCGCGAGATGCTGATGTCGCTCGACCTCGAAAAGGAGAGCGAGCGGCTGCGCGTGGAGATCGCGGAAGCGACGACCGAGCTGAAGCCGAAGAAGCTCGCCAAGCGGCTGAAGGTCATCGAGGCGTTCCTGGAATCCGGCAACCGTCCGGAATGGATGATCCTCACCGTGGTCCCGGTCATTCCGCCGGACCTGCGTCCGCTGGTGCCGCTGGACGGCGGCCGGTTCGCGACGTCGGATCTGAACGACCTGTATCGCCGCGTGATCAACCGGAACAACCGTCTGAAGCGGCTGATCGAGCTGCGTGCGCCGGATATCATCATCCGCAACGAAAAGCGCATGCTGCAGGAATCCGTCGATGCGCTGTTCGACAACGGCCGCCGCGGCCGCGTCATCACGGGCGCCAACAAGCGTCCGCTGAAGTCGCTGTCCGACATGCTCAAGGGCAAGCAGGGCCGGTTCCGCCAGAACCTGCTGGGCAAGCGCGTCGACTACTCGGGCCGGTCGGTCATCACCGTGGGCCCGGAGCTGAAGCTGCACCAGTGCGGCTTGCCGAAGAAGATGGCGCTTGAGCTGTTCAAGCCGTTCATCTACTCGCGGCTCGACGCCAAGGGCTATTCGTCCACCGTCAAGCAGGCGAAGAAGCTCGTGGAGAAGGAGCGTCCGGAAGTCTGGGATATCCTCGACGAGGTCATCCGAGAGCATCCGATCCTGCTGAACCGCGCGCCGACGCTGCACCGCCTCGGCATCCAGGCCTTCGAGCCGACGCTGATCGAGGGCAAGGCCCTCCAGCTTCACCCGCTCGTCTGCGCCGCCTTCAACGCCGACTTCGACGGCGACCAGATGGCCGTCCACGTGCCTCTCTCGCTTGAGGCGCGGCTGGAAGCGCGCGTCCTGATGATGTCGACGAACAACATCCTGCACCCGGCCAACGGTCAGCCGATCATCGTGCCGTCGCAGGACATCGTTCTCGGCCTCTACTACCTGTCGCTGATGACCGAAGGCGAGCCCGGCGAGGGCATGGTCTTCGGCAATCTCGGTGAGCTGCACCACGCGCTGGAGACCAAGACGGTCACGCTGCACACCAAGATCAAGGGCCGTTACAAGACGGTCGACGCGGAGGGTAAGCCGGTCTCGTATATCTACGAGACGACACCCGGTCGCCTGATCATCGGCGAGCTGCTGCCCAAGCATCACGCGGTGCCCTTCGACGTCTGCAACAAGCTGATGACGAAGAAGGACATCTCCAAGATGATCGACACCGTCTACCGCGCCTGCGGTCAGAAGGAGACGGTCATCTTCTGCGACCAGATCATGAAGCTCGGCTTCACCAACGCGTGCAAGGCGGGCATTTCGTTCGGCAAGGACGACATGGTCATCCCCGACACCAAGCAGAGCCTGGTGGACGAGACGGCCGCGCTCGTGACCGAATACGAGCAGCAGTACAATGACGGCCTGATCACGCAGGGCGAGAAGTACAACAAGGTCGTCGACGCCTGGGCCAAGTGCACGGACAAGGTCGCCGACGAGATGATGAAGCGCATCCAGGCGGTCGAGTACGACGAGGAGAGCGGTCGTCAGAAGCCGATGAACTCGGTCTACATGATGTCCCACTCCGGTGCCCGTGGTTCGCCCGCGCAGATGAAGCAGCTTGCCGGCATGCGCGGCCTGATGGCCAAGCCGTCGGGCGAGATCATCGAAAGCCCGATCATCTCGAACTTCAAGGAAGGCCTGTCGGTTCTGGAGTACTTCAACTCCTCGCACGGTGCCCGTAAGGGACTGGCCGACACCGCCTTGAAGACCGCGAACTCCGGTTACCTGACCCGTCGTCTCGTCGACGTGGCGCAGGACTGCATCATCCTCGAGCCGGACTGCGGCACCGACAAGGGCATCACGATCCAGGCGATCGTCGACGCCGGCCAGGTCATCGCGACGCTCGGCCAGCGTGCGCTCGGCCGCACGACCTGCGACGACATCATCAATCCGGCCACCGGCGAAGTCATCGTCAAGGCCGGCGAGATGATCGAGGAGAAGCAGGTCGACCAGATCGAGGCGGCCAACGTCCAGTCGATCCGGATCCGTTCGGTGCTGACCTGCGAGACGCAGATCGGTTGCTGCGGCGCCTGTTACGGTCGCGACCTTGCCCGCGGTACGCCGGTCAATATCGGCGAGGCCGTCGGCGTCATCGCGGCCCAGTCGATCGGCGAGCCGGGCACGCAGCTCACCATGCGCACGTTCCACATCGGCGGCACGGCGCAGGTGGTCGACAGCTCGTTCATCGAGTCCTCGTTCGAAGGCACGATCAAGATCCGCAACCGCAACGTTGCGCGTGACAGCGACGGCAATCTCGTCGCCATGGCGCGCAACATGTCCATCGTCATCGTGGATCAGGAAGGCATCGAGCGCGCGACCCATCGCGTGACCTACGGTTCCAAGATGCACGTCGACGAGGGCGATACCGTCAAGCGCGGCCAGCGCATCGCGGAGTGGGATCCCTACACCCGCCCGATGCTGACCGAACTTGCCGGTACGGTTGGACTGGAAGACATGATCGACGGTGCCACCGTCACCGAGTCCACGGACGAGGCGACCGGCATCACCAAGCGTGTCGTCATCGATTGGCGTTCCTCGCCGCGTACCCAGGACCTCAAGCCCGCCATCGTCATCCGTGACGCCAAGGGCGAGATCCTGAAGCTGCCGCGCGGCGGCGAGGCCCGTTACCTGCTGTCGCCCGATGCGGTTCTGTCGGTCGACGCCGGCAACAAGGTCGGTGCCGGTGACGTGCTGGCCCGTATTCCGCTGGAAAGCGCCAAGACCAAGGACATCACCGGTGGTCTGCCGCGTGTGGCGGAGCTCTTCGAGGCGCGTCGTCCGAAGGACCACGCGATCATCGCGGAGATCGACGGCACCATCAAGTTCGGCCGCGACTACAAGAACAAGCGCCGCATCATCGTGGAGCCGTTCGACGAGTCGCTGGAGCCGATCGAATACCTGGTCCCGAAGGGCAAGCACTTCCACCTGCAGGAAGGCGACACCATCGAGAAGGGCGAGTACATCCTCGACGGCAACCCGGCACCGCACGACATCCTGGCGATCAAGGGCGTGGAGGCTCTGGCCAACTACCTCGTCAACGAGATCCAGGAAGTCTATCGGCTGCAGGGCGTGGGCATCAACGACAAGCACATCGAGGTGATCGTTCGCCAGATGCTGCAGAAGATCGAGATCACCGATGCCGGCGAGACGGATCTCATCGCCGGCGAGCAGGTCGACCGCGTCGATCTGGAGGAGATCAATGCCCGCTGCATCGAGGAGGGCAAGAAGCCTGCATTCGGCAACCCGGTGCTGCTCGGCATCACCAAGGCCAGCCTGCAGACGCGCTCCTTCATCTCCGCTGCCTCCTTCCAGGAGACGACGCGGGTGCTCACCGAGGCTGCGGTCAACGGCAAGTCGGACACGCTCGACGGTCTCAAGGAGAACGTCATCGTGGGCCGTCTCATCCCGGCCGGCTCCGGCGGTGCGATCACCCGCATCCGCAAGGTCGCCTCGCATCGTGACGACCTGATCCTGGAGGAGCGCAAGAAGCGTTCCGGCGTGGAGATGGCCGATCCGATGCTGACCGACATGAGCGAGCAGGGTGCGGCCGAATAGGACGCCCCAATCTTGAACGAAATCGAAGAAAGGCCGCCTCCGGGCGGCCTTTCCTTTAGGAACACGATGTGAGAGCCAGGCGTCCGCCAATCCATCCGCCTGAGGCGCGATGGACACAGGCGCCATGCGGTGCAAGGCTCTCACCGGCACCGATCTGCGGAGTGACGACATGGATCTGAAAAACGTGAACGGCGACGAGCCGATGATCTTCATCATCGTGGGCCGGGTATGGGATGTGGAGGACGGCGGGCCGGATGACGCCATCACCGTCAACATCTTCCTGTCCGCCCCGGATGACGACAGCGCGGTGCGCCGCGCGCTCGAAGCGCTGGCCGGCGAGGGGTACGTCGAGGCCGAACTCGACCAGATCGGCACGCTCGACAACGAACCCGACGATCCGACCTTCGAGGAGGCCTATCAGGACGCGTTGGAGGGCAACGTCGCGGTCATCACCTTCCGCGAGTAGCGCGCGCGGGGAGGGGGCATCGCTCCGGGCGCGCCGCCTGTCCTTCGAAGCCGCGCAAGCGGCGGTCTCGAAGGACGGGCCGCACGGCCGGCACCTCGTTCCGCGGCCTCGGTCGCCATATGCCCAATACTCCGATTTCACTTCAATTGTATCTGGATTCGTGAACAATCTGTCGGCTCTTTCCTGTCTTCTGCGCGGCGCGGCGAAAGCATAGCTTTCAGATAAAGAAACCAGCCTTCCGGTTTCGTCAGCTGTCTCCCGAGGAAAGGGGCAATCCGATGTCTCTCTTTGATGCTCTCAAGAATCCGATCGATCTCGCAGGTCGCCTGCTGATCTCCTTCATCTTCATCTTTTCGGGATGGGGCAAGATCACCGCCTATTCAGGAACCGCCGCCTACATGGCGTCTCATGGCGTTCCCACCGTCCTGCTGCCGCTGGTGATCCTCACCGAGTTCGGCGGCGGTCTTCTCATCGCGGTGGGCTATCAGACCCGACTGGTCGCGTTTCTGATGGCGGGCTTCACGTTGCTGACCGCGCTGTTCTTCCATTTCAACCCCAGCGATCAGGCGCAGATGATCAACTTCATGAAGAACCTGTCGATCGCCGGCGGCTTCCTGTTCCTCTTCGTGAACGGGGCAGGGGAGTGGTCGCTTGATGCGTTGCGCCAGAGAGGAAGAGCCGTCCACGCGGCGTGAACGGCTACAGCTCTGAAGGGCAGGACTTGAAGAAAAGGGGGCAGCGCCGTGGCGCGGCCCCCTTTTCCTATAAGGTGTGTTCGCGCAGGCGAGGTCGGGCGACAGGAAAAGGCGGGCGAATCCCGAATCCTGTCCGTCCGCGAAATGCCGGAAGATGCTCCGTGAGCGGACAGATGATTCACCATTTGGAAAGAAAACCCGAACGGAGATCAGGAAAGTGTCGGATCCGTCCCTGATCGCCGGTCGTGCGCGGATGACTTTGTTGCGTAGCGCTCGCTTCAGATTGCGGAATCTTGCGTCATCTGCCGAGAAACCGGGATCAGCCGGGTCGCGGTGCGGTACAAGCGCAAACCCGCAAGAATTCTTGGGCTAGGCCTTGACGGAAGGCGGTTGGATGAGTAGGTTCCGCGCACTCCCAAGGCAGGCGGTAAGCTTATCTTGTATTCTGGAGCGACACGCTCTGGACCACACGCTTAAACGCTGCCGGGTTCAAATTTGGCGATAAATCGTCGAGCACACGATCGCGGGTTTCCCGTGATCCTCTGTTTTTCGCAGCGCCCTTTTCGCGCCGGCTGTGCGCGGAAACGGCGCGATTCCGCGCATGCACGGGCGCATGCAGCAGATGGACAAGGTGAAGCGCTAATATGCCGACCATCAACCAGTTGATCCGCAAGCCGCGGAAGGACCCGCCGAAGCGGAACAAGGTGCCGGCCATGGAGGCCTGCCCGCAGAAGCGTGGCGTGTGCACCCGCGTCTACACGACCACGCCGAAGAAGCCGAACTCGGCTCTGCGTAAGGTCGCGAAGGTGCGTCTGACCAACGGCTTCGAGGTCATCGGCTATATCCCGGGTGAGGGTCACAACCTCCAGGAGCACTCTGTGGTGATGATCCGCGGCGGCCGCGTCAAGGACTTGCCGGGCGTGCGCTACCACATCCTGCGTGGTGTGCTGGATACCCAGGGCGTCAAGGATCGCAAGCAGCGCCGTTCGAAGTACGGCGCCAAGCGTCCGAAGTAATCAGTTTTCGTGAACAAGGGCTGAGGATCAAAAGATGTCCCGCCGTCATCGCGCTGAAAAGCGAGAGATCAATCCGGACCCGAAATTCGGGGATGTCGTCGTCACGAAGTTCATGAACTACGTGATGCTCGACGGTAAGAAGTCGGCCGCCGAGAGCATCGTCTACGGCGCCTTCGACATCATCGAAGAGCGCGCCAAGCAGGACCCGATCGCGGTGTTCCACGATGCTCTGGCGAACGTGATGCCCTCCGTCGAGGTCCGCTCGCGGCGCGTTGGTGGTGCGACCTACCAGGTCCCCGTCGAGGTCCGCAACGAGCGTCGTCAGGCGCTGGCCATCCGTTGGCTGATCGCCGCTTCGCGCGGTCGCAACGAGAAGACGATGATCGACCGGCTCTCCGGGGAGCTGCTCGACGCCGCCAACAACCGCGGTACGGCTGTGAAGAAGCGTGAAGACACGCATCGCATGGCCGAAGCCAACCGCGCGTTCTCGCATTATCGCTGGTAAGCAAACCCCGAGGGTCTGACGCCATGGCGCGCACGCATAAAATCGAGGACTACCGCAACTTCGGCATCATGGCCCACATCGATGCCGGCAAGACGACGACGACCGAGCGGATCCTCTTCTACACCGGCCGCAGCCACAAGATCGGCGAAGTCCATGACGGCGCTGCCACGATGGACTGGATGGAGCAGGAGCAGGAGCGTGGCATCACGATCACCTCTGCTGCCACCACCGCCTTCTGGAAAGAGAAGCGGCTGAACATCATCGACACGCCGGGCCACGTCGACTTCACCATCGAGGTCGAGCGGTCGCTTCGTGTGCTCGACGGCGCTGTCGCGCTGCTGGACGCCAATGCCGGCGTGGAGCCGCAGACGGAAACCGTCTGGCGCCAGGCCGACAAGTATCACGTCCCGCGGATGATCTTCGTCAACAAGATGGACAAGCTCGGCGCGGACTTCTTCCGCTGCGTGGAGATGAGCAAGACGCGCCTCGGCGCCAAGCCGGTCGTCCTCCAGCTGCCGATCGGCGCGGAGAGCGAGTTCGTCGGCTGCATCGATCTCATCGCCATGAAGGCGCTGGTGTGGAAGGAAGAGACGCTGGGTGCTGCCTGGGATATCGAAGAGATCCCGGCAGAGCTTCAGGCGCAGGCCGAGGAATACCGCGAGCAGCTCATCGAGACCGTCGTCGAAGTCGACGAGGCCGCGATGGAGCGCTACCTCGAGGGTGAGATGCCGGACGAGGAGGAGCTGAAGGCTCTGATCCGCAAGGGCACGATCTCGACCGAGTTCGTTCCGGTGTTCTGCGGTTCCGCGTTCAAGAACAAGGGCGTGCAGCCCCTGCTCGACGGCGTCGTGGACTACCTGCCGAACCCGACGCAGGTCCCTGCGATCCGCGGCATCGACCCGAAGACGGAAGAAGAGGTCATTCGCCACTCTTCCGACGAAGAGCCGCTGTCGATGCTCGCCTTCAAGATCATGAACGACCCGTTCGTCGGCTCGCTCACCTTCTGCCGCATCTACTCGGGCGTCCTCAACAAGGGCGTGTCGCTGCAGAACACGGTGAAGGAAAAGCGCGAGCGCATCGGCCGCATGATGCAGATGCACTCCAACTCCCGTGAAGACATCGATGTCGCCTACGCCGGCGACATCGTGGCCGTTGCGGGTCTGAAGGACACCACCACGGGCGACACCCTGTGCGACCCGAACAAGCCGGTGATCCTGGAGCGCATGGAATTCCCCGAGCCGGTCATCGAGATCGCGGTGGAGCCGAAGACGAAGGCCGACCAGGAAAAGATGGGCCTCGCGCTCAATCGTCTGGCCGCCGAGGATCCGTCCTTCCGCGTCAAGACCGACGAGGAATCCGGGCAGACGATCATCGCCGGCATGGGCGAGCTTCATCTCGACATCATCGTCGATCGCATGAAGCGCGAGTTCAAGGTCGAGGCGAATATCGGTCAGCCGCAGGTTGCGTATCGCGAGACGATCACGAAGCAGGCGGAAGTGGATTACACCCACAAGAAGCAGTCTGGCGGTTCGGGTCAGTTCGCCCGCGTCAAGCTGGTTCTGGAGCCGGGCGAGCAGGGATCGGGCTTCGTGTTCGAATCCAAGATCGTCGGCGGTTCGGTGCCGAAGGAATACATCCCCGGCGTCCAGAAGGGTGTCGACAGCGTCATGTCGTCGGGTCCGCTCGCGGGCTTCCCGATCCTCGACGTGAAGGTGACGCTCGTCGACGGTGCCTACCACGACGTTGACTCCTCCGTCCTGGCGTTCGAAATCGCCGGCCGCGCGGGCTTCCGTGAAGGTATCCAGAAGGCTTCCCCGAAGCTGCTGGAGCCGATCATGAAGGTCGAGGTCGTGACGCCGGAAGAATACATGGGCGACGTCATCGGCGATCTGAACTCGCGTCGCGGTCAGATCACCGGCACCGAGAACCGGGGCATCGTCACCGTCGTCAGCGCGAACGTTCCGCTGGCAAACATGTTCGGCTACGTCAACAACCTGCGCTCGATGTCGCAGGGGCGGGCGCAGTACTCCATGGTTTTCGATCACTACGAGCAGGTTCCTCAGGCGGTCGCCGAGGAAGTTCAGGCCAAGTACGCCTGATAGACCGGCCAGCCTGACAACAACTATCGAGAGAGCGGAGAAATCCGATGGCTAAGGAAAAATTCGAGCGCAACAAGCCGCACGTGAACATTGGCACGATCGGCCACGTTGACCACGGCAAGACGACCCTGACGGCAGCGATCACGATGACGCTTGCTGAATCGGGCGGAGCCACCGCGAAGGCCTACGACGAGATCGACGCGGCGCCGGAAGAGAAGGCGCGCGGCATCACGATCTCGACGGCGCACGTGGAATACGAGACGGAAAACCGTCACTACGCCCACGTCGACTGCCCGGGCCACGCTGACTACGTGAAGAACATGATCACGGGTGCTGCGCAGATGGACGGCGCGATCCTCGTGGTGTCGGCCGCCGATGGCCCGATGCCGCAGACCCGCGAGCACATCCTTCTGGCCCGTCAGGTCGGCGTGCCGGCTCTGGTGGTGTTCCTGAACAAGGTCGACCAGGTTGACGATGCCGAGCTTCTGGAGCTCGTGGAGATGGAAGTGCGCGAGCTGCTTTCCTCCTACGACTTCCCCGGCGACGACATTCCGATCGTTGCGGGTTCGGCGCTGGCTGCGGTCGAGAACCGCAACCCGGAGATCGGCCGCGACAAGGTCAAGGAACTGATGGCCGAGGTCGACCGCTACATCCCGACGCCGGAGCGTCCGATCGACCAGCCGTTCCTGATGCCGATCGAGGACGTGTTCTCGATCTCCGGTCGCGGCACGGTTGTGACCGGTCGTGTCGAGCGCGGCGTGATCAAGGTCGGCGAGGAAATCGAGATCGTCGGTATCCGCGACACCAAGAAGACGACGTGCACGGGCGTGGAGATGTTCCGCAAGCTGCTCGATCAGGGCCAGGCTGGCGACAACATCGGTGCTCTTCTTCGCGGCATCGGCCGTGAGGACGTGGAGCGCGGCCAGGTTCTTTGCAAGCCGGGTTCTGTGACCCCGCACACGAAGTTCAAGGCCGAGGCCTACATCCTGACGAAGGAAGAGGGTGGCCGTCACACGCCGTTCTTCACCAACTATCGTCCGCAGTTCTACTTCCGCACGACGGACGTGACGGGCGTGGTGGAGCTGCCGGAAGGCACGGAGATGGTGATGCCGGGTGACAACGTCACCGTGACGGTGACGCTGATCGTGCCGATCGCGATGGAAGACGGCCTGCGCTTCGCCATCCGCGAAGGTGGCCGCACCGTCGGTGCCGGCGTCGTCGCCTCGATCATCGAGTAATCGGGCCGGATAAGTCGGGATGCCGGTTCTCGGCATCCCACGGGGGCGACGCAAGTCGCCTCCAACGTTGAAGAAGTCAGGAGCGGTCGTCGCGGTTGCGGCACCGGCTCGTAAGGACCAGAGCAATGAACGGTCAAAATATCCGGATCCGCCTGAAGGCGTTTGATCACCGCATCCTGGATGCCTCGACCCGCGAAATCGTCAACACGGCGAAGCGGACCGGCGCCCAGGTGCGCGGACCGGTGCCTCTGCCGACACGGATCGAGAAGTACACCGTGTTGCGCGGCCCTCACATCGACAAGAAGAGCCGCGAGCAGTTCGAGATGCGCACGCACAAGCGTCTGCTCGACATCGTCGATCCGACCCCGCAGACCGTCGATGCCTTGATGAAGCTCGACCTGGCTGCCGGTGTCGACGTCGAAATCAAGCTCTAAAGCGGACCAACCGAGGAACACGCTGATGCGTTCTGGAGTGATCGCTCAGAAGGTGGGCATGACCCGCATCTACTCCGATGCAGGGGAACACGTGCCGGTGACGGTTCTCAAGCTTGAGAACTGCCAGGTCGTAGCCCACCGGACGGCTGAGAAGAATGGCTATACCGCGCTGCAGCTCGGCGCAGGTCTGGCCAAAGTCAAGAACACGCCGCGGCCGATGCGGGGGCACTTTGCCGTCGCCAAGGTCGAACCGAAGCGCAAGGTCGCCGAGTTCCGGGTCACTCCGGACAACGTGATCGAGGTCGGTGCCGAAATCACCGCCGACCACTTCGTCGAAGGCCAGTTCGTGGATGTCACGGGCACGTCGATCGGCAAGGGCTTCGCTGGTGTCATGAAGCGCCACAACTTCGGTGGTGGCCGCGCTTCGCACGGTAACTCGGTCTCGCACCGTTCGCACGGTTCGACTGGCCAGTGCCAGGACCCCGGCAAGGTGTTCAAGGGCAAGAAGATGGCCGGTCACATGGGCAACACCCGCGTGACCACCCAGAACCTGAAGGTCGTGCGCACCGACGTGGAGCGCGGGCTGATCATGGTTCAGGGCGCTGTCCCGGGCTCCAAGGGCGGCTGGATCCTCGTCAAGGACGCGATCAAGCGCTCCCTGCCGGACGGGGTCCCGACGCCGGGTGCCTTCCGGGCGGCGGAAGTCGCGGCTGAGAAGGAGGCCGAGTGATGGAACTGGACGTCAAGACGCTTGACGGCGACGCGGCCGGGTCGATCACGGTGTCGGAAGAGATCTTCGGTCTCGATCCGCGTGCCGACCTGATGCACCGTGTGGTGCGCTGGCAGCTTGCCAAGCGCCAGGCGGGCACGCACAAGACCAAGACCCGCAGCGAGATCGCTGCGACGGGCAAGAAGTTCGTCCGCCAGAAGGGTTCTGGCGGCGCCCGTCACGGTGACCGCAAGGCTCCGCAGTTCCGCGGTGGCGGCAAGGCCTTCGGGCCGGTGGTTCGCGATCATGCGATCGACCTGCCGAAGAAGGTTCGCGCCCTCGGCCTGAAGCACGCTCTGTCGGCGAAGGTGAAGGCTTCCAACATCGTCGTCGTCGACGATGCGAAGTCAGCGGACGGCAAGACCAAGGCGTTGAGCGCCCAGCTCGCGAAGCTCGGTTACGCCAATGCTCTGATCGTCGACGGGACCGAAATCGATAACAACTTCCGCCTGGCGGCACGCAACATCCCGAATGTGGACGTGCTTCCGGTGCAGGGCATCAACGTCTACGACATTCTCCGTCGCGAGACGCTGGTCCTGACGAAGGCGGCGGTCAGTGCTCTGGAGGAGCGGTTCAAATGACGAACCTCAAGCACTACGACACGATCGTCAGCCCGGCGATCACCGAGAAGTCGACCATCGCGTCCGAGCAGGACAAGGTCGTCTTCAACGTGGCGCTCACGGCGACGAAGCCCGAGATCAAGGCTGCCGTCGAAGCTCTCTTCGGCGTCAAGGTGAAGGCCGTCAACACCGCTGTCCGCAAGGGCAAGGTGAAGCGCTTCAAGGGCATCAAGGGCCGTCAGAGCAACATCAAGCGCGCCGTCGTCACCCTCGTCGAGGGCCAGTCGATCGACGTGACCACCGGTCTTTAAGGGGCGAGAGGAAAGATGGCACTCAAGACCTTCAAGCCGACTTCGCCGGGTACCCGGCAGTTGGTCATCGTCGACCGCTCGGACCTGTGGAAGGGCAAGCCGGTCAAGACGCTGACCGAAGGCCTGTCCAAGTCGGGCGGCCGCAACAATCGTGGTCGCAACACGGCTCCGAACCGTGGCGGCGGGCACAAGCGGACCTACCGCATCATCGACTTCAAGCGGCGCAAGTTCGACGTCGAGGCGACGGTGGAGCGGATCGAGTACGATCCCAACCGCACCGCCTACATCGCGCTGATCCGCTACGATGACGGCGAGCTGGCCTACATCCTGGCGCCGCAGCGCCTGGCCGCAGGCGACAAGGTCGTCGCCGGTGCCAAGGTCGACGTGAAGCCGGGCAACGCGATGCCGCTGTCGTCCATTCCGGTCGGCACGATCGTGCACAACATCGAGATGAAGCCCGGCAAGGGTGGTCAGATCGCGCGTTCGGCCGGTGGCTATGCGCAGATCGTGGGCCGCGACCAGGGCTACACCGTCATCCGCCTGAACTCCGGCGAACAGCGTCGGGTTCTCGGCACCTGCATGGCGACCGTTGGTGCGGTTTCCAATCAGGATCACATGAACACCAACCTGGGCAAGGCGGGACGTTCCCGCTGGCTCGGCAAGCGCCCGCACGTGCGTGGCGTGGTGATGAACCCGGTCGACCACCCGCACGGCGGTGGTGAAGGTCGTACCTCCGGTGGCCGCCATCCGGTGACCCCGTGGGGCAAGCCCACCAAGGGCAAGAAGACCCGCTCCAACAAGTCGACCGACAAGTTCATCGTCCGCAGCCGCCACCAGCGGAAGAAGTAAGGGGAACGACCGTGGCACGTTCTGTTTGGAAGGGCCCGTTCATTGACGGCTACCTCCTCAAAAAGGCCGAGAAGACTCGTTCCTCCGGCCGTAATGAGGTCATCAAGACCTGGAGCCGGCGCTCGACGATCCTGCCCCAGTTCGTTGGTCTGACCTTCGGGGTCTACAACGGCCAGAAGCATGTGCCGGTTCTCGTGTCCGAGGACATGGTCGGCCACAAGCTGGGCGAGTTTTCGCCGACGCGGACCTACTACGGTCATGCGGCGGACAAGAAGGCGAAGAGGAAGTAACGATGGGCAAGCCGAAGCGCGAGCGTAGTCTCGCCGACACTCAGGCGAAGGCTGTCGCGCGCATGCTGCGGGTCTCGCCGCAGAAGCTGAACCTCGTGGCGGCCGGCATCCGGGGCAAGAAGGTTTCGGCGGCGCTGGCCGAGCTGACCTTCTCCCGCAAGCGCATCGCCCGCGATGTGAAGAAGACGCTGGAATCGGCCGTCGCCAACGCCGAGAACAATCACGACCTCGATGTCGACATGCTCGTCGTCTCCGAGGCCTATGTCGGCAAGGCGCTGGTCATGAAGCGCTTCCAGCCCCGGGCGCGTGGCCGGGTCGGACGGATCCAGAAGCCGTTCGCCAACCTGACCATCGTCGTCAGCGAAGTTGAGGAGGCCGCCTGATGGGTCACAAAGTCAATCCGATCGGTCTGCGCCTCGGCATCAACCGGACGTGGGACTCGCGCTGGTACGCAGACAAGAGCGAATACGGCTCGATGCTGCACGAGGATTTCCGGATCCGCGAGTACCTGCTCGATGCGCTGAAGCAGGCGGCGATCTCCAAGGTCGTCATTGAGCGTCCGCACAAGAAGTGCCGCGTCACGGTTCACTCGGCCCGTCCGGGTGTCGTCATCGGCAAGAAGGGTGCGGACATCGAGAAGCTGCGGCGCAAGCTCAGCCAGATGACGTCTTCGGAAGTGCACATCAACATCGTTGAGGTGCGCAAGCCGGAGATCGACGCGACGCTCGTCGCTGCGTCCATCGCCCAGCAGCTGGAGCGCCGCGTCGCGTTCCGCCGCGCCATGAAGCGCGCTGTCCAGTCGGCCATGCGGCTCGGCGCAGACGGCATCCGCATCAACTGCGGCGGTCGTCTGGGTGGTGCGGAAATCGCGCGCACCGAATGGTACCGCGAAGGCCGCGTGCCGCTGCACACGCTTCGCGCCGACATCGACTACGGCACGGCGACCGCTCACACCGCTTACGGTGCCTGCGGCGTCAAGGTTTGGATCTTCAAGGGTGAGATCCTGGAGCATGACCCGATGGCTTCCGAGCGTCGCAGCGCGGAAGGCAACGAATCCGGTGGCGGCGGTGGCCGTCGCGAGCGCGCCGCGTAAGTCGGCGACGATCGTTTCGGTTGGGATCTAGGAAAGCGAGAGAGCAACAATGCTGCAGCCAAAGCGAACAAAGTTCCGCAAGCAGCACAAGGGCCGCATCCACGGCACAGCCAAGGGCGGAACCGATCTGAATTTCGGCGCCTACGGCCTGAAGGCCGTTGAGCCGGAGCGCATCACTGCGCGCCAGATCGAGGCGGCCCGTCGTGCAATCACCCGTCACATGAAGCGTGCGGGGCGCGTGTGGATCCGCATCTTCCCGGACGTGCCGGTGTCGTCGAAGCCGACCGAAGTGCGCATGGGTAAGGGTAAGGGCGCTCCCGAATATTGGGCCGCCCGCGTGAAGCCGGGCCGCGTGATGTTCGAGATCGACGGTGTCGCGGAGCCGATTGCGCGTGAAGCGCTGCGGCTCGGAGCGGCGAAGCTGCCGATCAAGTGCCGGTTCGTCCAGCGCATCGCCGAGTGAGCGGAACACAGGAGTGAATGCCATGAAGGCGAGTGACGTGCGGCAGCTGACCGCTGACCAGCTCACGGAAGAGCTGGAGAAGCTGAAGAAGGAGCAGTTCAACCTGCGCTTCCAGAAGGCGACCGGTCAGCTCGAGAACACTGCGCGCGTGCGGCAGATCCGCCGCGATATCGCGCGCATCCAGACCACGGCTCGCGCTCAGCGCGCAGCCGAGAACAAGTAGGAGGCGAAGATGCCGAAGCGAGTCCTCCAGGGCATCGTCGTCAGCGACAAGAACGACAAGACGGTCGTGGTGAAAGTGGAACGCCGCTTTACCCATCCGTTGCTGAAAAAGACCGTGCGCCGCTCGAAGAAGTACCAGGCGCACGACGAGGCGAATGCCTGCAAGGTCGGCGATACCATTCTGATCCAGGAATGCGCTCCGATCTCCAAGAACAAGCGGTGGGAAGTCGTCCAGGGGACGGCAGAAGCTTCCGCCAACTGATACGACCAATCATGCATCCGGACCCCTGCATTGAGGGGCCGACAGAAGAACAAGGCGGCCAGTCATGATTCAGATGCAAACAAACCTGGACGTGGCGGATAATTCCGGCGCGCGTCGCGTTATGTGCATCAAGGTGCTTGGCGGCTCGAAGCGCAAGTATGCCGGCGTCGGTGACATCATCGTCGTCTCCGTCAAGGAAGCCATCCCCCGGGGGAAGGTGAAGAAGGGCGACGTCATGAAGGCGGTCGTCGTGCGCACGGCACGCGACATCCGCCGCGCCGACGGGTCCGTCATCCGCTTCGACCGCAACGCAGCTGTGTTGATCGGCAATAACAAGGAACCGGTCGGGACCCGTATCTTCGGCCCGGTGCCGCGCGAGCTGCGTGCGAAGAACCACATGAAGATCATTTCGCTTGCACCGGAGGTGCTCTAAATGGCCGCGAAGATCAAAAAGGGCGACACGGTCATCGTGCGCACCGGCCGCGACAAGGGCAAGACCGGCGAGGTGATCTCGGTCATGCCGGCGGAGAACCGCGTGCTCGTGCGTGGCGTCAACGTCGCCCGCCGCCACCAGCGTCAGACGGCGCAGGACGAGGGCGGCATCATCGCCAAGGAACTGCCGATCCACGTTTCCAACGTGGCGCTCGCCGATCCCAAGGACGGCAAGCCCACCAGGGTCGGGTTCAAGACCACGGATGACGGCCGCAAGGTCCGGATTGCCAAGCGTTCGGGAGACCTGATCGATGGCTGACACCAAATACGAACCGCGGCTGAAGAAGCACTACGACGAAGTGGTGCGGGCCAAGCTGCAGGAGCAGTTCTCCTACGCGAACCCCATGCAGGTTCCCGGTCTGGAAAAGATCGTCCTGAACATGGGCATCGGCGAAGCGGTTGCGGACAGCAAGAAGGCGCAGATCGCGGCCAACGACCTGGCGAAGATCGCCGGTCAGAAGCCGGTGGTCACCAAGGCGCGCAAGTCCATCGCCACCTTCAAGGTGCGCGAGGGCATGCCGCTCGGCGCAAAGGTCACCCTGCGCCGCGCGCAGATGTACGAATTCCTGGATCGCCTGGTCACCATCGCGCTGCCGCGTGTGCGTGACTTCCGCGGCCTCAGCCCGAAGAGCTTCGACGGGCGCGGCAACTACGCGATGGGCATCAAGGAGCACATCATTTTCCCGGAGATCAACTACGACGAAGTCGATCAGATCTGGGGCATGGATGTGATCGTGTGCACCACGGCGAAGACGGATGACGAAGCGCGCGAGCTGCTGCGCGGCTTCAACTTCCCGTTCCGCCAGTAGTTGAGCGATCGGACGAGGACATAGGACACGATGGCCAAGAAGAGCGCGATCGAGAAGAACAACCGGCGGGCATCGCTGGTGAAGAAATTTGCCGGCAAGCGTGCCCGGCTGAAGGCGATTGCCCGCGATGAATCGCTGTCGCTTGAGGAACGGTTCGCCGCCCGGCTGAAGCTGGCGGAGCTGCCGCGCAACTCCTCCAAGACGCGGCTGCGCAACCGCTGCGAAGTCACCGGGCGTCCGCGCGGTGTCTATCGCAAACTGAAGATGTCGCGTATTGCGCTTCGCGAACTCGGGTCCCAGGGCAAGATCCCGGGCCTGGTCAAGTCGAGCTGGTAAGGAGAGCCCAATGGCGATCACGGATCCCTTGGGGGATATGTTGACCCGCATCCGCAACGCGCAGATGCGGCGCAAGACCAAGGTCAGCACTCCGGCCTCGCGGCTGCGCGGTGGCGTGCTTGATGTGCTGGAAGCGGAAGGGTATATCCGCGGCTACAGCAAGGTTGAATTCGACGGCGGCAAGGCGGAGTTCGAGATCGAACTCAAGTACTACGACGGCGAGCCGGTGATCCGCGAGATCTCGCGCATCTCCAAGCCCGGCCGGCGCGTCTATTCGTCGGTCAAGAATATCCCGCGGGTCAACAATGGCCTCGGCGTGTCGATCCTCTCCACGCCGAAGGGTGTGATGAGCGATCATCAGGCGCGGGACGAGAATGTTGGCGGCGAGGTGCTCTGCCGCGTCTTCTAAGACGCGCGGAGCCATCCGCTGAAGTAAACGATCGAACCGGACAGGTTGGTTTCATGTCTCGTATTGGCAAAAAGGCTGTCCCCGTACCGAACGGTGTGACCGCAACGATTGACGGACAGAGGGTCGAAGTGAAGGGCCCGAAGGGTCAACTCGATTTTGTCCTCAATGAGTTCGTTGTCGCGAAGATGACGGACGACGGTATCAAGGTCGACCCGCGCGACGAAAGCAAGGAAGCGCGGGCGATGTGGGGCATGGCCCGCACGATGGTTCAGAACCTCGTGACAGGCGTGTCGGCGGGCTTCGAAAAGAAGCTTGAGATCACGGGCGTCGGCTACCGCGCGCAGATGCAGGGCAAGAACCTGCAGCTTGCCCTCGGCTTCTCGCACGATGTGGTCTATGAGATCCCGGAAGGGATCCAGGTGGCCTGCCCGAAGCCGACGGAAATCGTCGTCTCGGGTATCGACAAGCAGCAGGTCGGCCAGGTCGCGGCCGAGATTCGCGAGTACCGGCCGCCTGAGCCCTACAAGGGCAAGGGCGTGCGCTATGCGGACGAATACATCGTTCGCAAAGAAGGCAAGAAGAAGTAACGGGGCGCTGCCATGGCGAAGACCAAGAATACTTTCGAGCGTCGCCGCGATCGCGTCCGCCGTTCGATCAAGACGGTGGCGAACGGGCGTCCGCGCCTGTCCGTCTTCCGTTCCTCGAAGAACATCTACGCCCAGATCATCGACGACGCGCAGGGGCGTACCCTGGCCGCCGCGTCGACGCTGGACAAGGATCTGCGCGAGGGTCTGAAGACCGGCGCCGACACCTCTGCCGCAAGCGCCGTCGGCAAGCTGATTGCCGAACGCGCCGTGAAGGCGGGCGTCAAGCAGGTCGTGTTCGACCGCGGCGGTTACATCTATCACGGGCGCGTCAAGGCGCTCGCCGATGCCGCTCGTGAAGGCGGTCTTGAATTCTGAGCGGCGCTTTTCAGGCGCGCAGACACGGAACTGAATTATGGCTAGACAGGACAACCGCGATCGGGACCGCGACGAGCGCGACAGCGAATTCGTCGACAAGCTGGTCCACATCAACCGCGTCGCCAAGGTGGTGAAGGGCGGCCGTCGTTTCGGCTTTGCCGCTCTCGTCGTCGTCGGCGATCAGAAGGGCCGGGTGGGCTTCGGTCACGGCAAGGCACGTGAAGTGCCGGAGGCAATCCGCAAGGCGACCGAGCTCGCCAAGCGCGGCCTCGTCCGCGTGCCGCTGCGCGAAGGCCGCACGCTGCATCACGACGTTGCCGGCCGTCACGGCGCGGGCAAGGTGATCCTGCGCGCTGCCCCTCCGGGCACGGGCATCATCGCCGGCGGCCCGATGCGCGCCGTCTTCGAGACGCTCGGCGTGCAGGACGTTGTCGCCAAGTCGCTGGGCTCCTCGAACCCCTACAACATGGTTCGCGCCACGTTCGATGCGCTGAAGCGCGAAGACAGCCCCCGGTCCGTGGCAGCTCGCCGCGGCATGAAGGTGTCGACGTTGCAGGCGCGCCGTCGCGATCTGGATGATGCCGGCGCGGCCGGCGCTGAGGGTTGACGCCGGCTTGCGGCGCCCCCAGTTGAACAAGGGTTATTCCCATGGCGAAGAGCGAAAAGACCGTCACGGTCGAGCAGATCGGCAGCCCCATTCGGCGCCCCGGTGACCAGCGTGCCACGCTGGTCGGTCTCGGCCTCAACAAGATGCACCGTCGGAGCACCCTTGAGGATACGCCCGCAGTGCGCGGCATGATCCGGAAGGTCCAGCACCTCGTGCGCGTCGTCGAAGACGCGTAACGGGAGCGGGGAGAAAGAAATATGAAACTCAACGATCTGCGCGACAATCCGGGCGCCACGCCGTCCAAGACGCGCGTCGGCCGGGGCATCGGTTCCGGCAAGGGCAAGACCGGCGGCCGTGGTGTCAAGGGTCAGAAGTCCCGTTCGGGCGTCGCGATCAAGGGCTTCGAAGGCGGTCAGATGCCGCTGCATCGTCGCCTGCCGAAGCGCGGCTTCACCAACATCTTTGCCAAGGATCTCAACATCGTGAGCCTTGGTCGGGTGCAGACGGCGATCGACGCCGGCAAGCTCGATGCGAAGGCCCCGGTGACGGTGGAAGCGCTGAAGGCGGCTGGTGTGCTGCGGCGCGTCAAGGACGGCGTCCGCCTCCTGGGCGACGGTGAGTTGACCGCGGCGGTCACCTTCGAGATCGCGGGCGCCTCGCGCTCGGCGATCGAGGCGGTGGAGAAGGCCGGCGGCAAGGTCACCATTCTGGCGCCGAAGGCGCCTGCTGGCGACGCGAAGGCCGAATAGAGCGTTTCGCAACGGAAACGCGCGAATTCAAGGTCCGGCCTCACGGCCGGGCCTGTGCTTTTGTGGCGGGGTGGGTTCATCCCGCGGCAACAGGATTTCCCGGAGCCGGCGTCCCCTGGGGCGGAGCTTCAGGGAAATGCGACGAGCGATCTGTTGATTGTGCTGGTAAGGTGTGGTCGATAGGGGTTCGCTCCAGAATTCTTGCTGGGGCATATTCATTCGGGGCCTGATCGATTCGATGCGGCCCGGATATGCTTCTGGATAACGTTCGGATGGTTCGCCGCGCCGCGCTTCGCGGCTCTCGAGCAAGGTCCGGCCGGATCGAAACGCACTGGTCGACGAGATGACGGCCCGGGACGTGCCCGGCGTTGGCTCTTGTCGATCCGACCGGGTCGGTTCGATCGGAATGGCTCAAGGCGGTGGCCGGTCCGGCATCAAGGGCTTGACCGGAGTGCGGCATGGCGTCTGCGGCTGAACAACTCGCGTCTAATCTCAATTTTTCGGCCTTTTCCAAGGCAACGGAACTCAAAAAGCGCATCTGGTTCACGGTGGGTGCGCTGCTGGTGTACCGGCTTGGAACCTATATCCCGATGCCCGGTATCAACCCGGAAGCGCTCGCGCAGGTCTTCTCCCAGCAGCAGAGCGGCATCATCGGCCTGTTCAACATGTTCTCCGGCGGTGCCGTCGGACGCATGGCGATCTTCGCGCTGGGCATCATGCCCTACATCTCCGCCTCCATTATCATCCAGCTCATGACGACGGTCGTGCCGTCGCTGGAGCAGCTGAAGAAGGAAGGCGAGGCGGGGCGCAAGGTCATCAACCAGTGGACCCGCTACATCACGGTGGTGCTGGCCGCGCTTCAGGCTTACGGCATTTCGGTCGGGCTTGAGGGCCAGTCGAACCTGGTGCTCGATCCGGGCATGTTCTTCCGCATCTCCACCGTGATCACGCTGACCGGCGGCACGATGTTCCTGATGTGGCTGGGCGAGCAGATCACCTCGCGCGGCATCGGCAACGGCATTTCGCTGATCATCTTCTCCGGCATCGTGGCGGGGCTGCCCAAGGCGATCGCCGGCACGCTGGAGCTCGGCCGTCAGGGCGCGATCTCCACGGCCGTGATCCTCGGCATCATCGTCGTCGCGGTCGTCGTCATCGCCTTCATCGTCTACATGGAGCGCGCTCAGCGCCGGCTGCTGATCCAGTACCCCAAGCGCCAGCAGGGCAACCGCATGTTCGAGGGCAACACCTCGTTCCTGCCGCTGAAGCTCAACACCTCGGGCGTCATCCCGCCGATCTTCGCCTCCTCGCTGCTGCTGGTTCCGGCCACGGTCGCGAACTTCGCGCAGAACTCCGGCTCGGAGTGGCTGACCACGGTGACGGCGCTGCTCGGCCACGGCCAGCCGCTCTACATGATCCTGTACGCGGCGATGATCATCTTCTTCGCCTTCTTCTACACCGCTATCGTGTTCAATCCGACGGACACGGCCGACAACCTGAAGAAGCACGGCGGCTTCATCCCCGGCATCCGGCCGGGCGAGCGCACCGCCCAGTACATCGACTACGTCCTGACCCGCATCACGGTGCTCGGCGCGATCTACCTGGTTCTCGTCTGTCTCTTGCCCGAATTTCTAATTTCGGCGACCGGCGTTCCGTTCTATTTCGGTGGTACGTCTCTGCTGATTGTTGTCAGTGTCACGATGGACACGGTCTCGCAGATTCAGGGTCATCTGCTGGCACACCAGTATGAGGGCCTGGTCAAGAAATCGAAACTCAGGGGTAAACGCCGATGAAACTCATTCTCTTGGGGCCTCCGGGTGCCGGTAAGGGCACGCAGGCCGAACGTCTGGTCAAGAAGCATGGCATCGTCCAGCTTTCCACCGGCGACATGCTGCGTGCCGCGGTGAAGGCCGCGACGCCGGTCGGCCTCAAGGCGAAGGAAGTGATGGATCGCGGCGAGCTCGTCTCCGACGACATCATGGTCAAGATCATCGAGGACCGCACCGGCGAGCCCGATTGCGCCAACGGCTACATCCTCGACGGCTTCCCGCGCACGATCGCGCAGGCGGAAGCGCTGGAAGCGCTGATGGCCAGGCACGGCACCGCACTCGATGCGGTGATCGAGCTCAGGGTCGACGACGAGATCCTGGCGGAGCGAATCGAGACCCGGGCCCGCGAGACGGGCGGGGCGCGCGCCGACGACAATGTGGAAACGCTGCGCAAGCGTCTGGAGGTCTATCACGGCCAGACAGCGCCGCTGGTTTCCTTCTATTCCGAGCGCGGAATGCTCAAGTCGGTCGACGGAATGCAGTCGATCGACGAGGTTGCGGCCGAGATCGATGCTCTCCTTCAGGAGAGTGCGACGGCCTGAACGGGTGATGACGACAACGTGACGGTTGCGTCGCGTGGTCAAATCCAGTAATACCCGGCGCAAATCGCGAAATTAAAGCGGTCGGCGCCGGTTCAACGAGAATCGGTCCGATCTTGTCGTGTCCGCGACCCGCGATCGATTAGCGACAAACGACCGACAGATAACGACCGACAGACGATGGGCCCCGCTCGAAAAGAGGCGTGGGCCGAAAAGGAGAAATAAGCGTGGCCCGTATTGCTGGCGTCAACATCCCGACGAACAAGCGCGTCCTGATCGCGCTGCAGTACATTCACGGCATCGGCGCCGGGAAGGCGAAAGAGATCATCGAGAAGGTGAACATCGCGCCCGAACGTCGTGTGAACGAGCTGTCCGATGCCGAGGTTATCCAGATCCGCGAGACGATCGATCGCGATTATCTCGTCGAGGGTGACCTGCGTCGCGAAGTTGCGATGAACATCAAGCGTCTGATGGACCTGGGCTGCTACCGCGGCCTGCGTCATCGTCGCGGTCTGCCGGTGCGCGGTCAGCGCACGCACACCAATGCCCGCACCCGCAAGGGGCCGGCAAAGGCGATTGCCGGCAAGAAGAAGTAAGCCGGGAAGATCGCTCTGCCGCCTCAAGAGTGGGGCGGTTGGTGAGATCAGGCACACATGCCGGAAAGGCCGTGTTCCGATGGGGCACGGCTTTTGCGGCATCCGGTGGAGCCGCCGGGAATACGGCGGCGTCGAGATCGATTGAAAGGTACTAGGAATGGCTAAGGAACCGACACGCGTACGCCGCCGTGAGCGCAAGAACATCACCTCCGGCGTCGCACACGTGAACTCCACGTTCAACAACACGCTGATCACCATCACCGACGCGCAGGGCAACACCATTTCTTGGTCGTCCGCCGGCACGATGGGCTTCAAGGGCTCGCGCAAGTCCACGCCCTATGCGGCGCAGATGGCTGCGGAAGACGCGGCCAAGAAAGCGGCCGAGCACGGCATGCGCACGCTCGAGGTCGAGGTTCGCGGCCCGGGTTCGGGACGTGAGTCCGCACTGCGTGCGCTGCAGGCGGCCGGCTTTACGATCACCTCGATCCGTGACGTGACGCCGATCCCGCACAACGGCTGCCGTCCCCCGAAGCGCCGCCGCGTCTAGTCGCGCCGCTTCGATCGCAGGCGAGGGGAGTTCCGCTTCCCCGCCATTCCGTTCCTCTCTTTAGGCAAGGTATGGCCGGACTTCGGGAGCCGGCGGGAAAGCCGAAAGGGTTTTTGACGTGACCATTCAGAAAAACTGGCAAGAGCTGATCAAGCCGACCAAGCTTGACATCCGGCCCGGTGACGATCCGCGCCGCGTGGCGACGGTCGTGGCGGAGCCGCTGGAGCGTGGTTTCGGCCTGACGCTCGGCAACGCGCTGCGCCGCGTGCTGCTGTCCTCCCTGCAGGGCGCGGCCGTGACGGCCGTGCAGATCGATGGCGTTCTGCACGAGTTCTCGTCCATTCCGGGCGTGCGTGAGGATGTGACCGACATCATCCTCAACATCAAGGAAATCGCTCTGCGCATGCAGGGCGAGGGCCCCAAGCGCATGGTTCTGCGCAAGCAGGGTCCGGGCACCGTGACCGCCGGCGATATCCAGACCGTGGGCGACATCGAGGTTCTCAACCCCGAACTCGTGCTTTGCACGCTGGACGAGGGCACCGAGATCCGCATGGAGTTCACCGTGGACACCGGCAAGGGCTACGTTGCGGCCGACCGCAACCGCCCCGAGGACGCGCCGATCGGCCTTATCGCCGTCGACAGCCTCTACTCCCCGGTGCGCAAGGTCTCCTACAAGGTCGAGAACACCCGTGAGGGGCAGGTTCTCGATTACGACAAGGTGACCATGACGGTGGAAACCGACGGTTCCATCAAGCCGGAGGACGCGGTCGCGTTCGCCGCGCGCATCCTCCAGGACCAGCTCTCCATCTTCGTGACGTTCGAAGAGCCGGAGAAGGTGGTCACCGAGGAAGCGGTTCCGGAACTGGCGTTCAACCCGGCGCTGCTCAAGAAGGTCGACGAGCTGGAGCTTTCGGTGCGTTCGGCCAACTGCCTGAAGAACGACAACATCGTCTACATCGGCGATCTCATCCAGAAGACGGAAGCGGAGATGCTTCGCACGCCGAACTTCGGCCGCAAGTCCCTGAACGAGATCAAGGAAGTTCTGGCGCAGATGGGCCTGCACCTCGGTATGGAAGTGCCGAACTGGCCGCCGGAGAACATCGAAGAACTCGCCAAGCGCTACGAAGAACATCACTATTGATGTCGCACGAGCGTTTCCAGATCGTTTATCGCGCGGCGGTTTGTGGCCGCCAAGGAAGTCAAGAAGGAGAGGGCCATGCGCCACGGTAAAGCCGGCCGCAAGCTCAACCGCACCGCGAGCCACCGCAAGGCGATGTTCGCCAACATGGCGGCCTCGCTGATCAAGCACGAGCAGATCGTCACCACGCTGCCGAAGGCCAAGGAACTGAAACCGATCGTCGACAAGCTCGTCACGCTCGGCAAGCGCGGCGACCTGCACGCCCGCCGTCAGGCGATCGCGCAGATCCGCGACGTGGAGACCGTCGGCAAGCTGTTCGACACCCTCGGCGCCCGCTACAAGGAGCGCAACGGCGGCTACACCCGCGTGCTGAAGGCGGGCTTCCGCTATGGCGACAGCGCGCCGATGGCGGTGATCGAGCTCGTCGATCGTGATCCGGCCGCCAAGGGCGCGGAAGACCGTGCCCGTGCGGAGGCCGAAGAGGTCGAGACCGAAGGCGCCGCCGCCTGATCGGCCGGTGCCTCGCGCTTTCGGGCGCAGTCTCAAGATTCAAGGGGCGGCCTTCGGGCCGCCCCTTTTTCGTTGCCCGGTCGCTCTTTGGCGGCGGGCACCCCGGCTGCATATGGTTTTGTAGTCCTCACAATCCTCGTTCGCATGATCTGGCCTCTCTGCCCTCGCTGGCCGGACAAATCGATCGCCCGGGCCGCAGCGTCGTTGGCGCGCCTCCCGCGCGACGGGGCACAAATGGGCTGGTCTGTCAGGCCGCGCGCCGCCGGTCGGCATTTGCCGCATGGACTGGGGTGCCGCAATCGACGTCGATATGTACGGACGTTTGTCGCAGGAGGAGGTGCGTGAGACCTTCCAGGCGTTACGGGAATCCCAAATATCCATTCGATTCGGATATTTAACTTAGGTATTTTTTAGTAAGTGAGTGTGACCATCGCCCCCAATCTTGATGGTAATTCCTGTGACTGGGGGAGTGTAGATGGCCGGTGAGGTCGAAACTGAAGGGAAGTCCGGAAAGTCGGGCTTCGGTGTCATGTCGCGGTTGTCGTTTCGACTGCCGCTCATCGTCAGCGGACTGGCCTTGATTTCGTGCATAACGGTCGGCGTGCTCGGCTACCTGAACGGGCGGGAAGGGCTCGTCAGTGCGGCGGAGAGCGAATTGCGCATCCTGGCGCATGCCCGCGCCGATGCCTTGTCCATCAAGCTTGCCGGTGCCAAATCGGATCTCAACAATCTGGTCTCCAGCGCGAATGCATCGATCGTTCTCAATGAGATGAACGAGGCACTGGCGACACTGGAGCAGGATCGCGAACAGCTAGACGCCTACTACAGGGCCTCCGACGATCCGGCCGTGCGGGCGGAACTGACCGGCGACAAGAACAAGACGATGTATTCGTGGCGCCACACCGGCGTGCACGGAACCTTCCTCGCCATGTGGAAGCAGGCCGGCTACGGCGACATCTATGTGCTCAACATGGATGGACGCGTTATCTATTCCGTCACCAAGTCGTCCGACTTCCTGGAGACCGTCAATTCGCCTGATGTGGCCGGCACCGGCCTGCAGAAGGCGTTCGATGCCGCCAAGGGACTGAAGCAGGGCGAGCAGACGCTCGTCGACTTCTCCACCTATGCGCCGTCCGGCGGCACCGTCTCGATGTTCATCGCCCAGCCGGTGTATCTCTCCGACTACAATGAAACCGCGCTCAAGGGCGTGATGGTGCTGCGCGTCGACGTGAGCCTGCTCAATAGCGTTCTGGCAAGCCGCGAGTCGCTGGGCGAGACGGGGCAATCGTTCCTGGTCGGCAGCGACGGCGAAGTGCGCTCCGACAAGCCGCTTTCGGCCTCCGCCACGGCTCTTGAAGAGACGGTCGACAGCCCGGTGATCCTCGATGCCACCCGCGGCACGGAGAAGTTCGGGTTGATCACCGATCCTGCGGGCGCCGGGGAATTCGTGGCGGCCGTGCCGTTCTCGTTCATGGGCGCGAAATGGGCGGTGGTGGCCGAACGCAGCCAGGAGGAGACGCTGGCCCCGGTTGTGGAGATGCGCAACTCGATGATCTACGGCACGCTTATCGTGCTTGCGATCGTCACTGTCATCGGCATCGTCTTCTCCACCTACATCACCCGGGCGCTCAGCAATCTGGTTTCCGCGCTTCGCAAGATCGCGAGCGGCGATCTCGATACCGAGATCAAGGCTGCCAAGCGGGGTGACGAGATCGGCCAGATCGGCCGGGCGGTCCTGCGTATCCAGGACAACGCCGTTCGCGAACAGGAGCGCAAGGCGGCGGAGGATGCGCGCGAGCAGGAGGCCCAGGCTCAGCAGCGGCGCGAATTCGTCGAAACGCTGGCGTCCGACTTCGAGGCGTCCGTTGGCGAGGTCGTCCAGCGTGTCTTCGCGGCTTCCAACGAACTGCGCCAGTCGGCTGAAAGCATGGCGGCTGTCGCGGGAACGGCGGGGTCGCGGTCGGAGAGCGTGTCGCGGGCATCCGATGCCGCACGCGAGGAGGTCCAGACCATCGCCGGGGCGTCCGACGAACTGTTCAAGTCAATCCAGGAGATTTCCGCGCTGATCTCGCGGTCCTCCTCGATCGCCCACATGGCGAACGACCGCGCCTCGACCACCGACGAGACGGTTCGGTCCCTGGCGGAGGCCGCCGATCGCATCGGCGAGGTGATCCGTCTGATTTCGGATATCGCTGACCAGACCAACCTTCTGGCGCTCAACGCCACCATCGAGGCGGCACGAGCCGGAGAGGCGGGCAAGGGCTTTGCGGTCGTTGCCTCGGAGGTGAAGGAACTGGCCGGCCAGACCGCCAAGGCAACCGGCGAGATCGGTCAGCAGATCGAGGCGATCCGCGGTGCCACCCGCGATGCGGTGGAGGCGATTTCGGAAATCCGCACGACGATCGGCGAGATCTCCGAATCGGTCGGCTCTGTCGCCTCAGCCGTCGAGGAACAGAGCGCGGCCACGCAGGGCATCGTTTCCAATACCCAACGCGCGGCCGACGGTACCACCTCGATGACCAAGGACATCGAGGAAGTTCGCCAGGCGGCTCAGCACACGGGCGCGGCTGCGGAGCAGGTTGTCGGCGCAGCCGGCCACCTCACCGAGCAGGCCCGCACGCTGGACAAGCAGGTGCGCGACTTCCTCGATCAGATCCGCGCGGCCTGATCGCCGATCAAGCGACGAACGAATGTCGGAAAAGGGCGGCGCCGAGGGGTGCCGCCCTTTTTCGTTGCATGCCGCCCCGTCGCTGTGGCGTGGGGCGACCTAAAGTCCAGAAGCGGCAAAGAGGTCAGTTGCCCAGTCGAGAAAGACGCGCAGGCGCGGGGCGAGCTGGCGGCCGCGCGGGTAAAGCGCGGAAAGCGGCATGGGGCGCGGCCTGTAGGCGGCCAGCACCTCCACCAGCCGCCCTGCGGCGATATCGGCGGCAAAGCGATAGCCGGGGGCCTGTGCGAGCCCGAAGCCGAGACGCGCAAGCTCGGCAACCGTATCGGAATTGTTGGCGCTCACCCGCGAGCGCAGGCGCATCTCGCGGATCGTTGCGCCGTCTGTGAATTCCAGCGGCATGACCTCGCCGGTGCGCGAGGACAGAAATCCCACCATCTGATGACCGTCGAGATCGTCGAGCCGTTCGGGTGTGCCGAAGCGGTCAAGGTAGCCCGGGCTTGCCACCGTGATTTCCGTAAGCTCGCCAAGCGGGCGCAGCATCAGGTCACTGTCGACGGGATCGCCTGCGCGGATCGCACAATCGATGCCTTCGCGCACGAGATCGACCAGCCGGTCGCTCTGGCCGAACTGGATGTCGAGCCGGGGATAACGCTCCAGGAAGGCCGGCAGGTGCGGCAGCATCACCGTACGCGTGAGCAGGGCCGGGGCATCGATGCGCAGCCGGCCGCGCGGGTCGGCATCACGCAACACCGCTTCCGCGTCCTCCATGTCGGCCAGGATCGCCACGCAGCGTTCGTAGAAGGCCTGCCCGTCCGGCGTCGGTGCGACGTGCCGGGTTGTGCGCTCGAGAAGACGCGCGCCGAGCCGCCGCTCCAGCCGGCGCAGGGCCTCGGTGGCGGTGGAACGGGGCAGATTCAGGTCGGCAGCGGCTGCGGTGAAGCTGCCGCGCTCCACCACCCGCACGAAAAGGCGCAGGGCATCGAGATGGTCCATGTCGCCATTATTCGTCCATGCCGAACAGTATTGGCAAGAGCAGAGGGATTATTCCGGTTGGCTGATGGCTTATCTCCGGGCTCACCAGTCGGTTAACCGGAAAGGAGATCCCCATGCCAGATATCAACGGCAACGCCCCGCGCACCGCCATCGTCACCGGGTCATCCAAGGGCATCGGCGCGGCGATCGCCCGTCGTCTTGCCGCCGACGGGTTCGCGGTGACCGTCAACTACGCCCGCAACGGCACGGCGGCGGAGGCGGTGGTCGCCCAGATCGAGGCCGCCGGCGGTCGCGCCATCGCGGTCAGGGCGGATATCGCCGATCCCGCTGCGATGCCCGCGCTTTTCGACGCCACGGAGGCCGCCTTCGGCCCCGTCGGGGTTCTCGTCAACAATGCGGGCATCATGGCGCTTGCTCCGGTAGCGGAAGTCGAGGATGCGGATTTCGAACGTCAGGTGGCGGTCAATCTCGGCGGGGTCTTCCGCGGCATGCGGGAGGCCGCGCGCCGGCTCGCCGATGGCGGCCGCATCGTCAGCTTCTCCTCTTCCGTGGTCGGCCTCTATCAACCGGGCTACGGCGTCTATGCCGCGACGAAGGCCGGCGTGGAGGCCCTGACGCATGTTCTTGCCAAGGAGCTCGGACCGCGCGGCATCACGGTCAATGCGGTGGCGCCGGGGCCGGTGGCGACGGATCTCTTCCTCGCCGGCAAGCCGGACGCACTCGTCGACAGCATTCGCAAGATGAACCCCTTCGGCCGTCTCGGCGCACCGGAGGATATCGCCCGCGTCGTCGCCTTTCTTGCGGGCCCCGACGGGGCCTGGGTCAGCGGCCAGACGATCCGCGCCAATGGCGGCGTGGTCTGAACATGCGGGAACGGATGGCCGCGCCGCCGCGCCCATCGGCCCGAATAACAAGGGCGGCCACGGAGGCCGCCCTTTCGCATTTTCATATCAGTCGGCCGTCCGCTATTGCGCGGCCTCCAGCTTGTCTTGCGTCTTCGTGTCGAAGTCGGAGGCGTCGTGGCGCTCGCGCAGTTGTCCGGCCGGGGCGCCGGAGGTGCGGTTGACCATGCGGCCGCGCTTGACCGCGGGGCGTGCGTAGATCTCGTCGGCCCAGCGCAGGACATTTTTGTAGCTCGCCGCGTCGATGAATTCGGCCGCCTCGTAGAGCCAGCCCTTCACCAGACCGCCGTACCACGGGAAGATCGCGATATCGGCGATGGTGTAATCCTCGCCGGCGATG
Organism: Breoghania sp. JC706; assembly: GCF_037026715.1. Classification (NCBI taxonomy): domain Bacteria; kingdom Pseudomonadati; phylum Pseudomonadota; class Alphaproteobacteria; order Hyphomicrobiales; family Stappiaceae; genus Breoghania; species Breoghania sp. JC706. The sequence goes on from NZ_JBANCG010000001.1 coordinate 605,733, forward strand.
AACCGGCTTTCGGCAAGCCGCCGGTCGAGCACATCGAGCTGACGCTTGGTCTCCATTGTGAAGCGGTTGATCGGGTACTCGTATTTCTCCGGCGCGTAGGCATAGAAATGGCCGAAGCCGCCGCCGACATAGGGCGCCGAGCCCATCTGCCAGAACAGCCACGAAAGGCATTCCGCGCGCTTCGCCGGATCGTCCTGCGGCACGAAGGCGCCGAACTTCTCCGCCAGATAAAGCAGGATCGCGCCCGATTCGAACACGCGGATGGGCGTCTCTCCGCTGCGATCCATCAGGGCGGGGATCTTGGAATTGGGGTTCACGTCGACGAAGCCGGAGCCGAACTGGTCGCCGTCGCCAATATTGATGAGCCAGGCGTCGTATTCCGCGCCCGTGTGGCCGGCCGCCAGCAGCTCCTCCAGAAGGATGGTGACCTTCTGCCCGTTAGGGGTGGCCAGCGAATAGAGCTGCAGCGGGTGCTTGCCGACGGAAAGCGCCTTCTCGTGGGTGGGGCCGGCGACGGGACGGTTGATGGAGGCGAACTTGCCGCCGCTTTCCTTGTCCTGGGTCCAGACCCTGGGCGGCGTGTAGGAGGCGTTGTCTGTCATGTGAGCCTTGCTCCGGCTTTTTGGAAACAAAATCTGGCGGGCGGGCGGGCTGCCCGTGTCACCGGGTAACATGCAACTCAAGGGACGCATTGCAAGCCCACAGGGCTTCATGAGCATGCGAACGGGGCCAGAGCGAACGCGACCTGCTCCCCCTCGGCCGGAGGCGTACCGCGATGCCTGCCAGCGCGGCGATTCCCGAAAGCGATTGACAATCCCCGCGGATTGGGTAGACCGGTCTACCTAGTCCGGTGCAAACCTTGCGTCAGTCCGCATTTGCGGGGGGAGGTGTCATGAGCGGGATCGAGGAAACCGGCGGGGCCAGCGCACGCGAAAAGCTGCTGCAGGCCGCCGCCCAGCTTTTCTACAATGACGGTATTGCCGCGACGGGTATCGACGCGATCACCCATCGCGCGGGCGTCGCTAAGCAGAGCCTTTACAACAATTTCGCCTCCAAGGCGGATCTGGTCGCCGCCTATATCGATGCGCGCCACGCCGAATGGCTCGATCTCTATGCCGCGCGCGAGGCGACCGCCCATGACGCGAAGGAAAAAATCCTCGCCGTCTTCGATGCCTACGAGGATCACGCGGAATTCGCCTACGAGCGCGGCTTTCGCGGCTGCGGCCTGCTGAATGCGGCGGCCGAGCTGACCGCCGACGATGCAGGCCGTGCGGCCGTGCGGCGTCACAAGCTCGATGTGGATGTCATCCTCAAGACCCAGCTTGGTGTGCTTCTGCCCGACCAGCCGGACCGTGTGCCGGTGCTTGCCGAGCACTTCGCCTATCTGGTGGAGGGCGCGATGGCGCGGGCCGGGCTCGATGGCAATGGCGAGCGGGTACGCCATGCCCGCGCGATCGCCGTCGACATGCTGGAGGCCCTGTGAGCGCCTCCGAAACGCGTGCACCGCGCTCCGGTGTCACCCCCGATCTCGCTCCGGATCTGGCCCCCGACCTTGCGGGCGTCGGTTTCGTTCTTTTCGCCTCGCTCGCCTGGGGCACGACAGGCACGGCGGCAAGTTTTGCGCCGGGTGTTCCTGCCGTGGCCATCGGGGCGGCGGCCATGGGCATCGGCGGCCTGCTTCAGGCGCTCCTGGCGTTTTCCTCCATCCGTGCCTGTCGCGGGGCATTGCGGCGGCAGCGGCTCAATCTGGTGCTTGGCGCGCTCGGCGTCGCGATCTATCCGCTCGCCTTCTACGCCTCCATGCGGCTTGCCGGCGTCGCGGTCGGCACCGTCATCTCGCTCGGTTCCGCGCCGCTGCTTTCCGCCCTCATCGAGAACCGGCTCGAAGGCCGCCGCCTGACGCTGCGCTGGGCATCGGGGGCCGCCATCGGGCTTGCCGGCATCGCGCTTTTGTCGATGGGCGGGGGCGCTCACGTGGAGACGGGCGGCAACGTCGTGGCGGGGGCGTTGCTGGGGTTTGTCGCCGGCGGCACCTACGCGCTCTATTCCTGGACGGCGCGGCGGATGATGAACGACGGCATTCCGGCGCGTGCGACGATGGGGGCGACCTTCGGGCTCGGCGGCCTTCTGCTGATGCCGGTGCTTGCCGCCACCGGCGCGCCGTTTCTCGACAGCGCGATCAATTTCTCCGTCGGCGCCTACATGGCACTGGTGCCGATGTTCCTGGGCTATGTCGCCTTCGGGCAGGGCCTTTCGCGCATCTCCGCCAGCATGGCGACGACCATCACGCTGTTTGAACCGGTCGTGGCGGCGATCCTCGCTGTGATCGTCGTCGGCGAACGCCTGCCGGCCGCAAGCTGGCTAGGCGTCGCGCTGATCGTTCTGTGTCTGGTGTGGACGACAGCCCCGCTGCCGGGACGGCGGGGAAGGCTGGCGGGGTCGGGGCCCGGTTTTCGCACCCGGCGCTGAACTGGTCCCATTCGTCGGGTCCTTGCGATTTGCCCGATCTCTCCAGTGTCATCCCGGACGCGATGCGGTGCGCAGTACCGCTTCGCAGAACCGGGATGACGCCGGAGAGTTCAGGTCATGAAGCACATGCCCCGACAGGATATCGGCCCCGACCGGCAATCCGTGCCGTGAGGTCGGGTCGCGACAAGTGGCGCGTCCGGCAAAAATGCTGATCTCGTCCGAGGCCGACCGATGTCGTGTGTGCCCGCCTAAACCTTAAATTTCCTCCATCTTTCGTCTCTGCCATACCCTGCCGCATTCGCATCGCATATCGTTGACCCGACACTATCTGAATACCCGCGCGCGCCGTTCAGCGCGGAACAAGAAAATCGGAACCATCGAAGATGCAGAAAAACCGAACAGGAACGCTTAGGCGGGCGACCGCCGCCTTCTCCCTCATCCTCTCCCTCGCCGTGCTGGCGCCGTTCGCGCCCAAGGCTCATGCCGAGAGTGCCGTTCCCCAGTCGGCCGCCCAGATCAAGCTCTCGTTTGCCCCCATCGTGAAGGAGGCTGCGCCGGCGGTGGTCAATGTCTATGCCCGCCGCGTCGTCGCCCAGCGCCAGGTCTCGCCGTTCTTCAACGATCCATTCTTCCGCCGTTTCTTCGGCGATCAGGGCGGCTTCGGCGCGCCGCGCCAGCGGGTGGAACGCTCGCTCGGCTCCGGTGTGATCATCTCCGCCGACGGCATCATCATCACCAACCACCACGTCATCAAGGATGCCGACGAAGTGCGCGTGGCGCTTTCCGACCGGCGCGAGTTCGATTGCGACATCGTGCTCGATGATGAGCGCACCGATCTCGCCGTCCTCAAGATCAAGGACGGAACCGGCGACTTCCCGCACCTGAAGTTCGGCGACAGCGACAAGCTTGAGGTTGGCGATATCGTGCTCGCCATCGGCAATCCCTTTGGCGTCGGCCAGACGGTGACGCAGGGCATCGTCTCGGCGGTCGCGCGCACCCATGTGGGCGTGTCCGACTACCAGTTTTTCATCCAGACCGATGCCTCCATCAACCCGGGCAATTCCGGCGGCGCGCTGGTCGACATGTCGGGCAATCTGGTCGGCATCAACTCCGCCATCTATTCGCGCTCCGGCGGCTCCAACGGCATCGGCTTCGCCATTCCCGTCAACATGGTGAAGCTGATCGCAGAAGCGGCAAAGCACGGCGGCAAGGTGCGCCGGCCGTGGATCGGCGCGTCGATGCAGGCGGTTACCGCCGACATCGCGGAAGGAATGGGCCTCGACCGGCCGCGCGGCGTTCTGGTCACCCGCATCGCCAAGGGCTCGCCCGCTGCAAAGGCCGGGCTCAAGGTCGGTGATCTGGTGCTCGCGGTGGACGGCACGCAGGTGGAGGATCCGAACGCCTTCGGCTACCGGCTTGCCACCAAGAAGCTCGGCGGCAAGGCGGAGCTTGACGTCATGTCGGACGGGCGCGAGCACATGCTGTCCATCGCGCTTGAAGCCGCGCCCGAGACGGTGCCGCGCGACACCCGCGAGATCGGCGGGCGCTCGCCGTTCACCGGGGCGACCGTCGAAAACCTCTCGCCGGCGGTGGCGGAAGAGCTGTCGCTGCCGAGCGATGAGGAAGGCGTGGTCGTCAAGACGGTTGCCCCCGGCTCTCCGGCCGAGCGCGTCGGGCTGCAGGCCGGCGACATCATCGCTTCGGTCAATCAGGAAGCGGTGAAATCCACCCGCGGCCTCGCCTCCATCGCGGGCACCGAGCCCTATGTCTGGCGCGTCGAGGTCTCCCGCGACGGCCGCACCCTGCGCTTTGCAGTCAGGGGGTAGGGGGCTTCAGGGTTTGACGGAAGCGGAGGGAGGGGGATTGCCCCTCATGTCCCTCCGCCGTCATTGCCCGGCACCCGCTTTTGCGGGCGCAGGCTCCGTCCGGGCAATCCACCGTCAGCCGCGGCATTTGGGGCCCGCGCTGGATCACCCGGACTTCGCCGGGTGATGACGATGGATGGGTATGAGAACCACAGGCACAATTGTCATCCCCGCGCAGGCGGGGATCCAGTAACCACAGGATCTTTTTACAGAATTGAATAGCAACCCTCGTGGGATGCTGGATTCCGGCCTGCGCGGGGATGACAGTCAGAAGCAGGCAACGCGCATTTCGGGTGAGACATCGAGGACCTGTGCAGTGCCATCTCGAAGTCTGACGAGCGCGTTGCTCCCGCTCAGATCTCTTCCTCGTCATCCTCCGGGTCGTAGTCGGAAGTATCGAAGCCGAGCAGGTTCCATGACTGCTGCATGTGCGGCGGCAGGGGTGCGGTGACGTCGAGCTTCCCGCCGCGGGTCGGGTGCGGGATGATGATGCGCCGGGCCAGAAGGTGCAGCTTTTTCTGCATCCCGCCGGGCAGTTCCCAGTTCTCGATGTCGAAGTATTTCGGGTCGCCGATGATCGGATGGCCGATATGGGCGGTGTGGGCGCGCAGCTGGTGGGTGCGGCCGGTCACCGGCTTCAGGCTCAGCCAGGCGAGGTTCTGGCCGGCATTGTCGACCACCGAATAGTAGGTCATGGCGTGCTGGGCGTCGTCGTCGCCGTGGTGGGCAATCGCCATTTTCTCGCTCTTTTCCTCACGCGCGAGGAAGGTCGAGATCTTGCCCTGGCGCGGCTTGGGAACACCCTTGACCAGCGCCCAGTAAACCTTGCGCGCGGAACGCGAGCGGAAGGCCTTCGTCAAGGCTTGTGCGGACTTGCGCGACTTGGCGACGACGAGGCAGCCGGCGGTGTCCTTGTCGAGGCGGTGGACGAGGCGGGGCTTGTCGCCGGACTTGTCCGCGAAGGCGCCCAGCATGCCGTCGATGTGGCGGCGCGTTCCCGAACCGCCCTGAACGGCGAGCCCGGCCGGCTTGTTCAGCACCATCAAGTCCTTGTCCTCATAGAGGATCATCGCCTCGATTGCCGCGCGGTCGTCGTTGGAGACCTTTTTCGGCGCCTGTTTCTCGATCTTCTTGGGGTCGACTCCGAGCGGCGGGATGCGGATCTGCTGGCCCGCCGCAACGCGCGTGTCAGTCTTCGCGCGGCCGCCGTCGACGCGGACCTGACCGGTGCGGACGAGCTTCTGCAACTGGCCGAAGCCGAGGCCGGGGAAATGGCTCTTGAACCACCGGTCAAGGCGCATTCCGGCCTCGTCGGATGTCACGGTGCGGGTTTCGATGCCGCTCATTTTTCGCGCTTTCGCTGGCGTGGATATGTCGCGCCTTATAGCGTCAGCGGAGCGGGAATGCCATTCCCGCCGAGGCGAAAATCACGAAACGCCGGAGGGCTTGAACGTCATCGCCACGCCGTTGATGCAATGGCGCTTTCCGGTGGGGGCGGGGCCGTCGTCGAAGACGTGGCCGAGGTGGCCGCCGCAGCGCGAGCAGTGCTCCTCCGTGCGGGGAAAGATCAGCATGTAATCCTTCTTGAAGCCGACCGCATCGGGCAGGGTGCGGGTGAAGCTCGGCCAGCCGGTGCCGCTGTCGAACTTGTCCTTGGAGGAGAAAACCGCCTGATCGCATCCGGCGCAATGGAAGATGCCCTCGCGCTTCTCGTCGTTGAGCGGCGAGGAGAAGGCACGCTCCGTATCCTCCTGGCGCAGCACCGCAAACTGCTGCGGCGTCAACAGCTTGCGCCATTCCTCCTCCGTGTGCGTGACCTCGAAGTCGCCGCTCGTCTTGGCGTTCACCCGAAAATAGGCGCCGCCCGCGAGGCCGCCGGCAAGCACCACGGCAGAGCCTGCGAAGAGCATCGTCCGTCGGCTGATCGTCGCGTTCGCCATGTCGTCCTCCTTGCAGTGTGCGGGCGGGGACAAGTCGCCCCCGCCGATACGATACATAGCGGGCCGGGGCGGCAAGATCACTGGCCGGGGAGCGTGCGAGGGGTCACAAGGCGGGCTCCGGCCAACAACTTGTCTTGATCGGGCCGTGAGGGGGGGACAAGTGGCAAACGGGGGCGCAAGGCTCCCAAACTGGCGGAAATGCGTTTTGAATCGTCAGTTGAATTTCTTCGAATTTCCTCGAATTCGGTTCGAATTTCTCGAATCTACGAATGAAATGCGAAAGCCGCGGATTTATCCCCGGTTCCTTCCTTGCGGGGCCTTTCTCCGGTCGGAAAGACTTGTGCAAGGATGTCGTCGGACAATGCTCTCCCGAACGACGGAGAGGCCCGGCGATGGGGGGGGGGGGGGACGGGCATCCTCATTCCCTCCGCGTCGCGCCCCCAACTGGCAGGAACCGCTTCATGAAGGAGATCGAGCTGCGGCTGGCGCTGGTACTCTACGGCGGCGTGTCGCTGGCGATCTACATGCACGGGGTCTCGCGCGAGGTGCTGGCGATGGTGCGGGCTTCCAGCAGGGCGCGCGGCGTCCGGGAGGAGGCCGACGACGGGCCCCGTGTCGGGACCGGTCCGTCGCGGGTTCCCTCCCCGGTGGAGGCGGCTTGGCGGAGGGTCTTCGATGCGCTCGCCGAGACAGTGGAACTGCGCGTGGTGGTGGATGCGATCTCCGGGGCGTCGGCCGGCGGGGTCAACGGAATCATGTTGGCGCGCGCGCTTGCCCACGACCTGCCGCTCGACGACCACCGCGCCCTGTGGCTGGAGAACGCCGACGTCACCCGGCTCGCCAAGCCGCAGGACGGGCTCACCCGCTATTTCAAGCGCACCGTCTCGCCCGTCATCGACCGGCTGGTCGCCTCCGCGCTGAAAAGCCAGATCGACGATCCCGAAACCCGCGAGAAGCTGCGCGCCTTCGTGCAGTCGCGCTGGTTCACGCCGCCCTTTTCGGGCGAGAACTTCGCCGGCTGGATGCTGGATGCCTGCGCGGCCATGGATGCGCACTGGCGCGAGGGCGCGAGCCTGCTGCCGCTCGGCCAGCGGCTCGACCTCTTCGTCACGCTCACCGACTTTCACGGCCAGCGGCGCAAGATCCTGCTGGAAAATCGCGACGGACTTGAGGAGAAGGAGCACCGCCGCATCCTGCATTTCCGCGCGCTCCACCGCACGAGCCGGATCGACAGCGACATGGGACGGCTGAACGCGCCGGACATGGTTTTCGCCGCGCGTGCGACCGCATCCTTTCCCGGCGCCTTTCCGCCCGCCACGGTGGCCGAGATGGACGGACTTCTGGCGGAGCGCGGCGATGCCTGGCCCGAGCGCGAGCGGTTCCTGCGCCAGAACCTCGGCATCGATCCGGACGATCCGATCCCGCCCGTCTTCGTTGACGGGTCGGTTGTGATGAACAAGCCGTTCGGCCCCGTCCTCGACGCGATCAGCGACCGCCCGGCCATGCGCGAGGTCGTGCGCCGGCTGATCTATGTCGATCCGATGCCGGAAATCGAGCGGCGTCCGGTTGATCGTGAGACGGTGCCCGGCTTCTTCCGCATCATCCTGGCCTCGCTGTCGCAGATCCCGCGCAACGAGCCGATCGGCGACGATCTGGCGGATCTTGAGGACCGCAACCGCCGGGCGCGGCATCTGGGCGATCTGATCGCCGCGACGGATCCGCTGGTGGAGGAGGAGGTGGCCGCGATCCTCAGCCGCGAGGGCGACGACGCGCCGACCGTGCAGCGCCTGCGCGCCTGCCGGCAGGAGGCGAATGCGGAAGCGCACCGGCAGGCGGGCTTCATGCATCTGCCCTACCTGAAGCTCAAGCTCGCCTCTCTTTCCCAGCGGCTTGCGCGGCTGATCTCCCATCTTGCCGTGGAGGGCGGCGACAAGGAAGCGGAACGGGTGTTGGAACGGGAGATGGAGCGGCGGATTGGCGACTATCTGCACCGGTTGGAGGAGGAGGCGCGCGCGGCCGCGCCTGCCGCCGGCCCGCTGGAGCCACGGGCGGTGCCCAAGCCCGTGGCGGATTTCCTGCGCGGGCTCGATGTCGACTACCGCATCCGCCGCCTGCGCTTCGTCATCCGCCGGCTGAACGATCTCTACCACTGGCCGGAAATGCAGATCTTCGAGCAGTCCTCGGAGATGATGGACGACCTGAAGGCCACCCTTTACGACCAGATCGACCGGCTGGCGCGTTACTGGCGGGCGGAAAACCACGACGAGGCGACGCGGCTCGCCGCGCGGGTGCTGGCGGGCAGCCCGGCCGACGACCACGAGATGCTGAAGAGCTTTCTCGACGGGCTGACACGCACCATGTCGCTTGGCGAGATCGACCGGCTGCACGACGACATCTTCTCGGTAATGAACTTCGCCTTCATCGCCGCCCCGCTGCGCCGGCGGCTGACCGGCGCCTATATCGGCTTCGCCTTCTACGATCTCGTGACCTTCCCGGTGATGCAGCGCCGGGAATTTTCGGAGGTGAACGAGGTTCTGGTGGACCGCATTTCGGCGACCGATCCCGGCGCGCTCAACGACGGGCCGATCAAGCTCAAGGGCGCCGCGCTGTCGCTGTTCGGCGCCTTCTTCAACCGCTCCTGGCGAGAGCACGACTATCTCTGGGGCCGGCTCAATGCCGCCGATACGCTGCTTTCCATCGTGCTGGCGGCGGTGGGCGAACGGCTGCCGGCAGGGCTGGATCAGGAGGGGCTGCGCGCCGGGATCTTCGAGGCGATCGTGGAAGAGGAGGCGGCGCATCTGACGGCCGATCCGGAACTGATCGGTTCCGTGCGCGAGAGGATCGAGGCGCGCTACGGACCACGGGCGCCGGCCGCCGGTCTGGGCATGGTTCGATCGCGGTGAGTTTTATGGAAGGAGCGTGCGAGGGGAGTGGCGGTTTTCCCGCGTGCCCTCATGCTCTCGATTGTCATTCCCGCGAAGGCGGGAAACCAGCATTCCAGAGGCGTTTGCGGTTCATGCGCTGCGGCGTGGTCCTGTGGTTGCTGGATCCCCGCCTTCGCGGGGATGACAATCGAATGGGGGGTAGGCATTGTGCTCGAACGTCGGAGACTGGTTTTCGTATGGTCGCAGGAGTGTGCATGTGCTGTCGCATGCCTACTATGTGTATCTGCTCGCAAGTGGCGCCGGTGGCACACTGTATATCGGCGTGACCAATGATCTCGTCCGCCGGATCTCGGAACATCGCGACGGGCTGATCCCCGGCTTTACGAGCCGATATGGCGTCGCGCGGCTCGTTTATTACGAGCAGTTCGAGGACATCAACGAAGCGATCCTGCGCGAAAAGCAGATGAAGAAGTGGAATCGGGCCTGGAAGATCCGGTTGATCGAGGAGAACAATCCGGATTGGCATGATCTCGGACCCGGCGTCCTGATGGACCGTTGATTTTCTCGGTGGGTACTTCCCATTCGGTGTCATTCCCGCGCAGGCGGGAATCCAACATTCCAGAGGCGTTTGCGGTTTATGTGCTGCGGCGTGGTCCTGTGGTTGCTGGATCCCCGCCTTCGCGGGGATGACAATCGAATGGGGGGGGGATCTGGCGGCAATTCGGGCTGCTCCCGGTTGGCTCCAATGCTTCCGGTGTCATCCCGGGCGCGCTGCAACGTGCAACGTTGCTGCGCAGCCGCCGTCTCGAACGATGGGCTGCAACGCAAGAACCCGCATCGGCTTTCGTCCGGCCGTGAATTGCTCTAGGTTGCGCTTTCTGATCCGGGGCCGGTCCGGATCCGGTCGCGGAGCGGGCGATGTCGGGGCGCTGGGCAGGGCGCGGCGGTGCCTGCCGGCCGGCGATCCGGCGCTTTTCATGATGATCGGAATGGGGATTGCCGTGGCGGCTCCGGGACTGCTTGTCCACTACATGATGCTGTTTCTCGCCGTCTATGCGGTGACGCTGGTCGTCTATTTCGCGACCGGGCTCGCGCTCACCTGGGTCAACCGCCGCCATCCCGATCGCCGCATCCAGCCCCACCGCGACGGCTCCAAGCGCATGCGTCGGGAAATCCGCGCCTCCATGAAGGCGCTCGCCACCTCGTCCGCGCTGATTTCCGCCGGCTTCTTCGCGCAGTTGAACGGCTGGACTATCGCCCCGCTGGAGGCGACCTGGTGGTCGATACCGGGGATGTTCGTCGTCTCCATGGTGCTGTTCGACGCCTGGTTCTACTGGGGCCACCGGCTCTTGCACCTGCCGGCCTTCTACCGCTTTCACGCGCCGCACCATGCCTCCGTCGCTCCCACCGCGTGGAGCAACGACAGTTCCACCACCGTCGATACGCTGATAGAGCACGGCTACTATCTCGTGATCTGGTTTATCCTGCCGATGCCGGCCGCAGCGCTCTTTGCCCAGCGGCTCTACGATCAGGTCTCGGGCATGATCGGGCACGCGGGCTTTGAGTATTTTGCCTCGCCCACCGCGCGCTGGCCCTCGCCGCTGATCTGCACCACCTTTCACGACCTGCACCATTCCGGTTTTCGCTACAATTTCGGCAACTTCTTCTCGCTGTGGGACCGGATGATGGGAACGGTCGATCCGCGCTACGACGCGATGGTGGCGGAATTCGAACGTCCCGCGGCTGGTGGCAACACGAGTGGTGGGAACGGGGCGGACGTGTCGGCGGCGGGCGCCGGCACCGGGAGCGGGGAGAAAGCCCATGGCTGAGTGGCTGACGGGCGGCTGGACAGGCGCCGCAGGCAACCTCTTCCTCGACTTCCTGCCCTGGTGGGCGGCGGTCTATGCGGCGAATGTCTTTCTCTATTTCGTCACCGGCTGGGTTCTGGTCGCCATCCAGAACCGGTACCCGGAACGCCGCATCCAGCAAAACCGGCGCGGCGAGAAGCGGATGCGCAGGGAAATCCGCCAGTCGGTGATCTCGCTGCTGGTGACCGACGGGTGCCTTGCGGGCGGGCTGTTCCTGCAATATCGCGGCTTCACGCTGGTGGAGCCGCTGGCGCTGTCGTGGTGGTCGGTGCCCTTGATGTTCGTCGTCTCCATCGTGGTGTTTGACGCCTGGTTCTACTGGATGCACCGGTTCATGCACACGAAGCTGATGTACCGCTTCCATGCCGAGCATCACCGCTCGGTGGCGCCGACGGTGTGGAGCACCTACAGCGACGATCTGGTCGATGCCTTCGTGATGCAGTGCTATTATCTGTGGGCGCCGCTGGTGATGCCGATCCCCGCGCTGGTGCTGGTCGGCCACCGGCTCTACGACCATTTCAACGGCACGATCGGCCATTCCGGCTTCGAGTTCTGGGCGAGCCCCGCCTCGCGCGCGCCCTCTCCCATGGTCTGCGTCACCTTCCACGACCAGCACCATTCGCGCTTCAGGTACAACTTCGCCAACTTCTTTTCCTTCTGGGATCGGGCGATGGGCACGATCGACCCGAAATACGACGAGGCGGTCAAGGGCTTCGAGCGGCTCGGAGCCCGCAAGGACGGGGCGAGCCCGGCGGCGGAATAAAACGAGCGAAACAGCAGAAGAATGAAACATCTCCTCCTCGTCGCGCTGGGCGGCGGCATCGGCGCGGCGGGCCGGCATCTGGTCGGCCTTTACATGTTGCGCCAGTTCGGCGGCGGCTTTCCCTTCGGCACCCTGACGGTCAACGTGCTCGGCTCGTTCATCATGGGCCTGTTCATCGCGATTCTGGCGCGCCTCGACGGCTCGTTCCAGAGCCTGCGGCTGCTGGTGGCAACCGGCATGCTCGGCGGCTTCACGACGTTCTCGTCGTTCTCGCTGGATTTCGCGACGATCTGGGAGCGCGGCCACATGGAGTTGGCGCTGGGCTACATGGCGATCACGGTCGTCGCCTCCATCGGCGCGCTGTTCGCCGCGTTGTGGCTGGTGCGCGGGATCGCGGGGTAGGGGGGAAGAGCCGTTTGGTGTTGGCGCCCTTGGCTTGTCATTCCCGCGCAGGCGGGAATCCAGCATTCCAGAGGCCTTTCGTTCAGACACACCCGTCGCGTCGACAATCAAACCCTGTGGTTGCTGGATCCCCGCCTGCGCGGGGATGACAGCGAACGCTTGGCAAAGTCGACGGGCAATTTCCCCCTCCCGCAAACCTCCTCACCCCTCGCCGCGTTCGCGCCGGAGCTTCGCCCAGTAGTCCAGCCGCTTGCGGATCTCGCGTTCGAAGCCGCGTTCCACCGGCTCGTAATAGTGCTGGCGGCCGAGCTGTTCGGGGAAATAATCCTGGCCGGAAAAGGCGTCGGGCTCGTCGTGGTCGTAGCGATAGCCCTCGCCGTAGCCTTCCGATTTCATCAGCTTGGTCGGGGCGTTCAGGATGTGGCGTGGCGGCGGCAGGGAGCCGGCCTGCTTGGCCGACCGCATCGCCGACTTGAACGCCTTGTAGACCGCGTTCGATTTCGGCGCGGACGCCAGATAGACGCAGGCCTGCGCCAGCCCCAGTTCGCCCTCCGGGGTGCCCAGTAGCCGATACTGCTCAACGGCCGCGTTGGCGATGACGAGGGCCTGCGGATCGGCAAGGCCGATATCCTCCACCGCCATGCGCACCAGACGGCGGCCGAGAAACAGCGGATCCTCGCCGGCATCGAACATGCGGCAGAGATAGTAGAGCGCGGCGTCCGGGTCCGATCCGCGCACCGACTTGTGCAGCGCAGAGATGAGATTGTAGTGCCCGTCCTGGGACTTGTCGTAGATCGGCGCGCGTCGCTGGACGATCTCCTGTAACTGCGCGGCATCGAAGGTCTCGCCCTCGCCGGCCGCCCGCCACACGTCCTCGGCAAGCGTCAGCGAGGCGCGGCCGTCGCCGTCGGCCATGCGGATCAGCGTTTCGCGCGCCTCCGCATCGAGCGGCAGCGGCCGGCCTTCCAGTTCCTCCGCACGCGCGAGCAACCGTTCGATGCCGGCGGCATCGATGGATTTGAAGCTCATCACATGAGCGCGCGACAGGAGGGCGGCGTTGAGTTCGAAGGACGGGTTCTCGGTGGTGGCGCCGACGAGCGTGACCGTGCCGTCCTCCATCACCGGCAGGAATGAGTCCTGCTGGGCGCGGTTGAAGCGGTGGATCTCGTCGACGAACAGGAGCGTGCCGCGTCCCGACATGCGGCGCATGCGGGCGGCCTCGAACACCTTCTTCAAATCCGCCACGCCGGAAAAGATCGCCGATATCTGCTCGAAGGCGAGATCGGTCTCGCGCGCCAGCAGCCTTGCGACGGTGGTCTTGCCGGTGCCCGGCGGGCCCCAGAAGATCAGCGAGCCGAGCGAGCCGGAGCGCAGCATCCGCGTCAGCGCCCCCTCCGGTCCGACGATGTGGTCCTGGCCGACCACGTCCTCCAGCTTTTCCGGGCGCAGCCGGTCGGCGAGCGGGCGCGGCGCGATAGTGGCCGCGCCGGCGGCAGCGAAAAGATCGCTCATCAGGCATCATCCTTGTCCGTTGCCCAAGGATATAGGCGCCAAGAGGGCCGGCCGACAATGAAATTTCGGGGGAAGAACCGGCCGGATATTCGCGGCCGCACGCTCACCGGGTGAGCGACCAGCCGACCACGACGACGGAGAGTGCGAAACCCGCGGCAACCAGCTTCCAGGCATCCTTGCGCCGCCTGAGCCCCGGCCAGCCGAGCGGCCGGATCACCTGGATGAGGGCGACGAGCACGAAGAAGAGGGCGATGGCCTTGGTCACGATTTCTCCGCGCGTCCGTTTGGGGGGCAGGGCCCAGCCATAGGCGCCGGGGAGGCCGCTGTCCAGCCGCGTGTCGGCGCGGCAATGGCGGAAACGAGAAGATCGTGCGGCGAAATTACGGAACGAAAGGCGCGAGCATACGTTGGCCAGATGACATGAAAGAATTTGCGATGGCCTGCATCTGGAACGCACCGGTCATAGAGAATGCCACTGCGTGATCCCGTCTGATGATCCGCACGAGGGGGGATGCGGGAGGACGTGGACAAGCAGGCCGTCGCTTGCCGCGCCTGGCGGCAGACGAAGGGAGCCTCCGATGACAACTGCAACCTATTCCTCGCACGCCCATGAACACGAACGATCCGCGCACGGGATCGGCTACTGGCTGACCATGGCGCTCGCCGTGGTGCTGCTGGCCTTCGGGCTGGCGATCTTTGCCGGCGGCGTGTGGCTGATTTCGCTGGGTGGGTCTTACTATTACGCGATTGCCGGCGTCGGCCTGCTGCTGACGGCCTATTTCCTGTTCCGCGCCTCCATGGCGGCCTTTTCGGTTTATCTCGTCACCTGGCTCGGCACGCTCGCGTGGGCCTTCTGGGAGGTCGGTTTCGACTGGTGGGCGCAGCTTCCGCGCCTGCTCGCGCCGACCATCGTGCTCCTGCTCGTCGCGGCGACCATTCCGGTTTTGAAGCGCGCCGAGAACGACTGAGCCGACCCGGACAGAAAACCCATTCTTGGAACGACAGCGGAAGGAGCCGTGACCCATGGCATCCAGACACCTCGCGACATTGACACTCGCGCTCGGCCTCGGCTGCGTCAGCGCAGTCCCGGCCGCCCTTGCCCAGCAGACCTCATCCGACCCGGCGCCCGCCGACCCGGCCGCCGGACAATCCACGCTTCCCCCGGTTCCCGCCGACGGCGACGGTGAGCGCCCGGCCGTTGCCCCCGGTGCTGCCCCCGGGGCTGCCAATGAGGGCGGTGCGGAGACGGCCGGTATCGGTACGGATCGCAGCCAGCCGCAGGCCACACAGGCCGTTGGCGACGACTGGCCCTATTATGGCGGCGGGCCGAAGGCGCAGCGCTATTCGCCGCTCGACCAGATCAACACGGGCAATGTCGGCAATCTGGAGCGTGCCTTCGTCTATCGCACCGGCGACATGCCGAGCGAGCGGGCCAAGGGCAAGTATGCCTGGGAGGGCACGCCCTTGAAGGTCGGCCGCTCGCTCTACATGTGCTCGGCCGAAAACATCCTGATCTCCGTGGACGCGACCACCGGCAAGGAGAACTGGCGGTATGATCCGAAGGTCTCCGACGACGCCATTCCCTACAGCGCGAGTTGCCGGGGCGTGGCCTATTACGTCAACCCGCAGGCCGGCGACGACGCCGCCTGCAAGACGCGGATCATCGAGGGCACGCTGGATGCCCGGCTGATCGCAGTGGATGCGAAGACCGGCGAGCCTTGCGAGGATTTCGGCGATAACGGCGCGGTCTCGCTGTGGGACGGCATCGGCAACAAGGTGCCGGGCTGGTATGCGGTGACGGCCCCGCCGGCCATCGTGCGCGGGGTGATCGTCACCGGCGCGCAGGTGAAGGACGGGGAGGCGGAAGATGCGCCCTCCGGTGTCATTCGCGGCTATGACGCGGTGACCGGCAAGCTCGCCTGGGCGTGGGACCTCGCCAACCCGGAGCTGACCGGCGAGCCGGCGGACGGCCAGACCTACACGCGCGGCACGCCCAACATGTGGACGGCGCCGGTGGGCGATGAAAAGCTCGGCCTCGTCTACCTGCCGCTCGGCAATTCCTCCGTCGACTATTACGGCGGCAACCGTTCGGATGCGGAGAACGAGTGGGCGACCTCGCTCGTCGCGCTGGATGTCACCACCGGCAAGCCGGCCTGGCACTTCCAGACCGTCCATTACGACCTGTGGGACTACGATCTGGGCTCGCAGCTGACGCTCGTCGATTTTCCGACCGACAAGGGCAAGGTTCCGGCCGTGATCCTGCCGTCGAAGCAGGGCGATCTCTACATCCTCGACAGGCGCACGGGTGAATCGCTCTTTCCCGTGAAGTCCGTCGATGCGCCCAAGGGCGGGGTGGAGCCGGAGAACCTGTCGCCGACGCAGCCGACCTCCGCCTACCACACGCTTCGCAAGAAGAGGTTGACGGAAAAGGACATGTGGGGCGCGACGCCGCTCGACCAGTTGTGGTGCCGCATCGAGTTTCGCCGCGCGAACTATGACGGCTTCTTCACGCCGCCCAGCGCCGACAAGCCGTGGATCCAGTATCCCGGCTACAATGGCGGCTCGGACTGGGGCAGCGTGTCGGTCGATCCGAAGAACGGCATCCTGATCGCCAACTACAACGACATCCCGAACTACAACCGGCTCATTGCGCGCAAGAAGGCGGACGAGATGGGGCTGAAACCCATCAACGAGCGGGCAAAGGAAGACAACGGCTCCATTCCGGCCAAGGCAGAAGGGGCGGGCGATCCGCAGGCGGGTGCGCCCTATGCCATCGATGTCAACGCGGGTTGGCGCTCAAGCCTGACCGGCATGCCCTGCACCGAGCCGCCCTATGGCGGGATCCGGGCGATCGATCTGGCGACCGGCGAGACGCTTTGGGACGAGCCGCTGGGCGAGGCCCTGCGCAACGGACCCTTCGGCATCGCGAGCCGGCTGCCGCTCACCATCGGCACGCCCAACAATGGCGGACCGCTGACGACGGCGGGCGGGCTCGTCTTCGTGGCGGCGGCCACGGACGATCTGATCCGCGCCATCGACGTCAAGACGGGCGAGGTCGTGTGGCAGGACCAGCTGCCGGCCGGCGGGCAGGCGACGCCGATGACCTATGAGGTCGACGGCCGGCAATATCTCGCCATTTCCGCCGGCGGCCACCACTTCATGGAGACGCCCGTGGGTGACTATCTGGTGGTTTACGCATTGCCGCAGAACGCGAACTAGGGCGGCGGGTTCGGAGCAAGCGGCTTTACCCCCACCCCTGGCCCCTCCCCTCAAGGGGGAGGGGGACGAATGCGGCTCGCTCAGCGCGTCCCGGTCGGGAAATTGTATCGGATTGGGGCTCGCCTTTTTTCCTCATACCCCACCGCCGTCATTGCCCGGCGAAGGAGGCCCATGTGGAGCGAAAAGTCTGCCCCACGGCCCACCTCCCCCTTGAGGGGAGGTCGAACGGCTTCTTCGGCCGTTCGGGTGGGGGTCAAGGCGGCAAGCTCGGAGCAAGCGGCTTTACCCCCACCCCTGGCCCCTCCCCTCAAGGGGGAGGGGGACGAATGCGGCTCGCTCATTGTGTCGCTGTCGGGAAATGGTATCGGATTGGGGGCTCGCCTTTTTTCCCCTCATCCCCCACCGCCGTCATTGCCCGGCTTCGTCCGGGCAATCCACCTCCAGCCGCGGCACCCGGCGCGCGCGCTGGATCACCCGGACGGAGCCTGTGCCCGCGAAAGCGGGTGCCGGGTGATGACGATGGAGGCCCATGTGGAGCGAAAAGTCAGCCCCACGGTCAACCTCCCCCTTGAGGGGAGGTCGTACGGCCTCTTCGGCCGTACGGGTGGGGGTAAGGGCGTCAGGTTCGGAGCAAGCGAGGGTACCCCCACCCCTAACCCCTCCCCTCAAGGGGGAGGGGGACGGATGCGGCACGTCCGGGCCGTCTCGGCAGAGTTCGCAAGTCCAGATCAGGGAATGGAATCCGCCCCACGCCCAGGTGCCACGCCCGTCATCCGGGCACAAAAAAAAGCCGCGACCCGGAGGTCGCGGCTTTCTGCGTTACAGGCCTTGGGCCTGGCGCAAACTCAGGCGAGTTCGATCGTGCTGACGGCGGTCTTGCCGGAGCGGGAATCGACTTCGGTCTCGAAGGAAACCTTGTCGCCTTCGCGCAGATCGGCGATGCCGGCGCGCTCGAGAGCGGTGGCGTGCACGAAAACGTCCTTCGCGCCGTTCTCCGGCTGAATGAAACCATAGCCCTTCTGGCCATTATAGAACTTCACGGTGCCCGTGGTCATAGTCGTAGTCCTTCCAAGACTGGGTGTGCGTTGTCCCGGCACGCAACGCGGTTGCGGACCGTCAAACGCTCTTCTGTCGATTTTTGAAAAAGTCTGAAACGGTAGCGCGCCAGTCGTGGAATGGGCGTTTGCGAGCCAACTTGGCCAAATATCGTGGCGCGCACAGTAGAGGCTTTTGCGTCCCGACACAAGCGCCGTCTGGGTATCCGCGTCGCCGGACGCGCAACTGCGCGCGCCCTTGACCCTGCCATGAAAACCCGCCACATCGGGGCCCCGAGGACCAGAACCGGCACGCGCTCCATGTATCTCATCCTATTCGATTGCGACGGCACGCTCATCGACAGCCAGGACACCATCGTTTCCGGCATGGAGGCGGCGTTTTCCGCTGTGGGGCTGGCGCCGCCGCCGCGCGCGGCGTGCCTCGGCATCGTCGGGCTGTCGCTGGAGGTCGCCATCGACCGGCTGGTCGGCGATGCGGAGCGCCACCTCGTTCAGGAAATGGCGGACGCCTATCGCGCCTCCAAGGTCGCCGAGCGCAAGGCCGGCGGCGGGCAGGACCCGCTCTATCCCGGAGCGCGCGCCGCGATCGAGGCGCTCAATGCGCGCGACGACGTGTTGCTCGGCGTCGCCACCGGTAAAGCCTATCGCGGCGTGGAACACATGGTGGAGGTGCATGGCCTGCACGACCGCTTCGTGACCGTGCAGACCGCCGACCGCGCGCCTTCCAAGCCGCATCCCGGCATGATCCTTCAGGCGATGGAGGAAACGGGCGCGCGGCCGGAAAACACCGTCATGATCGGCGACACGAGCTACGACATGGCCATGGCGAAGAACGCCGGCGTGGCCGGCATCGGCGTTTCCTGGGGCTATCATGCGCGGCCGCTGCTCACCCAGGCGGGCGCCGCCGCCATTCTCGACGAATTCGCCGATCTGGTGCCCGAACTCGGCCGCCGCTTCGGCTGGCACGCGGAGGAAGTCGCATGAGCCGCGATATTTTCGAGATCTCGCAGGACAACGCCGATCAGGACAGCGGCAACCGCGACCCGATGCGCAAGGCGCAGGAGCTGATGCGCCCGGCGCTGCCCAAGCGCTTCTACTCCGACGTTTCGGTGGAGCCGCGCGCGGAGGGGCATGTGGTGCTGCTCGACGGGCGCGCGGTGAAGACGCCGGGCAAGCTGACGCTGGCGTTGCCGCATGGCGGGCTGGCGGAAGCCGTGGCCGAGGAATGGCGGGCGCAGGTCGATGTCATCGATCCGGGCGTCATGCACCTGACGCGGATCGTCAATTCCGGCATCGAGGCGGTGCCGGGCAAGCATGCGGAGGTCTGCGACGCCATCGCGGCCTATGCGGGAACGGACCTCCTGTGCTACCGCGCCGACGGGCCGGAGCGGCTGGTGGAACGCCAGCGCGCGCACTGGGCGCCGGTGCTGGCCTGGGCGGAAACCGAGCTCGGCGCACGGTTCGTGCTGGTGGAGGGCGTGATGCCGGCCGAGCAGCCGGCCGAGGCGCTGGCCGCGATCCGTGCGGCGGTCGGCCGGTTCGGGGCGCTGGAGCTTGCCGCCCTTCACACGGTGACGACGCTGACCGGCTCGGTTCTGCTGGCGCTGGCGCTGGCGGCGGGCCGCATCGATGCGGATCAGGCCTGGGCGGCGGCCCATGTGGACGAGGACTGGAACGTGGAGCTGTGGGGCCAGGACGCAGAGGCCATGCGGCTGCGCGAGAAGAAGCGCGCGGAATTCGATGCGGCCGTTCTGGTGCTGGAGATGCTGGCGCGATAGCGGCGGAGCGAGGGCCGTCCTACGTCGGCCCTCACACGTCGAACGGCGGCAGGTGGGAGAAGGCGTCGCGCAGCGCGTCCGACCAGCCGCTCGACAATTCCCGGAAATAGGGATCGTCCTGCTCGATGCGGGTCTGGCGGTTCACTTCCAGCGTGTCGCGGTTGTAGAGCAGCAGGTCGATCGGCATGCCGACCGACAGGTTGGAGCGCAGCGTTGAATCGAAGGAGATCAGCACCAGCTTCGCCGCGTCGCCCAGCGACATGTCGGCCCGGGTGACCCGGTCGAGGATCGGCTTGCCGTACTTGTGCTCGCCGATCTGGAAGAAGGGGGTGTCCTCGGTCGCCTCGATGAAGTTGCCGGCGGAATAGATCTGGAAGAGGCGCGGGGCCTCGCTGCCGATCTGGCCGCCGAGCAGGAAGGACACGCCGAAATTCTCGCTGTTGGCGGCCAGCGCCTCGCCGTCGATGGCGCGCACGTCACGCACCGCCTGGCCGACGACGCGCGCCACCTGGAACATGGTGGAGGCGTTCATCACCGTGGGCTGCGTCAGCGTCTCGTCGTGGGCGCGCTCGTTGAGCAGCGATACCACCGATTGCGTCACGGCCAGATTGCCGGCCGCGCACATGGCGATGACGCGGTCGCCCTTCTTCTCGAAGATATGCATCTTGCGGAAGGTGGCGATGTTGTCGAGGCCCGCATTGGTGCGGGTATCGGCGGCGAACACCAGGCCACGGTCGAGCCGCAAGGCGACGCAATAGGTCATTTCCGTTCCTCGAAAAGGCCCGCCGGAACCGCATCCCTCACGCCGTTGCGGGCGATGGGGGAGGGGGCGACGGGGCTCGTCGTGTCAAAACTTCTGCCGGAACCGGATGGCGCGCCGGCGCGCCGTTCATAGCCTTGCCGGCCGGCACGCGCCATTGGGGCATTCCCGCGCGCGCTATTGCTGCTGTTGCTGCGCGGCGCGGTCGACGCGCACCTCCACGGCCAGCGCCTCCTGCGCGCCGCCCCACCGTATACCGCGAATCGGGGCCGCGGAACGGGAATCGAGGCCCACCGACAGGCGTACGTGGTGGTCGGTGGGGGAGATGCCGTTGGAGACGTCGAAGCCCACCCAGCCGAGCGGATCGACCAGCACTTCCGCCCAGGCGTGATGCGCCTCGGAGGCGTCGTCGTCCTCCTCCAGCAGCAGGTAGCCGGAGACGTAACGGGCCGGGATGCCGGCGTGGCGGGCGGCGGAGATGAAGATGTGGGCATGATCCTGGCACACGCCCTCGCCGGCCGTCAGAACGTCGGCTGCCGGCGTGTGGGTTTCCGTCACGCCGGTGCGGTAGGCGACCTGATCGCGGATCTCGTTCATCAGCGCGTGAAAGCTCGTCACGTCGTCCGGTTTTTCCAGCAGGCTCGCCAGCTTGCGGATGCCGGGGCTGGTGCGCGTCAGCTCGTTCTGGCGCAGGTAGACGCGCGCCGGCATCGCTTCCGGCAGATAGCCGATGACGCCGTGATTGTCGCGCGTTTCCACCACGCCGCGGGCGGTGATCGTCATGGTCTCGCCGAGGCGGCCTTGCGTGATCAGGTGGACCACGTTGCCGAAGGCGTCGTCATAGCTGAGCGCCCGTTCAATGCCGGGCGTCTCGATACGCCAGTCGAGCACGCTCTGGCAGGTGTCGGACGGCGGCGTGAGGCGCAGATGCTGCACGGACTGCGAGACCGGCGCATCGTAGTGGTAGTGGGTGGAGTGAGTGATCTCTATGCGCATCGGTTGGTCCGGCTGATACCCTTCAAGGCCAGATCTCAAGAGCGGATCGGGCCTTGGTCGGGAGATGTCGATCGCCCGTTCAGGCGAAATTGTAGTCGGTGGCGAGCGCCGTGGTCAGATTGTTGTTGCACGTAATGAAATCCTGCAGGAACTCGTGCAGGCCGTTTGCGAAGATGTCTTTCATGTCGCCGCCCCTCAACGTGTCGTAGGTCTTGTGCGCGATGTCCATGGAGGGGCTGCGTTCGCCGTAGAGCTGCTCCAATCCGTCCATGCTTTCGGCAAGCCAGGCGTAGCAATGGACGAGCGAGCGCGGCATCTCGCGGCGCAGGATCAGGAACTCCGCCACGTGCCAGGGTTTCGGCCGGCTGTCGCGGTAGATCCAGCGGTAGTTGCGGTGGGCGGAGACGGATCTGAGGATCGTCGACCACTGGTAGTTGTCCACCCCGCCGCCGATCATCTCGTTTTGCGGCAGCAGCAGATGGTACTTCACGTCGAGGATGCGCGAAGTGTTGTCGGCGCGTTCGATGAAGGCGCCGAACTGTCCGAAATGAAACGTGTCGGTGCGCAGGCTGGTTCCAAGCAGCGCGCCGCGAAAGAGCATCGACCGCTCCTTGATCCAGTCGAGCAGCGTCGGCAACTTGTTGCGCGTCATGTGATGCGGCTTGATGTCGGAGAACTCGATCCAGGTGGTGTTGAGGCTCTCCCACATCTCGCGGGTCAGCGCGGTGCGCACCGAACGCGCATTGTCGCGCGCCGTGCGCAGGCAGGAACGCACCGAGGAGGGATTCTCCTCGTCGAACAGCATGTAGCTGACGACGTTGCGCTCGTTCACCTCGTCGTAGACCCGAGAAAACCCGGCGTCGCAGCCGGCACTGACGAGGGTGGACTTCCAGTCCTCGCGGTGGCCGCCGTTGCCGATGCCGGGCAGCAGCGAGATGCGGTAGCCAACATCGAGAAGCCGCGCCATGTCCTCCGAACGCTCGACGTAGCGCGACAGCCAGAAAAGGGAACTCGCGGTGCGGCCTAGCATGGGCGGCTCCCGGCCGTGGCATTGCGGACGGCGGCTGCGGTTGCGGTGATGGAGTTCATCGGTTCTCCCGTTCCTGATCTGGCCATCAGTCCTCCAGCACCCAGGTGTCCTTGGTGCCGCCGCCCTGGCTGGAATTGACCACGAGCGAGCCCTTCTTCAGCGCCACGCGGGTGAGCCCGCCCGGCGTGATGCGCACCTTGTCGCCGATCAGCACGTAGGGGCGCAGGTCGACGTGGCGCGGCGCGATCTCTGCGCCGACGAAGGTCGGGCAGGCCGACAGCGCCAGCGTCGGCTGGGCGATGTAGTTGCCGGGCCGCGCCTTCAGCTTCCTGGCAAAGGCCGCGCGCTCCTTCTTCGACGCCGTCGGCCCGACCAGCATGCCGTAGCCGCCGGCGCCGTGGACCTCCTTGACGACCAGTTCGTCCAGATGCTCCAGCACGTAGGCGAGGCTGTCCTTCTCCTCGCACTTCCAGGTCGGCACGTTGTTCAGGATCGGCTTCTGGCCGGTGTAGAACTCGATGATCTCCGGCATGTAGGAATAGATCGCCTTGTCGTCGGCGATGCCGGTGCCGGGCGCGTTGGTGATGGTGACGCGGCCGGCGCGGTAGACGTCGAAGAGGCCCGGGACGCCAAGCGTTGAATCGGGGCGGAAGGTGAGGGGATCGAGATAGGCATCATCGATGCGCCGGTAGAGCACGTCGACGCGCTCGGGCTGGCGGGTGGTGCGCATGTAGAGATAGCCGTCATCGACGAAGAGGTCGCGTCCCTCCACCAGTTCCACGCCCATCGTGTCGGCGAGGAAGGCGTGTTCGTAATAGGCGGAATTGTAGATGCCGGGGGTGAGCACGGCGATGGTCGGCGACCCGTCGCAGGCCGGCGGCGCGACGCTTTCCAGCGTCTCGCGCAGCATTTCCGGATAATGCTCGATCGGCGCCACGCGGTGGCTCTGAAACAGCTCGGGAAACATGTGCATCATCGTTTCCCGGTTCTCCAGCATGTAGGAGACGCCCGACGGCGTGCGGGTGTTGTCCTCCAGCACGTAGAACTCGTCCTCCGACACGCGCACGAGATCGGTGCCGATAATATGGGCATAGACCTGACGGGCCGGGGTGTGGCCGACCATCTCCGGCAGGAAGGCCTCGTTCTGGACGACGAGCTCGGCCGGCAGGCGGCCGGCGCGGATGATCTCCTGACGGTGATAGATGTCGTGGATCAGCGCGTTGAGTGCGCGCACGCGCTGGTCGATGCCGGCGGACAGGCGGCGCCATTCGCGCGCGGAAATGATGCGCGGGACGATGTCGAAGGGAATGAGCCGCTCGGTCTCCTCGTCGGTGCCATAGACGGCGAAGGTGATGCCGTGGCGGCGGAAAATCGTCTCCGCTTCGCGCGAAAGCCGCTTGAGATCGTTTCGCGGAACCTGTTCGAGCCAGCTGTCGAGTTGACTGTAGGCGGGGCGCGGCGTGCCCTCGGCCGTCAGCATCTCGTTGAAAAAGCCAATGTCGGCCATGAGGGTGTGCTGTCTCCGTCCCTGGGTGTCCTGAGGAGGAACGCGCTACCGACGCTGTGGTTCGCTCCGCTACGTCAATTGCCTAAAATCATTGCAAACGCCGTCACGCCCGCCAAGGTTAAATGCAGCGCTGTGACTGCTATAATATTGGGCAGATACGACGAATTGTCGAAGCCTATCGCTGCGGCATGTTTGCATTTGCGACGCAAGGCGAGCTTTGCCGGCATCGCGCCGCGTGCTATGAGCCTCGCCGTGAGGAAGGTACGGGAGGTCGTCGAAAATGAAGGAAATCCTGGCGGAGCTTGAACGCCGGCGCGACGTGGCGCGCCTGGGCGGCGGCGAGCGGCGCATCGAGGCGCAGCACAAGCGCGGCAAGCTGACCGCGCGCGAACGCATCGACGTGTTGCTCGACGAGGGGTCCTTCGAAGAATACGACATGTTCAAGCAGCACCGCTGCACCGATTTCGGCATGGACGAGACCCATATCCCGGGTGACGGCGTCGTCACCGGATGGGGCACGATCAACGGCCGGACGGTCTATGTCTTCTCCAAGGATTTCACCGTCTTCGGCGGGTCGCTGTCGGAGACGCACGCCCAGAAGATCATCAAGATCCAGGACATGGCGCTGAGGAACCGCGCGCCGATCATCGGCCTGTTCGACGCCGGCGGGGCGCGCATCCAGGAAGGCGTTGCCGCGCTCGGCGGCTACGGCGAGGTGTTCCAGCGCAACGTGACCGCCTCCGGCGTCATTCCGCAGATCTCCGTCATCATGGGGCCTTGCGCGGGCGGCGACGTCTATTCGCCGGCGATGACCGACTTCATCTTCATGGTGCGCGACACTTCCTACATGTTCGTCACCGGTCCGGACGTTGTGAAGACGGTGACCAACGAGACGGTGACGGCGGAGGAGCTGGGCGGCGCCTCCATCCACACGACGAAATCCTCCATCGCCGACGGGGCCTACGACAACGATGTGGACGCGCTGCAGCAGATGCGGCGGCTGATCGACTTCCTGCCGATGAACAATCTCGCCGACGGGCCGGAGATCTCCGTCGTCGACGATCCGACCCGCTTCGACCGCAGCCTCGACACGCTGGTGCCGGGCAACCCGAACAAGCCCTACGACATGAAGGAGCTGATCGCCAAGGTTCTGGACGAGGGCGACTTCTTCGAGCTGCAGGCGAAGTTCGCGGCCAACATCGTGACCGGCTTCGGCCGCATCGAGGGGCGCACGGTGGGCGTTGTCGCCAACCAGCCGATGGTGCTGGCGGGCGTGCTCGACTCAGATGCCAGCCGCAAGGCGGCGCGCTTCGTGCGCTTCTGCGACTGCTTCAACATCCCGATCCTGACCTTCGTCGACGTGCCGGGCTTCCTGCCCGGAACCGCACAGGAATACGGCGGGCTGATCAAGCACGGCGCCAAGCTGCTGTTCGCCTATGCCGAGGCAACGGTGCCGAAGGTGACGGTCATCACCCGCAAGGCCTATGGCGGGGCCTATGACGTGATGAGCTCCAAGCACATCCGCGGCGACATCAACTACGCCTGGCCGACGGCGGAGATCGCGGTGATGGGCGCCAAGGGCGCGGTGGAGATCCTCTATCGCTCCGAACTTGGCGACAAGGAGAAGATCGCCCGTCGCACCAAGGACTACGAGGATCGCTTCGCCAACCCGTTCGTTGCGGCCGAGCGCGGCTACATCGACGAGGTGATCATGCCGCATTCCACGCGCCGCCGGGTTTCCCGCGCGCTCGCCATGTTGCGCCACAAGAAGGACGAGCTGCCCTGGAAGAAGCACGACAACATTCCGTTGTGAGGGGAAGGCGCGTGTGAACCTTGGCGGGGATGACATCCGAGGGTGGGGTGGACATGTGCGGCCCTTGCGGCCGTCGTCCTCCCGCCGGCCTCGCCCCATGCGACGTTTCGTCGCGGGGTCGGCGGGCCGCTCTTCTCTTCGGATGTCGCGGCGGAGGTTGCGCGTTCATTTCCCGGAAACCGCCAGAAAAAAATATCGAACTGACGCGCGGCGGCTTTTGGCATAATTTCCCGCCATGTTGTCATCAGCCCAAATCCTCGTCGTCGAAGACGACCGTGAAATCCGTTCTCTCGTTGCGCGCAGCCTCACTGCGGAAGGCTGGCGCGTGTCGCAGGCCGCCGACGGACGCGAGATGGACGCCCTCCTGAACACCTCGCGGGTCGACCTGATCGTGCTCGACGTGATGCTGCCCGGCGAGGACGGGCTCAGCCTGTGCCGGCGGCTGAGGGCCTCCTCCTCCATTCCCATTCTCATCGTGTCTGCCCGAGGCGACGACATCGACCGGGTGGTAGGGCTGGAGATCGGCGCGGACGACTACCTGCCCAAGCCGTTCAACGCGCGAGAGCTGGTCGCCAGGGTGCGTGCGCTGCTGCGCCGGGCTACGCTGTCGGCCTGCGAGCCTTCGGTGAGGGGGCGCGTGTTGTCGTTCTCCGGCTGGCGGATGGACACGCGGCACCGCACGCTGACGAATGCGGACGGCTCGCTGGTGATGCTGACGCCGGCCGAATTCGACCTCTTGCAGGTTCTGGTGGAGCGGGCCGGGCGGGTGCTCAGCCGCGAGCAGCTCATCGACCTGACCCAGGGCCGGGCAGCGTCGCCCAACGAGCGCAGCATCGACATCCTGATCAGCCGGCTCCGCCGCAAGATGGAAGGCGACGGGGCGCAGCCGAAGCTGATCCGCACGGTGCGCGCCGGCGGCTACGAGTTCATCGGCGATCCGGTCGATGTCCACGCCGCATGAGGCGCCTGCGGTTTCCGCCGCGCGGCGTCGCCGGGCAGATGGCGGTCGCACTGGTCGCCTCGCTGATCCTCATTCACGGAATTGTCTTTCTCGTCTTCACGCTGAGCGAGAGACTGCGCGACGAGGTGCCGGGGCAGATGCAGCGGCTGGCCGCGGCCGCCTGGACGCTTGACACGCTCAAGGGCGAAACCCGGCGCGAGGTCCTGCAATCTTTCGCGCGCAACGATTCCGACCTGCACCTGACGCTGGCCAGCGAGGCGCCCGACGGGTTCGACTGGTCCGGCAACGGTCTTCCCCGGCCGCTGGTGGACGAGCTTGGCAGCCGGTTCGGCATCGGTATGGCGGTGAGCCCGGACGAGGAAGACGGGCTGAGGATCGTCTTCAAGCTGCATGACGGGACTTACCTGATCGCCGAAGGGCCGCTCAAGCCGTCGCCTCCCTTTCTCGTCGGCCCGGCCTTCGTCACGGTGTTGTTTCTTGCCGTCTGCCTTCTCGTTCTCGGCGCATGGGCGGCGCGCGAGCTGATCCGCCCGCTGCAGCGGCTGGCGGGCGCGGTCGAGCGGTTCGGTTCGGACACCATCGAGCCGGAAGATCTGCGCGAGGAGGGGCCGCATGAGGTCCGCCAGCTCGCCTTCGCGCTCAACCGCATGCAGCACCGGATCAACCAGCTGATGGAGAACCGCGTGCGCATGCTGGCGGCGATCGGTCACGATCTGCGCACGCCGATCACCCGGTTGCGGCTGAGGGCGGAATATGTGGAGGATCCGGGCTTGCGCGGCGCCTTCATCGACGATCTCGACAGCATGGACCGGCTGCTGCAGGGTGGGCTTACATACCTGCGCGAGGGGCGCTCCGGCGAGATGACCGTCACGGTGGATCTGGCCAGCCTTCTGTCCACCGTCTCCGATCAGTGCGCCGATCTCGGTCACGATTTTCCGCTGCAGGGCGGCGCGGGTCGCGTGCCTGTGGCCGGGCGCCCATCGGAGCTGCTGCGGCTGTTTTCCAACCTCGCCGACAACGCGCTCAAGCATGCCGGCGGTGGAGCGATCCGGCTGGCGGTCGCGGACGATCTGGCGCGGGTCGAGGTGGTCGACCACGGGCCGGGCATCGCCGAATGCGACAAGGCGGCGATGCAGGAGCCCTTCGTCAGCGGCGATGCGGCGCGCAACAAGGACTGTCCGGTCGGCTTCGGGCTCGGCCTGTCGATCTGCCGGGCGATCGCGAAGGGGCATAACGGCACGTTCGCGCTCCGCGATACCCCGGGCGGCGGGCTGACCGTTCGCGTCGACCTGCCGCTCAAGCGAAGCTGAACCGACCTTCCCGCCTCGCCGAGGCGGCGGTCGCCGCGTTCACCGTCCGCTTTCGTCGCGGCTGCGCTCGATGGCGACGGAGACGCGGCCCGTGGCGATGGGAAGCGGCGCGCCCGGCTTGTGGACGCGCACGGCGACCTTGCCGATCCGCTTATCCGCCAGCACCGCATCGGCGATCGCCTGGGCGAGCCGCTCGATCAGCTTGAAGCGCTGTCCCATCACCACTTCTTCCACCGTGCGGGTGATTTTCGCGTAGCAGATGGCGTCGTCGTAATTGTCGCTGCGGCCGGCGGCCGACAGGTCGGCCCAGACGGTCAGGTCGACGTGAAAGCGCTGGCCGAGGCGCGCCTCCTCGTCGTGAAGGCCGTGATAGGCGAAGAAGCTCAGGTCTTCCAGAATGATGCGGTCCATGGCGGGTGCCCGGTCAGGAGTGGTGTGGGAGGTGCGGATGGTTGCCCCGTTATCGGCGGGCAAACGCCCGGATGACGGGAAAGGCGGCCGGTGTCAATTCGGTCCCGGCTATTTCGATCTCAGAAAAGCCCCGCCAGCAGCGGCGCCAGCAGGGCCGTCATCAGGCCGTTCAGGCCCATGGCGAGGCCGGCGAAGGTGCCGGCGAGCGCGTTGACCTGGAAGGCGCGGGCGGTGCCCATGCCGTGCGAGGTAAGGCCAACGGCGAAGCCGCGCGCGGCCGGATCGTCGATCCTGAGCGCGTTCATCAGCGGGCTCACGGTGATGGCGCCGAAGATGCCGGTGGCGACGACGAGGACGGCGGTGAGCGAGGGAATGCCGCCGAGCGTCGCCGACAGGCCCATGGCGATGGGGGTGGTGACCGATTTCGGCGCCAGCGACATCAGAAGATCATGCGGCGCGCCGAGCAGCCACGCGGTGCCGACCGCGGTCAGGATGGCGGTGGCGGAGCCGGCGACGAGCGCCAGCGTGATGGGGATGATCGTGCGGCGGATCTGGCCGAGATTGTCGACGAGCGGAATGGCGAGCGCCACGGTCGCCGGCCCGAGCATGAAGTGCACGAACTGCGCGCCGCCGAAATAGGTACGGTAGCTGGTGCCGGAGAGGCTGAGCGCCGCGATGATGATGGCGGTGGCGATCACGATCGGATTGACGAGGGGATGGCGTTTCGCCAGGCCCGAGATCCAGTCGGCGATGGTGTAGGCGGTGAGGGTCACGGCCAGCCACAGAAGCGGCGTCTCGGCGAGATAGACCCAGAGCTGTTCGACATTCGCCATCAGTCCTCCTCCCCGTTGCTGTTGCCGGCGCCGGAGCGCGCGGTGTGGCCGAGATTGGCGCGCAGGGTGGCCCAGCGGAAGACGAGCGCGGTGACCGCCATCGTAATGATGGTGGAGACGACGAGGGCGAGCGCGAGGGCGGGGCCGTTGGCGGCCAGAACATGGGTCTGGGTGATGATGCCGACGGAGGCCGGCACGAACATCAGCGCCAGATTGCGCAGGATGCCGGTCGCCACCGCGCGGACATTGTCGGGAACCTTGCCGCGAATGGCGAGGCCGGCGGCAAGCAGCACGAGGCCGATGACGGGGCCGGGAAGGGGCAGGCTCAGCAGGCGGGCGACGATCTCGCCGGCGAGCTGGCACAGGAGAAGGAGGGTCAGGGCGGAAATCATGAAACCGGGTACGGCGCGCCGGAGGGCCGGCACGCTCTTTCGAGGCTGTGGGTGTCCAAGGAATGGGATTGGGAACCGTCGCGCGGTTCTATCACCGATTGATCCGACATATAGTCCCGCCTTCGTCTCTCGGCCATTGCGTCGTGTTCCGTAAATTTAGCCCAAGGCGCCACGTTGACCTCCCAAAAGACCTATCCCCCGCTCAATCGCCTGAAGCCGATTGCCGACAACATCTGGATCGTCGACGGTCCGACCATCCGTTTCGGCCTGCCCTGGCCGAAGCTCACCTTCCCGACGCGGATGACCGTCATCCGGCTCGCCGACGGCGGCCTCATGGTGCATTCGCCCACGCCGCTGACGCCGGAGCTCCGCCGCGAGATCGACAGTCTCGGCCCGGTGCGCCACCTGATCGGCCCCAACCGCATTCACTACTGGTGGCTGCCGGACTGGAAGGCCGCCTTTCCGGACGCCGACGTCTGGCTTGCGCCGCGCATCCGCGAGCAGGCGGGGACGCGAATCGATTTCGTGGCCTTCGAGATCGAGGCGGAAAGCGGTTTCCCGTGGGACGGCGATGTGGAGACGATCCTGGCCTCCGGCGACTTCATGACGGAGGTCGATTTCTTCCACCGGGAAAGCCGCACGCTGGTGCTGACCGATCTGATCGAGAATTTCGAGCCGGAGAAGGTGGGTAGCTGGCCGATGCGGTTCCTCTACCGGCTCGGCGGTGTGTTGCACCCGCACGGCTCCATGCCGCGCGACATGCGGCGCACCTATCGCGGCGAGCAGGCGACGTTGAAGGCCGCCGTGGAGCGGATGATCGCGCTCGATCCGGAACGGGTGATCCTGGCGCACGGGCGCTGGTACGAGCGCGACGGCGCGGCGGAACTGCGCCGGGCGTTTTCGTGGCTGCTGGGGTAGGCGCCGCGCTGAACTCTCCAGCGTCATCCCGGACGCGATGCGGTGCGAAGTGCCGCTTCGCAGATCCGGATGACGCTGGAGGATGAGCGGAGCGGGTGGGCCGTCGCCCGTGACATCGGCCCCATTCTCGATGTCATCCCCGCGCAGGCGGGGATCCAGTACCCACAGGGTTCGACCGCCGCGTGCGATGCGCGCCGCCTCTGGAATGCTGGATCCCCGCCTGCGCGGGGATGACAAGAAGAGAGATTGCGCAAAGCCGCAAGAAGACGACAGGATGCGCGCATAATCACAGCGGCTTTGTCGTTGGCTCGAGGCGCTGAAGCTGTTGGTGTGAACCGGGCGGGACCTTCACCGCCTTACTCCGCTCCCTCAATGTCCGATCGCACGCGCCTCGGGGCAGACGTGGCGGGAGCATTCCAGTTCCAGCGTGGTGTGGGCGACGCCGAATTCCGACTTCAGCAGCGTCTTCGCCCGCACCTTGACTGCGTCCGCCTCTTCCCAGAAGCCTTCCGCGATGACGATGTGGGCATCGACTGCGTTCAGGTGCTCGTTCATCTGCCACAGGTGCACGTGGTGGACGTCGGCCACGCCGTCGAGCCCGCGCAGGGCGTCGAGAACGTGCTGGGCGGCGATGCCCGGAGGGCTGCCGAGCATCAGGATGCGGATGACCGGGCCGATCTCGGCAAACGACTGCCACAGGATGTAGCCGGCGATCAGCAGCGTGACGAGCGGGTCCACCAGGCGCCAGTCGTAGAGAAGGATCAGCGTGCCCGCGACGATGACGGCGACGGAGCCAAGCGCATCGGCCACGTTGTGCAGGAAGGCGGCGCGGATGTTCACCGACGACTTCGACATGGCGTAGGTCAGCACGGCCGTGCCGACATCGATCACCAGCGCGACGACGGCGATGATCACCACCATCCAGCCGTCGACGCCTTCCGGCTGGAGGAAGCGCAGCACCGCCTCGTAGACGAGATAGAGGCCGAGGACGATCAGCGTCGTGTAGTTGATCAGGGCGGCGACGATCTCGATGCGGTCGTAGCCGAAGGTCATCTGCGCATCGGAAGGTCTGCGTGCGATCTTGCGGGCGCCGAAGGCGATGACCAGCGAGATCGCATCGGAGAAGTTGTGCAGCGCGTCGGCGATCAGCGCCAGGCTTCCCGCCATGATGCCGCCGACGATCTGCACGGCTGTCAGCAGGAAATTGATGCCGATGGCGAACGCGATGCGCAGATCGCCGGCATTGGGATCGACGTGATGATGATGGTGGCCGTGACCATGCCCATGAGCGTGGCCATGCGCGTGGCTGTGTGGGTGATCGACATCGTGTTCGTGCGTGTGGTTATGGCCCACGGCACTCTCCTGTGTCAGGCGGTTTTGCTTTGCTTGCCAGCAGGATTACAGCAGGAGGCGGACGTTATACTATTATCCATTTAAGCTGCGCGGCTGCGGTCGCATGACGCGGGCAAGGCGTTTCGACCCCTGCCTTCCGTATAGTTGCGCAGCCGGGGATGCAGGCTTACAACGCAGCCCGAGGAGCCGTTTCAAGGCTGGGAGAAGCAATGTTTGACAAGATCCTGATCGCCAATCGCGGCGAGATCGCGTGCCGTGTCATCAAGACCGCGCGGCGCATGGGCATCGCCACCGTGGCGGTCTATTCCGACGCCGATGCGGACGCCCTGCACGTGGAAATGGCCGACGAGGCGGTGCATATCGGCCCGCCGGCTGCGTCCGAGAGCTATCTCGTCATCGACAAGATCATCGCCGCCTGCAAGCAGACCGGCGCCCAAGCGGTACACCCCGGCTACGGCTTCCTCTCCGAGCGCGCGGAATTCGCCGAGGCGCTGGCCGCCAACGGCATCGTCTTCATCGGCCCGAACAAGCGCGCCATCGAGGCGATGGGCGACAAGATCGAATCCAAGAAATTCGCCAATGCCGCGAACGTGTCCACGGTGCCGGGCTATCTCGGTGTGATCGAGAGCCCGGACGAGGCGGTGACCATCGCCAAGGAGATCGGCTTTCCGGTGATGATCAAGGCGTCCGCCGGCGGCGGCGGCAAGGGCATGCGCATCGCGTGGAGCGAGAAGGAGACCCATGAGGGTTTCGAACGCGCGCGCTCGGAGGCCGCCTCCTCCTTCGGCGATGACCGGGTGTTCATCGAGAAGTTCATCGAGAACCCGCGCCACATCGAGATCCAGGTCATCGGCGACAAGCACGGCAACGCGATCTATCTGGGCGAGCGCGAATGCTCCATTCAGCGGCGCAACCAGAAGGTCATCGAGGAGGCGCCCTCGCCGCTGCTTGATGAGGAAACGCGGCGCAAGATGGGCGAGCAGGCCGTGGCGCTGGCCAAGGCCGTCGATTACGACAGCGCCGGCACGGTGGAATTCGTCGCCGGTCAGGACAAGAGCTTCTTCTTCCTCGAAATGAACACGCGGCTTCAGGTGGAGCATCCGGTGACCGAACTCGTCACCGGCATCGATCTCGTGGAACAGATGATCCGGGTGGCGGCGGGTGAGACGCTCTCCATCACGCAGGCTGACGTGAAGCTTGACGGCTGGGCGATCGAGAGCCGCATCTATGCCGAGGATCCGTACCGCAACTTCCTGCCCTCCATCGGCCGGCTGGTGCGCTACCGCCCGCCGGAGGAGGAGAGCCACGTCGGCATTACCGTGCGCAACGACACCGGCGTCGTGGAAGGGGGCGAGATCTCCATGTTCTACGACCCGATGGTGGCCAAGCTCATCACCCACGCGCCGGACCGCGCCACCGCCATCAAGGCGATGGGGCTGGCGCTCGACCAGTTCGTCATCGACGGCATCGGCCACAACATTCCGCTTTTGTCCTCGCTGATGAAGCATCCGCGCTGGAAGTCGGGTGCGCTTTCGACGGGGTTCCTGGCCGACGAATACCCCGACGGCTTCACGCCGACCCAGCCGACCCACGAGGACAAGGTGGTTCTGGCGGCCGTCGCGCTGTCCATGGAGGTGGTGCGCAAGGACCGGCTCGACCGGCTGACCGGCCGGCTGCGCCCGCATTCGGGCAAGCTCCGGCGCGACTGGGTGGTGCGGCTCGACAAGGAATATCTCGCCATCGAGCTGGCCGAGGGCTATCCCGATCTTCCCGTCGAGATCGACGTGACCATCGAGGGCCAGACCTTCCCCGTCACCTCCGATTGGCAGCCGGGCGATCTCCTGTGGCGCGGCCGCGTCGGGCACGAGGTCGTCGCGGTTCAGGTGCGCGCCATCGAGAACGGCTGGCGGCTTGACTGGCAGGGCTGCTCGGTCAACGCCTGCGTTATGCTTCCGCGCACCGCCGAACTGGACCGGCTGATGCCGGAGAAGGTGCCGGCGGATACCTCCAAGATGCTGCTCTGCCCGATGCCGGGGCTCGTCGTTTCCATCCATGTGGAGGAGGGCGAAAAGGTCAGCGCCGGCCAGCGGCTCGCCATCGTGGAGGCGATGAAGATGGAAAACGTGCTGGTGGCCGAGCGCGAGGCCAAGGTCTCCGCCATCAAGGCGGCGCCGGGCGACAGTCTTGCGGTCGACGCCGTGATCATGGAATTTGAATGAACGTCATACCTGCTGAAGCAGTGCCCGGGCGTGCCGTCCTGTTCGATCTCGACGGCACGCTGACAGATCCCTTTCCCGGCATCACCCGCTCCATCCAGTATGCCCTTGAGTGCATGGGGGTGGAGACAATCCCCGAAGCGGACGATCTGCGCTGGTGCATCGGCCCGCCGCTCGGCGAGAGTTTTGCCGTGCTGCTGGGCGGGGACGATCCGGAGCGCGTGAGCGAGGCGGTCGGCCATTATCGCGACCGTTACGGCGAGGTGGGGCTGTTCGAGAACCAGGTGATCGACGGGATTCCGGAGGTGCTGGCCGGGCTGCGGGATCTTGGCCACACGCTTTACGTCGCAACCTCGAAGCTGCACGAACCGGCGGTCAGGATCGTGGAGCATTTCGGGCTGGCCGGCTATTTCAAGGGTATCTACGGCGCGTCGGACGACGGCAGCCTGTCGACCAAGGCGGAGCTGATCGGGCATCTTCTGGCGTGCGAGGGCGTGAGCGCCAGCGCAGGCATCATGATCGGCGACCGCAAGCACGATCTGGCCGGCGCGCGCGCCAATGCGGTTGCCGCGATCGGGGTGACCTACGGCTACGGCAGCCGGGCGGAACTGCAGGCGGAAAGCCCGCTGGCGATCGCCGACACGCCGCGCGAGGCGGGCGCGCTGGTGGTGGAGTGGAGCGAGACCGCGGTCGCCGGCTGAGTGGGACGGACAATCCGGAGGCAAGCCCCATGAACCGGAACGGAGCGGGCGGACAGCGCAGCGTGCATGTGCTCATCAGCGGGCGGGTGCAGGGCGTAGGCTACCGGGCGTGGTGCGCGGACCGGGCGCAGGCGCTCGGGCTTTCCGGCTGGGTGCGCAACCTGCGCTCGGGCGAGGTGGAGGCGGTGTTTTCCGGCGACGCGGCAGCCGTGGAGGAGATGCTCTCCGCCGCCTTCGAGGGGCCCGGCTGGGCGCGGGTGAGCGACGTGAAGGTGCTGGGCGAGGCGGGGATCGTCGCGGGCGGGTTCGAGGTGCGGGCGACGGGGTGAGGGGGAGGGATTGGTGTGTGCCGCCCATCCTTCGAGACGGTGCTGCGCACCTCCTCAGGATGACGTTGTGTATGTTGAGAGTTTCACGGAAACATCAACACGATAATGTCCTCCCGAGAAGCCTTGCCACCCGCACAACGTCATCCTGAGGAGGCCTGACAAGGCCGTCTCGAAGGATGGGCCGCACGCGTTGTTGCTCCCCCTCTGCATCCCCAGTACTCTCCCTTCATGGGATCGACGGTCTACATCCTGCGCTGTGCGAACGGGAGCTACTACGTCGGTATCACCGATCGCGACGTGGAGACGCGGTTCAGCGAGCATCAGCAGGGGCTGCACGATGGATATACAGCCCGCCATCGCCCTCTCGAACTCATCCATTCGGAATATTACGACACGATCAAGGACGCCATCGCCTGCGAGCGGCGCCTGAAGGGCTGGAGCCGGGCCAAGAAGGAGGCGTGGATCGCCGGGCGGTTCGATCTGTTGCCGGAGCTGTCGAAGCGCGGTGGAAGGAAGAGGCCGGAGGCGGGGGGATAAGACTGCGCAAGCCTCACAGGCTATCCGCCAACACAGACCACGTTGTGACCGCCCGCCTCAGACCGCCACCGTCTCCCCGAAAATCTTCTCGAACTCGCCGCGCAGGATCGAATCGACTTCCGGCATCGTCACCGGCAGGCCGAGGTCGACCAGACTGGTGACGCCGTGGTCGGTGACGCCGCAGGGCACGATGCCGGAGAAATGTTCCAGATCCGGCTCCACGTTCAGGCTGATGCCGTGGAAGGTCACCCATTTGCGCACGCGGATGCCGATGGCGGCGATCTTGTCCTCCGCGTCCTGTCCCTTTTCCGGCCGGCGCACCCACACGCCGACGCGGTCGTCGCGCCGCTCGCCGCGCACGTGGAACTGCCACAGCGTCTGGATCAGCCATTGCTCAAGGCCCGCCACGAAGGCGCGGATATCGGGCTGGCGGCGCTTCAGGTCCAGCATCACGTAGGCGACGCGCTGGCCGGGCCCGTGATAGGTGAACTGGCCGCCGCGCCCGGTGTGAAAGACCGGAAAACGGTCGGGGGAGACGAGATCTTCCTCCCGTGCGCTGGTGCCGGCGGTGTAGAGCGGCGGGTGTTCCACGAGCCACACGCGCTCGGGCGCCGTGCCGTCGGCGATGGCGGCGGCGCGCGCCTCCATGGCGGCAAGGGCTTGCGGATAGGCGACGGGCGCATCCTCGACATGCCATTCCACCGGCGCGGCGCCGGGCTGCGGCAGCATCGAGACGCTCAGCTGGTCGCGCGTCTCAGTGTTCATGCGTTAATGCCTGTTAACCATTGGGTAACGCTTGACGGGCAAGGTTTCGTTAACGAACCGAACCGGGACCGCGGGTTCCGCTTCGCCCGAAAGTGTAGGTTCAAGGCAGCCTGCCCATCCATATCGATCGCCTTCATAGGTCCGGATCACCTTCATGACCAGCGTTGACAAGATTTCCGTTCATATCTCCGTGGTGCTTGGCCGGGCGGAAATGCCGATCCACCAGCTTTTGCGCATGGGCCGCGGCGCGGTCATCGAGCTGGACGTTTCGGAGGAGGATGACGTGGAAATTCTGGCCAACGACATTCCCGTCGCGAAGGGGCAGGTGGTGCTGCGCGGCGACCGCATCGGCATCTCGATCACCGAGGTTTTGATGCGCGCTCCGGAATTCCGTCCACAGGCAGAAAACGCCCGCATCTGATTTTCGTGAAATGCTTCTTGAACAGGGGCAGGGGGTTTGATACATGGACCTCCGCCGAGGCCGAGTGCCCCGGCTACCAGTCATGTGCGGTCGTGGCGGAATTGGTAGACGCGCAGCGTTGAGGTCGCTGTGGGGTAAAACCCGTGGAAGTTCGAGTCTTCTCGACCGCACCACCCTTCGCCTGACGGCTTCGGGTGGCACAGCCACCTGGAGCCGTCAGGCGAAGGGTGTCGCCCGTAGCTTTAGCGAAGGGGGACTGTTTGTATTTCACCTCCGAATATCGCAGAATTTCTGCCTTGGGAAACGGCAGCCTAGGGTCGTGACCGAGCTTCGGGTGGCACAGCCACCTGGAGCCGTCAGGCGAAGGGTGTCGCCCGTAGCTTTAGCGAAGGGGGACTGTTTGTATTTCGCCTCCGAATATCGCAGAATTTCTGCCTTGGGAAACGGCGGCCTAGGGTCGTGACCGAGCTTCGGGTGGCACAGCCATCTGGAGCCGTCAGGCGAAGGGTGTCGCCCGTAGCTTTAGCGAAGGGGGACTGTTTGTATTTCGCCTCCGAATATCGCAGAATTTCTGCCTTGGGAAACGGCGGTCTAGGGTCGTGACCGAGCTTCGGGTGGCACAGCCACCTGGAGCCGTCAGGCGAAGGGTGTCGCCCGTAGCTTTAGCGAAGGGGGACTGTTTGTATTTCGCCTCCGAATATCGCAGAATTTCTGCCTTGGGAAACGGCGGCCTAGGGTCGTGACCGAGCTTCGGGTGGCACAGCCACCTGGAGCCGTCAGGCGAAGGGTGTCGCCCGTAGCTTTAGCGAAGGGGGACTGCCAATATTCTATGTCTATCTATTGAGAAGCATTTCGTTTCCGAAGCAGACATATATTGGCTTCACCGCTGATTTGAAGAGACGCGTGGCCGATCATAATTCCGGCTCATCTCCTCACACTTCTAAATTTCGACCATGGAAACTCGTCTGCTATCACGCCTTCGACGAGAAGCAGCGTGCGCTCGACTTCGAGAGATATCTGAAATCCGGATCGGGGCAGGCATTCGCAAAGAGGCGTCTGTGGGAGAACGCTTCCAGACTCCCTTTTGTCTGACCGATTGCGATTCGGGTGGCACAGCCACCTGAAGCCGTCAGGCGAAGGGTGAGCCGGACAGACCAATGTCCGGCTGTCTTTGCGAAAGCGGCGGCCCCCGGGTCGCCTTTTTTGTTTTTCGATCTCCCATAAAAATGACATCGCCGCACTTCGCCGGTGCGAAAAGACTGTTCCTTAAGCGCCGATAATTTCGTAGCTTTTGCGGGCTGGTCCCGACGTCTCGCGATTTTTACCGGCACGTTCATCCCAACTGTAGGCATCCCAACCGCAGGCAATCCAACCGCAGGAGGAGATCGTGGCCGAGACCCCACCCGTCGATGCTGCCGTTGCCGATCCCGCGGAAATCGCCTTTCGCGACGAGGACGGCTACGTCTCCAAGGATTTCGTGGCGCTTGTCGAGGAGGCCGTGGAGGCCGACGACAGGGAGGCCACGCTCGAACTCGCCGGCGACCTGCACGAGGCCGACCTCGGCGACCTGATCGAGACGCTGCACCCGGAAGACCAGGCCAAGCTCGTCAGCCTGCTGGGCGATGCCTTCGATTTCACCGTTCTCACCGAGCTCGATGATTCGGTCCGCGCGCGCCTGCTGGAGGAAATGCCGGCGGGCAATGTGGCGGAAGGCATCGCCGAGCTCGATTCGGACGATGCCGTCTACATTCTGGAAGACCTGCCGCAGGAAGACCAGGAAGCGATCCTGCAGGAGCTGAAGCAGTCCGACCGGCTGCAGCTGCGCCGCGCGCTGGATTACCCGGAAGAATCGGCCGGCCGGCGCATGCAGAGCGACTTCGTCGCCGTGCCGCCGTTCTGGACCGTCGGCCAGACCATCGACTACCTGCGCGAATCGGATGCGCTGCCGGAGGACTTCTACCAGATCTACGTCATCGACCCGGGCTTCCGGCTGATGGGCACCGTGGCGCTCGACAAGCTGCTGCGCACCAAGCGCAATGAGCCGATCAGCGGCATCATGGGCGAGACGATGCACGCGATCAAAGCAACCGAGGATCAGGAGGAGGTGGCGACCACCTTCGAGCGCTACAACCTGATTTCGGCCGCTGTGGTGGACGATTCGGACCGGCTCGTCGGCGTGCTGACCGTCGACGACATCGTCGACGTCATCCAGGCGGAGGCCGAGGAGGACATCTTCGCGCTGGCCGGTGTGGGCGGCGACGCGGAGATTTCCGACAGCATCGTGGAGACGGTGCGCGGGCGTTTCGTGTGGCTGCTGGTCAATCTCGGCACGGCGGTGCTGGCGTCTCTCGTCATCGGCATGTTCGACGCGACCATTCAGCAGATGGTGGCGCTCGCGGTGCTGATGCCGATCGTCGCCTCTATGGGCGGCAATGCCGGCACGCAGACCATGACAGTCGCCGTGCGCGCGCTGGCCACGCGCGATCTGGGCAGTTTCAACACCGTTCGCATCATCGCGCGCGAGACCGCGGTGGGCTTCATCAACGGCGTGCTGTTCGCCGTGCTGATGGGGCTCGTTGCCGCCCTCTGGTTCGACAACGAACAGATCGGCGGGCTGATCGCGGCCGCCATGGTCATCAACATGGTGGCCGCCGGCATGGCCGGCATTCTCATCCCGCTGACGCTGGACAGGCTCGACATCGATCCCGCCGTCGCCTCCTCGGTGTTCGTGACGACGGTGACGGATGTGGTGGGCTTCTTCGCGTTTCTGGGGCTCGCCGCCTGGTGGTTCGGGCTGCACTGAGAAAAAGTATCGGTCTGACAAGGAAAACTCATGAGACAGGCACCCAAGATCGGCGGCATCCTGGAAACGGCGGTCTATGTCGATGACATGGCGGCGGCGCACGCGTTCTATTCCGGCGTGATGGGGCTTGAGCGCATGGTCGAGGGCGACAGGCTCTCCGCCTACAATGCCGGACCGGCCGAGACGCTGCTGGTGTTTGCGCGCGGCTCGACGGCGGATGACGTGGAAACGCAGGGCGGCATCGTGCCGGGCCATCACAGCGAGGGGCCGAGCCACTTCGCCTTCAAGGTCGCGGCCGAAGATCTCGATCCGTGGCGCGCGCATCTTCGCGCCTGCGGGGTCGCGATCACCTCGGAGGTGACGTGGTCGGCCGGCGGGACGAGCCTCTATCTGGAGGATCCCGACGGCAACGTGCTGGAACTCGCCGCCCCGCCGTTGTGGCCGAATTACGCGGGATAGGCCGCTTTGCCGGGCGGGGGAGCGCCCGGAGCGGAGATAATCGGGAGGAGGAGAGATGGCAGGGTTC
Organism: Breoghania sp. JC706; assembly: GCF_037026715.1. Taxonomy (NCBI): domain Bacteria; kingdom Pseudomonadati; phylum Pseudomonadota; class Alphaproteobacteria; order Hyphomicrobiales; family Stappiaceae; genus Breoghania; species Breoghania sp. JC706. The sequence goes on from NZ_JBANCG010000001.1 coordinate 646,071, forward strand.
GAACCGCGCGATGCGGACTGGGAAGCGCGCGTGCGCGCCAGTTTCGCGCGCCAGCCGTTCATGGAATATCTGGGCGCCGTCATCGCGCATCTGGCGCCGGGCGAGGTCGATCTGGACATGCCGCATGCGCGCGCCCTTACCCAGCAGCACGGCTATTTCCACGCCGGCTCCACCGCCTCCATAGCCGACAGCGCGGCCGGCTATGCGGCGCTGTCGCTCTATCCGGCCGGCACCGGGGTTCTGACGAGCGAATACAAGATCAACCTGCTCAACCCGGCGCGCGGGGAAAAGCTTGTTGCCCGCGGACGGGTGGTGAAGCCGGGCCGCACGCTCACCATCTGCCGCTCCGACGTCTACGGCCTGGAGGCAGGCCGCGAGACCCACGTCGCCACGGGGCTGTTCTCGCTCGTGTGCCTGCCGGGGCTGGCGGATTAGGGCGGTTCAGGGAGGAGGACGCTCCGGCATTCGTGCTGCGGCCGATGCTTCGGGATGGCCGCTTGCGCGGACGGGCCGGAGGATGGGCTGGAACTGGTCTCGGGTTGTGCGCCTTCGACCGTTTCCGCCTCATGCCCCTTCGCCGGGTGATGACGATGGAGAGGTCTGAGGGGGGCATAGAATTGAAGGGCCAAGAAGGCACTTGTGTTTCCCGGGTGGCCGCTCGGGATGACGTTGAGTGTGATGCTGGCGTGGAAATGGCAGCCGGTTGTGGTGCTCTATTCCCTCCGCTCGTCATTGCCGGCTCAGACCGGCAATCCATGCCGTGATTTCACGGCCCGGCGTAAAGGTGCGTTTTGCCGCCGCTTTAAATGCTCCCCGGGTGGATATTTCACGGAATGGATTGCCGGTCGAAGCCGGCAATGACGGGGAGAGTCTGGATGCATCTGACCCGCTACCATTTCCACGCCAGCCTCGGGCAATCCCGCGCAAGGGGCCATCCCGGATGATCGGCCGTGGCTGGAAGAATTGCGATCTTCTTCCTTCAATCCGCGAAACGATCTGTCTGGCCGCGCGCCGCTTTCGCGCCGTTTCGCTCAAACCGGCCGGCCCCCTCTTCCGGCGCTTCCACCTGGCGGCATGTTGCTCTAGCTTTCTCCGGAAAATTCCGTAAGGAGAGCCGCCGCAGGCACCGAGTGTCCTGCGCAAACACATGCACAAGGCGGGCAGGGAGGTCCGCCAGGGAGGAAGAAGAGCATGATCCCCAACGCACCCGCCGCGTTCAATTTCAACCTCGGCGAAACCGCCGACATGCTGCGCGACAGCGTGCTGTCCTTCTCGCAGGACCGCATCGCGCCGCTGGCGGAAAAGATCGACCGCGAGGACTGGTTCCCGCGCGAGCTGTGGCCGGAAATGGGGGCGCTCGGGCTGCACGGCATCACGGTGGAGGAGGAGTGGGGCGGCGCGGGGCTCGGCTATCTGGAGCATTGCGTGGCGATGGAGGAGGTGAGCCGGGCGTCCGCCTCGATCGGGCTTTCCTACGGCGCGCATTCCAACCTGTGCGTCAACCAGATGCGGCGCTGGGGCAATGACGAGCAGAAGAAGCGCTATCTCGGCAAGCTTATCTCCGGAGAGCATCTGGGCGCGCTCGCCATGTCGGAGCCGGGCGCGGGGTCCGACGTCGTCTCCATGAAGCTCAGGGCGGAGAAAAGGGGCGACCGCTACGTCCTCAACGGCTCCAAGATGTGGATCACCAACGGCCCGCAGGCGGACACGCTGATCGTCTACGCCAAGACTGACCCGGCCGCCGGCCCGCGCGGCATCACCGCCTTCATCATCGAGAAGGATTTCCCCGGTTTTTCCGTCGCGCAGAAGCTCGACAAGCTCGGCATGCGCGGTTCGGAGACAGGGGAACTCGTCTTCCGCGATTGCGAGGTGCCTGAGGAGAACGTGCTCGGCGCGGTCGGCAAGGGCGTCAACATCCTGATGTCGGGGCTCGACTATGAGCGCGCGGTGCTGGCGGCCGGCTCCATCGGCATCATGCAGGCGGCGATGGACGTGGTGATGCCCTACATCCACGAGCGCGAGCAGTTCGGGCAGCCGATCGGCACGTTCCAGCTGGTGCAGGGCAAGGTCGCGGACATGTACGTGACGATGAACGCCAGCCGGGCCTATGTCTATGCCGTGGCGCAGGCCTGCGACCGGGGCGAGACGACGCGTCAGGACGCCGCAGGGGCCATTCTCTATGCCGCGGAAAACGCGACGAAGGTGGCGCTCGACGCGATTCAGCTTCTCGGCGGCAACGGCTACATCAACGAGTATCCGACCGGCCGGCTTCTGCGCGATGCCAAGCTCTATGAAATCGGTGCGGGAACGAGCGAGATCCGGCGGATGCTGATCGGGCGCGAGCTGTTCGACGCTTCACGCTAGGCGCGCGCGAGGGCAGGGATGTGGGGTCGGAGCAAGCGAAGGTACCCCCACCCCTGACCCCTCCCCCTTGAGGGGAGGTCGAACGTTCTCCTCGGTCGCTCGGGTGGGGGAAAAGGCCGCAGGGCGGAGCCGGCGACATATCCCCGCCGCTGTGCCTGTGCCGCGCTTGCGCAAGGACCGTCAAAAATCGCCAGGATCCCGCCGGGCACGTGCGCTGAGGAAGGCGCGCCGGCGGGAAGCCGCAACCATCAAGTGATTTGACATTGTTTCCGGCTTCCGGTCTTTACCCGCAATTGGGGTTGACGGTGGCTCAAGGCTTCCGGGCGCGCTGCCTGGACGCGGGAAGCGTGGCATGCGGCTGGATATATTCACGATCTTCGTTCTGATGGCGACCATCTGTCTGCTGGCCGCCGTCGGCTTCGGCATCGGCTGGTGGAAGCATCGCAGCGAGCGGGTGCTGGCCTATTCCGCCGCCACCTTCGGGCTCGGTGCCGTCTCCACGTTGCTGCTGGCGGCGCGCGGGCGCATACCCGACCTGCTTTCCGTCGATGTCGCAAACGCCGCCGTGTTCGCCGCGATGGCCTTGGGCTGGAACTCGTTTCGGGAGATGAACGGGCGCCGCTTTCTCGTGCTGCCGGTCATCCTGCCTTGCGTCGTCTGGCTGATCCTGTCCCGGTATCCCGGCTTCTACGAAGAAACCTGGCTGCGCTCGCTCGTGGCCTCCATCCTGATCGCCGCTCTGTCGCTCGGCTATTTCCACGAGTTCTGGCGGACCCGGGGCGTGAAGGCGGAAGTCCGCGCGGTGCTGTTGCTTGCAGCCGGTGGCAATGTCACGGTCTTCGTGCTGCGGGCTTTCTACAGCCTGATCACCCACCGCCCGAAAAATGTGCTCGAGGACGATTTCTGGCTGTCGCTGGCGCTGTTCGTGCCGGTGATCTTCCTCGTCGCGCTCGCGATCGGCGGGCTGTGGCTTTGGCAGGTGCGTGCGGTGAAGACCCTGCAGCACGAGGTGGAGATCGATCCGCTCACCGGCATCCTCAATCGGCGTGCCTTCGACCGCAGCGTCGGCGCGCTGCTGGAGCGGATGCACGCCGGGCGGGAGACGATGGCGCTGCTGCTCATCGACCTCGATCATTTCAAGTCTATCAACGACCGGTTCGGCCACCCCGCCGGCGACCGGGTGCTGCAGGATTTCGCCCGCACGGTGGAGGAGGAGCTGCGCAAGAGCGACCTTTTCGCCCGCTACGGTGGCGAAGAATTCGTCATTTTGCTGCGCGGCGCCGATCTGCACGATGCGCTACAGGTGGCGGAGAAGTTGCGCACGCGGATCGCGGATCAGGTGGTGGAATGGGAGGGCACCCCGATCGGGCTGACGGTGAGCATCGGCGTGGCGGCGACAAGCGGTCAATCGGTGACGCTCGCCGATCTGATCGCCCGCGCCGACCGGGGCCTTTATGGCGCCAAGGGCAGCGGCCGAAACCGGGTGGTGATCGCGGCGCCGGTATAAGCGGGCCGGGTATCCGGCACAATTCGTCTTCCACCCCCTTCTTTCGAGCGGCAGGCTCCCCATGTGGTCGGTATGGCCGGCGGGGTGTCCGCTAACCCTTTTGCGAAAAAGGGTGGTCTGTCATGGTTTGCGGGCCGGCAGGCGCGAGCCGGGGTTTGCGAGCCGCGGCGGCATCGCATACACATGGAGTCGGAAAAACGGAGCGGCCGAACGCGGCCGCCCCTGCAATCAATGGAGCCTATCCAGCGCATGAACACTTATTTCACGTCGGTTCCTCCCCACCTCGACGACGAGGACGAAGACGAGGAAAAGACCAAGACGCCGGCGTCGATCCAGGTCGACAAGCATCTTTTCGAATCGCGCACGGTGCTCATTACCGGTCAGATCTCGCAGGAGCTGGCCCGCGATGTGTGCGCCCGCCTTCTGGCGCTGGCGCAGGTTTCCGAAGATCCGATCAACGTGATCGTGTCCTCGCCCGGCGGCCACGTGGAATCGGGCGACATGATCCACGACACCATCCGCTTCATCGCCCCGCGCGTGCGCATGCTCGGCATGGGCTGGGTGGCGAGCGCGGGTGCGCTGATCTATGTCGCGGTTCCCAAGGAAGACCGCTACTGCACGCCCAACACGCGCTTCCTGCTGCACCAGCCCTCCGGTGGGGCCGGCGGCCCGGCGACGGACATCGAGATCCAGGCGCGCGAGATGCTGCGCATGCGCGATCGTCTCAACAAGATCTTCTCGGTCGCCACCGGTCAGCCGGTGGAGCGGATCGACAAGGATACGGACCGCGACTACTGGATGTCGCCGGAAGAGGCCATCGCCTACGGTCTCGTCGGCAAGGTCGTGAACTCGGCATCCGAACTCGGCTGAAGCGGCGGCGATCGATGGTCGTGAAACCGAACGCGCGGCGGGTGCGCCCCGCCGCGATCCTCGCTGCCATGCCGGTTTTCGGGGCGGCGGCGCTTTCCGCCGTTGTGACCTTCCCGTCTCCCGCACGGGCGCAGTCGCCCTATTACCAGAGCTACCGGGCCCTGTCCGATCTGGTCATCAACGTCGAGATGGACCCGAATTCGCAGGTGGCGGGCCGCGTGCGCGCCGGAACCGGCGGCATCCGTCTCAACTGGTGCGAGCCGGAGATTCCGGCCGGCGACTGGGCCGGCGCGGACGCCGCCGCCCGGCGGCAGATTCTCGACGGACGGTGGTGCGAGGTCGATACCGGCGAGGTCGTCGGCAACGTCCGCTCCGATCTGATCGAGCCGGAATGAGACCGTCATCTGCACGCAATGAAGGTGCCGCGACGCGCTGAGCGTGCGTCTGACGTTCCCCTCCCCCCTGAGGGGAGGGGTTAGGGCTGGGGGTAAAGCCGCTTGCTCCGAGCCTGCCGCCTTGACCCCCACCCGAACGGCCGGAGAAGCCGTTCGACCTCCCCTCAAGGGGGAGGTAGGCCGTGGGGCTGACTTTTCGCTCCACATTTCCCTCCATCGTCAACACCCGGCACCCGCTTTCGCGGACACAGGCTCCGTCCGGGTGATCCAGCGCGCGCCCCGAGTGCCGCGGCTGGAGGTGGATTGCCCGGACGAAGCCGGGCAATGACGGCGGTGGGGGATGAGGGGAAAAAAGGCGAGCCCGCAATCCGATACCATTTCCCGACCGGGATGCGCTGAGCGAGCCGCATTCGTCCCCCTCCCCCCTTGAGGGGAGGGGCCAGGGGTGGGGGTGCTCTCTCTTGCTCCGAACCTGCCGCCTTGACCCCCACCCGAACGGCCGAAGAAGCCGTTCGACCTCCCCTCAAGGGGGAGGTCGGCCGTGGGGCTGGCGTTCACCCGCGGAAACGGCCGCAGCGGCTTGAACGGAGCTCCCGGTCCCTTACACCAGTTGCCGTTCCAGCACGTAATCGCGAACCAGCTCGATGACGGCTTGCGCCTCCTCGCGCAGCGGCGGTTCGATGCCGTTTGCCTGCAGTGCCGTCTGGAAGTGGTCGGCGAAGCGGGTGTAGTGATGGTCCGTCGCCAGCAGAGTCCGGAAATCGGAACGGATCGAGCGGCCCTCGTAAAAGGGCGAGCCGCCGAATATGAAGACCAGAAGCGAGTTCACCTTGTCGATGACCCAGGCATGGTCGATACGGTCCAGTTCCTCCGCGAGAATGTCGTCGTGGCGCATCATGTCGAAAATTACATATGTGAAACGTTCGATACTCTGTCTTCCGCCAAGTCTGAGGTAGAGCGTCGTCATTGCCGCACCCTGGAAAATGATTGATGCCCGCCAGCTGCGGACAGCTAATCACTTCGGTGCAAACGCTACTGTGACTATTCTCACGTTTGCGGCGATTTCGCCGGCATAATCACCCCGACCTCAGCCCCGCGGCGGGATTTCGCGGGAAAACGCGGCACTGCTGGCGGCGGAAAAGAACTGGCGCCGCAACAGCACGACGAAAACGTAGGTCGTGCCGGCGATGAAGGGGATCGGCCCGGCGAACCAGCACAGGAAGCCGACGCCGAAGAAGAAGGCGCGCTGGCCGCGGCTGAAATGCCGCCCGGCGAGCACGTTGAGGCTGGCCGCCCGGCTCGCCAGATCCCGCGCCTCCGCCGAAGGGTTCTTGTCCTCGTTGGGCACGGCGCCGACCATGATCGAACAGTAGTTGAAGAGCCGGTAGGACCAGCCGAACTTGAAGAAGGCATAGGCCGCGATCAGCATCAGCCCCAGAACCTTGGCCTCCCATTCCGCCCGCGTGGTGACGATGGCGAGCGGCAGGTCGGCGTAGACCTCAAGGGCCAGATCGGTGGCGTTGAGCAGCGCAAAGCAGGCGCCCAGCGCCAGCAGCGAGGTGGAGGCGAAGAAGGCCGTGCCCTGCTGCAGACCGGCGATGATCTGTGCGTCGATCATCCGCAACGGGCGCTCCAGCATGGAGTGCATCCATTCGTGCCGGTACCGGTCCATGGCATGCGACAGGCAGGCGGATTTCCAGCGGCTGCGCTCCACAAGCCAGTTGTAGCCGAGCCAGGAACAGGCGAACCACGCAAGGGCGGCAAGGTCGAGCGGCAGGAAGGGCATGTCGGTCTTTCTGTCGGGTTCACGACCCCCGTCCCCTTCAAGGCGAAAAGGAGGGGCGATTTCCAGAGCATATTCGCGGTGGCGGGATTGTTTCAATGCGACCGGAAAGGCATCCGACCCGGCGCAAATCGCAAAGGCAAATCATCGGCTTGGTGCGGCCGAACGAAATCGAGGGCGGGCGGGCCTCGCGCTTTTTCCACAACGCCATGCACAGGGCGCGTGCCAGCCTTTCCGCAAGGCGGGATTCTTCGGACTTGAACAGAGGTTACCAAGTCGTTAAATGGGCGTGGCTTCGCGATGGAAGGAGAGGGTTGTTTCACCCGCCCCGTCGCCCTGTTCAGCAATTAGGAGTTCCATGGACGATCACGTACAGAAGTCCTGCTGGGGGTTCATGACCTGGACGGTCCTGATGCTCGGAGGCGCTATGTTGCTCGTCTACCTGTTCGGTGGATTCGATCCGGCGGTCACGACGATCGCCGTGAAATAGGCTTGCCAGAATAGACTTGCCACCGGCATGGTCAGTTCGAAAGGGGCGCGGACCGAACCGCGCCCCTTTTGCGTTTTCGGGCCCGGTCTTCAGCTTCTGCCGCATGGCGCCCGGCCGGTTCTTTTCGCGGCGGCGGCAATCGGGTCTTGTGAATCCCCGCAAGTCAAACGACACTCCGGCGCGCAAAACGGTTCGGCAACAAGACCGGCGTCGCGAGGCCGGCACGAGGGAGGGGAGGTCGCCGATGGCGATGAAGAAGGGATACCGTCAGCTGGTGGATGCGGCGGAAGCGGAGATCGTGACCTTGCCCGTCGCCGAGGCGATCGCGCTCCACGGCGATGCGGACACGGTGTTCGTGGATCTGCGCGATATCCGCGAGCTGGAGCGGCAGGGCCGCATGCCCGGCGCCGTCCACGCCCCGCGCGGGATGCTGGAATTCTGGGTCGATCCCGACAGCCCCTATCATCGCGAGGTCTTTGCCCAGCCCAAGCGCTTCGTCTTCTTCTGCGCGGCGGGCTGGCGCTCCGCGCTGGCGACCAAGACCGTGCAGGACATGGGGCTTGAGAACGTCGCCCATATCGAGGGCGGGTTCGGTGCCTGGCGGGACGCGGGCGGCGCCGTTGAGCTTCCGAAAGAGAAGGCGTAAGCCTGTCGCGGGAGGCCAACGCAAGGAGCGCGTCACTTGAAGATCGTCATCGGAAACAGGAACTACTCGACCTGGTCGCTGCGCGGCTGGCTGGCATTGAGGCAGACCGGCGCCGACTTCGAGGAAGTGCTGATCCCGCTCGACACGCCCACCATGCACGATGAGATCCGGGCCCATTCCGCGGCTGGCCGCGTGCCGGTGCTGATCGACGGCGATATCACCGTGTGGGACAGTCTGGCGATCGTGGAATATCTGGCGGAGCGCTTTCCGCAAGCCGGGCTGTGGCCGGCGGACCGCGCGGCGCGCGCCCATGCCCGCGCCATCGTGGCCGAGATGCACTCCGGTTTCACCGCCATGCGCGGCCATTACCCGATGAACATCCGGCGGGCACCCGCCGCCCGGCCGCAGGATGCAGCGGTGGAGGCCGACGTGGCGCGGATCCTGGCGATCTGGAACGAGGCGCGGGCCCGTTTCGGCGCGGGCGGCGATTTCCTGTTCGGGGCCTTAACGGCGGCCGACGCCTTTTTCGCGCCGGTCGTCAGCCGGCTGATCACCTATGCGGTGCCGGTGGATGCGGTCTCTCGCGCCTACATGGAGGCGGTGATGGCCCATCCGGCCATGGCCGAGTGGTGCGAGGCGGCGCTGAGGGAGACGTGGATCGTTCCGGCCGACGAGGTCGACTGAGCCTTTTTCATCAAGATCATTGTCACGCGAGTGGGGGAGTTCTGCTGTGGCGTTGTTGAAATCCGTTGTTTCGTCGTCTTCCGATGCGTTCAGGGGACAGGCTGCGGAAATGGGGGCGCTCGTCGCCGATCTGCGCGCCCGTCGGGAGGAGGCGGCGCTGGGCGGGCCGGAGAAGGCGCGCGAGCGGCATGTGGGGCGCGGCAAGCTGTTGCCGCGCGAGCGCGTCACGCGACTGCTCGATCCAGGTGCGCCGTTTCTGGAGCTGTCGCCGCTGGCGGCCAACGGCATGTACGATGCCGCCATCCATGGCGCCGGGCTGATCACCGGCATCGGCCGGGTGTCGGGGCGCGAATGCATGATCGTGTGCAACGACGCCACCATCAAGGGCGGCACCTATTACCCGATGACCGTGAAGAAGCACCTGCGCGCCCAGGAGATCGCGCGCGAAAACCGGCTACCGTGCATCTATCTGGTGGATTCCGGCGGCGCGAACCTGCCCAACCAGACCGACGTCTTTCCCGACAAGGAGCATTTCGGCCGCATCTTCTACAATCAGGCCACCATGTCGGCGATGGGCATTCCGCAGATTGCGGTGGTGATGGGATCGTGCACGGCGGGCGGCGCCTATGTGCCGGCGATGTCGGACGAGACGATCATCGTGCGCCAGCAGGGCACGATCTTTCTGGCCGGGCCGCCGCTGGTGAAGGCGGCCACCGGCGAGGAGGTGTCGGCTGAGGATCTGGGCGGGGCGGACGTGCATGCGCGCGTCTCCGGCGTCGCCGATCACTATGCGGTGGACGACGACCAGGCGCTGGCCATGGCGCGCCGGGCTGTCGCCAATCTCAACGGCGTGAAGCGGGCGGACATCGACCTCGCCCCGCCGCGCGATCCCGCCTACGATCCGGCCGAGCTCGATGGCGTGGTGCCGGCGGACCTGCGCAAGCAGTACGACATCCGCGAGGTGATCGCGCGGCTTGTCGACGGTTCGGAGTTTCACGAGTTCAAGAAGCTCTACGGCACGACGCTTGTGACGGGCTTTGCGAAAATTTTCGGAATGCCCGTCGGAATCGTTGCCAACAACGGCATCCTTTTCTCTGAATCGGCTCTTAAGGGCGCGCATTTCGTCGAATTGTGCTGCCAGCGGCGCATTCCGCTTCTCTTTTTGCAAAACATCACCGGATTCATGGTCGGTCGCGAATACGAGGCCGGCGGCATCGCCAAGGACGGGGCGAAGCTCGTCACGGCGGTGGCGTGCGCGAAGGTGCCGAAGATCACCGTCATCGTCGGCGGCTCGTATGGTGCGGGCAACTATGGAATGTGCGGGCGCGCCTACTCGCCCCGCTTCCTGTTCATGTGGCCGAATGCGCGGATTTCCGTGATGGGCGGCGAACAGGCGGCCTCGGTTCTGGCCACCGTCAAGCGCGACAACATGGAAGCCGAGGGCGCGGCCTGGAGTGCGGCGGAGGAAGAGGCGTTCAAGGCGCCGATCCGGGCGCGCTACGAGGCGGAAGGCCATCCCTATCACGCCACCGCGCGGCTGTGGGACGACGGCATCATCGCGCCTTCCGAGACGCGGCGGGTGCTCGGACTGGCCTTTTCCGCGACGCTGAACGCGCCTGTCGAGCCGACGCCATTCGGAGTATTTCGTATGTAAATCCGTTTTCTGTTAATTGATACGTTGATGTGCGTAGTCGAAAATCGCGATGGTTCGGAGTAACCAGAGCGTTAAAAATTGATATATTCTGCTTATATTCAATTTAATCCGCAAGGTGTAGTCGGTCTTAAGAGCGGAAAGTTCTCTGGATCGGATATGCGATGTTGTCTGGACATTTCATCAAGGAGAATATCAACGAGGCGGCGCTTGTTCCCGCGCTCCTGAGCTCGATCCATCAGGGCATCGTCCTGATGGACGCTGACCTTAATCTGCTGGTGTTCAGCCGGCGGGCGAAGGATCTGCTCGATCTGCCGGAAAGCGTATTCGAGGGCGATCCCAACCTCGCCGATCTCATCCGCTATTTCGCCGAGCGTGGAGACTATGGCCCCGGCGACGTGGAGGACTTCGTCTCGGGCATCACCATCGCTGCCCGGGCGCAGGGGGACGTGGCCTTCGACCGGTCGCTGCCCGACGGGCGGTTGCTGAAGGTCCAGGTCACGCCGCTGCCCGACGGCGGGCAGGTGGCGATCTATTCCGACATCACGCAATTCCGGGCGGTCGAGACACGGCTGGAGGAAAAGCAGGACCGGCTGGTGAAGACACTACGCAGCCGCTCACGCGAGCTTGAGGAAAGCCGCGATCTGCTTTCCTCCGCCGTGGACGCCATTCCCGACGCTCTGGTGATGGTCGACGGCGCGGGATGCCTGACGCTTGCCAACTCCAACATGAAGCGCCTTCATCCCGGGATCGAGGCGTATCTGGACGGCCGGGCACACCTGAAGGAGGCGTTCGCCTTTGAATGGGGCGAGGCGAAGGACCTGGACGATTTCATCCAGCAGATCACGGCGGAAAGCGACCACCGCATGTTCGACCGCTGGTTTCGCATCCAGGTCTCGTCGATTCCGACCGGCGGACATGTCGTCGTCTTCTCCGACGTCTCCGACTTCAAGGAGCAGAACAAGAAGCTGCGCGCCCATGCCGACCAACTGGTGAAGCACCTTCGCAAGGAAAAGCGGCTCAACGAGATGCAGCGGCAGTTCGTGTCGATGGCCTCGCACGAGTTCCGCACGCCGCTGGCGATCATCGACGGCGCGGCCCAGCGGCTCAAGCGCCGCTTCGACCGGTTGCAGCCGGAGGAGGTGGTCGAGCGGCTCGATAACATGCGCGAGGCGGTCAGGCGGATAAATTACCTGATCGAGCGCTTCATCGATTTCTCCGTCTCGCAGGACGGCGTGCTGGAAATCTCGCCCCAGCCGCAGCCGCTCCTGCCGATCGTGCAGGCGGTGTGCAACCAGCAGCACCAGGGCAACCGAAGCCACGAGATCGTGCTCAACGAGAGCATCGGCGACCTGGTCATCAACATCGACCGGCGGATGATCGAGCAGTGTCTGGTGAACGTCGTCGGCAACGCCATCAAGTATTCGCCGGGCAAGGACAGGGTGGAGGTCGATGTGCGGGTGGAGAACAATTTCGCCTGCATCGAGGTGACCGATTTCGGGGTCGGGATACCGAAAGCCGAGATCAAGAAGGTGTTTGGCCGCTTCTACCGCGCCTCCACTTCCAGCGGCATTCCGGGCACGGGGATCGGTCTCAACCTCACCGAGATGATCATCGTGCGCCACAAGGGGCGGATGTCGATCTCGAGCGAGGAGGGCAAGGGAACAGTCGTATCCATCCGGCTGCCGCTCGACCTGCCGGTCGATCCGGCCCTCGACAGACCGCCTGCGACGGATGGCGGCGGCGGTGACGAACAACGCCGGCAGGGGGAGAGCGAGGCGGAAACCGGTGCGTGCGGCAGCACGCTTGCCGCGATGCGGGCGGATGCGGCCGAGATCCGGCTGCAGGATAACGAAGAACCGATAGGGAGGGCGGAGCGATGATGCAAAGCGACGATCGGGACCAGCGGCGCGGCATGCGCGCCAACGACCATGACGAAACGCAAGGCAAGGATGCCCCGGCCATGAAACCCGCCATGAACAAGGACATCAACATCCTTTGCGTCGAGGACGAGGAACTGCTGCTTGGCGATCTGGTGGGCGAACTGGAGGATGCCGGCTACGGGGTCAGCGCCGCGCGCAACGGCCGCGAGGCACTGGATATGCTGCAGACCCTGCAGCCCGACCTGATCCTGTGCGACGTGATGATGCCGGAGATGGACGGGCCGACGCTGCTGAAGGTCATCCGGCAGAAGATCCCCGCACTCGACCAGGTGCCGTTCATCTTCCTGACGGCGCGTTCCGCGCGCGAGGACGTGATCAGCGGCCGCAAGCTCGGGGCGGACGACTACCTGACCAAGCCGATCGACTACGACATGCTGCTGGCGACCATCGAGACGCGGATCGCCGGCGTGCGGCGCATGGCGGAGCATTCCCGCCAGCAACTGATGAAGCTCTACAAGGCCTACAAGGAGACGCAGAAGGAGAAACCTCCGATCCAGGTCGCGATCGTCACCTCCAACACCAAGGCGATCGCGCCGATCAGCTCGGCGCTGAACGAGGTCGGCTGCACGGTGACGCTGATTGCGGAGGATACGCTGCACGCGGACACCTTCGCCAAGCACAGCTACGACGTGAGCTTCCTGGTCTATTCCAAGAAGGTGCACTACCTGCTGCAATATCTGGAGAATTCTGCTCATCGGAACAAGGCGTCGCGGCTTGTCGTGCTGGTGCCGCCGGGCATCAACGACAACACCCTGGAGGCGCTGAGGGAACTGGGGGTGGACGGCTGCATCCAGTTCCCGTTCCGGCCCGTGGAGATCTTCAAGGTGATCATGGACAAGCTCGCCCAGCGCCCGGGAGCGATGGGGCTCAAGGCGATTCACGGCTAGCGGGACGCAAGCCATCGATCCTGAGAGTCCGGGCTGAAAATGGCAGTTGGTTCTGTGCGCCTTCATACGTCTCCACCGTCATCACCCGGCGAAGTCCGGGCGATCCAGCGCGTGCCCGGAATGCTGCGGCTGGTGATGGATTGCCCGGACGGAGCCTGTGCCCGCGAAAGCGGGTGCCAGGCAATGACGGTGGAGGGGCATAAGGGGAATAGCCGAAAGCGCCTAGCCTGATACTATTTGCCGGCCAGGCTTCGAGGAGGCCTGACAAGGCTGTCTCGAAGGGTAGGCCGCAGCACGTAAACCCGCGACCCGTTTCCGTTTGAGGGAAAACGATCTACACGAAGGCCGCCGCGCCCCGCGCCACGACGTAGAGGCCGACGCAGATCACCACGGCGGAAAAGACGCGAGTGAGCGCGCGCTTGCCTGCACCTGTGCGTCCATTGCCCATGCGGCCGGCCGCCCAGGTGCCGAGAATGCCGCCGGCGATGCCGCCTGCGATGAATTCGGCCGCCAGCACCCAGTCGACCAGCCCGGAAAGCGCGTAGTTGGACGCCGTCGTCAGCCCGAAGGTGGTGACGGCGACGAGCGAGGAGCCGACCGCGTTGAGCATCGGCATGGCGGTCGCCGCGATCAGGCCCGGCACGATGAGAAAGCCGCCGCCGATGCCGAAGAAGCCGGACAGCAGGCCGACGCCGAAACCGGTGATCAGGAGGCGCGGCAGCAGGCGGCGGGCGGAGGCGCTGTCGAGGTGGACATTCGCGTCGTCCCGACCCTCCGGCCGGCGCAGCATCGCGATGCCGACGACGATCATGATCACGCCGAAGAGCGCGAGCAGCCTGTCGCCATCGATCGCCTTGCCGAGGGTGGAGCCGGCCGCAGCACCTACGAGCCCGCTTGCCGCGAAGACCAGCGCGCAGGGCCATTTCACCGTGCCGGCGCGGGCATGGCCGGCAAGGCCGGCTGCGGCGTTGACCGCGACCGCGAGCGCGCTGGTGCCAATGGCGATGTGGGGGGCGGGAACGCCGACGACATAGACCAGCAGCGGCACGGCAAGTACCGAACCGCCGCCGCCGATGAGCCCGAGCGACAGGCCGACGAGGGCGCCGCTCGCAAGCGCTGCGATCATCCGAACTGGCCGATGCCGGTGGCGCCGGGCAGGCGCGGCTTGTTGCGGTTCCACGGCATCAACGAGACGAAGAAGGCCATCGGGCAGAAGTTGGTTGCGCCCGAGAACAGAAGGCCGCAGCCGACGAGAAGCGACAGCAGGTGCCAGGCAGGCGCCACGTAGGTGCCGAGCACGAAGCCGGCGATGGCGAGAACGCCGGCCGTCATCAGCGCCTGACGCAGGATGGAGACGGGCTTGCGTTCCTGGCGCTCCACCGGCAGGCCGGCGCGTTTCCAGGCGCTGAGGCCTCCTTCCAGCACATAGGCCTCGCCATCGGCGCAGGCGGCGAGCAGCGGGCTGTTGGCATTGGTGCGCGCGCCGGAGGCGCACAGGAAGATGACCTTGCCGGACGCGCTCTTCACCGACCCGGCCTCGCCCATCGTCGACATCGGCGAGAGCTGCGAGCCGGGGATGCGTTCGCGGTCGAACTCGCATTGCTCGCGCACGTCGACCAGCAGCGCGCCGGCCTGTGCCAGATTGTGCGCCGCGCGGGCGTCGATCGATTTCAGGCTCATGATCGGATCCTCATTTCAACGGCGCGCCCGGTTCGGGAGAGGGCGCGGAACAATTCCGGGTCGTTGCGTGTTGTCAGGCCTCGCAGAACACGTCCTTCAGCAGCACCAGGATGCGCTCGGCGGCCGGGTTCTCGATGCGGTAGTAGAGCGTCTGGCCGTCGCGGCGGAACGTGACGAGCCCCTCGGCGCGCATCTTGGCCAGATGCTGGGAAAGCGCCGACTGGCCGAGCCCCACCGCCTTCGACAGCGCGGTGACCGATGCCTCGCTTTGGGCGAGCTCGCACAGGATCTGCAACCGGCTTTCGCTGGCCAGCAGTTTCAACAGGCGGGCGGCATCGCCGGCACGCGCGGAAAGGTCAGCCGGATCGCTCAACGGACGCATCGCTCCCATCCTCGACGGAGTGATATGTATATTAGATGTTGCTAACATTAGAATGTATGAATATATTTGTCAAGAACGAGCATGCCCTGCTGCCGAATGCGCGACCTGCCGGGGCACGCATCGGACCGGCACGCATCGGACCGGGGGGCAGGAAACGTGAGGAGAGAACGATGACCACCGCCGACATCGCCCCTGATATTCAGGCCTTTTTCGACGAGCCGACGAACACGGTGAGCTATCTCGTGGCCGATCCGGAAACCCGCAAGGCGGCCGTGATCGATCCGGTTCTCGACTACGATCACAAGTCCGGCAAGGCCTCGACGAAATCCGCCGACGCGATCCTGAATGCGGCGTCCGAGCGGGGGCTCTCGATCGTCTGGGTGCTGGAGACGCACGCCCATGCAGATCATCTCTCGGGCGCGCCCTACATCAAGCTCAAGACCGGCGCGCCGGTCGCCATCGGCGAGCGCATCCGCGAGGTTCAGAAAATCTTCCGCCCCGTCTTCAACGCCGAGGACGTTTCCGGCGACGGGTCGGAATTCGATCATCTGTTTAAGGACGGCGAGGTCTTCGAGATCGGCGCGCTGAAGGGCGAGGTGATCGCGACGCCGGGGCACACGCCGGCCTGCATTTCCTACCGGATTGGCGATGCGGTGTTCGTCGGCGACACGCTGTTCATGCCGGATTACGGCACCGCGCGGGCGGATTTTCCCGGCGGCGACGCGCGCCAGCTCTACCGCTCGATCCACAAGCTTCTGAGCCTGCCGGAGGAGACGCGGCTCTTCATGTGCCACGACTACAAGGCGCCGGGGCGCGACGACTACGCCTGGGAGACGACGGTCGGCGAGGAGAAGGCGCGCAACGTCCACGTGGGCGGTGGCAAGAGCGAGGACGACTACGTCGCCATGCGCGAGGCGCGCGATGCCACGCTCGCCGCGCCGAACCTGTTGATGCCGTCCATCCAGGTGAACATGCGCGCCGGCAAGCTGCCGCCCGCGGAGGCCAACGGCGTGACGTATCTCAAGGTGCCCGTAAAGCTGGCAGGGTGAAGCTGGCAGGGTGAGGGGGCGAGGGGCATTGCGATCTCTCCGCCGTCATCCTCCGGCTCTGTCCGGGGGATCCAGCGCTCTCCGCGCGTGCTGTGCCCGGCGATGGATTGCCCGGACTGCGCCGGGCAATGACGGTGGAGGCATTGGCGCAAGGCGGGATGTGATTGAAATCGTTATAGAAGTGACCTCACATGCCCGCCCCACACTCGGTTGTCATCCCCGCCTGCGCGGGGATGACACCGAGGGAGAGGCGCCAGTGCCGGGCAATGACGATGGACAGTTCAGAGACAACTGGCTCCACCCCTCCCTGTAATCATCTTTCCTGACCAAACGTCACCTTCTCCTCTTGCAGTTCCCGTCGCACTGGGCTTTCCTCGCCTCACGAAACGAGCCCGCGTACCGGGCCGAGAGCGTTTTCCGTTCAGACGGGATCGTCTGAACGAAAAGAAACCGCTCCAGATCAATAGCTCGAGCATATCCCGATCAGATTGGTTCAATCTGATCGGGATATGCTCGAGGGAAACGTTCAGGGGACACATGCTGACATCGCTGCTGATCGCCAACCGGGGTGAGATCGCCTGCCGGATCATCAGGACCGCCCGCCGCATGGGGCTGGGCACCATCGCGGTCTACTCCGAGGCCGACAGGGACGCGCTGCATGTGCGGCTCGCCGACGAGGCGGTGGCGATCGGGCCGGCGCCGGCCTCCGAATCCTATCTCGATATCGAGAAGATCCTTGGCGCCGCGCGGCAGACCCATGCCGAGGCGATCCATCCGGGCTACGGTTTCCTGTCGGAGAACGCCGCATTCGCGGAAGCCTGCGAGCGGGCGGGCATCGTCTTCGTCGGGCCTCCGGCCTCCGCCATCCGCGCCATGGGGCTCAAGGACGGCGCCAAGGCGCTGATGGAGAAGGCCGGCGTGCCGGTGGTGCCGGGCTATCACGGCGATTTGCAGGACCCGACCTTCCTGCGCCAGAAGGCCTACGAGATCGGCTATCCGGTGCTGATCAAGGCGGTGGCGGGCGGCGGCGGCAAGGGCATGCGCCGCGTCGACAAGGCCATCGAGTTCGACGACGCGCTGCAATCGGCCATGCGCGAGGCCCAGAACGCCTTCGGCGATCCGCGCGTGCTGATCGAGAAATTCGTCACCAATCCCCGCCATGTCGAGATCCAGGTCTTCGCCGATGGGCACGGCAATGCCGTGCATCTGTTCGAGCGCGACTGCTCGGCCCAGCGCCGCCACCAGAAGGTGATCGAGGAAGCGCCGGCGCCTGGCATGAGCGAGGAGGTGCGCAAGGCGATGGGCGATGCGGCGGTGGCGGCTGCGTTGGCCGTCGGCTATGTCGGCGCCGGCACGGTGGAATTCATCGCCGACGGATCGAAGGGCCTGAGGGCTGACGGCTTCTGGTTCATGGAAATGAACACGCGGCTCCAGGTCGAGCATCCGGTGACCGAGTTCGTCACCGGCACCGATCTCGTCGAATGGCAGATCCGCGTCGCCTCGGGTGAGGTGCTGCCGATGGAACAGGCGCAACTTACGCTTTCCGGCCACGCGGTTGAGGTTCGCCTTTATGCGGAGGATCCGGACAACGGCTTCCTGCCATCGACCGGCAAGCTCGACCTGTTGCGACTGCCGGACGGCGAGGGCGTCCGCGTCGATACGGGCGTGGAGGAGGGGGCGGAGGTCTCGCCCTTCTACGATCCGATGATCGCCAAGGTGATCGCCCATGGCGCGACGCGCGCGGAGGCGTTCGACCGGCTGGCCGGCGCGCTTGCGCAAACCGCGGTTGCCGGCCCGCGTTGCAATCTCGCCTTTCTGCGCGCGCTGGTCGATCACCCGGCCGTGCGCGCAGGCGGGTTCGATACCGGGCTGATCGACCGCGAGATCGCGACGCTGACGGGCGGCGGGGTTTCCGAAGCCGCGGTTGAGGCGGCGCTGTCGGCGCTGCTGGCGCCCGAAGTCGATGAGCCCGATGCGGGCGGATGGCTTGATCCGTGGTCGGTGCGCGATGCGTTCCAGCTATCCGGCGACCGGGATGTGGGCGTGCGGGTCGTGGTCGACGGCGAGGAGCGCGAGATGCGGATGCGCTGGCACCAAGGCGTCCCGGAGCGTGCGGATACAGCCGGGGCGGACGTGGCGCGGGTTGCCGGTGGCGTCGTTGCGCTGGAAGGCGGGCGGGCGGTCAAGGTCGCGCTCGCAGACAGCCTGCTGCGCGAGGCCGAGGACGACAGCGGCCATGGTGCCGTCACCGCGCCGATGCACGGCAAGGTCATCGCCGTCTTCGTGGAGGAAGGCGCGGAGGTTTCGCGCGGCGACCGGCTGTTCATCGTGGAGGCGATGAAGATGGAACACGCGGTGACCGCCCCGCGCGACGGACGGGTGGAGCGGGTCTCCGCCAGCGAGGGCGACCAGGTGGAGCAGGGGGCGGCGGTCGTCGTTCTGGAGGAGACGGTGACGGAAGCCGGCGGGGCGCAATCTGACGTTGCGTGATGCGCATCACGGCAGCCTGCGGCCGGATGGCGCAAAGGATCCCCGTCCAAGCGATCGAGGTCGATCGTGTCCATTGGGGTATCCAAATTGAAAAAGGTATTTCGAAATTCTGCCGTCGCCCTGGCGATGGCACTGGCGCTGCCGGTGGCAGTCGCCGCCACCTCGCGCACCCATGCCGACGAGGCCGTGGAGCGGGGTAAATATCTCGTCGGCCTCATGGGCTGCAACGACTGCCATACGCCCGGCCATTTCTTCGGCAAGCCGGACATGAGCCGCATGCTCTCCGGTTCGGAGGTGGCGTTTGAGGTGCCCGGCCTCGGGGCCTTCGTCGGCCCCAACCTGACGCCCGACGAGAAGACCGGACTCGGCGCCTGGTCGGAGGAGGAAATCGTCACCGCCCTTCAGACCGGCATCCGGCCGGACGGGCGCGAACTCGCGCCTGCCATGCCGTGGCGTGCGTTTGCCTCGATGACCAGGGCGGATGCGACGGCGATCGCGCGTTATCTCAAATCGTTGCCGGCGGTCGACAACCAGGTTCCGGGGCCCTTCGCACCGGGCGAGACGGCGACGAGCTTCGTCTTTCGCGTCCTGCCGCCGGGCGAAGCGGTGGCGAACCTGCACTGAGCTTCGCTGATCCGCGCCGACTCGGCGAGGGGCCCGCTCATGGCGGGCCCCATTTGCGCCTCCTTGCCAAGGGGCCGTTGCTTACGGGGCCTTTGCTCAGGGAGCCCTGTGCAAAAGCGCAAGCCGACTTTGCCTCACAGGCCGCGCCTGCTAAATCTCAGGCCATGACCCTCCATCTCGTCAAACTCTGTGTCGGCGTCGAGTCCGTCGAGGACCTTCAGGCCTGGATCGATTTCTCGCGTGAGGAGGCGCGCGCCGCCGGCCGCGAATGGGAGCGCTCCCACGTCACCCGCATGGTGCCCTCGCGCCGCGACGAGATTCTCGATGGCGGGTCGCTCTACTGGGTGATCAAGGGCATGATCCAGGTGCGCTCGCCGCTCGTGGACATCCGCCCCTTCACCGATGCCGCCGGCATCAAGCGCTGCGAGCTGGTGATGGAGCCGCTCTTGGTGCGCACCGAGACCCAGCCGCGCCGCCCGTTCCAGGGCTGGCGCTACCTCAAGCCCGAGGACGCCCCGCGCGACGCGCACACGGTCGCCGCCGCTCCCGACATGCCGGAAGATATGCGCCGGGAACTGGCGGAGCTGGGGCTGCTGTAGGGGCGCGGGATTTCGCGCGCGGGGCCGGTGGGCGTGTTCGAGGGCGTGGCCCATCCTTCGAGACGGCCCTTCGGGCCTCCTCAGGATGACGTTATCGGGTGGTTGGCTTCTTCAAATTCATCAACACACACGCGTCATCCTGAGAGCTTGGTCCGGAAATGGTAACCGGCTCTTCGCGTCGAATTCTCCGCGCCTTCATACCCCTCCATCGTCATCACCCGGCACCCGCTTTCGCGGGCACAGGCTCCGTCCGGGTGATCCAGCGCGCGCACCGAATGCTGCGGCTGGCGATGGATTGCCCGGACGGAGCCTGTGCCCGCGAAAGCGGGTGCCGGGCAATGACGATGGAGGGGCCATGAGGGGGAATAACCGAAAGCGCATAGCCCGATACCAATTCCGGGCCGGGCTCTCAGGAGGCGGCGCAGACGCCGTCTCGGAGGATGGGCCGCAAGGTCCACATCGGCCATACGCGCAATCTACCCGTTACGCGGCAGCAACGCCCATGTTGTCGATCAGTCGCGTCGTGCCGATGCGGGCGGCGACGAGCAGGCGGCGGGGGGCGTTGGGACGGGGCGCGGAAAGCGTTTCCGCGTCGCACAGCGACAGGTAATCGACCGCAAAGCCCTCGCGCTCCAGCGCGGCGCGGCCGTCGGCAAGCGCGGCTTCGACAGGCGCGCCGGCCTCAAGCGCGATCACCACATGCCTCAGCACCGCCGGTAGGCGGCTGGCGGCGCGTCGGGCGGCGGCATCCAGATAGGCGTTGCGCGAGGAAAGCGCCAGATCGTCGGCCTCGCGCACCGTCGGCCGGCCGACGATCTCGGTGCCGATATTGAGATCGCGGGCGAGCCGCTTCACCACCAGAAGCTGCTGGTAGTCCTTCTCGCCGAAGACCGCGTAATGCGGGCGGGCGGCGAGCAGCAGCTTCGTGACCACCGTTGCGACGCCTGCGAAGAAATGCGGGCGGAAATCCGTCTCCAGTCCCGCGGAGGGACCGCCGACGGTGACGGTGGTGGCAAACCCGTCCGGATACATCTCCGCCGCGTTGGGCGCGAAGACCACCTCGACACCGTGCCCGGTCAGCTTTTCCACGTCCGCCGCCTCGGTGCGCGGGTAGGCGTCGAAATCCTCGCCGGGGCCGAACTGGGTCGGATTGACGAAGATGGAGACGACGACCGCGTCGGCCTTTTCGGCGGCGGCTTTGACAAGCGACAGGTGGCCGGCGTGCAGCGCACCCATGGTGGGAACCATGGCAATGGTGCGGCCGTCCCTGCGGCAGCCGTCTGACCAGGCCTGCAGATCCTGGGTGGTGCGAATGAGGCGGGGTGTTGCAGAATGTGTCGCCGGGGCCGTCACGGGCTCTCTCCGGATTGTTCGTTTGGGGATGCTCTAAGACGACTAGAACAGAGCAACTCTTCTTTCGTTCAGGTGAGTCCGCCCGAACGCAGGCTGCTCTAGCAGAGCGCGGGCGCGAATGCACCAATCTTGAGCAATCGCACGCGATTGCGACCGCGCGGCGGTGCAAAACATCCGCCTTTCTTGCGGCGGAGCGGCCGGCACTCCAAATTGGGGGGAACCAGACCGCGTGAGGAGGACCCCGACCATGGGCGAGGAGAAGACGCCGACACGCCGCGACGCCGCCGCCGCGCCTGAGGTGCGGCAGCGCTCCAGCCGTGGCGAGATCGACGCCTTTCTGGAAAAGACGCGGGCGCTTGCGGCGGAAAAGCCGGCGGGTGCGTCTGGACGCGGGCGGCTGATCTTCGCGCTCGATGCCACCATGAGCCGCCAGCCGACCTGGGACCGGGCCTGCGCCATTCAGGGCGACATGTTCTCCGTCACCGCCGCGATCGGCGGGCTCGATGTGCAGCTCGTCTATTTCCGGGGCCTTGGCGAATGCCGGGCGAGCAAATGGGTGAGCGACGGCAAGAGGCTTGGCAACCTGATGAGCCGCATCACCTGCCGGGGCGGGCATACCCAGATCCGCAAGGTGCTGCGCCACGCCATCAACGAGACGCGCACGCGCAAGGTTCAGGCGCTCGTCTATGTCGGCGACTGCATGGAGGAGAGCGCCGACGATCTCTGTGCGCTCGCAGGCGAACTGGGCTTGCTGGGCGTGCCGGCCTTCGTTTTTCAGGAGGGGACGGACCCGGGCGCGGAGCCGACGTTTCGCGAGATCGCGCGGCTGACGGGCGGGGCGTTCTGCCGGTTTTCCTCAGCCTCGGCGAAGGAACTGCGCGATCTGCTGGGCGCGGTCGCGACCTATGCGGCGGGCGGGCGGGCCGCGCTTGAGGATCTCAATGCGCGCGGCGATGCCGGTGCGCGGCTTCTCATCGGCCAGATGCGGAGTTAGGGCGCGATGGCATTCTTCATCATAGGCGCGGTGCTGCTGCTGCTCGTGCTTCTCTTCGCCAATTCGTTCGTGTCCGCCGACCCCGCGCGGCTCGCCTTCTGGGTGAAGATGACGAGCGGGGTGTTGCTGCTGGCGGTGGCTGCGATCTTTCTCGTCTTCGGCCGGTTGGCGTTCGCGCTGCCGATCGGCGCGCTGGGGCTCTCCGTGCTCGGCTGGGGTGGAGTGCCGGGGTTTTCGTCGACCCGGTCGCGGCCCTCACCGGGCAAGCGCTCCACGGTGCGTTCGGCCATGCTGGAAATGGAACTCGATCACGATACCGGCGATCTCGCCGGCGGGGTAATCGCGGGGGCCTTCGAGGGCCGCAGTCTCGACGCGCTGTCGCGCGAGGAGATGCTGGCCCTGTGGCAGGAAACGGCGGGCGACGGGGAGAGCCGCGCCCTACTCGAAGCTTATCTCGACCGCCGGCATCCCGGATGGCGTGTAGACTTCGAGGCGGATGGCGCAGCGCGGCAGGACGGAACGCCTGGCGCGGGCCCCATGAGCGAGGAGGAGGCCTATCAGGTGCTTGGGCTTGCGCCCGGCGCCGGGGAGACGGAAATCCGAGCGGCCCACCGGCGGCTCATGCTTCGGATGCACCCCGACCAGGGGGGCTCGACGTTCCTTGCGGCCAAAATCAACGAGGCCAAGGACAGGCTTCTCAGAAATCATGGATCCTCCCGTACGCGAAACTAGCTGGAGGCGGGAAGGCGACAGCCTTCCAAGAAACGGCCGGAGGACGAAACGCTCCGCCGGCCGCAGGCGACACTTCGGACTTCACTGGGTGGCGTAGCAGCCGATCTTCATCCTCTTCAGCGACTTGCAGGTCGCGATTGCGGCGTCCTGGTTGGCGAAACCGGCAAAGCGGGCGCGGTACAGCGTCTGTCCGCCGCTCTGGATGGCCTCGGTGAAGGGCTTGCGGCCCTTGAGGGTCTTGCCGGCCTTGTCGCGGGCCTTTTTCAGCATTTCCAGCGCGCCGGCCTCGGTGGGAGCGGCGGCGATCTGGACGTGCCAGCCGGCCGGGCGCTCGGGAACGGCGGCGGGGGCGGGATCGGCGCTGGCGACGGTGAGCGTGGTCGCCTTCGGGCTCTTCGGCTCGGCCGCGGGCATGCCGGTGATCTCGGCCTTGCGGGCGATGTCGTGGGCGCGCGCGATGGCGGCGCTGATGGCCTTGGGCGCCGGGACGACACTGGCCGTCTCGATGGTTGATTCGGGATCCGTATCGCCTTCGGCAAGTGCGGGCGGCACCAGATCCTCGGTGGTATCCGTGGTCTCGGCGTCGTCAACGACCTCCTGAACCGGCGGCAGCGGCACGTCGGCCACGACAATGGGGGCGACGGGGGTCGTCTCGCCGGGCTTGGCGGAGGGCAGAGGCGCACGCCGCGCGATGATGATGGAATCGCGCTTGCTGCCGCGGCTCGCCTTGGGCAGGTATTCGGCGATCAGCTCGCGCATCTGCGCGTCGCGCGAGCGGCCGGTGCGTCCGCCGAAGACGACGGCGACGATGTGACGGCCGTTCTTGCGCACAGAGGTGACGAGGTTGAACCCGGAGGCGCGGATATAGCCGGTCTTGATGCCGTCCACGCCCTCCACCCGGCCGAGCAACTTGTTGTGGTTGCCATAACGGCGACCCTTGTAGGTGAAGACGCGGGTCGAGAAATACTTGTAGTAGGTGGGGAAGCGCTCCTGGATGGCGCGCCCCAGCCGGGCCATGTCGGCGGCGGTGGTGTACTGGTGGCTGTTGGGCAGGCCGGAGGCATTGCGGAACTGGGTGTTGCGCATGCCGAGCTGGTGGGCGGTGCGCGTCATGCGGCGCGCGAAGGCGGGCTCGGAGCCCTCGATGTTCTCGCCCACGGTGGCCGCTACGTCGTTGGCCGACTTGGTGACCAGCGCCAGGATGGCGTCGCGCACCTTGATCGTGTCGCCGGGGCGCAGCCCGACCTTGGAGGGGGGCATGCCGGAGGAATGGCGCGAGGCCTTGAGCGGCGTGTCGAGCGACATGCGGCCCGCTTCCAGTTCCTCAAACAGGATGTAGAGCGTCATGATCTTGGTGAGCGAGGCGGGGTAGCGACGGGAATTGGCGCTGTTTGAATAGAGCACCTTGCCCGTCTTGGCGTCGACCACGATCCCGGCATATTTGCTGTTGGCCGAAGCAGGCGGCGCCGCGACGAGCGTGGCGGCAACGGCGATACAAACGATCGCCCATGCCCTGATCAGCGTCGACAGCGTAGCGGACCGACGGTTACGCGAATGCATGATGGAGACAAACTCATTACCGGCCGGGTTTGCTGCGCTCCCGGCCTGAACACATTGACGCTTTCGGACGCGCGTGGCCACGGATCCTGTCCGCCCGCGTTGGGCCTGATCGCCCGCGCGCCTTCGGTTTCGACGCCTGCCACCCCGGGGTTCGACGTCTCCTCGTCCGGCTCGCCCCGCCTTGTGCGGTAGCCGGATCCGACGGCCGGATATCAATGCCCGGGCCGTTCGGAAGATGTGTCTGCAGGATGAAGAAACGCGGTTACGAATCGGTAAAGCCCGCGGGACAAATTGTGCGAATGCGTCTCACTCCGGGACGCGGGCTTAAAATATCGCAGTGCAATATTCAGAGCTTGACATATTTTGTGCAGTGCATATAAAGGAAGATATTGTCGTGGGTGCCGGGAGCTCCACGGGGGCTTCGTCGCGTGTGCGGATCCGGGTGCAAAGCGAAGATGGAGTTTCGTAAGATGATTAACGGAATGGATGAATTTCAGAAGGCCTCGAAAGAAGGCATGGACGTTGCCACCAAGAGCTTTGGCGCCGTCTCCAAGGGGCTGCAGGCGATCGCGTCCGAGTATGCCGATTTCTCCAAGAAGTCCGTCGAGGAGTCGACCGCCGCGTTTGAGAAGATGATCGCCGCCAAGTCGCCGGACAAGGCCTTCGAGGTCCAGTCGGACTATATGAAGAGCGCCTACGAGAGCATGATCAGCGAGTTCAACAAGCTGTCGGAGATGTATCTCGATCTCGGCAAGGAAGCCTACAAGCCGTACGAAGGCTTCGCCGGCAAGGTCGCCTCGAAGTAGCGCGAGCGGGGCACTCGCCCGGCTCGAAACGGTTTCCCGTGATGGGGCGGTGATGGGGGAAGCGGAGGTCCGGCACGCCGGGCCTCTTTCTGTTTCTGCCGCTTGTTTCCGGAAAAAGGCTGGTCAGAAAATGGTCGTTGGTTCTTTGCCCCGAGTTCCACGCGTCTTCATACTCCTCCCCATCATGTCCCACCGTCGTCATCACCCGGGGAAGTCCGGGTGATCCGGTGCGTGCCCGGAATGCTGCTTGTGGCGGTGGATCGTCCGGACTTCGCCGGGCAATGACGGCGGGGGGCATGAGGGGGAGGGCGCGAAAGCGCACAGCCCGATGCCATTCGGACCTGCCTCTCCGGACGGTTTCCCCCGCCGGTTTGACGGCATTTCGCGGCGTAACGGCGATCACGGGGTTTTGTTTCCGCTTCGCCAAGGTTGCCGCGTCCTCCACATGCGCCGTCTCCCCTTGCGATTATTCGCGGTAGCGGGGGACGTTTTCCTTGAGATTTTCATGGATTTGACCGGGCGAATGCGGACAAGCCCCATTGCGCCGCCCGGCAAGCGGCTTACAATTCCGACAATGTGGCCTACATAATTGGGTGAGCGTGATTTGGCAGGCCGACGTGTCGTCGGCCTTGTCAGGGCGGACGCAGCCAGAAGTTGGTTCTGCGGGGCGCCGGTGTCGGCCGGTCGTGCGGGGGCTTGTCGAACGGGACCCGCGAACAACATTCGTGACGAGAGACATGTCACGAGGGCGCCGGCGTGGACGAGAGAAAATTGGGCGGGCCCGATCCGGGCCGCCTTTGATGAAACGATGGTGCCGGCCGGGGCGTGCGGGTCCAGGGCGGCCAGGACAAACGGCAGGGCTGGTCGGCCGCGCGGGGTCGGCGGCAAGGCAGGCCGGACGGGGATGAGTAAAGACAATCGTCAGGATAATGACGGTGACACGGGCACCGTCGTCGTAACCAAGACACGGCCGAAAACCAAGCGGCCGAACATGTATCGCGTGCTGCTGCTGAACGACGACTACACGCCGATGGAGTTCGTCGTTCATGTACTGGAGCGGTTCTTTCAGAAGAACCAGGAGGACGCCACCCGCATCATGCTTCACGTTCACCACCACGGTGTCGGGGAGTGCGGGGTGTTCACCTACGAGGTCGCCGAGACAAAGGTGACCCAAGTCATGGATTTCGCGCGCAAGCATCAGCATCCGCTGCAATGCGTCATGGAGAAGAAATAAGGGGACCCACGTGCCGTCATTCTCCCGCAGCCTGGAAAAAGCCCTGCATCAGGCGCTCGCCTATGCAAACGATCGCAACCAGGAATATGCGACGCTGGAACACCTTCTGCTGGCCCTGATCGACGATCAGGACGCGGCCGCCGTCATGCGGGCGTGCAACGTCGATCTCGACCTCCTGCGGCGCAACCTCATCGAATATATCGACACCGAACTGGAAAACCTCGTCCATGACACGGACGACGATTCCAAGCCCACGGCCGGTTTCCAGCGCGTCATCCAGCGCGCCGTGATCCACGTGCAGTCGTCCGGCCGCGAGGAGGTGACCGGCGCCAACGTGCTCGTGGCGATTTTCGCCGAGCGCGAGAGCCACGCGGCCTATTTCCTGCAAGAGCAGGACATGACCCGCTACGACGCGGTCAACTACATTTCGCATGGCATCGCCAAGCGCTCCGGCGCGTCCGAGCACCGTCCGGTGCGCGGCGTGGAGGAGGACGCGGCGACGGTGGAGGATCAGGAGACGTCGAAGAAAAAGACGGATGCCCTGGAGGCCTATTGCGTCAACCTCAACGAAAAGGCGCGCAACGGCAAGATCGACCCGCTGATCGGGCGAGACACGGAAATCCAGCGCACCATTCAGGTTCTTTGCCGGCGCCAGAAGAACAATCCGCTCTTCGTCGGCGACCCCGGCGTGGGCAAGACCGCGATCGCGGAAGGCCTAGCCCGGCGCATCGTCAACGGCGACGTGCCGGAGGTCCTTCGCGACTCGACCATCTTCTCGCTCGACATGGGCGCGCTTCTGGCCGGAACCCGCTATCGCGGCGACTTCGAGGAGCGGCTGAAGCAGGTCGTGAAGGAGATCGAGGACTATCCCGGCGCGATCATGTTCATCGACGAGATCCACACCGTGATCGGCGCGGGCGCGACCTCGGGCGGGGCGATGGATGCCTCCAATCTGCTCAAGCCTGCGCTTGCATCGGGCACGATCCGCTGCGTCGGCTCCACCACCTACAAGGAATACCGGCAGTTCTTCGAGAAGGACCGGGCGCTTGTCCGCCGCTTCCAGAAGATCGACGTGAACGAGCCGTCGGTGACCGACGCGATCGCGATCCTGAAGGGGCTGAAGCCCTATTTCGAGACCTATCACAAGGTCCGCTACACCAACGACGCGATCAAGACGGCGGTGGAACTGTCGGCCCGCTACATTTCCGACCGCAAGCTGCCGGACAAGGCGATCGACGTGATCGACGAGACCGGCGCCTCGCAGATGCTGCTGCCGGAAAGCCGGCGCCGCAAGACCATCGGCGTGAAGGAGATCGAGACGACCATCGCGACCATGGCCCGCATCCCGCCGAAGTCGGTTTCGCGCGATGACGCGGAGATGCTGTCGGGCCTGTCGGCCTCGCTCAAGCGTGTGGTCTACGGTCAGGACGCGGCGATCGATGCGCTGTCGTCGGCGATCAAGCTGGCGCGCGCGGGTCTGCGCGAACCGGAAAAGCCGATCGGCTCTTACCTGTTCTCCGGCCCGACCGGCGTCGGCAAGACCGAGGTCGCCCGTCAGCTCGCGTCCTCGCTGGGCGTGGAGCTGATCCGCTTCGACATGTCGGAATACATGGAGCGCCACACCGTCTCGCGGCTGATCGGCGCGCCTCCGGGCTATGTCGGCTTCGACCAGGGCGGGCTTCTGACCGACGGCGTCGACCAGCACCCGCATTGCGTGCTGCTGCTCGACGAGATCGAGAAGGCGCATCCGGACCTGTTCAACATCCTGCTGCAGGTCATGGATCACGGCAAGCTGACGGACCACAACGGCAAGTCGGTGGATTTCAGGAACGTCATCCTAATCATGACCACCAATGCCGGCGCGGCCGACATGGCGAAGGAAGCGATCGGGTTCGCGCGCACCAAGCGCGAAGGCGACGACAAGGAAGCGATCAACCGGCTGTTCACGCCGGAGTTCCGCAACCGGCTCGACGCGATCATCGCCTTCGGCAACCTGCCGATGGAGGTCGTCTACCAGATCGTCAACAAGTTCGTCATGCAGCTGGAGGCGCAGCTTGCCGACCGCGGCGTGACGTTCGAGCTGACCGACGAGGCGGTGAAGTGGCTTGCGGACAAAGGCTACGACCAGCAGATGGGCGCCCGCCCGCTGGCCCGCGTGATCCAGGACAACATCAAGCAGCCGCTGGCTGACGAGGTGCTGTTCGGCAAGCTGCAGAAGGGCGGCACGGTGAAGGTGTCGGTGGAGACGCCGGAAGGCGGCAAGCCGGGCCTGAAGCTGGAGGCCATCGAGGATATGCCGGTCCAGCCGAAGAAGCCGAGCGCCCAGAAGAAGCGCAAGGCGTCGGCGAAGGCGAAGTCGTCGGGTTCCGGCAGCGGCTCCAAGGGCGGCAGCGGCGGCGCGGATCCCAAGCGCTCGCTGGTGCCGAAGGTGCCGCTGGCGGATTAGAGGCGGTCGCTGGTGAATGAGAAAAAGGGGCAGGTCGAAACTGCCCCTTTTGCTTAAGGGGCGAGTGATGCGGCTTGGCCGGATCGAAGAGCGTATATTAAAGCATATCCCAGGCGGATCGCTCCGACATGGTCGACGAGAAATCGCTCAAACACTTGTATCTTTCTGCAAGGCGATCATTTTCTCGATCGTCATGTTTTCGATCGCGCCGTCGGTTCTGGCCGATGAGGGCGATTGCGATCTGACTGTTCGTTTTGGCAGCTATTGTTGTGGTCCGGATCCTGAGGCGATCGAAATCGTCCGGCGTCTTTTGAAGGACATGCCTGGTGTGGTGCAGGTTACCAAAATCCCGTGGCAGTTTGCGCGGGAAGGAGAGTTCGACCTGTGCGTCGAGACTCGGGACGAGGCGATGGCGCGCAGGACTTTCGATCGCATTCGGCAGGGCTTGCCCGCTACCAGAAGACGAGGCTGGCAGGCGCTGATTTTGCCTTGAGCATATCCTTGTCGATCAGGTTGAACTAATCTGATCGATAAGAATATGCTCAAGGTATTGATCTGCGGCGATTTCTTATCGTTCAGACGATTCCGTCTGAACGATAGGCGCTCTTACGGGATGAACTATCGCACCGGGTGGTAAAGCAGCCGTCTCAGGATCAGCGAGACGGCTTCCGCGACCGGGGTTGTGGCGGTGTCGATGTGCAGATCCGCGTCGTGCCAGGGCGTGTAGTCGCGGGCCTCGACGGCGGGCCAGTCCGGCAGGCTGCCGCCGGGGATGTCGAGGGTGCGCGTTTCCACCCTCCCGCGATGCTCCACACTGTCGGAGCACAGGATCTCCACGCCGAGCATCGCGGCGCGGGCGCGTTCGGCAGCCTCGGCGAAGATCGTCCGTGTCAGCGGCCACGGGTTGACGCAATCGGTGATGACGTCGTGGCCGAGGCGCAGGTTGGATGCGGCAAGCGCTGCGGCGACGTGATAGCCTTCCGGCCCGATGTCGCGCGAGGGGCCGTGGGCGCGCAAGGAGGCCTCGATCTCGTCGATCCGCAGGAACACCGCGCCCGTCCGTTTCGAAAGTGCCGCCGCGATCGTCGATTTTCCCGTTCCCGGAAGGCCTGCAAACGCAATCAGCGTCGCCATCGCATTCTCCTGCAAATCGCCGCGAAACTACCCGCTGATCGCCTGCCGCTCCAGCGCTGCCGGCCTTTGTCCGGCGGACATCAGCTATGCATCCACTGCATGGGGATTTGTCTTCCCCATGCGTCAGGCGGGCTGACCTTGCGGCCGCCGCTTGTTAGGGTGTCCATCCCGCCTTTCCGAACCACGAGTGGATTCGTCTCTTGCCCGATCCCGACGACAGTCTCCCCCAGCCGCAGCCGCGGCTTGCCACCCATGTCTGGTTTTTCCGCGGCGCGCGGGCGATCGTGTCGCTTCCCGCCGTCATCCTGACTGCTGCCTTCATCGGCTATGCGGGACTTGCGCGCGAGAGCGGGCTGTCGCTCGGCGAAACGCTGATGCTGACCGGGCTCGTCTGGGCGCTGCCTTCCATCGTGGTGATGACCGGGGCGATCACGTCAGGAATGGGACTTCTGCCGGCGGCCATCGCCGTGGCGCTCGCCTCGGTGCGGCTGATGCCGATGACCGTGGCGCTCCTGCCGATCCTGCGCGAGGAGGAGGGCCGCACGCCGCGCTGGAAACTGTTTCTCGCCTCGCACTTCGTGGCGGTGACGGCCTGGGTCTATGCCATGATCCACCTGCCGCACCTGCCCAGGGAGGGGCGGCTGCCGTTCTTCCTTGGGTTCGGCGTGACGATCTCCGCCTTCGTGTTCTGCATGACCGGCATCGCCTATGAACTGGTGGGCGAGATGCCGACGCCGGTGACCGCGGCGCTGTTCCTGCTGACGCCGGTCTATTTCCTGTGCTCGCTGTGGGGCGCCTCGAAGCTGTCGTCAGAGAAGGCGTCGATGGTGGCCGGGCTGGTGCTGGGACCGGTCTTCTACGTCTACCTGCCGGGGCTCGACCTTCTGTGGACCGGACTTCTCGGCGGCACGCTCGCCTATGCGGGTACGCGGATCGCCCGGGCGGTGCGGCCATGAGCGGGGATGCGATGAGCGCGGCGGCCGATGCGTGGTGGTGGCCCTATGTGATGATCGTGGTCGCCGGCTGGCTCGCCACCGACATCTGGCGCTGGATCGGCGTGCTGGTGGCCGGGCGCCTGCGCGAGGACAGCGAGTTCCTCGGCTGGGTCAAGGCGGTGGCGACCGCGCTTGTGGCCGGCGTGATCGCGCGGCTGATCCTTTTTCCCTCCGGCGCGCTGGAAGGCGCGCCGCTGTGGCTGCGGATCGGCGCGGCGCTTCTGGGCTTTGTCGCTTTCCTCGCCGCCGGCCAGCGGCTCATCGTCGGCGTGCTGACGGCGGAGGCGCTGCTGATCGGCGGCTGGCTGGCGCTGGGGCTGTGAGCGCGACCCCTTGAGGGCGCGCGCTTGCAAGGTCCCCGGTCGGCCCCCTTTGCGAAAGGGTCAGGCGAATGCCCTGCGGATCTGTTCGGCCTGCGAGGCAAGCACGTCCTGATCGCCCATCTCGCCCGTGTGCGGACGCAGGCTCACGCCGGTGAAGCGCGGGATGACGTGGACGTGGGTATGGAACACGGCCTGGCCGCCCGCTTCTTCGGAAAACTGCTGGATGGTGCAGCCGTCGGCGTCGAAGGCGGCCACGGTGGCGCGGGCAACCGTCTGCACCGTCGCCATCAGGGCGGCGAGGTCGGCGGGAGCGATGTCGAAGATGTTGCGCGAGGCGGCTTTCGGGACCACCAGAACGTGCCCGTCGCCGCGCGGCATGACGTCCATGAAGGCCAGGGTGCTGTCGTCCTCGTAGACCTTGTGGCAGGGCAACTCGCCACGCAGGATCTTGGCGAAGACGTTCTGGTCGTCATACTCGGGCGTGGTCATGGACCTGGTTTCCATTGCTTGTTGCTGAAATCGCTTTTCCTATAGCGCAGAATCGCCTGGCGCAAAACGCTGGCCAAGGGCGGGAACAGGCGGTTGCGCGGCGCCGTTCGAGCATCCGTCAAGGCGACGGGGCCACAGGCGCGGACGGTCGTTTCCCTGAGCCCTGCCTGCGAAAAGCCCGAGTCGTTTCAGCGCTCTGGCACGGGGCCTTCGCCCCGTCTGTAAGGGGCGTGCTCGCTCAGGATCTCCTGTTCCTCGGCGACCGCCCTGCGCTCCTCCTCCAGATAATCCTCCACCGCACGGCGCAGGCCCGGGTGGGCGATCCAGTGGGCGGACCATGTCGTCTCCGGCAGGTAGCCGCGCGCCAGCTTGTGGGACCCTTGCGCGCCCGCCTCTACCCGGGCGAGCCCGTGCTCGATCGCATAATCGATCGCCTGATGGTAGCAGAGCTCGAAATGCAGGAAGGGGTGATCCTCCACGCAGCCCCAGTAGCGGCCGTAGAGCGTGTCGGAGCCGATCATGTTGAGCGCGCCGGCGATGTAGCGCCCGCTGCGTCTGGCCATGATGAGCAGCACGCGCTCGCCCATCCGCTCGCCGAGAAGGGAGAAGAAGGTGCGGTTCAGATAGGGCCGGCCCCATTTGCGCGAACCGGTGTCCATGTAGAATTCGAAGAACGCGTCCCAGTGGTCTTCGGTGATGTCCTTGCCCGTCAGCCATTCCACGGTGATGCCGCCTTCCAGCGCCTCGCGCCGTTCGCGCTTCACGGCCTTGCGCTTGCGCGAGGCGAGGGAACCCAGGAAATCGTCGAAGGTGGCGTAGCCGTGGTTGGGCCAGTGGAACTGGCGGTCGGTGCGGATGAGAAAGTCGCCGCGCTCCAGAAACGCCGCTTCCGCCTTCGGCAGGAAGGTGAGGTGAACGGAGGAGGTGCCGAGCTGGTCGCATAGCTGATGCAGGCCGGAGGCAAGCACCGCGCGGCCGGTGTCGCGGTCGATGTCGGGCCCGACGAGCAGGCGCCGGCCGGTCGCCGGCGTGAACGGCACGGAGACCTGAAGCTTGGGATAGTAGCGCCCGCCCGCGCGCTCAAACGCATCGGCCCAGCCGTAGTCGAAGACGTATTCGCCCTGGGAATGGGTCTTCACGTAACAGGGCGCTGCTGCGAGCGGGGTGCCCGAGCCATCTTCCAGCACGAGGTGCTGGCCGAGCCATCCGGTCTTGCCGACCGCGCAGCCTGCCTCTTCGAGTGTATGTAGAAATGCGTGTGAAACGAAGGGGTTGAAGCTGGTTTCTTGAGGATTTGATTCCGCTACCTGAGACGGTGATTCAAGTGTCTCAGCTTCTGATTCAAGCGGTTCGGACGCGGCATCGGGAACTTCACGTATCGATTCACCTGCCTTGCAATCCGATTCAAGGCCCGCGCGATTTCGCTCCGGTTTCAGAGGTTTGGCGGCGGAGACGGGGAGCTGCGCATCTTCAGGCAGAGATTCAAGTCGGCCGCCGGGGCCGAGTGTCCAGCCGGGATTGGCCACCCGATCCCATTGGCGGGCCGGGATATCGGCAAGGGTGGAGTGGACGCGGATGATGTGCTCGGAACTGTCGGTCATCGCTCGCCGGTTCGGGGAGAGGGCATGCGGATGAATTTAGTGCATTGCGGCGGGAGTTCTATAGGGCGGCTGCGAAGAAGGTGGAGTGTGGGGGCGAGCGGAAGGGGCGCGAGGCGATGGGAATGACAGTCCCCGCTCTCTGTCATCATTGCCTGAGAAATGGGCCCCACATTCGATGTCATTCCCGCGGAGGCGGGAATCCAGCAACCACAGGATCAAACCATGAGGCAAAAGACGCGGCGCCTCTGGGATGCTGGATCCCCGCCTGCGCGGAGATGACAATCGCGGGTGTGGCTGTGATCCCGGCTTCCATGCTCGCCAAGACAGAGTTGACGAGGACGGAAAGGGCCCGTCGGGCGGGCGAGACGCCGCGCCCCTCCCTAAAGACGATCCGGATCGAAGCCTTCGAAGACGATCTGGTCGGCGTGGCGGGCGGCGGTGGCGCGGTCGTCGGCGGTGCGCACCGTCCAGGTCATCACCGGCACGCCGAAAAGATTGCGCAGGACCCAGGGCGCGGGCGCAGGCAGGGAGTGGACGCCATAGGAAATGAAATCCGGCCTCGTGCGCGGCCAGTGCAGCATGTTGCGCAGGATGAAGCGCTCCATCAGCCCGAAGCGCCGGCGCCATTCGTCGGAGCGGGTATCCTCCGCCAGGATGCCGCGCGGGATGGCAGGCGCAAGGGCGCGGACGTTGGCGAGCATTTCCGGATCGAAGGTCTTCAGCGCCACCGGGCCGTCATAGGCGACAAGCCTTTCGGTCACGGCCTTGACGAAGGCGCGCTGGCCGTCGCGGGCGTTGAGCGATTTCAGCTCGATGACCAGCGGCACCCGGCCGGCGACCAGCGCGAGCAGGGCATCGAGATCCCACAAATGGTCGGAGCCGTCGCGCATCGGGATCTGCACGAGATCGACCAAAGCGCGGGCGCGCACCGGGCCGCTCTCGCGGGTCAGCCGGTCGAGCGTGTTGTCGTGGAAGACGAGGGCACCCTGATCGGCCGTTTCCTGAAGATCGACCTCGATGGCAAAACCGCGCTCCACCGCCGCCGCGACCGCCGAGGGCGAATTCTCGATGCGGCCGGCGGAGGCATCGTGCAGGCCACGATGGGCGATCGGACGGGCGGTGAGCCAGGCGGGGGCGGACATGGTTTGCTTGTCCTGTCAGGGTGCCGTTCAGGCGAGTTCGAAGATCGCCTCGATCTCCACCGCCACACCGAGCGGCAGGGCGGCGACGCCGACGGCGGAGCGGGCATGTTTGCCCTTGTCGCCGAGCGCCTCGACCATCAGGTCGGACGCGCCGTTGACGACCTTCGGCTGATCCGTGAAATCGGGCGTGGAGTTGACGAAACCGGTGAGCTTGACGAGGCGCGCGATGCGGCCGAGGTCGCCGGTCGCGGCCTTCGCCTGGGCGAGCAGGTTGATGGCGCACAGGCGGGCGGCCTTCTGGCCGTCTTCGACCGAAAGGTCCTCGCCGCAGCGACCCTTGATGAGCGCGCCGGAGGCACCGAAGGGCAACTGGCCGGAAATGTAGAGGTGCAGACCGCTGACGACGAAGGGCACGTAGTTGGCGGCCGGCGCGGCGGGGCTCGGCAGGACAATGCCGAGATCGGCGAGCCGCTTTTCGATCGGACCGGTCATGGAAGGCTCCAGTTGAAGGGCTTGTGCAGTCAAAACGAGGTCGCGACATTGGCGCAAATCGGTGCGGGCGGCAACAGGGTTGTCCGGCCGTTCTCCTCGCCGAGCAAGGGCGGCGTCGGCGTGCTGCTCGTGCGAAATGCGGTTCGTTCCTCCAACGGCACTCTGGCATGGAATGGCGATCTGGCGCATGGTGGGGAAGATGTTGGCTGACAGGGGCTGTCCGGTCCGCTCCGTTTCGAAAGGCTTGTCGGTGTTGCAGTTCGGTTTGCGTTCCTTTTCGCTTTCGCCCGCCTTTTTCGGCGCCCGTCGCCCTTTTCCGGCGCGCGCTTGCCCGGGGCTGGCCGCCGCCGGCCTTGCGGCGCTGCTGTCCGCTTCCCTGCCGGCCGCCGCGCAAGAGCCGGCCGCCATGGCACCGGCCGTCCTTGCATCGGGGGACCTCGCCCCGCATCGGGCGGTCTACGATCTGAAGCTCGGCGATTCCTCCGACCGGTCCGGCATCGCGGCGGTTGACGGGCGCATCGTCTACGAGACCAGCGGGTCGACCTGCGACGGCTACACCTCGACATTCCGGCTGGTGATGCGGGTTTTCGATACCAAGGGCGGCTCGCAGCTCTCCGACCTGCAGACCTCGGCTTACGAATCGGCCGACGGGTTCGACTTCACCGTGCGCACCTTCGCCAACGGTGTCGCCACCGAGGACACGCTCGGCCGGGCGCGGCACCAGGACGATACGGTCATAGTCGATCTGAAGCGGCCGGAGGAGGAGAGCATCACCTTGCAGGGCAAGGCGCTGTTCCCGATCGAGCACACGCGCGCGATCATCGCCGCCGCCAAGGCCGGCAAGCGCATTCTGCAGGCCGATACCTTCGACGGTTCGGAGAGCGGGCGCGCGATCTTCCCGACGCTGTCGGTCATCGGCAAGGAAGTTGATCCGGCGCAGCGCGAAGCCCCGAAGGCCGGCAAGCGCGGCGAGGACGACGCAGCGGCGGTCGCCGTCATCGGCAAGGGACGGGCGTGGCCGGTGACGGTAAGCTTCTATGCGCCGAACATGCCGATGGAGGAGAGCGAGCCGGTCTATTCGATCTCCTTCCTCCAGTATGAAAACGGCGTCACGCGCCGGATGCGGCTCGACTACGGCGACTTCTCCGTCATCGGCAAGCTGAGCGCGTTCGAATACCAGGAGCCGGCGGCGCCTTGCCCGGGGAACTGAGGGCTGGCACCGGCGATAGCGAGCGCATCGCACGATGATTTCCAAGGCAATTTCTTAAGTATGTTCGGCAGTATATTCGGTTAGGCTGTCTGCTTGCGTGGATACGGTGCCGCGCGGATATATATTATATGCTAAATATTTTATTAAATGGATATATTTTCTTTATTGTCGTTTCGGACATTATTGAATGTATTCTCTGATAGGTATTCAATATTCATGTAATGAGAATTTTCTAAACATTATTTGATTGACATGTTGCTATGGGAGGGGCCTGCCATGTCGATTTCGCTTCATCGTAGATCATTTCTTCTGGCTGGAGCCGGCGCGGGCGCGCTGGCCATGGCGTCGCGGCTCGGCATTACACGGGCGCATGCGGCCAATGACGGCCCGTTGCGTGTTCGTCGCAATATTTCGACGATGAAACCGGACGATCCGTATTTTGCCGACTACGCCGAGGCGGTGAAAGCCATGCACGAGCTTTCGCAGGAGGAAGACACGCGCAGCTGGCGGCAGCAATCGCTCATCCATATCAACCACTGTCCGCACGGGAGGCCGGACTTCGCCGCCTGGCACCGGCAATATCTCGTCTATTTCGAGCGTATCTGCGGCGCGCTTATCGGCAAGCCGGAGTTCGCGCTCGGCTATTGGGACTGGACGACGAATTCCGGCCGGCTGCCGGGCGCCTTCTTCGCTGCCGGACCGCTCAACGTCACCTTCTGGAACGATCCCTCGGATGCACAGTCGGACAATTGGGGGCCTTACGAGGTGACGACGGTGGGCACGCGGAACCTGACGCCGACATTCGGCTTGCAGGATGATCCTGTCCGCGGCGGCGCTTTCACCGCCCAGACCATCAGTTCCATTCAGCGCATTCCGGCGTTCTCGCCGTACCAGACGGCGCTGGAGGGAACGCCGCACAATTCCGGGCACGTGGTCACCGGTACACCGAACGGCCATATGATCGACGGCATGTCTCCGCTTGATCCGGCTTTCTGGATGCATCACGGCAATGTCGACCGGCTGTGGGCGGAGTGGCAGGCGGCGGGCAACACGACGCCGTCCCAGCCCCAGGTCTACAACGACCAGTTCTACGATACGGACGGCAAGCCGGTTGCGAACGTTACGGCTCAGTCGGGCGTCGATTTCCGCTCGCTCGGCTATACCTACGACACGCTGACCGACATGGCGATGAGGGAGGTGAGCTCGACCTTCCAGTTGCCGGAGGAGAAAAACCAGTCGGCGCTGAGCGGCATCGCGGCCCCCAGGCTGGAGCCGGATGTGCTCTCCACCGTCTCCGCCGACGAGACCGCACGGCTGAATGTGGCCGTCGATATCCCGGTCGCCGTCCCCGAACTCGTCTCCGTTCTCTTCCGCAGCCGGACCTACCGGCCGACTTTCGGGTTCGGCGAGAAGCGGCTGGCGGTTGAATCCGGGCGCATCTATGCGCGACTTGTGGACGTGGAGCCCAATGCCGCGGCCACGAAACTGCTGACCAATGTTTTCGTCAACTGTCCGTACCTGTCGCCGCAGACGCCCTACAGCGACGCGAATTATGCCGGCAGTTTCGCGTTCTTCGGCATGGCGATGCCGCGCACGTTCGTCATCGACATCACCGATCCGATCCGCACGCAGGCCGGGCAGGGGCGCATTTCGACCGACAATATCAAGGTCCAGCTCATGCCTGTGGCCTCCACCGGAGCGGAGAAGGACGCGGAAGAGGCGAGTTACAAGGTCGGCAAGATCGAGATCTTCGCGATCTGAGGGGCCGAGGGAAAGCGAGCGGAAACCGGGCGGCGGCCATCTCGCCGTCCGGCCGGATTTCCGGGCACCTTCGTACCCGTGAGCCTCTTGAATTGTGCCATGGCAAAGCTGATCTCTTGCCTATCGCACTCTCGGATCGCTCTGGAATCACTCTGGGATGAAGCGGACATGCGTGCCATGGTCTTGGCGGGACTGCTAGCCTGGGGCGTGGCCGGATCGGCGGCCGCGTGCGGGGCAAGTGCGCAAACACCTTCCCCAACGTCAGAGGCGCAGGGCCAGCCGCCGATGACGGCGGGCGAAAAGATGGATGCGAAAATCACCGTTTCGGTTCCCGCGGAGGCTGAGCGGAGCGCGGGGCCGTTGCTTCTTGAATTGACATTGAAGCCGGTGTCGCTCGCTCCGGGCGAGCCGTTCCTCGTGGGTATCGATCTCTACCATGAGGGCGATGACGGGTCGAAGCGGGAAACGGCGCCGCTTGGCACGGTCGCGTTTTTCCCGCCGCCGCAGGTCGGTCGCGAACAATCCTTTATCGTTGCGCTTCCGAAGGCCAGCCTTGCCGGGCTTGTGGGTCCGGTGCCCTTCCGCGTCTTCCTCATTCCGGCAAGCGCGGGGCAATCTCTGGGTGCGACCAGGGTCGAGGTCGTCGGAGCCCGGTTCTCATCCTGACGGCGCCCCGCGCCAACTCCGATGAACCCTTCGGTTCATGTCGCCCTTTTCCACACCAGCCCCAGCTCCACCGCGTCCTTGCCGAATTTCTCCCTGAGGCTGTCCACGGCGTGCTCGGCCTTGGCTGCGCGGGTGGCGGCCTCGTCGACGAGGTCGGCGGGGTCGGCGAAGGCGGCGTCGCAGAGGTCCGCGACGCCGATGCCGAGAAGGCGGAAACGGCGGCCGTCGGTTTCGCCCGCCAGAAGATCGCGGCCCATGCGGAAGATGCGGTCGGCGAGCTGGGTCGGGTCGGCAAGCTGGCGCGAACGGGTGTGGGTGCGGAAATCCGGCGTCTTCAGCTTCAGCGTCACCGTGCGTCCGGCAATGCCCGCCTTCTTCAGCCGGAACGAGACCTTTTCGGAAAGTCGCCGCAGGATCTTCACAAGTTCCGAAGGGTCCGAGATATCCGTGTTGAAGGTGGTTTCGGCCGAAACGCTCTTGGCCTCGCTGTCCGGGTTCACCTTGCGCGCGTCGTGGCCGCGGGCAAGCCGGGCAAGGCGCAGGCCCATGGCGCCGTAGCGCCGGGCGAGATCCGTCTCATCCGCCGTCTGAAGCTGCGCGATCGTGCGGATGCCGTCGGCGGCGAGCTTCGCCTCCAGCGCCTTGCCCACGCCCCAGATGCGCGAAACCGGCAGGCCGGCCAGCAGCGACACGGTTTCGGCCCGGCCGATGACGGAAAAGCCGCGCGGCTTGTCCATGTCGGAGGCGAGCTTGGCGAGGAACTTGTTGTGCGACAGCCCGACGGAGACGGTGATGCCGACCTCGCGCTCGACGCGCGCGGCAAAGCGGGCCAGCGTTTCGGCAGGTGCGGCGTGGTGCAGGCGCTCGGTGCCGGTGAGATCGAGGAAGGCCTCGTCGATGGAAAGCGGCTCCACCAGGGGCGTGAGGTCGCGCATCATGGTGCGGATCTCGCGGCCCACCCGGCCGTATTTCTCCATGTTCGGCGGCATCACCACCGCATCCGGGCACGCCTCAAGCGCCTTGAACATCGGCATGGCCGAATGCACGCCGGAAATGCGGGCGATGTAGCAGGCGGTGGAGACGACGCCGCGCGTGCCGCCGCCGATGATCAGCGGCTTGTCGGCAAGCGAAGGGTCGTCGCGCTTCTCGATGGAGGCGTAGAAGGCGTCGCAATCGATGTGGGCGATGGCGAGTTCGCCCAGTTCCGCATGCGCGACGATGCGCGGGCTGCCGCAGGACGGGCAGCGCGGCGCTCGCGCGCGCAAACTCCCCGGCGCCAGAGGCGTCAGGCAGTCGCGGCAAAGCGCCTTGAGCGTCCGGCCCGGCGGTGGGGCGCCTGGTTGCATGCGAGAATGATCCGTGGTGTGCGACAGGGGACAAGTATAGCGCAAGGGCAGGGCAGAGGCACGCGGCAGGCACGACGGCATTCGGCGTGATCGCCTCTGCCTGGGGAGAAAAAGCCGTCTCAGACGATGTCGGCGAGCGTCTTGCCGTCGAAGACCGCCAGGAAGGCAGTGAGCCCCTGATCGAACAGCCGCGTCAGCTTGCAGTGGCGCATGGGGCAGCCCTCGCAATCGAGCAGGATCAGGTTCTCCTGCCGGCGGATCAGCTGGCCGAGATCGATCTCAGCCGGCGGGCGGGCCAGCCGCCATCCGCCGTTCTTGCCCGGAACCGCCGTCGCCAGCCCGGCGGCGGAGAGGCTCTGCGCCACCTTCTTCAGATGCTGCGCCGAGATGCCGTAGACGCGCGCGACCTCGGCAATTGTCACGAGCCGATCCGGCTCCTGC
Source organism: Breoghania sp. JC706 (assembly GCF_037026715.1). Taxonomy (NCBI): domain Bacteria; kingdom Pseudomonadati; phylum Pseudomonadota; class Alphaproteobacteria; order Hyphomicrobiales; family Stappiaceae; genus Breoghania; species Breoghania sp. JC706. The sequence continues at coordinate 686,840 of NZ_JBANCG010000001.1, forward strand.
GCCAGACACATCAGAAACCGCAGGGAAAAGTCGGTGAACTGGGTGATTTTCATCGCTCGACGGAGGTCTCCGCACCCTTTTGGCCGGCCCGGCGCGCCGGTGCCTGACGATCATAGTAACGCGGATTCGCTTCGCCCATGTTCCAATCCGTCGCGTTGACAGATCCCGCCATACGGCTCACGGTCCGCGCATCAATAGGGGTATATGAAATACTCCTTTTGGTCATCTCGTACCGCTCTCTTGTCAACCTGTCCCTGTCCGGGGCGGGAACGGGCGAGGCATGCCCGCTTGCGAGCGTTTGGAACTAGAAATGGGGATCCAGGATGTTCTGTTATCAATGCGAACAAACGACCGCCGGCGTCGGCTGCACCGATATCGGCGCCTGCGGCAAGGACGCGGATGTCTCCGACCTGCAGGACCTGCTGATCGACGCGGCGGAGCGGCTGGCCCGCTCGCTGTCGGCGCGTCCGGCGGATGAGCGGCCGGAAGGGGCTTCGGCGCTTCTGGAAGATGCGCTGTTCACGACGGTGACCAACGTTAATTTCGATGCCGATCGGGTCGAGGAGCTGATCGTTGCGGTCGATACCATGACCGATCCTGACAATCCCGAAGCCAGTGGCGCCACCCGCGACGGGCGGCTGGACAACGCCTTCAAGGTCGGCATCGCGGCGCGGCGTGCGCGCTTTGGCGAAACGGTGGCCGGCCTGCAGGACCTGCTGCTGTTCGGCCTGAAGGGCATGGCCGCCTACGCCCACCACGCTCGCCGCCTCGGCCGCACCGATCCGACCGTCGACGCCTTCATGATCGAGGCCCTGACGAAGCTTGGCGAGGGGCTGGACGATGCGGACCAGCTGACTGCGCTCAATCTCGCCTGCGGCGAGGCCACCGTCGCGGTGCTCGCGCTGCTCGATGGCGCCAATACCGGCAGCTACGGCCACCCGGTGCCCACCCCGGTGCGCATGGGCCATGTGCCAGGCAAGGCGATACTTGTTTCCGGTCATGATCTCAAGGATCTGAAGGCGCTTTTGGAGCAGACCGAGGGCACGGGCATCAACGTCTACACCCATGGCGAGATGTTGCCCGCGCACGGCTATCCGGAGCTGAAGAAGCACGCCCATTTCGTCGGCCACTATGGCGGGGCGTGGATGCGCCAGCGCAGCGAATTCGACAGTTTCCCCGGTCCGATCCTGATGACCACCAATTGCATCCAGCGGCCGGCGCCCTCCTACGCGAACCGCATCTTCACCTGCGGGCTGGTGGCGTTTCCCTCCGTGCAGCACATCGCGGGCGACGATTTCTCCGCACTGATCGAGGCGGCGAAGGCGGCGCCGGGCTTCACTGACGAGACAAATGCCGGCGATCATCTGGTGGGTTTCGGCCACAACACGGTGCTGTCGGTGGCCGACACGGTGATCGATGCGGTCAAGAGTGGCGACTTGAAGAAGTTCGTGCTGATCGGCGGCTGCGATGGCATGAAGTTCGATCGCAGCTACTACACCGATCTCGCCACCTCGCTGCCCAAGGACTGGGCAATCCTGACGCTGGGCTGCGGCAAGTACCGCGTCATCGGCCACGACTACGGCAAGATCGGCGATCTGCCGCGCCTGCTCGACATGGGTCAGTGCAACGACGCCTTCTCCGCGGTCAAGGTGGCGCAGGCGCTGGCCGATGCATTCGAGTGCGGCATCAACGACCTGCCGCTGCATCTGGTGCTGTCGTGGTACGAGCAGAAGGCGGTCTGCATCCTTCTCGCGCTGCTGCATCTGGGCGTGAAGAACATCCGCATCGGGCCGAGCCTGCCCGCCTTCATCTCGCCCGCGGTGCTCAAGGTGCTGGTGGAGACGTTCAACATCATGCCCATCGACACGGTGGAGAACGACCTGAAGGCGATGCAGGCGGCGTGAGCCATCCGGCATGCGCCGAGGATGGGAGAGCGGTCGTGCGGCCGCTTTCCCTATTTTCAGGCCGCCACAGGGGGGCGGCCGGGTGAAAACGGATGGCAGGGCTTTCGGCGAGTGGCCCATCCTTCGAGACGGCTTTGTCAAGCCTCCTCAGGATGACGTTGAATTTGTTGCTTATTTCGAATGAACCATCAACACGGACAACGTCATCCCGAGGGCCTGGCCCAGAGATTACGGTTGGTTCTTCGCTCCGAATTCTTCCTCATGCCCCTCCGCCGTCATTGCCCGGCTCTGTCCGGGCAATCCATCGCCGGTTGCAGCATGTGCGGAGCGTGCTGGATTACCCGGACATCGTCGGGTGATGACGATGGAGGGGCATGAGGGGGACATCAAGGGGGCCACGCACCGAAAATCCTGCGATCCGTTCTGCCCGTGAACCGTTCTAGATCACCGTCTCGATGAAGCCGCGCGTCGCTGTCCAGTCGTTGCTGGTGAAAGCCGCGCCCTCGACGGGGTCGGCGAGGGCGAAGAAGCGCGGATCGGCGATGAACTGGATGATGTGCGCGCGCTCCACCGCCGCGTGCACGGAGGTCAGATTGGAGGGGCTGTCGTCGAGGAAGACCAGTGGCGCCTCCACCCGCGCCGTCAGGGCGGAGACGGCGGGGCCCTTCGGTCCCTCGTTGACGACCACGGGGTAGGGAATGCCGTAGCGCGCCAGAACCTCCTCGCGCTGGGACTGGAAGCGGGCGGGCATGTTGGTCAGCAGGACGACCTGGGCGCGCTCCGCCAGCCGGTTCAGCGCGTCCGCTGCCCCCGGCACCGGCGACTGCCGCTGTCCGTGAGCCTCGAAAAAGCCGTAGAGCAGGGCGCGTACCTCATCCATGGAGGCGAGTTCGCCGGTCTCGATGTGGCGGATGTTGCCTGTGAGCCGGTAGCGGTGATCGATGAATTCCATTCCCGCCTCGTTCATCAGCCCTTCCAGCGGCGCGATGAACTGCAGCACGACTTCATCGACGTCGCAGACGATGAGGGGGCGGTTACCGAGCGACAGCGCGTCTATCTGGGCGAATGCGGGGTTTACTCCGTTCCGGGCTTCAGACATCGTCGTCGATCGATCCCACGAGGCGGAAATGGGCGACGGCGACCATGGTCGGCCGGATTCGCGCGTTTTCGGTAAAGGCCAGCAGAAGCGGTTCGTCGCTCATGAGAAATTCCAGAACGCCCGCGAGGAACCCGGGCTCGGAGGCCGCGTCGCGCAGCGTCTCCGGCCCGAGGCCCGAAACGGCGAGGAAGCGGCCCAGATGATCCGGTTCGCGGGCGATGAAACTCAGCGCCTCGACGGCGATTCCCTCCGCTTCCTGAGGCGTCAAAGCATTGTCTCGTCCTGTTCCCACCACCTGTTTGCCTTTCTGAAACGAATCCCGGTTAGTCTTTTCACCAATATCCGGGGGACGGGATGCTGATCGGGCGGAGCGGGGGAGCCGCCCGCGTGCCGTCAGCCGTCCTCGCCCCGCCAGTAGAGGCGCCCTGATGGCTAAAACCGTGCTCATCGTGGAAGACAACGAGCTCAACATGAAGCTCTTCCACGACCTGCTCGAAGCGCATGGCTATGCAACGCTGCAGACCCGCAACGGTCTGGAAGCGCTCGATCTGGCGCGCGCCCACCGCCCCGACCTGATTCTGATGGACATCCAGCTGCCCGAGGTTTCGGGGCTGGAAGTCACGAAATGGATCAAGGAAGACGACGATCTCAAGACCATTCCGGTTATCGCCGTCACCGCCTTCGCGATGAAGGGGGACGAGGAGCGAATCCGCCAGGGCGGCTGCGAAGCCTACATCTCCAAACCGATCTCCGTCGCGAAATTTCTGGAAACCGTCCGTTCCTATCTCGGGGAAGCCTGACGCGGGAGCCCACGTGAGCCGATGACCGCACGCATTCTAGTCGTCGATGATATCGCCGCCAACGTCAAGCTGCTCCAGGCGCGGCTGATGGCGGAGTATTTCGAGGTGCTGACCGCGACCAGCGGACCTGAGGCGCTCGAGATCTGCGCGAATGAGGACTGCGACATCATCCTGCTCGACGTGATGATGCCGGGGATGGACGGGTTCGAGGTGTGCCGGCGGCTGAAGGCCGATCCGGAGATGCGGCACGTGCCGGTGGTGATGGTGACCGCGCTCGACCAGCCGGCCGACCGCGTGCGCGGGCTTGAGGCCGGCGCCGACGATTTCCTCACCAAGCCGGTCAGCGAGATCGCGCTGATCGCCCGTGTGAAGAACCTGGTGCGGCTGAAGCGGGCGGCGGACGAGTTGCGCATGCGCGCCCATACCAGCCGCGAGATGGGCTACGACGAGATGGAGGATGTGGACGCGGAACTGCGCTCCTCCCTCGGCCGGGCGCTGCTGGTGGATGACCGGCGCTCCTCCTTTGAGCGGATCGCGGGTGCGCTCTCGCGCGAATTCGACGTGTCGGTGGAGACGAACCCGGAAGAGGCGCTGTTCCGCATCGCCGACGGCGATTTCGACATGGTGTTGCTGTCGCTGTCACTCGACGGGTTCGACAGCCTGCGCCTGTGCTCGCAGCTGCGCTCGCTGGAGCGCACGCGGACGCTGCCGATCCTGCTGATCACGGAAGCCGACGACGAGGAGCGCCTCGTGCGCGGGCTGGAGATCGGCGTCAACGACTACATTCTGCGGCCCGTCGATGCCAACGAGCTGATCGCCCGGGTGCGCACGCAGGTGCGTCGCCAGCGCTACGGCAACCGGCTGCGCGACACCATGCGCCAGACCATGCAGATGGCGGTCACCGACGACCTGACCGGCCTGCACAACCGCCGCTATCTGCTCACCCACCTGGAAAGCTCGTTCCAGCAGGCACAGCAGCGGCGTTCTCCGCTGACGTTCCTGATCTGCGACATCGACTATTTCAAGTCGGTCAACGACACCTACGGCCACGATGCGGGCGACGAGGTGCTGAAGGAATTCGCCCGCCGGCTGCGCCGGTCGCTGCGCGGACCGGATCTGGTGTGCCGCTATGGCGGCGAGGAGTTCGTCATCGTCATGCCCGACACCGACCTGTCGCTCGCCTTCGGGGTGGCGGAACGGGTGCGCAAGCGGATCGCCAGCGAGCCCTTCGTCGTGCAGGGCGGGGCGCAGACGCTGGATGTGACGGTGAGCGTGGGCGTGGCTGCGATCGCCGGTCGTGACGACACGGTGGAACAGCTCATCAAGCGCGCCGACACCGCGCTCTACGCCGCCAAGCGCGACGGCCGCAACCGCGTCGTCGCCGACGCCGCCTGACCCTTCATGCCCTTCCGTCGTCATCACCCGGCTCCGTCCGGGTGATCCAGCGCTCACCCGATTTGGCGCCACCCGCAATGGATTGCCTGGACGAAGCCGGGCAATGACGGCGTGAGGTGTGAGGGAAAAAACCGGAAGCACGCAATCCGATACCATTTCGAGGCCGCGCCTCGCATCCCCCTCTCCCTTGAGGGGAGGTGCAGGGGGGGTAGAGCGGCTTGCTACAAACCTGCCATCGTACCCGAATGGCTCTGTCGAGCGCCGCCAAAACCCAAGCGGGAATTTAAGGTTAACGATTTACTAAAATTGAAACTACCGTGGTCCGAATCGAGAACAAAGCGTTGAATATTCCGCCGCGTCGGATAGTGTGAGCGCCGGAATTCGAGCCACGCAGCCGGCCCGCAGGGGCCGTTTTCGGGGGAGATCGCCGCCCGGGTTCGTTCGGGCAGGGTCCCGCCCGGGCTCGACAGACGCCCTACGGAGTGCTCAGGTCCGCCGCATCTCCTGGGTCCGTGGGGTCAGGCCGGCCGGGAAGTGGGTCAGAGTGGCCTCCTCGTAACGCCCGCTTCCCGCCGGTCACCTCTATATTTCCCATCCACGCACCGATCCCGCACCATCGAAGGATGGCAGGATTCTGCGCCATGCGCAGGTCGGTGCGCGGCGGGCATCCACAGCAAACATGTCGCAGGGGCAGGCGGGGGCGTTGCCGCGTGTCGGGGTGGGCGCGTTGCGCCGCGATCGTGCGACATTCATCCGGACAATAAAAAAGCGCGGCCGGGGCCGCGCTCTTTGAAGACAAGCCGGGAGGCAAGACCTACTTGATCTTGGCTTCCTTGAACTCGACGTGCTTGCGCGCGATCGGGTCGTACTTCATCTTCGTCATCTTCTCGGTCATCGTGCGGCTGTTCTTCTTGGCCACGTAGAAGTAGCCGGTGTCAGCCGTCGAGTTCAGTCTGATCTTGATCGTCGTGGCCTTGGCCATTGCCGTAATCCCTTGGGTAGACGCCCTCTCGGCCGGCATCCGGCGGAAGGGCCGGCGGAAGGGGAGGGCGATGGCATGAAATCGTGCGACAACCTACGCATCGGCGGTGCAAAGTCAAGCCGGCTCTTGCGCCGCGCCTTCCAGGGCGCGGGCAAAGGCGCCTGCGGAGGGCGCGGGCCTTCACACGCCCTCGGGGCTCGACATCCGGCGATAGGCCACGATGAGGTAGATCACGAAGAAGCCGCCGATCGTGTAGGGCATCGCCGCCGGATAGCCGGTGTTCAGCGCCGCGCCCATGCTCAGCGGGCCCGCCAGCATGCCGAGCGAGTACATCATCGCGAAGGCGGCGTTGGCCGACGCCAGGTCGGCTCCGGTGAAGCGGGCGCCCAGATGCGTCAGCCCCACGGTGTAGAGCCCGGCGATGATGCCGCCCCAGACGACGAGCAGCACGGAGAGCGCCGGCAGCGAGCTTCCCATGAAGGGAATGGCGATCGCGCCGGCGAGGCCCGCGAGCGCGCACAGCGCCAGCATCTGGCGGCGCTCGTAGCGGTCGGCCAGAAGGCCGAGCGGGACCTGCATGATGATGTTGCCGCCGACGAAGGCGGAGACCAGCAGCGCGGCCTGGCCCGGTTCCATCCCCAGATGCACGCCGTAGATCGGCAGCAGCGACATGGAACCCGATTCCACCGAGCCGAAGACGAAACCGGCCAGCGTCGCCATGGGCGCGATGAGCAGGAAACGGACGAAGGGCGTGTCGTGTCCGCCGTCGAGCCGGGGGCTGGTGTCGCGCGCCAGCAGCACCGGTACGGCGGCGGCGAGAAGGATCGCCGAACCGATGGCGAAGGGCAGGGCGCCGAGGCTGCCGATGGCGGCGAACATGATCGGCCCTGCGACGAAGCCGATCGACAGGATGGTGGCATAGATTCCCATGACGAGGCCGCGCCGGCCGGCGGGCGCGAGCGCGTTGATCCAGAATTCGGAGAGCACGAAGGTGGCCGTGACAGCGCCGTGGAAGACGAGACGCAGCGGGAACCAGACCCAGAAAGCCTCGATCACGTAGAAAAGGTAGAAGCTGAGGCCGGACACGATCACCATCCAGAAGGCGAGCCGGGCCGTGCCGACACGCTTTGCCATCGGCGTGACGAAGGGCGTGACGGCGACGGAGGCGATGCCGGCGAATGCGGTGTTGATGCCGGTCCAGGCGGGCGAGACGCCGCGTGCCTCGAGAAGAAGGGCGAGGAGTGGGAGGCCGAGCCCGAGGGCAACGCCGACGGCGGTGATGGTCGAGATCGCGGCCGCAAGCCCGCGCCAACGCGCGCCCGGACTGATCAGCGGGGAATGACGCGGTTGCGCCTCGGTCATCGTCTCGGATCCTTGGACGGGCTGTCGCTCCTATCTGGAGCGAAACGCGATGGGAGGCAAGGGAGGCGTGCCGAGGCGGCGCTGGAGAGATTGGTTCAATTCACGGTTGGTGCGGCACATGTGGCCCATCCTTCGAGACGCCCGCTGATGCGGGCTCCTCAGGATGACGTTGTGGGGTGTGTTGGTTTCGGTGTGAGCGCCGATTGCTTCGTGGTGCGTGTTGCGGGCGTCGTGGTCCGTGTTGCTGTCTTCTCTGAAATCAACCACACATACAACGTCATCCTGAGGAGCGCTCGCAAGAGCGCGTCTCGAAGGATGGGCCGCGAGCGGAGAGACCCGCGATCCGGTTCCGCCACGCGATCGGAGAGCCCGAGAACCGGCGATCTCCTCGCCGACCTAATCCCCGCCGTCCTCACACCTCTTTGCGCACGAAGCCCTTGCGTTGCCAGTAATAGAAGGGCACGGGCGTTGCCGGGTCGAGCTCGGGGTCGTCGATCAGGCGCTTCTGCAGTTCCTCGATGATGGTGAGCGTGATGGCCGGCAGCTCCAGCGACTTGGCTTCCTCAAGGCTCAGCCAGCACAGCTCTTCAAGCTCGCCCGTGGGACCCGTTCCCTCCGGCAGCCGATCGCAGATGGCGTCGGCCCACACGGCCAGGAAGCGCGTGTCGAAGCGGCGCGGACGGCGCGGCGGCGTGATGGCGCGGGCGATGAAGCGGAAGGGCTTCAGATCGAGCGAGATGCCGCGCGAGGCGAAGGGCGCGAACTCCGCGTTCGGCTTCCACTGCGCATCGTCCTTATTCCCGATGAAGACGCCCGCCTCCTCATAGGTTTCGCGGATGGCGGCGACCGCGAAGGCGCGCGCGCGGGCCTCGCCCTTGCGGTGCTTCATCTGCTCCATCAGCTTCGATTTCACCGGCGCCTCGTAATCGCCGGTGACGGGGACACGGGAATCGGCCGGATCGACCCGGCCGCCGGGAAAGACGAACTTGCCGGGCATGAACTTGTGCCGGGTGTGGCGGCGGCCCATCAGAACCTGCGGTTCGCCGCCGGCGGCACGGTCGAGGATCAGAAGCGTTGCGGCATCGCGCGGGCGCACATTTTCGTAGTCCATCCGCCTCTCGGCGGAACTCAAACGCTCAACGAGATTGGTCATGCGCCGCTGGAACCTCCCTGTTCCCCTGCCATGAGGGCATAGTCATCTTCCGCATTCGGATCGAAGCCATGCATGTAAAGGGCCCATTGCAGACCGACAAGCGCACCCTTGATCGGCGGCAGCATCAACAGGGCCAGCAGGGTGGAGAACGGGATCCACATCACCATGTGCAGCCACAGCGGCGGCTCGAACGCGGCCTCCACGCCCAGCACCACCGAGATCAGCACATGGCCGAGGATCAGGATGGTGAAATAGGGCGGCGCGTCGTCGGCGCGGTGATGGAAAAGTTCTTCCCCGCAGGTCTCGCATACGGGGCGGACCTTGAGGTAGCGCTCGAAAATGCGGCCCTGGCCACACCGAGGACAGCGGCACAGCGCGCCGCGCTTCATCGCCTGGGCAAGATCCCGCTTGGGCAGCGGAGGAGGTTCAACCCCCGCGCCGCCCCTTATTTCTACCGACATTGCCTTTTCCCTTCCTCCCGGCAGCAGCAGGCCTGCCTGCGGACTGCCCCTTTCGGGGCCCCTTGGCAGACAGCGGGCGTCCCTTGCCCGCATGTCCCCGCAAGGGGCGGCCCTCGATGCCCTCGCTCAACATTTCGAAACGCAGCGCGCCGGCGAGCGGTGCGGCTTCCACCAGCTTCACCTCCACGCGACTGCCGAGCCGATATGTCTCGCCCGTCGTCCTCCCGACAAGGGCATGCGACCTTTCGTCATAGTGGTAGTAATCCGCGCCCAGTGTCGCGGCCGGAATGAAGCCGTCCGCGCCGGTCTCGTCGAGCTGGACGAACAGCCCGGACTTGGTGACGCCGGCGATGCGGCCGGTAAAGCGCGCGCCGATGCGGTCGCACAGCCAGTGGGCGATGAGCCGGTCGATGGTCGAGCGTTCGGCCTTCATGGCCTGGCGTTCGGTCGCGGAAATCTCCGAGCCGATCGCCTCCAGCTTGTTCTCCACCGCCTCGGGCAGACCGTCGTCGCCGAGATCGAGCGCGCGGATCAGGCCGCGATGGACGATGAGGTCGGAATAGCGCCGGATCGGCGAGGTGAAGTGGGCGTAGCGGCGCAGGTTCAGGCCGAAATGGCCGATATTGCCCGGCGCGTATTCGGCCTGTGCCTGCGAGCGCAGAACCACGGTGTTGACCAGTTCCGCGTTCGGCGTGTCCACCACCCGCTTCAGGATGCCGTTGAAATGGCTGGGCCTGAGGTTGCCGGCCTTGGGCAGGGAGATGTCGAGGGTGGAGAGGAAATCGCGCAGCGATTCCAGCTTCTCCGGGCTGGAGGCATCGTGGATGCGGTAAAGCAGCGGCGTGCGCTTCTTTTCCAGCGTCTCGGCCGCCGCCACGTTCGCCTGGATCATGAATTCCTCGACGAGCTTGTGCGCATCGAGGCGGTCCGGCACCACAACGCGGTCGACGAGGCCGTCCTTCGTCAGCAGCACCTTGCGTTCCGGCAAGTCGAGATCGAGCGGCTCGCGCGCATCGCGGCCGCGCTTCAGGCAGGCGTAAGCGCCCCACAACGGCTTCAGGATGGTGTCGAGCAGCGGGCCGGTCTTGTCGTCCGGGCGTCCGTCGATGGCGTCCTGCGCCTGCTGGTAGGCGAGCTTGGCGGCCGAGCGCATGATGATGCGGTGGAACGTGTGGCTCTTCTTGCGCCCGTCGGCGCCGAAGATCATGCGCACGGCCATGGAGGGGCGGTCCTCGCCCTCGCGCAGCGAGCACAGGTCGTTGGAGATGCGTTCCGGCAGCATCGGGATGACGCGGTCGGGGAAATAGACCGAATTGCCGCGAAGATGCGCCTCGCGGTCCATCGCCGAACCGGGCCGCACATAGGCGGCGACGTCGGCGATAGCGACGGTAACGATCCAGCCGTCCGGGTTTTCCGGATCGGGGTCGGCCTCGGCGTGGATGGCGTCGTCGTGGTCCTTGGCGTCGGGCGGATCGATGGTGACGAGCGGCAGGGCGCGCCAGTCCTCACGGCCCTTTGGGCTCACCGGCTTTGCGCGTTCCGCCTCCTCCAGCACGCCTTCAGGGAAGACATGGCGGATGCCGTATTCGTGGAGCGCGATCATCGAGATCGCCTTTTCCGACTTCATCGAGCCGATGCGCTCGATCACTTTCGCCTTCGGCATGCCGTAGCGGCCGGTGCGCGTCGTCTCCACGGCGACGAGGTCGTCGTCTTTCGCCTCGTCCAGATCGGCGATGTCGATCGGCAGTTCCTTCTGCTTGCGGTCGACGGGAACGAGGCGGGCGACGGGATCGCCTTCCTTCAGGCGGATGACGCCGAGAAGGGAGGTCTGCTGGCGCTCCAGAAGCTTGATGACGCGCACCACATGAGCCGCCTCGCTGCCCGGATCGCCGTCGGTGAGGCGTACGAGCGCGCGGTCGCCGACGCCGGGCTGCGGCATGTTGCGGTGACGGTCGGGGATGACGAGGACGGTCGGCACGGGGCCATCCTCCTCGTACCAGCGCGCCGGCTGGCCGATGAGCTCGCCGTCGGCATCGCGGCCGGTGAGATTGGCGACGAAGACCGGCGGCAGCGAGCCGGGCGTGGCGAGGCGGCGGTGGCGCTTTTCGACCAGACCTTCCTCCGCCAGCTCTCGCAGCAGCTGCTTCAGGCCGATCTTGGCCGCACCCGACAGGCCGAAGGCGCGGGCGATCTCGCGTTTTCCGGCCTTGCCCGGATTTTCGGCGACGAATGCGAGAATTTCCTCGCGGGAGGGGAGGTCGTCGTCCCTCCGGCGGGACTTGCGAGATGCCAACTTGTGCCTTGCCTATTCCGTATCCGTCTTCGCTCCAGCCTTTGATTTGGTCTTGGAGGCGGACGTTGTTTTCTTCGTGGTTGTCTTCTTCGCGGCGGCAGACTTGGTCGCCGTCTTCTTCGCCGCCGGTTTCTTCGCGGCCGTCTTCTTGGCCGCGGGCTTCTTGCCCGACTTGCCAGCCTTGGCCGTGATCAGCTCGACAGCCTGTTCCATGGTCACAGACGCCGGGTCGGTGTCGCGCGGCAGCGTGGCGTTGACCTTGCCGTGGTTGACGTAAGGCCCGTAACGGCCGTCGCGCACGGTGACCGGTCCGCCGAGATCGGGGTGGTCGCCGAGTTCCTTCAGCGCCGCCGGCGTCGCCCGTCCGCGCCCGCCCTTGGCGGCCTTCTGGGCCAGCGCATCGACGGCGCGGTTGATGCCGACCTCGAAGACCTCGTCAACGCTGTCGAGATTGGCGTAGGTTCCGTCATGCAGCACGAAGGGACCGTAGCGGCCGATGCCTGCGGAAATGGGCTTTCCGGTTTCCGGATGCAAGCCACCTCGCGCGGAAGCCGGAGCAGCCTGAGGGCCTTTTCAAGGTCCATCGCCTCGGCCGACCAGCCCTTGGGCAGCGATGCGCGCTTTGGCTTGGCCTCCTCGCCGAGCTGGACATAGGGGCCGAAACGACCGGAGCGGAGCGTCACGTCCTGCCCGGTTTCGGGATCCTGACCGAGCACCTTCGGACCGTCGGCGGCAACGCCAGCCTCGTCCTCGCCGTTGACGCCAAGCTGGCGGGTGTAGCGGCATTCCGGATAGTTGGAGCAGCCGACGAAGGAGCCGTAGCGGCCGATCTTCAGGGAAAGCTGGCCGGTGCCGCAGACCGGGCAGACGCGCGGGTCCTTGCCTTCCTCGGCTTCAGGGAAGATGTGCGCGGCGAGGATCTCGTTCAACGCGTCGATGACCTGCGAGACGCGCAGGTCCTTGATGTCGTCGACGGTCGCGGAGAAGTCGTTCCAGAAGTCGCGCAGCACGTCCTTCCAGTTCAGCTCGTTGGCCGAGATCTTGTCGAGTTTCTCCTCCAGATCCGCGGTGAAATCGTATTCCACGTAGCGGTTGAAGAAGCTCTCCAGGAAGGCGGTGACGAGCCGGCCCTTGTCGTCGGGGATGAGGCGCTTCTTGTCGAGCACCACGTAGTCGCGGTCGCGCAGCGTCTGCAGCGTGGAGGCATAGGTGGAGGGACGGCCGATGCCGAGCTCTTCCATCTTCTTGACCAGCGTGGCTTCGGTGAAGCGCGGCGGCGGCTCGGTGAAGTGCTGGTTGGCCTCGATCGCCTTCTCGATTTCCTGCGGGGTCAGCGTCTCGTTCGCATCCATCGGCGGCAGGCGGCGCGATTCCTCGTCGTCGTCATCGTCGCGGCCCTCCTGATAGAGCGTCAGGAAGCCGTCGAAGCGGATGACCGAGCCGGTGGCGCGCAGCTGCGCGGCCTTCGATCCGGAGGTCGCGTCGATGTCGACGGTGGTGCGCTCGATGGTCGCCGATTCCATCTGGCTGGCGATGGTGCGCTTCCAGACCAGTTCATAGAGGCGGGCCTGGTCGTCGTCGAGGAAGCGGCGCATGTCCTTGGGCAGGCGGGACATGTCGGTCGGGCGGATGGCCTCGTGGGCCTCCTGCGCGTTCTTGGCCTTGGTGGAATAGTGGCGCGGCTTTTCCGGCACGTACTTCTCGCCGAATTCGCGGGCGATGAGCGAGCGCGCCCCGGCGATCGCTTCGCCGGCGATCTGCACGCCGTCGGTACGCATGTAGGTGATGAGACCCACCGTTTCGCCGCCAAGATTGATGCCCTCGTACAATCGCTGCGCGACCTGCATGGTGCGCGAGGCGGCAAAGCCGAGCTTGCGCGAGGCTTCCTGCTGCAACGTGGAGGTGGTGAACGGCGCATACGGATTGCGCTTGGTGGGCTTGGATTCGACCGAGGCCACCTTGAAGGAGGCGCCCTCCAGCATGGTGCGGATGGCGGTCGCCTGTTCCTCGCCGGCGATGTCGAGGCGGCCGATCTTCTTGCCGTCGAATTCGGTGAGGCGGGCTTGGACGGGATCGCCCTTGGCGGTGGTCAGGTTCGCCAGGATCGACCAGTATTCCTGCGCGACGAAGCGCTCGATCTCGGCCTCGCGGTCGCAGATGAGGCGCAGCGCCACGGACTGCACGCGGCCGGCCGAACGCGCTCCCGGCAGCTTGCGCCACAGAACCGGCGAGAGCGTGAAGCCGACCAGATAGTCGAGAGCGCGGCGGGCCAGATAGGCCTCGACCAGCGGCTCGTCGATGGCACGCGGATGGGCCATCGCTTCCAGAATCGCGCTCTTGGTGATGGCGTTGAAGACGACGCGCTCCACCGGCTTGTCCTTCAGCGCCTTCTTGTCGCGCAGCACCTGCAACACGTGCCAGGAAATGGCCTCTCCCTCGCGGTCGGGGTCAGTTGCGAGGACGAGCCGGTCGGCTCCCTTGACCGCCTGGGCGATCTCGTTGAGACGCTTCTGCGACTTGGAATCAACGGCCCAGCTCATGTCGAAGTCTTCGTCCGGCCGTACGGATCCGTCCTTGGGGGGCAGGTCGCGCACGTGTCCGTAGGAGGCCAGGACGAGATAGTCCGAACCGAGATACTTGTTGATTGTCTTGGCCTTGGCCGGCGATTCGACGATGACGACGTTCATGTATGCCTGGGACAAATATGCGTTTTAACTGAAGGACTTGCGGCAACATTGCCGCCCGCCCGGACGAGGGGTCGGATCGCACGGACATTCCAAGATCGGACGGGCGCTGTCAAATGACCTGTTCTTGGCCTCTTGTCCAGCGTTGCGGCGTCGCTTGATCTTGCCTTGTCAAAAGCGCTAAGGTTGTAGTCATAGAGATTTACAATTTTTAGTTTCATCGGCAGATCTGTTCGATCGCCATCTCGAGGGTATTCATGACCGCCCAGAGGCCTCCCGACGTTAAGGAAACCCGGCATTACATCGCCCGCATGTGCCGGGAAATGCGTGACATGGCCCGCAACATCGACCTGCCGATGCTGGCCTATCTGCTCGACATGGCCCGGATCGAGGCCGATCCGGACGAGGGCAACACGGAAGCCCGGTAGCCGGGCCTGCCGGCGCCGGCTGTCGGAGGATGAGCGCACGCCAGGAGCGATGCGTTCACCCGGAGAGGGAAACCCTGTTCGGCGGATGGCGTTCCAGCCGGCCGGCGAGTTCCAGCTCCAGAAGCACGATATGAACCACGCTGACGCTCAGATCGGTATGGCGGATCAGTTCGTCAACACCGACGGGCGTGAGGCCGAGCGCCTCGACGATCCGGCGGCGGGCATCGCTGCTGACGTCGTCGGGCGTGAAGCCGTGTTCGTGGCCGGGCTCTTCCACCAGAGGCGGAAGCGGCGGCAGGGCGCGGCCGACGTCGAGGGCGGCCATCACGTCCTCGGCATGGCGCACCAGTACCGCGCCGTCGCGGATGAGGGCGTTGCAGCCGTCGCAGCGCGGATCGAGCGGGGAACCGGGAACGGCGAGCACGTCGCGGCCCTGTTCGGCGGCAAAGCGTGCAGTATGGAGCGATCCGGAGCGGCGTGCCGCCTCCACCAGCACCACGCCGTGCGAAATGCCCGAGATAAGCCGGTTGCGGCGGGGAAAGTCGCGCGAGCGCGGCTGCCAGCCCGGCGGCATCTCGCTGACCCAGGCGCCGCCTTCCGCAACGATGCGGGCGGCGAGCCCCTCGTTGTCGGGCGGGTAGAGATGGCCGAGGCCTCCGGCAAAGACCGCGACCGTGCCGCTTCTGAGGCTTGCGGAGTGGGCGGCGGCATCGATGCCGCGGGCAAGTCCGGAGACGACGATGAAGCCGGCCGCCCCCAGATCCCCTGCGATCTGGCCTGCGATCTTGGAACCGGCGAGCGAGCAGTTGCGCGCGCCGACGATCGCCACGGGGGGATGGCGCTCGGCAAAGAGCCCGGCACCGCCCTTCATGGCGAGAAGCGGCGGCGGGCCGTCGATATGGCGCAGCAGGGGCGGATAGTCCGGCTCGCCCAGCGCCACGAGGCGGGCGTCGAGGCTCGCGAGGTGTTCCAGTTCGTCGAGCGCTTCGGTGACGGGGCAGATGAGGATGGGGCGCCGCGCGCCGCCGCGTCGCGAAAGGTCGGGCAGCGCGTCGAGGGCGGCTTCGGCCGAGCCGTAATGGTTGAGAAGCGTGCGGAAGGTGGCGGGACCGACGTTTTCCGATCTGATCAGCCGCAGCCATGCCAGCTTCTGGCGGTCGCTTAATACACGCCCCGATGCGGGGGCTGGCGCTGGCGGCGTCTCGACCATCCGGTCTCCTTTATGTCGTGGCGAGGCTACTTGGCCCCGATGCGCGCCTCCTTGCCCTTGATGAGGCGGGCGATGTTGGCGTGGTGCTTGGCCCAGATGAGCAGCGTCAGCAGGGCGAAGAGCTGGGCGAGCTGCCAATGGCCGAGCGCGATGAGGACGAACGGCGCGGCGAGGCTCGCCGTCAGCGCGGAAAAGGACGAATAGCGGGTGAAGATCGCGACATAGAGCCAGATCGCGCAAAAGATCAGCGCGCCCGGCCAGTAGAGGCCGAGCAGGATGCCGATATAGGTCGCGACGCCCTTTCCGCCCCGGAACTTCAGCCAGACGGGGAAGATGTGCCCGAGGAAGGCGCCGAGGCCGGCGACCATCGCCGGAACCGCGCCGGCCCAGTACCAGACGATGAGCACGGCGGCGGTGCCTTTCAGCATGTCTCCGAGAAGCGTTGCGGCGGCGAGGCTCTTCTTGCCGGTGCGCAGCACGTTGGTGGTGCCGATGTTGCCGGAGCCGATGGAGCGGATGTCGCCGAGGCCGGCAAGGCGCGTGATCAGCAGGCCGAAGGGGATCGAGCCCAGCAGGTAGCCGCACGCGAGCGCAGCGGCAAAGGACGGCCAGGCGGTCGCCCAGCTGATCGGATCTGGCACGGCTGTTCCCTCAACCCACGAAACGTGTTTTCAGCAAATCATGCAGGGCGCACAGAGTAGGGATGTACGGTGCGTCCCGCAACCAGCGTGCGCAGCACCTTGCCCTGGAAACGCGCATCCTCGAAGGGAGAGTTCTTGGAGCGCGAGACGATGTCTTCCTTGGCGAGCACCCAGGGGGTGCCGGGGTCGAAGACGATCACGTCGGCCGGCGCGCCGGGCTTCAACGTGCCGGTGTCGAGACCGAGCAATTCCGCCGGACGGCTGGTCATGGCGCGCAGCACCGTCATCAGCGGCACCTCTTCCGAATGCACCAGGCGCAAGGCGGCGGGCAGCAGCGTCTCCAGCCCGATGGCGCCGTCGGCGGCCTCGGCGAAGGGATGGCGCTTGGTCTCCACGTCCTGCGGATCGTGCGAGGAGACGATGACATCGATGACGCCCTCCCGCACGGCCTCCACCATGGCGCGGCGGTCGTCCTCCAGCCTCAGCGGCGGCGACATCTTGAAGAAGGTGCGGTAGGAGCCGATGTCGTTTTCGTTGAGTGTCAGGTGGTTGATGGAGACGCCCGCCGTCACCCGGTGGCCGTTCGCCTTGGCTGCGCGCACGATCTCGGCGGACGCGCCGCAGGAGATCTGCGCCGCGTGGTAGGCGGCCCCCGTCATCGCCACGAGGCGGATATCGCGCTCCAGCATGATGATTTCCGCTTCCAGCGGAATGCCCGCCAGACCGAGGCGCGTGGCAGTCTCGCCCATGTTCATGACGCCGCCGTCGGACAGGTTGGCGTCCTGCGGGTGGTGCATGACGAGCGCGCCGAACTCGTTGGCATAGGTCATCAGCCGCTGCATCACCCGGGCATTGGCGATTGAGTGACGACCATCGGTGAAGGCGACGGCGCCCGCCTCCTTCAGCATGCCGATTTCCGTCATCTCGCGGCCCTCCAGCCCCTTGGTCAGGGCGGCGGCGGGATGAATGCGGACGATGGCGGTGTCGCGGGCGCGGCGCAGCACGTAGTCGACCAGCGCCGGCTCGTCGATGACGGGCTCGGTGTCGGGCATGGTGACGAGCGTCGTCACGCCGCCGACCGCCGCGGCCTTGGAGGCGGAACGCAGGGTTTCGCGGTGTTCCGCGCCCGGTTCGCCCACGAAGACGCGCATGTCGATGAGGCCCGGCGCGACGACCTTGCCGGCGCAGTCGATCACCTCGGCGTTCGCCGGCGCGGCCTTGGCGTCGACCTCGGGACCGGCGGCCTGGATCACGCCGTCGGCGATGATCACCGTGCCTTGCGCATCAAGGTCGCGCGCGGGATCGACGATGCGCGCGTTGGTGAGCACCACCGGCTTCGGGGTGCCGTTTGCGGCGTTTGCGTCACCGTTCATCGGAAAGCTCCGGATCATTTGTTGGGCAGATGGGCGGCGAGCGCTTCCAGCACGGCCATGCGCACCGCGACGCCCATTTCGACCTGTTCTCGGATGAGAGAGCGCGGGCCGTCGGCGATTTCGGGATCGATCTCGACGCCCCGGTTCATCGGCCCGGGGTGCATGACCAGCGCGTCGTCCTTGGCGTAGCCGAGCTTTTCCGCATCGAGCCCCCAGTAGCGGAAGTATTCGCGCACGGAGGGCACGAAGGCGCCGCTCATGCGCTCGCGCTGGAGGCGCAGCATCATCACGATGTCCGCGTCCTTCAGGCCGGTGCGCATGTCGGTGTAGACCTCGACGCCGAGCCGGTCGACGCTTGCGGGCAGCAGCGTCGGCGGGGCGACGACGCGGACCCGGGCACCGAGCGCGTTCAGCAGCAGGAAGTTGGAGCGCGCGACGCGGGAATGGCGGATGTCGCCGCAGATCGCCACCGTGAGGCCGGCGATGTCGCCCTTGTGGCGTCGGATCGTAAGCGCGTCGAGAAGCGCCTGGGTCGGATGCTCGTGGGCGCCGTCGCCGGCATTGACCACCGAGCAGCCGACCTTGTCGGCGAGCAGCTTGACCGCGCCGGCCGCATGATGGCGTACGACGAGAAGGTCGGGATGCATGGCGTTGAGGGTGGCGGCGGTGTCGATCAGCGTCTCGCCCTTCTTCACCGAGGAGGAGGCGACCGACATGTTCATGACGTCGGCGCCCAGCCGCTTGCCCGCAAGCTCGAAGGAGGATTGCGTGCGTGTGGAGGCTTCGAAGAAGAGGTTGATCTGTGTTCGACCGCGCAAAACGGCCTTTTTCTTCTCCACCTGCCGGCTGACCTCGACGGCCTGGTCGGCCAGGTCGAGCAGGGTGAGAATTTCGGAAGGCTGCAGGCCCTCGATGCCAAGCAGGTGGCGGTGCGGGAACGAAGCCGCGTTATCGTTCGTGCGTATTGTCATTAAAGTGGGCTGTATAGGCGGAGTCGCGGTTTTTCACAAGCAGGCATTCAAGCCGTTCACCCGTTATCCCCCGGACCCGTGCTAGGGTCTCACGAAATTCGCGAATCGCGCTCAGAAATGGCGGAGACCTGAGGAATGGACCACGATCCGGGCGTCACCCACGAGGTGTTCAACCAGACGCCGCCCTATGCCGGCCGCAACTTGTTCACAGGCGATCCGGTGCTGCGCAGCGCGCTGGATGCGCTGCTGGATCCGCAGACGGAAGAGGACCTGACCCGCGCCGGCGCCTATTGGGGCTCGCAGGACGCGCTGGAGATGGCCCGGCTCGCCAACACCAACACGCCCACCTTGCGTACGCATGATGCGCAGGGGCGACGGCTCGACACGGTGGAGTTTCACCCCGCCTACCACGCCTTGATGCGGCGTTCGGTGGAGGGCGGCCTGCACTGTTCGGCCTGGGACCGGGACCAGATGCTGACCGGCCGGCGCCATGCGCTCAGAGGCGCGCGGCTCTACATGACCGCGCAGGGCGAATGCGGCCACATCTGCCCGATGACCATGACGAATGCGGCGACTGCCGCGCTCCGGGCCGCGCCGGAACTGATGGAGATCTGGCTGCCGCGCATCACCTCGCGTCGCTACGACCACCGTTTCCTGCCGCCCGAGCAGAAGGCCGGCGTCACCATCGGCATGGGGATGACGGAAAAGCAGGGCGGCACGGACGTGCGCGCCAACACGACATCGGCGACCAGAAGCGGCAACGGCATGTGGGAGGTGACGGGCCATAAGTGGTTCTTCTCCGCCCCGATGTGCGACGCCTTCCTGGTGCTGGCGCAGACGCAAGCCGGGCCGACCTGCTTCCTCATGCCGCGCTTCCTGCCGGACGGCTCGGTCAACCGCATCCGGCTCCAGCGGCTCAAGGACAAGCTCGGCAACCGTTCGAATGCGTCCTCGGAGGTGGAATTTCACGGCGCGGGCGCCTGGCTCGTGGGCGAAGAAGGCCACGGCGTGCGCACCATTCTGGAAATGGTGACGCTGACCCGGCTCGACTGCGCGCTGGCGTCGGCCGGCCAGATGCGGGCGGCACTCGGCGAGGCGGTTCACCATGCCCGCCATCGGCAGGTGTTCGGCGCCAAGCTCATCGACCAGCCGATGATGACGCGGGTTCTCGCGGACATGACGCTGGACGTGGCGGCGGCGACCGCGCTGACGATGCGTCTGGCGCGCGCCTTCGACCATGGGCCGAAGAACGAGCGCGAGGCGCTGTTCGCCCGTCTGGTGACCCCGGCGACGAAATACTGGGTGTGCAAGGCGACGCCACCGCTCGTTTACGAGGCGATGGAGTGTCTCGGCGGCAACGGCTACGTGGAGGAGGGCGCGATGGCCCGCATCTACCGCGAGGCGCCGCTCGACGCGATATGGGAGGGGGCGGGCAACGTCATGTGTCTCGACGTGCTGCGCGCACTCGAGAAATCGCCGGAATCGCTCGATGCGGTGATCGGCGAGGTGGAGCGGGATCTGGGCTCCAGCGGTCCGGTCTCCAGCCAGGTGCTGAAGGCGGCGGCGCGGGCCTGCGTGGATGATCCCGGGTCCTCGCGCATTCTCACCGAACAGCTTGCGCTCACCGTGGCGGCCGCCTGCCTGCGCCAGGTGGCGCCGCGCGCGGTAGCCGATGCCTTCATCGACACCCGCCTCGGCGGCCAGTGGCGGGCGACCTACGGCATGCTGGATTCCCGTTTCGACGCCAAGGCGCTGGTGGAATACGCGTTTCCGGAGATGTGAGGGAGCTTTCGGGGAGATTGGGAGAGCGGCGCGGACGCGCTCAGCTC
This sequence comes from Breoghania sp. JC706, assembly GCF_037026715.1. Taxonomy (NCBI): domain Bacteria; kingdom Pseudomonadati; phylum Pseudomonadota; class Alphaproteobacteria; order Hyphomicrobiales; family Stappiaceae; genus Breoghania; species Breoghania sp. JC706. Next base: position 707,425 of record NZ_JBANCG010000001.1, read on the forward strand.
TCCGCGTCCTCCTCGTCGCCATCGGGAATGACGAGGCCGACGGCCGATGTGGTGGCGCCGACCGTCGCACCGACGGCGGTGGTGGCGACCTTCGCGGTGCCGCCCACCACCGCGCCGGTCACGGCGACGGCAGCGCAGCCGCTGAGCGACATCCCCAGTGTCGGCGCCGCGAAAAGCGCCAGCAAAAGCATGCGGATCGGCATGGATTTCCCCCTGTGCGAGCCGGCCGCCCCGACCGGACCCTGAGGAGCTGGTTACCGCGCAGGGGCTTAAGATCGGATGAAGGGGGAGGCTCGTGCGTCAATTCAGGCGCCGGTCCGTCAACCGTCATCACCCGGCTTCGTCCGGGTGATCCAGCGCGTCCCGCGCATGCCGCAGTCGGCCATGGATTGCCCGGACGAAGCCGGGCAATGACGGCTGAGAGATCGAGGCAAAAGCGATGGAGTGATTGAGCCGCGCGGGTGCTCCACCGCCGGCATCATCCGGTGCGCGACGTGGCCGTTCGCCTGCCGCTTATCCCAGCATGGCGAGTGCCAGCGGCAGGGTGACGATGGCCGCAACGGTCTGGAACGTCAGGATTTCCGCCATCAGATTGGCATCGCCGCCCATCTGGCGGGCGAGCAGGTAGGCCCCTGTCGCCGTCGGCACCGCCGTTCCCAGGATCGCCACGCCAAGCGCGGTGCCGGTCAGCCCGAATGTGGCGGCGAAGCCTGCCGCGAGAAGCGGCATGCCGATCAGGCGCAGCACGGTGGAGGTAGCGAGCGCCGGGCCCGGACGTCTCAGCGCGCCGATATCGAGGCTTGCGCCGACCACCATCAACCCGGCGGCGAGCGCGGCGCGGCCCATCATCTCCATCGAGACCATGACGGCCTCAGGCGGCATCAGCCCGGTGAGGTTGATGGCGAGGCCGACCACGGTCGACCAGATGTAGGGGTTCTTCACGAGATCGGCGAGAACGCGCAGCACGCCGGTGGAGGTGCCGGCGGCGAAGCGGATCATCACCAGGACGCTCAAGACATTCAGCAGCGGGATCATGGCGACGATGGCGACGGCGATCAGCGCGACTCCTTCAGCGCCCCACAGCCGGTCGGCCATGGCGAGGCCGACGAACGTGTTCCAGCGCACCGCGCCCTGATAGATCGAGGTGAAGCGGACGGGCGAGACGGCGAACCAGCGCTCCAGCAGCGGCCGCAGGACGAGCAGGATCACCGACATCACCAGGATCGAGCCGGCCAGCGTCGCGCCCAGCGCCAGGTAGGGCAGGTCCGCGAAATCAACGAGCGCCAGATTGCGGATGATGATGCACGGAAAGAGGACGTAGTAGGCGATCTTCTCGAAGCCGCGCCAGTGATCGCCCGTCACCAGCCCGAGCCGCGCCACCACGTGCCCCGTCAGGATGACGAGCAGCACGGGCAGAAGTGCATCGAGAGCCATCATCATGCGCGCAATCCTCCCTCATGCAGCAAGACCGGGCCCGTGGACCCGATCAGATCGGCGCGGCGCGCGCGATACGGTCGAGGAAGCCTTGCAGGATGTAGGCGGCGGCCATCTTGTCGACGACCGCGTCGCGGCGGGCGCGGGAGGTGTCGGCCTCCAGCAGCGTGCGGGTGACGGCCACGGTGGAGAGCCGCTCGTCCCACCAGGTCATGGGCATGGGCCTGCGGCCGGCGAGATTGCGGGCGAACGCCCGGGTCGCCTGGGCGCGCGGGCCTTCCGAGCCGTCCATGTTGAGCGGCAGGCCGATGACGAGGCCGGCGACCTCGTGTTCGTCGACGAGCGCCAGCAGACGGTCGGCGTCGGCGGTGAACTTGGTGCGGCGGATGGTTTCCAGCGGGCTCGCGATAGTGCGGCGCCCGTCGGACAGGCCGAGACCGATTGTCTTGGTGCCGAGATCGATGCCGATGAGCCGGCCGAATGGCGGCAGGGCTGCGACGAAGTCCTCGAGGGACAGGGTGGGATCGGCGGCCATGGGCGGAGGGAACCGTCAGTTCGAGAAGTAGGTGTTCTTCGTCGCCGGGGTATCGAAATCGAAGCCGAACGTTTCGATGTCCGTCGCGTACCAGTCAGCAACGATCTGAATCGTCCGCTCGGTATAGTAGGCCTTGTAGTCTTTTCGCGGACCTTCGGAAATGTTTCTTCTGCGGATTTCCTCCTCAAGGCCGAAATAGCGGCGGGCTTCACCGGACAGATCCTCTTGCCTCAGAATGTCGACCGCGAGCGCGCCGCTTTCGTCTATGAGATAATCGACCTGCGGATACCAGCCGTGAATGGCGCGGTGCCAATAGTACTCACGTCCGCCCCAGATATGCCGTTCCTCCAGAAACGCCTCGAAGCAGGCGAGCGAATAGGCTGCTTCCCGTTCGTCCAGTGGAAGCTGCTGCTGCTTGAACAGGAAACGGGAGACGACCCGAGACCAGGGATTGCGGATGACGGCGAACGCGGTGTTGGCTCTGCGCACATCGCGAGAGATGTCGCGCAGGCGGGCGTGCTCGAAGCCGGGCGCGAGCCCCTCTCGGTCCATGGTCTCCCGCACGGCGTCCACGTAGGCGACACTTTTTAGGTGTTTCCGGTTCGCAAGAAGGATCCTACCTTCGAGTTGCGGTGCCTTGCGAATTGACATTCCGCCATTCTTGGGGATGTGAACGAATATGTATTTCGGCTGCCGCAGGCCGGCGGTTGTTGCCAGCGAGGCCAGACGATTACGGACGTGTTTTAGACGGAGACTCATGCTGTATCAGGGCTTGTTGATGTCTGTGATGGGCAAATGTGCCGGTTAGGGGGAGATTTGGGGCGGGGGATGGCAGTCGGGGCAGGGCGCGCCTTTCCTTGTACGGGCGTCTTTATTTGTGCATTGCCTGTCACGGGTCCTTTTCTGCCCGCAAAAGGATGGCGGATCAATGCTGTTGCCCTCCTCCGGCACGTCTGCGTGTCCGCGCTGCCGCCTGCCGATAATGGCCTTCAGTCCAGATCGCGCAGGATGTTCTCGGCCACCCGGCGGGCTTCGTCCTTGTCGCGTTCGGCCAGCGCCTCCAGCGTTTCGCGGGCCTCGCGGCGCATCTGCGACAGCGAGCGTTGCTTGATTTCGGCGATGCGCGCGTTCATCTCGCGCAGTCGGTCGATCTTCTCGCCCTTCCTGGTTCCGGCAAGTTCCAGCACCGCCTCGGTAATGATGCCGAGCTGGCGGCCGGCGCCCGCGACCTCGGAGGCGATGCGCTGTTCGATGACCGGCGAGCCCTTGTAGTTGACGGTGGTGGAGAACCATCCGCTGGTGGGCGAGATCATCTGGTAATTTCCGTCGGCGCCGGGAAACTTCACTTCGGTCGGCCAGAAGAAGGGAAACATCGTGATCCTCCCCAAGCGAAGGACGCTCTGGTGAAACGGAATGCGGACGAAAAACAGGCGCATCATACCGCCCGTCTCGCTGCACCGCAAAGAAAATGACGCTACGGCATGTACACCTGGGGCTCGGGCGCGGCGCTTGAGGGCTGGCGGAGACGCCCTATACTTCGCGCGCACCGAGCCATTCCTTCGGGCGCGGCGTGCGGGGAGGACCTGCGGCGCCACGGCCCGTTTTGTTTTTCACGGGAGAAAATCCATGCAGATCACCTGGTACGGTCACGCCGCCTTCCGCGTCGAGATCAAGGACGCCGTCATCCTGATCGATCCGTTTTTGAGCGGAAATCCGGTCTTTCCGAAGGATCTCTCGGTCGACCGGGTGGCTGAGGGCGTCACCCATATCCTGCTGACCCACGGCCACGACGATCACATCGGCGACACGGTGGCGATCGCGAAGAAGACCGGAGCGCAGGTGACCGGCAACGCGGAGATCTGCGGCTGGGCGGGCAAGCAGGGGATCGAGAACGTCAATCCGATGAATTCGGGCGGCAAGATCGACCTCGGGCCATTCTCGGTGGCGATGACGATGGCGCACCATTCCTCGTCCTGCCATTCCTCCGGCGAGAGCGCCATCTACCTCGGCAACCCGCACGGTCTCGTCATTTCCGCGCCGGGCGAGCGCACGCTCTATCACATGGGCGACACCTGCGCCTTCACCGACATGGGGCTGATCAACGAGCTTCACGCGCCCAAGATCGGCATCGTGCCGATCGGCGACCGCTACACGATGGGCGGCAAGGAAGCGGCCGTGGCCTGCACGCGCTTCTTCGATTTCCAGACGATCATTCCGTGTCACTACGGCACGTTCCCCGGGCTCGACCAGACCGCCGAGACATTCACCACGGCGATGGGGGCGGATGCGGCGAAAGTGACCGTGCCGGTGATCGGGACGGCGTTCTCCGCCTGAGGCGGGGCAGACGTTCGGAATGCATTTTGCCGGGGCGCGGCGTATCGTGCCTCGGTTTCTTTCCATCCCGCAGTCTCACCGGCGTCATTGCCCGGCGAAGTCGGGACAATGACGCCGGTGAGAGCGAAGGCTATGGCCGGGTCGTGACGATGCGGAGAGCGGGACCGGGGAGGGGCAAGAAGCGCGAGCGGGCGATGATGATGGTGCGCGGGCAAGGCTCAGGCGTTGCGCGGGCGCAAGGGGCGGTGCTATACGCCGCCAAGCGTTCATTCAGCACGTCGTTCGTTCAACACGTCGTTCGCTCAAGCCAACGGGATCCATTTCCATGTCCGTCGATACCGCCACGGTGAAACGCGTTGCCCGGCTGGCGCGCATTGCCGTCACCGATGCCGAAGCCGAAAAGATGAAGGGCGAACTGAACGCCATCCTCGGGTTCGTCGAACAGCTCGACCAGGTCGATGTCTCCGGCATTGAGCCGATGACCTCGGCGGTGGAGACGACCATGCGCAAGCGCGTCGACGAGGTCACCGACGGGGATCGCGCCGACGACATCGTCGCCAACGCGCCGATGAGCGAAGACAACTTCTTCATGGTGCCGAAGGTGGTCGAGTAATCGCCGCTTCCCAGTCTTTCGCGACATTCACTTTCGCGATATTTGCCGCATTGGCCCGACCCGAGATATTTCCATGACCGACCTGACAGACCTGACGATTGCCGAAGCCCGCGAGGGGCTGGAGAAGAAGGACTTCTCCGCGGTGGAACTGACCGACGCCTATCTCGCCGCGATCGACGCGGCCTCCGCGCTCAACGCCTATGTCGTCACCGTGCCTGAAAAGGCGCGTGAGATGGCCGCCGCCTCCGACAGGAAGCTCGCCGCCGGCGAGGGCGGGACGCTGGAGGGCATTCCGCTCGGCATCAAGGATCTGTTCGGCACCGAGGGCATCCACACCCAGGCCTGCTCGCACATTCTCGACGGCTTCAAGCCGCGCTACGAATCGACGGTCACGGCGAACCTGTGGGCGGACGGCGCGGTCATGCTCGGCAAGCTCAACATGGACGAGTTCGCCATGGGCTCGTCGAACGAGACCAGCTATTACGGCCCGGTCGTCAACCCGTGGCGGGCAAACGGCTCCGATGCCAAGCTCGTTCCCGGCGGCTCGTCGGGCGGCTCGGCGGCCGCCGTTGCCGCGCGCATCTGCGCCGGGGCGACCGCGACGGATACCGGCGGCTCGATCCGCCAGCCGGCCGCGCTCACCGGCACCGTCGGCATCAAGCCGACCTATGGTCGCTGCTCGCGCTGGGGCGTGGTGGCCTTCGCCTCCTCGCTCGATCAGGCAGGCCCGATCGCGCGCACCGTCAGGGACGCGGCGATGCTTTTGACGTCGATGGCCTCGGTCGATCCCAAGGACACCACCTCCGTCGACCGTCCGGTGCCGGACTATGCGGCGGCCGTGGGCCGACCGGTCAAAGGCCTGAAGATCGGCATTCCGAAGGAATACCGCGTCGACGGCATGGCGCCGGAGATCGAGACGCTGTGGCAGCAGGGCATCGACTGGCTGAAGGCGGAAGGTGCGGAGATCGTCGATATTTCCCTGCCGCACACGCACTACGCGCTGCCGGCCTACTACATCGTGGCGCCGGCGGAAGCCTCGTCGAACCTGGCGCGCTATGACGGCGTGCGCTACGGCCTGCGCGTGCCCGGCGACGACATCATCGACATGTACGAGAAGACACGCGCGGCCGGCTTCGGCTCCGAGGTCAAGCGCCGCGTGATGATCGGCACCTACGTGCTGTCGGCCGGCTACTACGACGCCTATTACCTGAAGGCGCAGAAGGTGCGCACGCTGATCAAGCGCGACTTCGACCTCGCCTTCGAGGCGGGCGTCGATGCCATCCTGACGCCGACGACGCCGGATGCGGCCTTCGAGCCGGGGGAGATCACCGATCCGGTTTCCATGTACCTGAACGACATCTTCACCGTCACGGTGAACATGGCCGGTCTGCCGGGCATCTCCGTGCCGGCGGGGCTCGACGGCAAGGGCCTGCCGCTCGGCCTCCAGCTCATCGGCAAGCCGTTCGGCGAGGAGACTCTGTTCCAGGTCGCTCAGGCGATCGAGAACGCCGCCGGCACGTTCAAGGCGGAGAAGTGGTGGGCCTGACCGGCGCGCAACGGATCAACAAAAAAGCGCCGGCCCGCAGGAGCGGAGCCGGCGCTTTTTCGTTACATCCTAGATAAACCTCCACCTG